>DATLUA010000091.1:0-10092 GCA_035533295.1 Elusimicrobiota bacterium | reverse complement strand
GCGATAGGCATCCCACAGGCGCTTGTGTTTTTGCATCCGGTAATCATGCCAGATTTCCAAGCCATCAAAATAGCCGTGCCTTCGTCGAGGAAAGATCGTTTATCACCCTGTTTTTACCCACTCAGTTTGGAGAAGACCCATTATTAAGAACAGTCTTTGGATCTTCACCTTCACATACTCGCAGCAGAGCTTTTACAATTTCCGCTGTTTTTTTAGGGGATTTATTTTTCTTGGATTTAATATCTTTCTTTATTTCCTCGTGCGTGATGCACCGTGACCCTTGATTTTTGGGATCGTATATCTGGACTAAAAAATCATTCTCACCTTTTTTTCCGGGTTTCTTGATACGAATCTGACGGCCATCCGCCAAAGTTTCAACCACATACTCGCCCTTTTCGATCTTCAATAGCTCTCGCTTAAATTCATCGCGAGAAGAGTTCTCAATGTTAAGTCCGGGAGGGCTATTCTCCATGGAGTTATTCATGGAACTTTTTTAAGGATTGGCTCGTATGAAAAGTAGGCATGCAGGGTAGTTCGACGGTAGAATAGCCGCCCGATAACCGGAAGATGTGGGTTCGATTCCCACCCCTGCAAACCCAGGAAACCGAAGCTGTCTGGAACGGGCGGAGCTTCGGTTTCCGCTTGGCTCTTGACGCGCATTCATGCTCCTGCTATATTAGATTTATCGGGCGGCTGTGAACTACCCAGGCCTCGGGCGACCGGGGCCTTTCTTTTTGCCCTCAAGCCGCCGATCACGGCAGCTGCTGGACGAGCTCCCCGTAGGTCTCGGGCCGGCGGTCGCGGAAGAACTGCCAGACCTTGCGCACCTCCAGAATTTGATCCAAGTCCAGCTCCGCCGTCACCACCGCGTCCTTGTCGCGCGGCCCCATGGTCAGCATCTTCCCGCGCGGGTCGCAGAAATAGGACTGGCCATAGAACTCGCCGATGCCCCAGGGCTTTTCCTTACCCACCCGGTTGATGGCGCCGACGAAATACTGGTTGGCCACGCAGTGCGCGGGCTGCTCCAGCTTCCAGAGATACTCGGACAAGCCCGCGACCGTGGCCGAGGGGTTGAACACGATTTCGGCGCCGTTTAGGCCCAAAATGCGCGCGCCGTCCGGGAAATGCCGGTCGTAGCAGATGTAGACCCCGACCTTGGCGTACTTGGTGTTGAAGACCGGGTAGCCCAGATTGCCGGGCTTGAAGTAGAACTTCTCCCAAAAGCCGGGCGCGCAGTGGGGGATGTGGTTCTTGCGGTAGCAGCCCAGGATTTCGCCGTCCGCGTCGATGACCGCGGCGGTGTTGTAGTAGGTGCCGGTGGTCGGCGTCTCGTAGATGGGGACCACGATGACCATCTTGTGCTTCTTGGCCAGGGCCTGCATCAGCTTGGTCGTCGGCCCGGGGATGGTTTCGGCCGTGTCGTACCACTTGTCGTCCTGCTCGGCGCAGAAATACGGGCCGTAGAAAATCTCCTGCAGGCTTAGGACCTGCACGCCCTGCTTGGCCGCTTTCTCGATCAAGCCCACGTGCTTGTCGATCATGTTTTTCTTGATTTGCGCGAGAGTGTGCTTGGGCGTCGCCCAGTCGCACGACGCCTGGATCAGCCCGCCTTTGACGATTCGAGACATGGTTAGACCTCCGCAATCCTACTTATTTTTTAGCGCTTGAATCCTGATTTGAATCCCGGATAATCGAGTGCGTCGCGTTGGTTGCCTTTTGCGCTTTTTTTAGTTGCTTGTCCTCAATTTCCTTCCGATAGTTGTATATCCGCGCCATTAAGCTCTTGTCGAAGCCCAGTACATTCTTGAGGGTGATCTTTTTAGCGGCATTGGGAACTTTCGGGTGAATATAATGCTCCACAATGGCTTCATCTAAGAAAGATTCTGAACTGATCTCTTTCTCCTCAAAATCTACCGTCACATTATTTCCAGCCAGAAGCCCATCACGGATTTTATTGTAAAGAGGGACCGCGTCGTCGCGTGTGTATGTATTCTCACCGCAAATTTCGTGCAGCTTTAAAATAGTTTCACTCATGTTATTGGAACTGAAAAGGTGACTCGGCGGATCCTTCGGACTTAGAATACTTGCTCACAGTTCGAATATTAAAGGCGGCCGTGACGATAGTCCCTTGATATTGAGGGATTGTCTTAACCTCTTTTTTCCTTTTTCTGCGGACACGAACGCAGGCATTGCCAGAGAAAATAGTCAGAGAGCCTCCATGCGATTTTACGTAGGCAACGATATGCTTAAGACCTAGGCCGCCCGTATGTCCTGCTCGAGAAGTTACTCCCTCTTCAAGGGCTTTCTCAATCGCTTGGGAGTGTGACATTTCCTTTCCGTATTTGCCAGAACGCAAAAGAGATTCCTTAATGCCAATTCCTGAATCTGCGACGCAAATATTCATATTATTGAGTTTCGGATTTCTATTTGGGTTGTATCTTGCGCAAACCCAAAATCCTTTCTCTGATTTAGCGTGGTCGTTCGCATTGGTCATTAATTCGGTAACCCATACACGCAAAAGCGCTCTATCGTCATCATCAACGTCTTCCGCTTGCCCGCAAGCAAAATTCACGAGCAGTTCCGGAACGTTACCGTCCATGCGATTTAGCAGCCGCAATTGCACATTGCTGGAGGTAATTGCACCGTCTAAATTCGATGACTGCGTTAAGTTAAAAAGTCCCGAGTCTCTAATATATTGATTGCTCATCGCCTGCTTCGGCATGATGATGGATGTAGTGAGCCCTAATTCCTGGCGCCGGTGCGTAAAGTCAGCGAGAAGGATCGTGCCAAGCGGCGAAATCCAAAGGACGTCACTCGCATCGAGAATTACTTCCTGAGCTTTGATTGTCTGTTCAAGTCGTTCGAAAATCAATTTATACGAACGTTCTATCATTAAGCGGGGAAGCACGACACGTCCCCGTATGCTTTCCGGGGTAGGCATTTTATCCGTGCACCCGCTTATAGACTTCCTTGTAGCCCGCCATGCCGTTCTTCATGTACTCGTCCCACGTGAGCGGCTTAAAGCCGGTTTCAACGGGCTTCATGGTGATGCAGCCATCCACCGGGCAGACCAAGGAGCACAAGTTGCACCCCACGCAGTCTTCTTGGATAACGACGGGCTTGCGGCTCTTGCCGCGGGAATCGACCGCGATGCACTGATGCGCGGTGTCGTTACATGCGACGTAGCACAGCTGGCAGCCGATGCAGGTCGTGGCGTCTATCTCCGCCACGGTCTTGTGGTGGAGGTTTAAGTGCTTCCACTCCGTCACGCTGGGCGCGGAGACGCCGATGAAATCCGAGAGCCGCTTAAAGCCCTTGGCCGCCATCCAGTTCTCCAGGCCCGCGTTCAAGTCCTCGATGATGCGAAAGCCGTAGTGCATCACCGCGGTGCAGAGCTGGACCGAGGAGGAGCCCAGCAGCATGAACTCGGCCGCGTCGGACCAGGTGGAGACTCCGCCGATGCCGGAGATAGGCAGGCCCTTGGTCTCGGGGTCCGTGGCGATTTGGCTCACCATGTTGAGCGCGATGGGCTTGACCGCCGGGCCGCAGTAGCCGCCGTGCGCGGCCTTGCCGCCGACCGCGAACTTAGGCGTGAGCGTGTCCAAGTTCACGCCCATCAAGGAATTAATCGTGTTGATGAGGGACACCCCGTCGGCGCCGCCGGCCTTGGCTGCGCGCGCCGCGTAGCGCACGTCCGCCACGTTGGGGGTCAGCTTGACTAAAACCGGGATGGAGGATTTTTCCTTGACGAATTCGGTCACCATCTTGACGTACTCGGGCACTTGGCCCACGGCCGCGCCCATGCCGCGCTCGGACATGCCGTGCGGGCAGCCGAAGTTGAGCTCGATGCCGTCGGCGCCGGCGTCCACGACCTTGGCCGTGATGTCGTGCCAATCTTGCCGCTCGCAAGGCACCATCAAGGACGCGATGACCGCGCGGTCGGCAAAGCGCTTCTTGACCGCGAGCATCTCCTTCAAATTGTCTTCCAACGGCCGGTCGGTGATGAGCTCGATGTTGTTGAAGCCCGCGATTTTGGAGCCGCCGATATCCAAAGCGCCGTAGCGCGAGGTGACGTTGATGACCGGGGGGTCCTGGCCCAAGGTTTTCCACACGGCGCCGCCCCAGCCGTACTGAAAAGCGCGCATGATCTGCTCGCCGGAGTTCGTCGGCGGCGCGGAGGCCAGCCAAAAAGGGTTGGGCGACTTGATGCCCGCGCAGTTGGCCGAGAGATCGGGCGTCGCGCTAGACATGGGCTGCTTCCTTGCCGCGGGGGGCAATGGGCGCCACTTGGCGGCCGTCAATGGTGGAAACCCAGTATTCATTTCCGGGCGGCAGGGGCGCGCCCGGACGGAGCGTGCGCTCGATGCCGTAGGCCGCCCGCTTGCCGTCGGCCGCTGCGTTGACGACTTCCTTGCCGCCGCTGGTCGCGTCGCCGCCCGCGAACACTTTGGGGTGCGAGGAGCGCAGCGTCCGCGGATCCACTGCGATTTTGCCGTCCTTGGCCAACTCGACGCCCAAAGCCTTGGCGACGGAAATTTGCTTGGCCTGTCCCACGGCCTTGATGACGCGGTCGCACTTGATGATGTGGCGCTGGCCGCGCAACTCGACGACCTTGCCGTTTTTGACCGCGGTCCGCGCGAATTCGACGCCCTCGGCCTTTTTCTTGCCCAGCACGCGCAGGGGCGCGGCGTTCAAGAGAAACTCGACGCCGTCGGTCTTGGCCAGCGCGCGCTCGAACTCGTAGGCGCTCATGTCCGCCTCGGCGCGGCGATAAGCCAAAACGACTTTCTTGGCGCCGGTGCGCTTGGCCTGGGTGGCGGCGTCAATCGCGGTGTTGCCGCCGCCGATGATGACGGTGCAGGCGCTTTGGCCCAAGGGCTTTAAGTCGCGGTTCTTGACGTGGCGGATGAAGGACAGCGCGTCCCAAACGCCGCGCAGCGCCTCGCCGGGGATTCCCAGCCGCTTGGTCTCGCCCAAGCCGATGCCCAAGAACACCGCGTCAAAGCCAGTCAGCAAATCTTCCGGAACAATATCCCGGCCGATTTCAACGCCGCTTTTGACGGTCGCGCCCAAAGTCAGAATGCGCTTGACCTCGTCCGTGGAGACTTTCCGGGTCATCTTGTACTCCGCGATGCCGTGCGTGTTCAAGCCGCCCAGGTTTTTATCGCGCTCGAACACCGTGACCGCGTAGCCCAGGCGGCGCAGGTAGGACGCGCAGGCCAAGCCCGCGGGGCCGCCGCCCACCACGGCGACCGAGAATCCGTTGTCCGGCCCGGGCTCAAAGGGCTCCATGGAGGCCGCGTGGGCCTCGTCCGTGGCGCGGCGCTGCAAAAGCGCGATGGAAATGGGTTTCTCCTGCCAGTCGTGGTAGACGCAGGCGCCCTCGCAAAGCACCTCGACCGGGCAGGCGCGGGCGCAGGAATGCCCGAAGGCATTGGCCTCGAAGATGGTCTTGGCCGAGCCGGTCAAATCCCCCGAGGCGATTTGCTTGATGAAGCGGGGGATTTCGATGTGCGTCGGGCAGGCCTTGACGCAGGGCGCGTCGTAGCAGTACAGGCAGCGGTTGGCTTCGACGGCGGCTTCCTCCGGCCGCAGGGGAGGGTGAATCTCCTTGAAATTTTCCTGGAAAATCTTGCGGGAATTGGAATCCATCGGCGCGCGCCGCCAATGAGGCGACCGGCATATTATAGTAAATCCGCCCCGATTGCAACCCCTAAAGAAGAGTCCCTCCCGGCCGAAGCCGGGAGGGACTTTGCGGACTTAAACGGCGGCTGGCTAGTTGCCCGACGCGGGAGCGGCGGGGGCAGCGGGCGCGGCGGGAGCGGTCTTGGCGGCTTCGTGCTTCTTTTGGTGCCAAACGCGGTGATGCTCCTTTCTGTACGCCTCGTAAGCCTTATGCTCGTTCACATAGGCCTCGTGGAGGGCGGCTCTGTCGGCCTTTCTCTGCGCCATGTCGTCCTTGACCTTGGCCTTGGCCGAGTCGCAGGCGGCGCCGGCGGTCTTGCAGGCGGCCTTGGCGGCTTTCTTGTCGGCCTTGTAGGCCTCGTAGCCCTCGTGGAGCTTGGCCCTGGCCGATTTGACGGCGGCGCGGGCACTATCGAGCGCCGCGTGCGTGTCAACGGCGGCGGGAGCCGGAGCGGCGCCGCCCATGGAACCCTGCGCCATCGCGGCGACAGGCGCCAAAAGCGCCGCGGCGAGGAGCAGGCTGATGTGAGTCTTCTTCATAATTTTATTCTTCTCCTGGACGATCATACGTCTATTTGACGCAACCCTTCCTGCCGACTCTTACGCAACGCTGTTGCCGCCGCGTAATCCGGGCAAGAATCGGCTCATCGCCAGTGAGACGTTCAGGAGGGCGCAAAAGTGTCGCGCGATTCGGGGCCTAGCGGCGATGACGGGGGCGGCGGGGCGGGCGGGCCTTGGGCGTCTGCGTCTGCCCGAGCTCCTGCTGGAGAGCCTCCAGCTCCTGCCCGGCTTCGGAGAGCCGGCCCTCGGAGGTCAATTGACGGTAGCGCGCCATGTGCTCCTTAAGGGACTCGATGAGGCCGCTGGGGGCGAAGGGCGAGGGCTCGGACTCCGCAGCCGGCGGCGGGGCTTCCACGTCGATGGAGCTCTCATCCGCCTGCTCGGAGGGCGACTCGGGCTTGGCCAGTTCCGCGATGGCCTGGGAGAGAGTGTCGCTGTAAGCCAGGCGATCGCCCACGCCCAGGACGATTTTTTTCAATTCCGGCAGCTTGGCCTGGGTGGCCTGGATGTAGATGGGCTCGACATAGAGGAAAGTGTCGCCAACCGGAAGAACCCTCGTGTTTCCGCGCACGACCCGCGTGCCCTGCTGGTTCCAGAGGCTTAAGTCCTTGCTGATGGAGCGATTTTGATTGACCCGGCTTTGGATCTGCAAGGGGCCGTAAATGAGCTGATCCTTGGGCAGGCGATAGAAGATGATCTGCCCATAGTGCTTTGGATCGCAGCGCGCCGCGATCCAGGCGATGAGGTTGTCCCGGTTATGGCTGGTGAAGGGCAGCATGAGGACGAACTCGGCCTTCGTGTCGCCGGGAAGCCGCACCATCACGTAATAGGGGTTGGTCGGGCGCGAGCCCTCCTGGCCGGAGAGCTGCTTGGCCACGTCCCAGACGTCCTCCTTGTTGTAGAAGACTTGGGGATCGCGCATGTGGTAGATGCGGTAGATTTGTGACTGCACGTTGAAAATGAACTCGGGGTAGCGGATGTGCGCCAGCAAATCGGGCGGCATGGCCGAGCGGGGCAGGAAGAGGCTGGGGAAAAGCTTGCGATAGGCCTCCAGCAAGGGATCGGACTTGTCGAAAACGTAGAAATGAACGGTCCCGTTGTAGGCGTCAACCGTAATTTTTACGCTGTTGCGGATGTAGTTGATCTCGGTGCCGTCGTTGAAGTCCGTGGGCTGGGAGTCGGGGTTCAAATCCGAACTGGTGTAGGCGTCGAGCATCCAGAACAGGCGCCCCGCGCCGTCGATGACCAGGTAGGGATGGGGATCCAGAGTCAAGAACGGCGCCAGGCGGGAAACACGGTTCATGATCTGCCGGTGGATGAGCATCTTGGAGGACGGCGTGAGGTAGCGGGTCAGCAGGATGTTCCAGTCGCTCATCGAGACGGCCGCGGCAATCCGCATCGGCCAGGAGCCTATGGAGATGCCGCCCGTGCCGTCGTAAGTGTTGTAGGCGTTGTCGTCCCCTTTCGGATAGTCGAACTCCTGCTGATCGCTGTCCACGAACACCGGGTTTTCGGTCTTCTCGCCGAAATAAATCTGCGGCCGGGTGATGTCGAGGGCGGGGATGTCGCTCTTGACCGGAGCGTCGCGCAGGTCGAAATCGGGAGCGCCCTCGCTCGTAGCGGAGCCGACCAGCGAGGCGACCGCGCCGTAGCCGTGGGTGTATTGAAGGTTTAGGTTGACCCAAGTCTGCGCGGTGCCCGGGAGGAGATCCGTGTCGAGCCCACGGGGCGAGATGAGAACTTGGCGCATTTCGCCGTTGACGAGGTAGCGGTCCGTGGCCACGGAGGGAAAGGTGTAATAGGGCCGCAGGGTCTGCAGTTGGTCGGCGTTGTCCAGGAAAGGCCGGTGGTCCCAGAGCAGGATATTTTGCGCGACGTCGGGATACTTGGCGATGTTCAAGGTGTCGGTCTGCTTGGGGATGAAGGGCTCCTCATGAGCGTTCTGCGCCAAATCGTAGGCGGAGAGCGTGGCAGCGATGTGCTCCGCGATGTAGGGCTGCTCGAGCGTGAGCTCGTTGGGCTTGACGTAGAGAGACCTGACCGCGGCCTCGGTCAAGGGCGGCAAAAACAGAAGCGCGGCGAAACCCAGGCCCATCACGGGCATGAACCAGCGGGGCAGGGAGGAGAAGGGCGAGAGCTCGACGCCCGCCGCCTCGAGAATCTCGACCTTCCGGCGCGGAGCGGCCAGGGCCAGGAGCGCCAGCGTCAACGCGAACGCGCATCGGGCCCAATAGAAGGGAATTCCCAGCATGGCGTCGACATAGTCCGCGCCGTAGAGGAACTGGTGCTGGGAATAGAGCAGGCTGTAGCGGTTGAAGAAGGACATCACGGCGATGAAAATAAAGAAGAGCGCCGCGCCGGCGCGCGCGGGGCCGGCCAGAGAGAAACGAACCGGCTTGGGATGCACCTGCCGCGGCTCTTCCCAGGACTCCCAGGATTCCCGCGCCGGAGTCAAGCCCAGGCGCTGCGCCCAGGCTTGCAGTTGAGCGGGGGAAAGATCGGCGACTTGGACCGCGGAGCAGATTCCCAACACGGCCAAGGCAAGAATGCCCAGCCAGCCCGCCAGCATTTCGTAGAAAGGAAGACGGAAAAAATAAAAGCCGAGGCCTTTTTGGAAAAGCGGATCCCGGTAGGCCGAAACGGCAGCCGGGGCGCCGCGCCATAAGGCGCACACCCACGGATCGATGAAGCTCATGCCTATTCCAAAGCCGAGGACAAGCGCGGCGACGTAAGCCGCGGCGCTGAAGAGACGGTTCTTGAAGAGGAAGGAGTCGCCAAGGCGCCGTTTGCTCAAGGAGAGCGTCAGGGCCAAGACGGCGGCGCCGACGAGGGCCGCGGCGCTTTGCGGCAGCCACTGCACGGCCAAAAGGCGCCAAAAAGTCGAGAGCTGGCCCAGTTTCCGCCACCAAGAATAGCTCACCGCGAAGCTCGAGCCCTGGGAGACGACCAGCAGGAAAGCCAGGGCCAGAACCACGTCCCGCACAACGGAGCCAACGGGGAAGCCGCCTTTACGGCCGCTCGCGAGGAGGATGCGCGCGAGCAGGAAACCCAGCGTAACAACAAGGATAAAACTCATGAGGCTTCGATGACTCTAGCGCTTTTGGAGCGCATGATTCAACCGCCGTGGGAAAGGAGCAAATCGATGGCGTCTTCGCGGCTGGCGGTGCGGGCAAAATCCAAGGCGGTCATCCCATCCTTGCTTTTGAGTGCCGCGTCGGCTCCTGCCTCAAGGAGAAGGCGGACAATGCATGTTTGTCCGTGATAGGCGGCAAACATAAGTGCGGTCATTCCTTTGAACAACTCTCCGGCATTAAGATCTGCTCCGGCTTCAACAAGAGGCCTGGCGGAGGACTCATGCGCGTTCTTGCATGCCAGGATGAGCGCGGTTTCCTCACAGCCAGTTCTCTCATTGAGACTGGCTCCGCGCGAGATAAGGAGATTAACGATGCGCGAGTGTCCGCAATCGGCGGCGATCATCAGCGGCGTCAACATTCCGTAATCACGGTTCGGTTCGGCGCCGCGCTCCAAAGCCCATCGGGCCATTTCCTCATCTCCCAATTGCACGGCCACGCGCAGAATCTCATTCTTCGTCGTAATCACAGGAGCTTCGCCGGCGGCGCTTCGCGGCATCAAAAGAGCATCAAGCACTTCGTAATTTTTGATGGTTATTGCCATCCTATACAGACGGGCTTTTATTCTTTCATTTCCCGCGTTCCACCGGCTAGTGCAACACTCGTAGCGTGAGACTCTCACGCGGTAAGCTGTATTCTTCGTGTTGGATGACACGAGGAGAACGAGATGGCTTACAAGCGCGTGACGGCGGAAGAACGAGAGTTCATCTACCGC
>DATLUA010000090.1:0-25311 GCA_035533295.1 Elusimicrobiota bacterium | reverse complement strand
AAAGAGGATAAGAAAAGCAAAATGGCTACAGGTAAAGTGAAGTGGTTCAACGATCAGAAGGGGTTCGGATTCATCACCCCCGATGACGGCTCGAAGGATCTTTTTGTCCATCATACGTCCATCCAGGGCAATGGATTCAAGACCTTGGCGGAGAATCAATCCGTCGAGTTCAGCGTCGAGCAGTCCGATAAAGGACCTCGCGCGACGAACGTCCAGAAGCTCTAGTTCAGGACGAAGAACCAAGAGCCCGCGTCGCCGAAAGGCGGTGCGGGCTCTTCTTTTCTGCTAAAATGACTCCCGTCAGCCGTGAAAGCCGTTCGCGGAGGCAAGGCAAAACCATGAAGACCGTCACCGGAACTTACATTTACGACGCGGAACTGGGGAAAATCGTGAAAGTCTCCGACCGCGTGCCCAAAGTCGCCTCGCACGGCGGCGCCTCCATCAGCCAGGACGTCGGCCCTTGCGGCCGTTCCGCGTGCGCGGGCGGACGCTGCGCCGGCGGGAGCGGGAACGATTTCTAGACTCCGGAGACGTCCACTGCCCGCGGCCGCGATAATCTTGGCGACCGCCTTGTCATCCGTTCCGTTCCTCCACGCCGCATCGCCCGCCAAAGCCAATAAGCTCATCGCGCGGGCCGACGCGCTGTATTTTCAAGGCCGCTACCAAGACGCCGTCTTGGACTATCGCCGGGCCGCGAAGCTTGATCCGGCCGCCGCCCAACCATGGCTCGATGGCGGCGTCATTTTCACGGAAACCCAGAAGCCGCAAACCGCCGAACAATGGTTTTCCCACGCCGCGTCCGTCGATCCCTCCTCGGACGTGCTCACGGCCCTGGGCTGGTCGCAGTTCGAGACAGGCCGTTACGCGGCGGCCGAGGAAAGCTTCGAACGCGCGCTGGAAAAGAACTCGGACGAAGCCTACGCCTGGGTGGGAATGGCGCGCGTCGACGAGGCCCGCTCCCGCCCGAATACGGCGTTGCGCGACCTGGATAACGCCGAGAAATCGTCCCCGTTCTTGAACCTTATTCCCTTCTACCGCGCCGAAATCTACGAAAAACTCGACAAGAATCGGGCCGCGGCCAAGGCCTTCCGCCAAAGCATCATCGCCGATTCCTACTTTCAGGAAGCCCGGCAGGCGCTGGCGAGGATTTACCTCACGGAACACCGCTACAATCTGGCTTGGCGCGAGGTCGCCTACATCGCCGACGCGGAGCCGCACAACCGCTTCCTCCTGGGGATGCTCCGCCGCATCCAGCCCCTTTTGACCATGCGCCCCGCCAAAATATTGGGCATTTCGACGGCGAAAACGCCGACGGTCGCGCGGGCCTTCCCGAAATCCCCGCGCACGCCCATGATCCGAGTCGGCATCGGCACCGACGCGCTGGGCAACCCTCGGATGCGCCGCATCGTCACCTTCAGCGCCAACCGCCGGTTCGCCATCGAGGACGCAGGCAGCGGCCGCGTCCTGCTCAAGGGCGCGGCCGGCACGAAGTGGACGGCTCTCCTGCGCCGCGTCGGGCGCCGCTGGCGCCTGGAAATTTTGAACCCCACGGGGCGGCGGGCTCTCCTGCGCCGCGGCGCCGTCGTCATCAAGCCGCTCTCCCGCGCCCAAGGCATCGTCATGCTCAGCGACCCGGTGTCCGCGGGCCCCAGGCTTTCCAACGAGGCTTTGCGCGGCGCGCTGGAAATCTCCGATGACCATGGAACTCTGCGGCTGGTCAACACCGTGGACGTCGAATCCTACGTCGCGGGAGTCTTGGCGGCGGAGATGCCCATCGATTCGCCCATTGAGGCGCTCAAGGTCCAGGCGATTTTGGCGCGCACCGAGGCGCTCTACCTCAAAAAAATCCTGCGGCCGCATCGGCGGGAAGGCTACGATTTGTGCGACAGCCAGCACTGCCAGGTTTACGAGGGCGTGCGCGCGGAAAGCGCCCGCGCCCGCGCCGTGGTCGCGGCGACCCGCGGGGAAGTCGTCTACTACAAAGGCAAGCTCGCGCAAGTGACCTATTCCGCGAACTGCGGCGGTCACACCCAAAGCGCCAAGGACGTCTCCGGCTGGGGAAACATCCCTTACTGGAAAGGCGTCTCCGACATGCCCGACGGCGCGCCGCCTCCGGACTCTCCCTGGGCCCTGCGCCAATGGCTTTTCTCCTGGCCCAAAGCCTACGGCGGCCCGTCTCTCTACGTCTACCCGTCCCACTTCCGCTGGACGAGGGTCGTCCCTTTGAGCGAAATCACAAACAGGCTTGACGCCCACTACCATATCGGACGATTGAAGCGGCTCATCGTCCTGCGCCGCGCGCCTTCGGGCAACGTCAACGCCGTGCTGGCCGTGGGAACGCGCCGGAACGCGCGCATCGATTCGGAAAGCGACATCCGCTACCTTCTGGCCCTGGGCTCCCTGCGCAGCACGCTTTTCATGACCGAAGCCGACTACGACGCCAGGGGGCGGCCGGTCGACTTGATTTTCCACGGCGGCGGCTGGGGCCACGGCGTGGGCCTGTGCCAATCCGGCGCCATCGGCCGCGCCTTGGCCGGGCAAAGCGCCGCCCGGATCATCGAAAGCTACTTCCCCGGCGTGAACATCCACACCCTGCGCTATTGAATTGCCGTTCCGCCGCCGATTTTCTATGATGGCGGTGATGAAAAAAATTCCTCTCGCCGCCGCCGCGGCTCTTTTGACCCTGAGCGCCTGCCGCGGAACCATTCCCGTGGCGCAGGACGAGCCGCATCCGGGCATGGCGGCCGTCGTCATCGGCGGAGAGTTTCAGGACCCCAACGGCCCGACGTCCCGCGGCAGCGCCGTCATCGGCTTGGAGAGCCGCGACGGGCAAATCTACCGCCTGCCCACCGAAGCCGGACAGACGTTTCTCTACCAAATCGAGCCGGGAATTTATCACTTGGCGCCCATCCGCTCCGTTTTCGGCGCGCCGAGGAAATTTTTGTCCGCGGATATTGATGGACAGGAATACCGAACTCCTTTCCCGCAGGAGCTCATCAATGAGAGGGAATTCACCGCCCAGCCGTCCCAAATCACGGTCTTAGGCATTTTGAAGGTCAAGCTTTCGCCGCCCTTGCCGGGCCGCGGCCCCATCTTGAGCGCGACGCTCGATAATTTCGTAAAAGACAAGCGCGCCTTGGTGCAGAATTTAATTCAAAGCATGATGAATCCGGCCGTCTCGCCGAATCTGAGGCAAAACACCCAGGCTTGGCTCAACTCCCTGCAAAAAATTCTCATCTCCCTGGCCGCCCAGCCGCAGACCCCGCTTGAGCAAAATCCGTAACGGCGGCCTGGGGCTTGACTTCGGCGGCAGCCTGCTGCGCGCCTGCCTCGTCAGCCGAGATGGGCGCGTTCTGCGCCGAGCCCGCATGGCGGCGCCGCGTCTAGGCGAGGTCCCCAAAATCGTCCGCTCCATCAAAAAACGCTGGCGCATCGAATCCCTGGATGGCCTAATTCTGGGTGGAACCGGCATTTGGACCGGCGCCAAAAAGCGCGGGCTGCGCGCGGCCCTGCGCAAAACCGCGCGGCGCGTGCAGGTGCTTTCGGACGTCGAGACGGCCCACCGGGCGGCCTTCGGCGCGGGGCCCGGCATTCTCGTCGTCGCCGGAACCGGCTCCATCGCCTTTGCGAGAGACCGGCGCGGACGAACCGCGCGCGCCGGGGGCTGGGGCGCCTTGCTCGGAGATGAGGGCTCGGCGTTTTGGATCGGGCGCGAGGCGCTTAAAGACGCTCGCCTGCGCAAAAAATTCCCGTCGCCCCTGGCCTTGGCGCACGGCCCCGAGCCCGTGCGCCGCACCGCCGCGCTGGCTCGGCGCGTGATAGAACTCGCCCCGAAAAACCGCGCCGCGGCCGCCCTCTTGGATCGCGCGGCCGCCCATCTGGCCGCGCTGGCCGGCGGCGTCAAGTCCGAGCTTCGCTGGCGCGGGCCCGTCAAGGTGTCCTGGACCGGCGGGCTTTTCCAAAGCCGCCTTTTTTCCAAAAAATTTTGCCGCGCGCTCAAGCGGGAAATTCCGTTCTTCACGCCCTCGTCGGCCGCAGCCAGACCGGAAGAGGCGGCGGCCAAGGCCGCCGTGGTCCTCGCGATTGATTCCCACGCCTCAACTCGCTAGAATCTCGTCATGCGCATCGCCATCGGCTCGGATCACGCCGGCTACAAGCTCAAGACGGCCGTCGGCAAATTTCTCAAGGATAATGGCCACCGCGTCGCCGATTTAGGCGCCCATTCCGAGCGCCCGTCCGATTATCCCGACTACGCCCGTAAGGTCGCCTTGGCCGTGGCCTCGGGGAAGGCCGAGCGCGGCGTCGTGGTTTGCGGCAGCGGCGTGGGCGCGAGCGTCGCCGCGAACAAGGTGCCCGGCGTCCGCGCCGCGCTGTGCCACGACGTGTTCACCGCGCGGCAAGGCGTCGAGGACGACGCGGTCAACGTCCTGTGCCTGGGCGAGCGGGTCATCGGGACGGGCCTGGCCTTGGACATCGCGCGAGCCTGGATGAAGGCCCGCTTTTCCGGCGCGGCCCGCCATGTCCGGCGCCTCGATAAGGTGACGGCCATCGAGAAGGAATTCTCGCGGCCCGCGGCGCCCGCGGCGAAGTCACTTGGACGCTAGCGTCGCCTCCCTTCTAGACAGCCGCTTTCTGGAACGCCTGCGGCGCAAGGACGTCAGCCTCTTCGCCAAGAATCCGCAAGAAGAGGACTTGGTCCGCGGCTCTCTGGGCTGGATCACGGCTCCGGCCGCTTCGGCGGCGGGGCTTGGCCCGCTGCGCTCCTTCGCGGAAGAGTTCAAAGCCGAAGGCTGGAAATCGCTCGCCGTCCTGGGCATGGGCGGATCCATTCTGTCCGGCCGGGTCTTTCGCGATTGCTTTGCGAAAGCCGAAGGATTTCCACGCTTGGAAATCCTCGATTCCATCCATCCCGACGCCGTGCGCGATTTCGAGGCCGCGCTCGATTTGCGCGAAACCTTTTTCATCGTGGCGAGCAAGTCCGGCTCCACGGTCGAATCCAACTGCCTGATGGATTATTTTTACGCCCATGTGGACAGGCTTTTTCCGGGGAAAGCCGGGCGGCGCTTCGCCGCCATCACGGACCCCGGCACGTCCCTGGAGAAAAAAGCCCGCCGGCTGGGTTTTCGCCGGGTCTTTTCCACGCCGCCGGACATCGGCGGGCGCTTTTCCGTCTGGACCGCCTTCGGACTCGCGCCGGCCGCGCTTTCCGGAGTGGACGCGGAGGCGTTTTTGCGCGGAGCGCTCGCCCGGGAAAACGAGCTTTGGACCACGGGCGCGGATAATCCCGCCTTAAAATTGGGCGCCTTGCTGGCGCAGGGGGAACTCTCCGGGAAGGACAAACTCGTTCTTGAGCTTTCGCCGCGCTGGCGCAGCCTCGGCCCCTGGATTGTCCAGATGGTCGCCGAAGCCTTGGGCAAGAACGGCCGCGGGCTTTTGCCGGTGCTGCGGGACTCGGGCGCCGAAAAACCCGCGCGCGCGGCCGACGAATTGCCCATCGATATCGAAGCCGTCCGCGGGGACGCGGCGGGACAATTCCTGCTCTGGGAAATCGCCGTGTGCGCCGCCGCCTTCTTGATGGGCGTCAATCCGTTCGGCGAGCCCGACGTCGAGTCCGCGAAGGCCGCGGCGCGGGATATTTTGGAGGCCGCCGGACGCAAAAAGCCGGGGAAGGCCGCCGAGCGCGGGCCCAAGCCCGACTTTTACGCTTCGGGAATTCCCGCCTTCTGCGACGCGGAGCTCAAAAAAATCCTTTTTCCGGAGCGCCCCACCGGCTACCGGGCTTTATCGGAAACCTTTGACGGGCACCTGGGGCGCGGCCGGGCGGGCGACTACTGCGCCGTGCTGGCCTATGCCTCGCCCGATGAGAAAAACTCAGCGGCGCTCAGCGCGCTGGCCGGGCTCATCGCCCAAAAAACCGGGCTTGAGACCATTCTTGATTTCGGCCCGGCTTACCTGCACTCCGGCGGCCAGTTCTACAAGGGCGGCAGGAACTGCGGCCTCTTCGTGGAAATCATCGTGCCGCCCCGCGCGCCGCTTCCGCTGCCGCGGCGCCGCTACGGCTTCGAGACCCTCTGCCGCGCCCAGGCCGAGGGGGATTTCGCGGCCCTGCTCCTCGCGGGCCGCAGGGCGCTGCGCTTGGATTTGGGAAATCCCGGCGCCAACCACATGGCGGCGCTGCTCAACGCCCTGGATCCCCAAAAAACATGGAAGGAGAAGACAACCCAATGCCGAAACTAAGCCGGAAGCGGATTTGCGACGCGGCCAGCCGCGTGAAGCTGGCGCTCATGGATGTCGACGGCGTGCTCACTGACGGGCTGATTTATCACTTCGTGGACTCCGCGGGGGGCTTGGTCGAGTTCAAGGGCATGCGCTCGCAGGATTCCATCGCGCTGACCTGGCTGGCCGAGTGCGGCGTCAAGACGGGATTTATCAGCGGCCGCCGCTCGGCCGGAACCGAGAAGAGACTCGAGATGCTCAAGGCTTCCTACATCTACCAGGGCCGGCTCGACAAGCTCGCGGTCCTGGAGGAAATCCGGAAGAAATCGGGCATCGACGCCCGGAACACGCTCTACATCGGCGACGACCTGCCCGATTTGCCCGTGCTCGCGCGCGTCGGGCTGGCCGCGGCTCCCGCCAATGCGCGGCCCGAGGTCAAGGCCGCGGCCCACTGGGTGACCAAAGCCTCCGGCGGCCAAGGCGCGGTCCGCGAAGTCGCGGAGACAATCTTGAAATCGCAGGGCCGCTGGGGGGACGTCCTCAAGCATTTTCATTGACACCCCGCGGGGCTTTGGCTAGAATGGACGCGATGGACTCGGAGCCGAAGGGAAGAAAATTTTTCTCCAGCCAGAAAATCTGGGCCGTTCTTCTGGTGGCGGACTCCTTTTTCCTCATTCTTTTCGGCGGCGCCTTGGCCGCCACCCTCTACGAGCATTGGCAGGCGCCGCAGTCTTCCTTCGCGGTTCTAGAGCGAAAAAAGCCGACGGCGCCGATTAAAACGGCGGCCCGCGTTCCCGCTCCCCGGCCGGCCGCCGCGCAAGCGAATAAGCCCGCCGCTCCAGTTCCGAAAGAAGCCGCGCGCATCGGCGATAAGCCCGCTTCGGCGGGCCCGGCAAGAGCCGCGCCCGTGGTCTTCGAGCTAAAGGCCTCCCGCGCGCGGACCGTGCAGCTGGCCGGAGCCTTTCTTATTCGCCAAGGCGGCAAAGAATCCATGCGCCGAAAAAAGGGCGTCTGGACGCTGAAGGTTTACCTCATGCCCGGCTCCTACCGCTATTATTTCCTCGTCAACGGCAAAAAAAAGCTGGACCCCGCCGATTCCATGCGTAAAAACGGCGATTCCCTCCTGGTCGTTCCCTCAAAGTAAAGCCGTAATTCCGCCTTTCATTCGTTATTGATTTTGTAACACCGCTCCGTTATTTTATACGCACATTGCCTCCGGGCAACGCGGCAACTCGTGTCTATGCATAAAAACAGACTCGGCGCCCTTATCGCCATCGGCTCGGCAGCGGGCCTTTGGGCGCTCCCGGTCCGCGCCCAGAGCACCGCCCGCTACGGCAACGTCTCCGTCCTGCTTCCCAACGGCAACATCCTCATCGCCGGAGGAGACACGGACAACAACGGATACGTCAACGCGACCAACGAAGCTGAAATTTTTTTGCCGGACGGCGCTTTCCAGACGATAACTCCCATGAACGCCAAGCGCGTGGACGCCACCGGCACGCTTTTGCCGGACGGCACGGTCCTGGTCGCGGGCGGCGTCGACAACACGGGGACGGTCCAGAATACCGTGGAGGTCTATAATCCCGCGACGGGGAACTGGGCTACTTCCGGAGCCAGCTTCATGAGCGCCCGCCGCTTCGCGCACACGGCGACGCTCCTTAAAACGGGCGCCTACGCCGGCGACGTGCTTCTCTGCGGAGGCTTCAGCGACACCAGCTACACGGCGAACAGCAGCTGCGACATCTATCGGCCGAACGCAACGCCCGGCAGCATCGGCTCGATCGCCGCGAGCCCCGCGCTTCTCCAGGCGCGCGGAGACCATACGGCGACGCTGCTGACGGACGGGCGCGTCTTTGTCACCGGCGGATACAACCCGGCCGCGTCGCCTCCTTATCTCGCCACCTCCGAAGTCTATACGCCCGGAATCGGAAACTCGTTCCAGGCCGCGCACTACTTGAACGTCGAGCGCTCCAGCCAGACGGCGACTTTGATGGGCAACGGAGAGGTTCTTATCACCGGGGGATATAACGGAGTCAATATAAACGGCAGTAATGGATACCTCGCCGATACGGAAATCTACAATCCCACCAGCGACAGCATGCAGCCCGCGGCGCCGATGGAGGAATTAAAAGCATTCCACAGCGCGACTCTGATGCCCGACGGCGCGGTGCAAACCTTCGGCGGCTTCGGCAACATCCCCTACACGCAAATCCCGGCTCAAGGCGTCACTCTCAGCGGTGGCGACGTCACCGGCAGCGCCACCTCAGCGGACTACGAGTTCAATGGGACGGTAGCGCAGGACTCGACGACCGGAGGCTCGGTGAGCTTTCCTTTAAGTATCCAGTTGGGCGCCCAGGCCAGCGGCATTATTCAGAACGGAGAGATCATTTTTTCGACTCCCTCCATTGTCAGCGGGGATGGCGCAGTGCTCGCGTATTTCGTTCCAGGAAGCAGCAACCCTCTTGGAGGGCTCTATGCCGATCTATCGGGCTCCCAAGTCACGTGCTCTTCCGGCAATTGCGGAGTCTTAAACGGAACTTTTAATCTCTCAGGCCTTAACCAAGGCTACTATCAAATCCAAACACTTTCCGTGAACGGCGCCAATGCCTCGATGTCCGGGGCCATCAACTTTAACAGTTGCGACGCATCGAACAGTCCGTGCAATCTCACTGGCGGAACCTTAAACGGCACCATGGCGCTGACGGTGCCCAAGGAATTCGTCGGCTACACCATTGAAGCCGGCAGTTTCACCCTAACCAACGGTTCAATTAACACGAGCACATCAACTCTAACCCTAGCTTACGCATTAGGCGGGATCCCCACCAATACTACCATCACCAGCGACGGCAAAGGCAACGGTGTCGCGACTTTCGCGGTCACTTTTTCCAGTCTCACGGGCCAAGTCACTTTGCAATCCGGGAATTCCGTCGTGGGCCCCGTAACCATGCCCGGAACATACTTCCCAACGACAGACCTTCAAAGTATAAAAGGAAACCTGGAGGCCGTGTTCAACGGCTTTGACACGACCGGGGCCTCCTTCAGCTTCGGCATTTCCACGGTCGTCATCAATGAAATGTTTTTCGGGGACAACGAGTGCTACAACCCGTCCCAGAATCAATGGGCCTTTTGCGACCGGCAGAACTCGGCCGTTTTTACGGGCCGCTACGGCCAATCCGCGACTTTGCTGCCGGATGGGAACCTGGTTTTTCTGGGCGGCTTAACCTGCACGCTCGGAAATTGCGCGACGCCAAGCAGTTGGAGCACGATTAGCGGGCTTTCCGCGGCGGAAACCTTAAACAGCAGTTTTTCGGCAGGCCCATCGATGGGCAGCGCGCGCGCCGATTTCACCGCCACGCTTCTGCCCAGCGGCAAGATACTCGTCGCCGGCGGCAAGCAGGGAAACGCCGTCTTGAACCAAGCCGAGCTTTACGATCCGAGCAGCAATACTTTCTCGCCGACATCGCCTATGACGGCGGCCCGCGATTTTCAGACCGCCACGCTCCTGGTCAACGGGAACGTTCTTGTCGCGGGAGGATTTACCAGCAACGGAACCAGCACCGCGACGACGAACACGGCTGAAATTTATTATCCAGCGACGGGGCTTTGGGCGCCCACCTCCTCCATGAGCGCGCCCCGGGAAAACGCCACCGCCACGCTTTTGCCCAACGGCTCCGTCTTGGTCGCCGGCGGCTATGACAGCAACACCGCTCAATACCTTAATACCGCGGAAATTTATTATTCGACCTCGGCGACCTGGGCGCAAGTTCCCAACACCATGACGGCGCGGCGCGGCGCTGACACCGCGACGCTGCTTCCAAACGGCAAAGTCTTGATCGTCGGGGGCTTCAGCTCGGGAGGGCCGCTTAAAACCGCCGAAATCTACGATCCGGCTTCCGGAACTTTTTCGCCCACCGGCTCCTTGCCGCAGAACCTCTACCAGCATACCGCGACCTTGCTGCCGGACGGCAAGGTGCTCATCGCGGGCGGGGACACGGGAAGCGGAGAAAGCTCCGCGGCGTATCTCTATGACCCGGGCGCCGGAACTTTTTCAGCGACCGGCTCCTTGAACGTGCCGCGCTTCAATCATACGGCCACGCTTCTTCCCGACGGCGAGGTCCTGGTCGCCGGCGGCTATGACAGCAACACCGCTCAATACCTTAATTCGGTGGAAATCTACAGCGAGGAACTTCAAAGTTGGGCGAGCCTCACCACGTTGAACGCGGCGCGGGCTTATCAAGCGGCCATATTAACCCCCGATGGCAACGTCCACGTCATGGGCGGATCTAACGGCTCCAGCGATTTAGCCAGCACGGAAGTCATGTACTTCACGCAAACCCCCGATCAAGAAAGCGGCACGTCTACAAGCCTGCGGCAGTCATCCATCACGGCCGTGACCCCTTCGCTTTTCGACCGCGGCGCGGCCGGCATCACCGTTGCCGGTAAAAATTTCGAGGGGGACACGGAGGCCAGCGGCGGAGGCGGCGGTCCGCTCAACTCGTCTTTTTACGCGCCGCGCCTCGTGCTCGACTCCCTGGGTTCTTCCGGCGGAAGCTCCTCGCAAGGCGACAGCGGCTTTACCATCGACCTCACCACCGACATTTACAGCGCCAACGGCGGCGTCAACACGTCCTGGGCGAATATGGATTCCTCCATCACCGTGGCGTCTCCGGCAACGGCCAACTCCCTGCCCTACGGCTGGTATGGAGTCAGAACCGTTTCCAACGCGCAATACGCGAACGCGACCATCGTGCAGGCCGGTCCGGCCAAGCCCACGACCGCGCCCACCGGCCTTGGAAATACCGTCTACACGTCCAGCGTCGTTTGGAACTGGTCCTGGTCGGCGGGCTCAGGGCCGTCCGCAGACGGCTTTGACGTCTATTCGGCGACCAGCGGCCTCTTTCTCTCGACCGTCCCGGCGGCGGCCTTTTCCTATACGGAGTCCAATTTGGCGCCCTCGACCACGGCCCAAATCATAGTCGCGGCTTACACGCTTTCCGGAGACGGCCCCGCTTCGACCTCGACCGTCGTTTACACACCCCCGGCGCAGCCGCTGAGCCTGACGATCTCCTCCGTCACTCCCAACTCCGTGGCTTTGACATGGAATCCCAATCAAAACGCCGCGGGAACGCTTTACGAGATATCCGACTCCACCGATGATTTCAGAAATTCCTTCTCCACGCCCGTGGCCATCGGCGACAACCTGAGCACCGACACGGCGATCGTCTCGCCCCTTTCTCCCAATACCACGTATTACTTCCGCGTTCGGGCGGCGTCCTTGGGCGGCGTTTTCTCGAACTTCAGCAGCGCCGCTTCGACCCAAACCACGATTCCGGTCATCAGCGTTTCCGGAACGCCCTGCGCCGGCGACGGAACCGCCTGCATTCAGTGGACCTGGACGAGCCCCGGCGGATCCGTCAATTACTACAAGGTGTACAACGCCACGGCGGCCAGCGTCGTCATCGCGACGCCCACCGTCACCTCGTTTACGGATATAAACCTGTCCACCAATTCGGTCCGCGCCATCCAAGTCAGCGCGGTCACCTCTCAAGGCGAGGGCCCGCTGTCCGCGGCCGCGACCGGCTACACGCTGGCCGCCGTTCCGGGCGCCGCCTCCCCGTCCATCATCGTCCTGGACAGCGGCAGCTTCATCGGCGCTTGGGCGTCCAATGGAAATCCCGGGGGCACGCAGTACCAGATGCAGGTCCTCATCGGCGGCTCCGTCGTCGCGTCGGTGTCGACCCCGACGCTGAGCGCTTCGTTCGGCGGCATTTCGCCGGCCGCTTCGATTTTCAGCGCCCAAGTGGCGGCCTTTAACCAAGCGGGCGTTCTCTCGTCCTATCGGAGCCTGGGCAGCACGGCGACCTACGCCGAAGCGCCCAGCGGCCTCTCGGTGACGGGAGTCGGCGCGACCTCCATCTCTCTTTCCTGGCTTACCGGAGGAAATTCGTCCTCCACCACGTATCAAGTCAGCTACTCGACCGATAATTTCTTGACGACCAATTTCACCGCCCTGCCGTTTTCCTCCGGCTTTAGCGGCAATTCCTACACCTTGACCGGGCTCTCCAGCACGCTGCTCTATTATCTCCGCGTCCAAGCTCAAAACCCCTTCGGGCAAACCACGGCTTTTTCCAATACGGTTTCCACCGAGCCTTTCAACGGCGGAGCGCCGACGGGGACCTTGGGCGGAATTCTCTATCCCAATGAATCCAATGTGATGCAAGGGCTCCTGCCCAACGGCATGAACGTCACCCTCAACGCGCCGGCCGGAGTGGTCAATTCGCCGGTCACCATTTTCATCTCGACCATGGGCTTCGCCGTGTCCCCGTGCCCCGGCTCGGTCAATTCCACCGGACTTGTCGTCTTGACCCAGCCGTCCTTCGAGCCGCTGGCTCCGTACTACCTGACCATTTCCTATTCGCCCGCTTCCATCCCGTTCTCCATCAGCCAAGCGACGCTCATGCGCATCGACCCCAGCGGGACCTGCGTGCCTCTGGCCAGCGCCGTGGACACGGCGCAGGACGTCATCAACGCCACCGTCAACCATTTCTCGGAGTTCGTCATCGCCCAGCAGGTCCCCGGCGGCGCGGCCAACGACGCCAAGATTTTCCCCAATCCCTTTTATCCCAGCCGGGGCAACGGCTACGTCACTTTCAGCAATATGCCGGCCGACGCCCGGGTCCGGATTTTCACTTTGCACGGGGAACTCGTGTTCGATGAGAACGCGAACTCCTCCGGCGTCCTGATTTGGCCGGGAACCAACCGGGCCGGACGCCGCGTCGCCAGCGGCGTCTATTTGGCGGCCGTGGAGGGCTCCGGGACCCGGCATATCTTCAAGGTGGTGGTCATCCGATGAGGCTTGCAGCCGCCCTGGCCGCGCTCGCCCTCTTGGCCGCTCCGGCCCGGGCCAGCGATTTTACCGCGGCCGCCATCGGAACCACGGGCTCCCAATTTCTCACCTCGGGCATCGGGGCGCGCGGCATCGCCATGGGCGGAGCCTACAGCGCGGTGGCCAATGACGCCACGGCCCTTTATTGGAACCCCGCGGGCTTGGTCCGCGTGCCCAGGTTCTCGGCCTCCTTGATGTACACCGAGTACGTGGCCGACATCAACTACCAGACCGCGCAGGTGGCCGACCGGATCAATGACACCTCGGTGCTGGCCGGAGGCCTGCGCTACCAGAACATCGGCTCCATCCCGCAGACCGATTTGGCGGGCAACAGCATGGGAACGTTCAACCCCCGCGATTACGTGCTGGATTTTGGGTGGGCCCAAAGCATCGACGACATGTCCACCAGCAACATGGACGTGGCCATGGGCGTGGCCGGCCACTGGATTCATTCCGACTACGGCTCGTCTTCCGCCAACGGCTTCGCCGGCGACATCGGAATTCTTTCCCACTTCTACGACGGACCCTTCCCCTACGATTTTTCCTTCGACGCTCAAAACATGGGCAGCGGCGAGAAATTCGACCAAGTGCGCAACACCCTGCCCTTCGTGGGAAAATTCGGCGCCGACGCCTATCCCTTTCAGAACCTCATCTTGTCCATCGAAGCGGACTTGCCTTCGGGCGACGTTCCCTATGGGGCCGCGGGCGTCGAATACTCGATTCCGGTCACCGATTCGATGAAGGCGGCCCTGCGGGGGGGCTTTAACTCCCAGAACTTCTCGAGCCTGGGCTTGGCCTCATGCCTGACGGCGGGCGTGGGCCTGACCATCGGAGATTTCAGCTTTGACTACGCCTTCGCGCCGGAGGGCATCCTGGGAGAAGTGCACAACGTTTCCTTAAGCTATAATCTGCCTGCCTTCGCGTCGCAGAGATACGAGGAGAGATGACGATGGATTCAAAGCCCATTCCGCCCAAACCGCCGAAATCGCTGCCCCCGATGCCTCCCGCCCAGGCCGGGACCTCCGCGCCCAAGCGGACGGCCGCGCCGCAAGAAAGCGGCTCCGGGGCGCTCTACATGAGCAGGCGCCTGCAGAAAATGGAAGAGGATTTGGCCGCCGCCCATCAGCGGGCCTTCGCCGCGGAGCAAATCTTCAAGCACCAACAAGACGTCAAGACCGAGGTGGACTCCTATTTAAAAACCGTCACGGACCAATTAAAGCGAGAGAAGGCCGAGCGCGAGTCGCAGGAGCAGAAATCCCACGATCAAGGCCGCGTCGACGCGCTGGAACGGCGCCTCGACGAAATCCACCAGTCTCTCCTGAGCGTCATCCGCGAATCGCTCGCGGCCAACGCGGCCGCGTCCAAGGGCTCCTCCGCTCCGAGCGCGGCGCCCGTCCCCGACGAGTTCGGCAAGATGCTTTTGTCCCTGAGCTCCGAAATCGACAGGCTGACCAAGGGGATGGACGCCTGGCGCGAGCAAACTCAAAAAAGAATAGACGAGATCCCCGGAACGCTTGAGCACAAGGAAGAAGAATCCGCCAAGGAGTTGGGCCGCATCGCCGCGGGATTGAACGAGCGCATCGCCGCCTGGGAGCGGGTCGTCCAAATCGAGATGGAGCGCCAGCGCGAACGCCAGGAAGAAGCCGCCCGCGAGCGCGCCGCCCTGACGCGGACCTGGGAGGAGCAGAACCACGCCGTGCGCCAGGAGCATCTTGAGGAAAGCCTGCGGCGCCAGGCCGACATCGAGCGGCGGATTTCCTCGATGGAGCAAAAGGTCGTGGAAGCCCAGCGCGCCAACTCCGCCGCGCTTGACGAGGTCAAGGAATCCACGGCCAAGATTTCGGGGGCGATGAGCGCTTCGCCCAGCAGCCGAGATGAAATCATCGCGAGCCTGGAGTCGGAGAAGACCAAGCTCTTGGACGCCTTGAAGGAGAAGACCCAGAACGTCGCGCGCCTCTCGCAGGATCGCCGCGCCGCGGAAGAGGATTTGGCCGACAAGATCATGATCCTGCACAAAAAACTTGACGAAGAGCGGCGCGCGCAGGATTCGCTGCGCGCCCGGCTCTCCGATCTGGAATCCGAGAACGCGCGCCTGGCCATCCGTCTGGAAGCCGCGGAGAAATCCGTCAAGGACAAGGAAGGCCTCTACGCCGCCCTGTCCGCGCAAAAAGACGAACTATCCAAGACGCTTCTCTCCGAGCTCGCCAAGGGCCGGGAGCAGGCCGCGAAAAGCCGGCTCATTCAAGAGGACGCCCAGCGCCGGGTGGAGGAAATCGAGAAGCGCCTCTCGCAAGCCTCGGAGCGAAGCCTCGGCCACGACATGTCCATGGGCCAGATGCGCAACCAAATCACGGCGACCAGCGAGCAGCTCACCCGCGCGCTCAAGGAAAAGGACGAAGCGCAGACCCGCTACGCCTCCTGGGAGCGCGAGCGGGAAAAGCTCATGGCGGCCCTGCGGGAAAAAGACGAGATGCTGGCCATGCTCAACAGCACCTTCAAGAACATGCTGGGCAAGCCCTGACCTTCCGCCGCCAAGTTTTTGGTAAACTCAGATCGCCATGCGCGCGATCCTGATTAATCGCTTCGGCGGACCCGAAGTCCTGGAGCGGGGGGAAGCGCCCACGCCCGCGCCGGGTCCCGGCGCGGTTCTGCTCAAGGTCAAAGCCTGCGCCCTGAACCACCTGGATATTTGGGTCCGTGACGGCATTCCGTCCTACCACATCAAGCTGCCGCACATCCTGGGCTGCGACGTGGCCGGCGAAGTCGCGGCTCTGGGGAAAAACGTCTCTTCCGTGAAAATCGGGCAAAGGGCGGCGGTGAGCCCCGGGCGTTCCTGCAAAAGCTGCGCGGAGTGCCTCTCGGGCCAAGACAACCATTGCCGCCGCTACGGCGTCATCGGCGCGCACGGCGGGCCTGGAGGATACGCCGAATACCTGGCCGTGCCCGAGGATTATCTGCTGCCTATTCCCGATTCCCTGGATTTCGCCCACGCGGCGGCTTTCCCGCTCACCTTTTTGACCGCGTGGCACATGCTGATGACGCACGGCGGCTGCGGGCCGGGCCAATGCGTGCTGGTTCTGGGCGCGGGCAGCGGCGTGGGCGTCGCCGCGATTGAAATCGCCAAGCTCGCGGGAGCCCGCGTGCTGGCCGCCTCGACCTCGGAAGCCAAGCTGGAAAAAGCCAAAGCCCTCGGCGCCGATGAAACGATTTTGCTGCCCAAGCAGGACTTGGTCAAGGAAACCCGGCGCGCCACGGGCGGCGCGATGGCCGACATCGTTTTCGAGCACGTGGGCCAGGCCGTTTTCGACTCTGCCGTCAAAAGCCTTAGGCCGGGGGGGCGCATCGTCACCTGCGGCGCCACCACGGGCCCCGACATCACCGTCGATTTTCGCTACATGTTCAGCCGCGAGCTCAGAATCCAGGGCTCCATGATGGGAACCCAAGCCGAGATGCGCCTGGTCGCCCAACTCGTCTCCGAAGGCAGGTTGAAACCCGTGGTGGACAAAACTTTCCCGCTGGACGAGGCGCGCGCGGCCCACGAGCACCTGGCCGGAAAAAATCAATTCGGAAAGGTCGTTTTGCTCCCTTGAAGCGGCGCTGGCTTTGGTTTATTTTCCTCATTTCCCTGAGCGCTCCTTTTTGGCGCCTGGGTACGCCGCTTATCGAGGTCGACGACGCCCGCTACGCGGAAGTGCCGCGCGAGATGCTGGTGCTGCACGACTGGGTCACGCCGCACTTGGACGCCATGGACTACGTGGAAAAGCCGCCGCTGTGGTATTGGCTCGCGGCCGCGTCCTATGAAATCTTCGGCGTGAGCGAAGCCTCGGCCCGATTGCCGCTGGCGCTCTTGGCCCTTTTGGGCCTTTTGCTGACTTACTGGCTGGGCAGCTGGCTCTTCTCGCCCAAAACCGGCATGACGGCCGCTATCTTGTTAAGCGCGTCCGCGCTTTACTTTTTCCTGGCCCACTACATGACGCTGGACATGGCGCTCTCCGTTTTTCTCCTGGGCTCCTCCGCCATGATCCTGCGCGCGCTGCTGCGGCCCGAGGACGCCCGCTGGGCGGCGCCGGCCGCGTGGGTCTTCGCGGGCCTGGCTTTTTTAAGCAAAGGGCTCATCGCGCTGGTTTTTCCCGCGGGGTGGGTGTTCTTCATGGCGCTTCTCTATCCCGAGACCTGGCGCAAGATGCTGGTTTTTTTCCGGCCGCTGGGCATCGCGCTTTTCCTTTTGATCGTAGCGCCCTGGTTTGTCTACATGGAAGCTCGCCACCCGGGGTTTTTCCATTTCTTCTTCGTGGACGAGCACTTCAAGCGCTTTTTGACCATGCGCTACGAACGCGACCAGCCCTGGTTCTTTTTCTTGTGGGTCATTCCGGCGACGCTCGTGCCCGTGACGCCGGCGGTCCTGGCGGCCGTCCCGAAAAGTTGGCGCGTCTGGAAAGCCAAGCCCAAAGAGGCGGCGCTCTGGATATGGGTCGGCATGATCGTGGTTTTTTTCTCCATCTCGCATTCCAAGCTCGCGACCTACGCCCTGCCCGTTTATCCCTACTTGGCCCTGCTGGGCGCCGCGGCGCTGGAAGAAAGGCCGGCGCCTTCGTGGACCAAGCGCTTCTCCGCGGCGTTGGGCGCCCTTCTTTGGCTGGCCCTGGCGGCTTCTTTTTTCATCCCGGCGGCGCGCGGCTTTGAAGCGCCCTTTAGCCTCTTGGCCCGCGGCTTGGCCGACGCGGCCATCGCGGTCATCGGCGCTTCCTTAATCGCGTACGGCGCCGGTCTTCCCGCCGTTTTGAGCCTCGGCGCGGGGGGACTCTTGGCCTGGGCGCTGGCCTTGGGGACGATGAACGCGGCGTCCTCTTTTCTCAGCGTGAAAGACGTGTCCGCGGCCATCGTGCGCGACTACAAGCCCGGCGACCGAATCGACGTCTACGACACCTACTTCCACGGCCTGCCCTTCTACACCGGCCATTGGGTCGACCGCATTTTCAATTGGACCGGCGAGCTGGCCTACGCGAAGAAAAATCCCGCCGACGCCGGGCGCTTCGGGAGCGTCGAGGAAATCTCCCGTTACCCGCTCGCGGGCCGCCGCGTTTTTTTGGTCCTCAAAAAGACCCAAATAAGTTACGTCAGGAGCTTGGTCAAGCCCGGCCGAGCTTCCTTCAAATCCTTCGGCCCCTACGAGTTGGTCGAATTTCCCGGGAAAGGACGATGACATGGAAAAAATTCTAGTCGAACTCTTCGAGAAGAAATTCGGATTTCCGGCGCGGGACATCGCCATGCTGAAGGGCGACGGCTCCGACCGGAAGATTTTCAGGCTCACCGGCAAAGCCAAGTCCGCCATCGGGGTCTTTAATCCGGATCAAAAAGAGAACCAGGCCTTCGTCGGGTTTTCCCGCCATTTCCGCCGCGCGAAGCTGCCCGTTCCGGAAATCTACGCGGAAGACGCGGCAAACGGCGCCTACCTGGAAGAAGACCTGGGCGGCGTCACGCTCTATTCGCTTCTTTCCTCCCGGCCCGAAGGCGGGCCCATCCCGAACGACATCCTGCGCCTCTACCGCCAGGCCGTCAAGTTCCTGCCCCAGTTCCAAATCCGCGCGGGGAAAACATTGGACTACTCTCTCTGCTACCCGCGCGCGAGCTTCGACGCCCAGTCGATGCTCTGGGATCTCAATTATTTCAAATACTACTTCCTCACGTTGGCGCAGGTTCCCTTCCACGAGCAAGCCTTGGAAAACGATTTCCACCGCTTCATCCAATACCTGCAGGGCGCGGACCGGCGCTTTTTTCTTTACCGGGACTTCCAGTCGCGCAACATCATGGTGAAAAATGACGCGCCCTATTTCATCGACTACCAAGGCGGCCGCAAGGGCGCGCTGCAGTACGACATCGCCTCGCTGCTCTATGACGCCAAGGCCGACTTGCCGCCGGAATTTCGGGACGAGCTGCTGGCGCGCTATATAGAGGAAGCCAGGAAAGTCGCGCCGATAAACGTAGAGAAATTCCTGCGCTATTATCCCGGCTACGTTTATATCCGCATCATGCAGGCCATGGGCGCCTACGGGCTGCGCGGTTTTCATCAAAGAAAGCCGCACTTCCTGCAAAGCATCCCCTACGCCATCCGGAACATCGAGCGGCTTTTGCGCACCACCAAGCTGCCGGTCGAGTGCCCGGAGCTGCTCGGCGTCTTTAAGACCTTGGTCGCCTCCTCATGGCTTCGGCAATTCGGCGAGGCGCGCCTGGGCCTCACGGTGCGCGTGCAGAGCTTCTCCTACCGCGGCGGCGTTCCCGCGGACGAGCACGGCCACGGCGGCGGCTTTGTCTTTGACTGCCGCGCGCTGCCCAACCCCGGGAGGCTCTCGCGCTACGCGAAGATGACCGGCAAGGACGCGCCCGTCATCGCCTTTTTGCAAAAAGAACCCGCCGTGCGGCGGTTTTTGTCGCACGCGCAGGCGCTCTTGGCCGAGAGCGTGGACAACTACAAGAGCCGCAACTTCACCGACTTGTTCGTCGCCTTCGGCTGCACGGGCGGCCGCCACCGCTCGGTCTACTGCGCCGAGACCATGGCCGAGTTCCTGCGCCGGCGCGGCGACGTGGCCGTGGAAATATCCCACCGCGGCGGCGAGGCGTGATGCTGCGGCGCCCGAGATGAAGGAGCAAGGCTTGCCGCCATCCACTGAGAGAAATGATGCGCTACAATTTGGAACAGAAGTATACCGCGTCGTTGCGCCGCAAGTGGTTTAACTTCCACTGAGAGAAATGATGCGCTACAATTTGGAACCGGTGCGGCCGCGGTCTTTGAGGGGGCCAGGATATTCTTCCACTGAGAGAAATGATGCGCTACAATTTGGAACGGAACCTATCGCGGCGACTTATGGGCAGCATCGCGCTTCCACTGAGAGAAATGATGCGCTACAATTTGGAACCTCCAGCTCGTGAAATATGTTGGATAAATAATCATCTTCCACTGAGAGAAATGATGCGCTACAATTTGGAACCGGACCGACCGGCAAGCTCGACCTCTACGATTTCCCTTCCACTGAGAGAAATGATGCGCTACAATTTGGAACATACCCTACCACCCCAGCATCACCACAGCACTACATACTTCCACTGAGAGAAATGATGCGCTACAATTTGGAACCGACATTGTAGGTCAAGGTGAGATCGAAGTTGTAGGCTTCCACTGAGAGAAATGATGCGCTACAATTTGGAACCGCGGAGGGCTATGAGACGTAGACGCGGAGAGCAGTCTTCCACTGAGAGAAATGATGCGCTACAATTTGGAACAGGCCTCGCCGAACACCCTGGCCGAGCCGTAGACCCCTTCCACTGAGAGAAATGATGCGCTACAATTTGGAACCATGGCGGGCAATCCGGCCCCGAGGGAAGAAAATCCCCTTCCACTGAGAGAAATGATGCGCTACAATTTGGAACCGAGTCGTAGACCCAGCAACCCCCCGTCTGTGACCTTCCACTGAGAGAAATGATGCGCTACAATTTGGAACGACGGCGTTGGCCTCCAAAGCCGCAATCTGGATAATCTTCCACTGAGAGAAATGATGCGCTACAATTTGGAACTCGGCCATCGTCTGTGGCGAGACCCGAGTCTACGGCTCTTCCACTGAGAGAAATGATGCGCTACAATTTGGAACGGATTATCCTGAAAATGACGCGATTGATGCGTAATCTTCCACTGAGAGAAATGATGCGCTACAATTTGGAACTGGACCCGGTGGACCTGGGCGGGCTGCCCATGCCGGTCTTCCACTGAGAGAAATGATGCGCTACAATTTGGAACACGAGGACTGCATCGCTCATTGCCGCGACCCGCAACTTCCACTGAGAGAAATGATGCGCTACAATTTGGAACTGATGATAGCCCTTGACATAAAACCGGTTCCCGACTTCCACTGAGAGAAATGATGCGCTACAATTTGGAACCGCATCAAAAAAGCCTGCAAAGGCTTAAGTTCTTTTAGACGTCGGTCGGTCGTTTTTTCGCAAACCGGGATTCTGCACGCAATGCGGCAGGGTTTGCGAAAATGCTATATTTTCAATCTCAGTGGAAGAAGGCCGAGGAAAGGACAGCACGGGCCGTCGCTGTACGACGCAAACCAAACGACGCCGAGCCTAGTCTCAGCAATGAGATTAGCCCCAATGTCCTCCCGACCGATCGGTTAAAAGCCAACGCTGCCTCGGGCGAGATCGTGAAGGCCGAACGTCGATAAAAGCTCCCGCTCTTCGGAGCGGGAGCCGATTTGTTGGAAGCCAAAATCGCGCCATGAACCCTATTACGTCCATTGGACAAGTAAGCCCGAAAGTTCAAGATAACAAATCCAAATTCCTACAGGCCTGCCGCCTGGGCATTGATTTCGGCGATAAAGCCCACGGCGTCGCCGTTGTCAAAGGCAGCCAAGTTATTCTGGCGGTCACTTTAATAGACGAAAGCGCCTCGGATTTAAAGAAGAGACGCGAACTCCGCAGAGGCCGCCGCACTCGGTCAAGCCGGAGACAACGGCTCATGCGGTTTAGGCAATGGTGCCTACGCAGCCATCTTCCGGACCCGGACCCATACCGCAATCCAGGGTTGTCCTCCATTTTATGGCCATGGAGTAAAAATGCGCAGGAAAAACCGAAATCCCCTCTGGATCAATTAAGCGGCGGCCAAAAGAAAATTTGCCATGAAGCTCTCGCCAGTGACGCATCCTGGACGAAGTTCCTTGCTTTTCCTCAAGGAGCCATTGAATATTGCGCCATCATAAACCCGTTTATCGCCCGACGACTGGCCCGCGAAGGGAAAGCGTCTCCCTTGATCTTCGTGCGCGCTTTATGGCATCTGTTCGAGCATAGAGGCTTTGACTGGCATCGAAGAACGCGCGGAGCGGAGGACGATGATTTCCTTGATTCCAAATCTGCCCTGCTCCAACACCTGAAAAGCCTCGCGATTACTTCCGACGAAATCTTAAATAAATTTAAAGAGCGGATAAAAGCTCGCGATAAGGAAGCGGCCCCGGAAAGCGCTCGCGCCAAAAATTGGTCGGACGATCCTAAAGTTACAGGCGCTTTATCCCAAGCCAGAGAACGTGGCAACAATTATCCAATCATGCGGCGCGTGAATCTGCCTAGAGACTACGTGGAAAAAGAGCTAAAAGAGTGCCTTAAAAGTCTGCCGCTAAACGCATTCCCGGAGAATTACGGCAAAAAGAAAGATTCCAAAACCCAGGATAACGAAAGAATTCAAAATGCCTCATTTGAAGGGCTTAAAAAACTGCTGAATTGGAACCGCCGCGAGCCCCGCTTCGATAACCGGCAGCTGCGCGGCTGCACGTGGTGCGCGCATAAAGGCATCCACCGCAATACGCCCAGAAAAATCAACGTCATCGAAGATCAAATCAGGGCCGCCATTAAAGATATCAAGGTCTCCCAAAAAATTCCAGCTATGACCGCCAATGCCGCCGCCGGCAAAAAGAAGGCGCCAAAAATAGAGTGGGGGGCTCAGCCGGGCGCTCTATCGGCAGAAGAAGAAAGGAACTTGAATAATATTTTTAAAATAGCAACAAAACGCGAGAATCTCAAAGAAAAATTGACCGAGTTTTTCAGCGGATACGCTAAAATCCCGAAGCAGGTTTTCACCAATGATGGTGGGAAAATTCGGAAGCAAAACAAGCCTAAAGACCCATATCAATACCATCGGGAAGAACTTCTCAATCTCTGGGAAGGGCAAAAATACAAAGAGACGAAGGATTCACAATACCGCAAGCCCGCGGGCCGCAGCCGCCTCTGCAAGCAATGCCTGAAATTTAAAGCTGAGAATCCTCCGGAAGCATCCACCATGCACGCCGGCGAGGCTCCGGTGATTTTAAGCCAGCGCGCCTTACGCGCGCGTTGCGAGCGTCTGATCAGCTGGATTAAACGCAATGTCCGGCAAGAGTTTCCCGTAGAGTACATAAGGATAGAAGCGGTTCTTCCTCGTCCCGAGGAAAAGCAAAGGCTTAAGGCATCCGCCGCGGAGCAGGAGGCGGATCAGAGTCCGAAGGAGAAAAGGAAGCGCCGTTTCATGGAAGAGACCGGCGCATTATGCTCCAGTTGCGAAAAATCCTTTCAAGAACGCGAGCGCAAAGGCCCGACATCCTCTCGGGATAAGAAATTTTGCCAATGCGCTACATCGCGATTGCGGGCCAAATGCGCCTATTGCCTCCAGTTATTCGATGAAAATGCCCTGGAAATCGAGCACATCTATCCCAAGAATCCAGTCAATGCCGCAGGAGGCATCGGGCCCAATATCTCGGTTAACCTCACTATTTCCTGCCGGGAATGCAATTCAGACGCCACCGGCAAGGGCAACCGCCTGCCTTTTGACTATTTCCGCTCAAAAGGAGATGGGCATTGGAATAATTGGAAACGCGATGCGCAAAAATTCAAGTGGCCGAAGGCCAAACTGAAAATCGCTCTTTTGGAAGAATATAGACTTCCGCCGGACTTGGCGGATCGCTCCAGCTTGGCGCGCACCAGTTTGGTCCATAGGTATCTACGGCAGCGTCTCGCGGAGGTATTTTTCAGCGGAAATGCCCGAAACTCCGAATCGCTAAACCATAAATTCAGCTTTCCCGCGGGATGGATGACTAGCCGCTGCCGACTGGACTGGGAGCACGAAACAAATAATAGAGGACACGTCATCCCGCTGGTTCCCCGAAAGAGTTCCCTTCGTTCTGAACAAAAATGGAAAGAAGATTTAACAAAAAGGCTGGCCAACGCTTCTGATGAGAAAAAGAAACAGAAAATAACGATGGATTTCAATGCCCGAAAAACGATCGAGGATGCCCTTCGGAACGATCCCGCGGCGGCATGCGACAGGACTAATCTAAGCCACCACTGGATAGACGCGGCCGTCCTCGCCTCGCTGCCGCCGCAGGCCAATCAGCCCATCAGCATGGGCGGAGTCTGGGAGATATCTGGAAAAGACGTTATCGCCTCCCAAGATTTCGCGCCCAAAGCCGCCGAATTCCTCAAGGACCACAATGACGGCTCCATAATTGCGGACTTGCGCGATCGCCGAACCCGCTTCACCGCCCGGCAACAGGAAACCACCCTGTACGGACAGGAAAGATGCGCGGCGTATTTTTTATCAAAACAAGAAATTGCCGAAGCGAAAAAATTACCATGCGATATTTTTAAAATAAAAAATAATGTTCTGGAAATGTTGCGCATCCCGTCAAAAAACGAAGGTGAAAAGATTTTAGAAATCATCAGCAATGCTCAACTGCGCGATCGCGTCGAGCGCCTATTCAAGTATGCCGGTTATATGACGATTCGGGAACCAGTAAATAAAATCAAGATCAAAGACGCGGAGGATATCGTCTCTCATTATTGGCGGGGAATATTCAAAAAACTCCGCAAACAGAAGTACGACTTTCCAAAAAAGAAGAAAACTGGCAATGACGAATCTGAAGCGGAAACGGATACAAAAACGGAAAAGCGACTGCCTAAAGATGACGAGCCCCTGCCCGCCCAAGCGTGGGAGCAGTGGGAAAACGAATGCGCGCAAGAACGAAGGAACAAAGAACCGATTCCAAGGCCGCGACACTTGCAGATGTACCGAAGCCTGGGCCAAACCGAAAAACTTGAAATTAAAAATGTCGTCTCTAAACGCGGCATCCGAACGCCGCCCAGGACGGTTCGATTGACCGTCAAAGGGGATCACGCCGAGTTCAATCCGACCTCCGGCGCCTTGAATGTCATCATCAATCCGTGGAAATCACATGTCGAAAAACAAAATCTCAATTCTTCCAACGGCGATCCAGCGGCCCTACCTGTCATCAGAATTTTCAAGGGAGATCGGATATGGCTCCCAGCAAAAGATAAAAAGAAACCAGACGTTTTTGGAAATACAAAATATCTTGCCGGATGGCATCGCATTACGGAAATGAGCCCGCAAAAGCAAAAAATAGACGGCATCGAGCCCGCAAAAATAAAAACGGAGCCTGCTTGGCTGGATTTAAATCAATGCGTGAAAATCAGGCAAGATCAAGAAAATGACTCCGCTAAGCGAAAAAAGATTAAACAGGATCCTTTTGAAAGCCCGCGTTCCACCGGCTAGTGCAACACTCGTAGCGTGAGACTCTCACGCGGTAAGCTGTATTCTTCGTGTTGGATGACACGAGGAGAACGAGATGGCTTACAAGCGCGTGACGGCGGAAGAACGAGAGTTCATCTACCGC
>DATLUA010000089.1:0-6697 GCA_035533295.1 Elusimicrobiota bacterium | reverse complement strand
TGGCTTTGGCGATATAGCCGCCTTCGGGAGCTTCCTCTACGACAAAGACCAACTCTTCCGCCGGTTTTTCCATGATCCTTCCCTCGTTGGAATTATAACAGGGATATTCCGCATGCGCAATATACGAAATGCCTATACCGGTACCGGGCGGCGTCCGGCTAGAAACTGGCCCGGCGTAGGCTGGCGGCGGCCTTGGCCCCTTGGCGCAGCAGCTTGCTTCGTGAGAAGCTTCCCAGGCCGCGCAGGACGCCGTCGCCCTGGAGATAATAAACCGCCCGGCCCGCGGAGGTCTTGAGCGCGGTGTCGATGCGCCAGGACGTCTCCAGCGTCATGCCGGCGACGGGATTTTGGGCGGTGCCCACGTTGATGATCCCGGAATCGGGGATGTTGACGGCGAGAGAGAGCTTGTAGCCCCAGTCGACGTTGACCTTGAGCGGCTCGACCGTGACTTCGGTCAGGTAGCGCCCCACGCCGTTGTCGCTGCCGCCGTAGCTGCGCAGGACCTCGTAGGTGACGTCGACGACGCGCGTTCCGTAGAGGTTTTTAGCCGTGAGCCGGTAGACGTCGCCGGACGGCGCGTGCCACTCCGCCAAGTCCGTCCACTGCGAGAGGTTCTTGGGAAGGGCCGAGGCGTACTGCGTGGTGATGTCCACCACGGGCTTGTTCTTCTGGATGATGTCCCAAATCTTGAGCCCGAGGTTGATGATGTCGGAGAGATCGGGGATGACGCCGGAGGGATGAACTTGCGGCGCCGGAATTTTAATCGCGGCGGGGACGCCCGCGGCTATTTTTTCAATCTTGATGGAGCTCTCGTCTAAGGTGAATTGCCCGGGATTTTTTCGCGCTCTGGCGATCTCGGATTGGGAAAACTCGCTTGGATTTTGGGCGGCCCAAGCCGACGCGGAGGGCAGGGCGGCCGCGGCTGCGACGAAGACGAGCGGGACGAGCTTCAGGTATTTGGCCATGTCCGCACTATACTAAAAACGCCCGAGCCGAGAAACACCCGGCCTCGCCTTGATTTAGGATTCCGGGGAATCTATACTACCCCAATGTCCGACGAGCGGGTCTTCGAGTTCAAGCCGGCGCGCATCAACGAGCGTTTCCTGGCCTACGTCCTGGATTTGCTTCCCTTCCTCGCGGGCTACGCGTTTTTCATCCACAGGTTCCGGACTCTCCCCCACGGCCCGGGCTTCGGCACGCGCCTGACGCTCATCTTCCTGGGCGCTTACTTCGTTTACGAATTTCTCGGCAACCTCTTCGGCGCGACCGTGGGCAAATGGCTCATGGGCGTGCGCGTCATCGGGACCGACGGCCGATCGCTGGGCGTCATTCGCAGCCTGCTGCGGGCGGCCGGCTATTTCATCAGCACGCCGTTTTTTAATTTCGGCTTCATCGTCGCCTTGTTCCAGCCCGAGTCGCGGGCGCTGCACGACCTTATCGCCGGGACCGCGGTGGTGGAGCTAAAGCCCAAGGCTCCTTCCACGGCCGCGCTGATTTTCGTCGCGGCCCTGGGGCTCATCTCGCTCATTTACGGCGGCGCGCTCTATCTGCCGACCGTCGAGCCCACGCCCGCCGACGCCGCGGCCATGCGGCGGGGGCAGGAAGCTCTCGCGGTCATGGGCCGCATCGAGGAAGCGTACAAGGCGAGCCACGGGTCCTACACGGCCTCGCTCATGGATTTGGCCCAGGCCAGCGGGAACGTCGAGGCCTTCAAGGATTCGCTCACCCGGATTTTCAACCCCGATGATTTCGTCATCGAGGCGGACGCGGACCGCTACCGCATCCAGGCGCGGCTTAAAGAGCCTTGGGCGAAATCTTTGGTCGTCGAAGGGCCGGCCGCGCCCGCCACACGCTAGCGGCGCGTCTGCGCCGGCCTACCTGCCCAAGTGCTTGCGGGCCTGCTCGAGTTTTTCCGGCGTTCCCACGTCCTGCCAATAGGCGTCGTCGCACCGGAAGGCGCGGATATCGCCCCCCGCCGCCGCGATCCGGACGTAAGCGTCGCTGAGTGAAAAGGCGCCGGACTCCGTCATCCGCGATAAGAGTTCCGGCGACGCGACGGAGACGCCGCAGAAGGCCAGGGGCGCGGCGCGGTCGAGGCCGGAGGCCGAGCGTCGCGGACGCCGCAGGGAGATGCGTTGGCGTCCGCGGCCCAGCAGCCGGCCGTCGGAGCCGAAAAGAAGCGGCCGGGAGCTTGCCCGGCGTTGGACCGCCAGCGTCGCCAAGGCGCCGCTTTTGAGGTGGCTTTGATAGAGCGCGCTCAAATCGATGTCGCTTAGGACGTCCACGTTGTGGATGAAAAAGGGCCGGCCGTCCGCGACGAGCGGCGCGGCTTTTTTGAGCCCGCCGCCGGTGTTGAGCAGCGTTTCTTCGCGGGAGAGCTTGATGTCCAGGCCGAAATTGGCGCGTTCTTCAAGAAATCGCGCGATTTTGTCCGCGAGATGAAACGCGTTGACGGCGAAGGCGTCTGTTCCCGCCGCGGCCAGCCGACGCAAAACGATTTCCAGCATGGTCTTGTCCCCGACTTTGACCAGCGCCTTGGGCGTTTCTTGCGTCAAGGGCGCCAGCCTGGTCCCCATCCCCGCGGCCAGTATGACGGCTTTCATCGGCTAGGCCTACTTAGGCCTAGATAGGGCCTAGCTAGGCAGGTAGATAGGGTATAGATAGGGGGGTGATAGGGTATAGACAGGGTGGTAGATAGGGGGTTGATAGGGTATAGACAGGGTGGTAGATAGGGGGTTGATAGGGGGTGGTAGGTAGTGCCGGGGTTGGCGAGAGTCGCATTTTATTTGTTTTCCGGCAGAGCGTAGTGGGAACTGCTGTCCCCCTTTTTGCCGATATGGATTAAAAGGCCTTCGCTGACCATCCGCTCTAAAAGGAGGGCGGCGCGGGCGCGGGAGACATTAAGCAGGTTCGCGCACTCCCGCGTGGCGATGCGTCCGCCGTGGGCGCGGCAATGCGCGATGATGGCGGCCTTGCGCTCGGCCCAATCGGAGGACGGAAACGGAGGCGGCTCCGGCGCCGGGGCCGGGTGCGGCGCGGGCGGCCAGGGCGCTGGGATCGGCTGCGGCCGGGGCTTGGGCTTTGGGCGCGGGGCGTCGCTCAAGCCTTTGGAGGCCGCGACGAGGTAGAACAGGACCGCGGTCTCAAGCGCCAGGAGAAAAATATTTTGCGGCGGGAAAAAATGGCGGGCGGGCTTGTCCTGCGCCGCGGCCTCGGCGACCCAGATCAGAAAGACCGAGACCAGCCAAAGGATCGCGGGGAGGCCGCCCCAAGCGCCTTCCTCGCCGCCGTACCAGCGCCGCCAGCGCTCGATTTCGCCCAGGGCGACGTCCGCGAGCATGACCGCGAAGGCGGCGGCCAGCCATCCCCATAGGCTTTGCGCGGTTGCGTCGGAAAGATGAAAGGCCAGCGCGGCGTCCAAGGCAAAAGCCGCGACGGCCGCCGCGAAAAAGCGCGGGCTCAGCAGGTCGGTCAGGCGGGTCGGTCGCGTCTGGTTCGTTGGGCGCATAAGAAGTCTTGGCGATTCTACAAAAGGAACGCCCCGAACTTCCAAAATCCGTTGGTTCGCCTGCGGACTCCGGAAGTTTTGGACGGGCGATTTTGGGCCGCGCGCGCGGCCCCGGAAATAAAATCTTAAAAACAGACGCTTAAAATGAATCGCTGTTTGCATTTTAAAAGGAGCCTTCAAATCCATGGATTGTATTGACGCTAAAACTGGAAGCCGTGACGATGTTCCGGTCCAGCTTGATTTGTTCACCGGCAAGCCGGAAGCCGCCAAGTTCCGGATGGAGGATGATTTATTCCTGGAGGAAGGGGCCTCCTGGGAATTGGCGGACGGCCTGTCCCTCGTCCAATCGAAGGACGGCGCGCAGCTGATTTTATCCGGCTACGGGCTGTTCCTCGCCAAGAAAAGCGAGCGGCTTGTCGTCAAGGAGGGCGGCAAGGCGGTTTACGAATTTCCGTTTTTCCGGCTCACGGACGTGATCATTCAATCCCGAGGGATTTCGATTTCAGCGGACTTGATCGAGGAACTCTGCAAGCGCGGCGTCAGGGTTTCCTTCCTGGGATTCGGCGGCAGGCCTTACGCCATGCTGACCTCGCCCATGCTGTCGGCGACCGTCCACGCAAGGCGCGAGCAAATCATCGCCTTCAACGACCAAAGAAGCGTGGAATTCTCGAAGAAGGTCATCGCGGGCAAGATATCAAACCAAGCCAAGCTGCTCAAATATTTCGGCAAGTACGTGAAGCAGGCGGACCCGGAGAGGTTTTCACGGATGGAGGCCGTCATCGCCGCGATTGAGGAAACCGTTGGCAAAATAGGAGCCGTCAACGCCTCCAAGATAGACGAGGCCAGGCAGACGCTCATGGGCCTTGAGGGAAGCTCCGCCAAGCGCTATTGGGAGGGCGTTCAAGAGCTCATCGGCCACAAAACCCAATTCTTCGGGCGCGAGCATCGTGGCGCGGGCGATCTCGTCAATGCCCTGCTCAATTACGGATACGGAATCCTCTACAGCTGCGTCTGGGGCGCGGTCTTAAACGCCGGTTTGGAGCCGTTCGCGGGATTTCTTCATGTCGATCGTCCCGGTAAGCCGTCCCTCGTCCTTGATTTGGTCGAGGAATTCCGACAACCGGTGGTGGACAAGGTCGTCATCGCGCACGTGAATCTGGGCGAGGCGTCGGAAATGAAGGATGGGATGCTGGGCGAGCAAGAGCGCAAGGCCTTCGCGCGGAAAATCGTGGAGAGGTTGGAGACGCCCGAGCCGTTTCAAGGGAAGAAATATCAAATCAAGTCCATCATCCAAATGCAGGCGCGCAACGTCGCGAGCTTTCTGCGCGGGCAGGGCGATTACCGGCCGTTTTCCTTCAAGTGGTGAAGCCGCGTGGAAGAGCTTCGGACGTTCGTGATTTACGATATTCCCAGCGACAAAATCCGCAGCCGCCTGGGAGAAATCTGCAAGGACTACGGGCTTGAGCGCGTCCAATACAGCGGCTTTCTGGGCCTTTTGACGAGAAATATGCGCGAGGAGCTTTGCTTGAAGCTCGGGGAGACGCTTGGAGACGAGCCGGGAAAAATCATGATCCAGCCGATCTGCGAGAAAGACGCCAAGGCCATGTTCGAAATCAAGAACGAGGCTCATGATCCAGCTCAGAGTTAACGACATCAAGCAATACGCGTATTGCCCGCGCGTCGTTTTTTACGATTACGTCATGCCTGTGGACAAGGCGGCGACGTTCAAGATGAATCACGGTCGCGCCGCCGAGGCGCGAATCGACGATCTGGAAAAGAGGCGGGGATTGTCGCGCTATGGCCTGGATCGGGGTGAGCGCCGGTTTCATGTCCCGGTCTTCTCTGAGAAGCTTGGCTTGGGCGGAAAGATAGACATGATCATTGAAACTCCGGAGTCCGCGATTCCGGTGGATTTCAAGATGACGCAAGCCGACGTCCAGCCGAACCATCTTCTTCAGCTCTGCGGTTACGCCTTGATTTTGGAGGACATGGTCGGCAAGCCGGTTCCGCGCGGCTTTGTCTACCGGATTCCCGCGGAAGAGGCGCATGAAGTCGTTTTCACCGAGGAACTGCGCCGGGAGACTCGCGCCGCGATTGAAAACATCAGGCGCATGATCGAGCAAGAAGAAATGCCGCCGCCGACCGAGTCGCGCGCCCGCTGCGAGGGCTGCGAATTCCGCAACTATTGCAGCGACGTGTTTTAAGCGGCGGCCAGCGTCTTTTCCAAGGCTTGGGCCACCTGCTGCGACCTTGAAGCGGCAATCGCCGGGAAGTTCTTCTTGAGCGCCGTGACCGTTTGCTGGACGCTTTTTAGCGCGAATTGCACGCCGCCGACCTTGTGCTTGGAATAATTCAGGATTCTAAAGCCCGTGGGAAGGCCCGTAAATACTCCCACTTCAAGAAGAAGGACGTCATCCATCTCTAATACTCCCGAAGGCTCGCCGGTTTTGAAGGTGACGTAGTAAATGTCGTCCTCCTCGTCGTAATACTCGGAGAAATCGATATTCATGGAACCCTTAAGCCCCTTTTTCATTTTTTGCCTTGTATTCTTTCCCTGGTTTTGGTTTCGAAACCGGATAGGAAGTGCATACGCGCCCCGTCGTTTCGTCGATAATCACGCAAAAATACGGGAACGGGAAATTCCCCGTGGGAACCTCGAGCGATTCGTTTAATTTCATGGTCGCGAATTTTTTGTAGTAATGAAATTGCTTGGGATAATGACTTGAATGCCGCACGTTATCCGGGTTGATTAAAGTAGTCCCCAATTTGTCTCCGTTGGCCCGGTAATAAGTTCTTTCAGGCTCCGAACAAATTCTATCCCACTTGCTTTTGGAAAGCCTGACCTCGCCGTGATAGCGAGTCTGAAAACGCGCGAATCCCGATGGATCAAATGAGATATCTGGCAATCTCTGCCCCAAGAGCAGCTCGGCTTCCTTATTATAGCGGGAACGGCGGGAATTTCAAGGCTTAGGCGACTTCAGCGCGCCGCTCGATTTTTAATTGGCTTTCCTTGTGCAGCTTTTTAAAATCTTCGGCCTTTAAATCTCTTCCCGACATCAAGTAGCTATTGCAACACCTGACGTAAGCCGTCGTCTTCGTATTGATCCGTCTTCCTTGCCGTGATCCTAGCTGTTGCCGTTAGGCCCAATCAAGAGAAATGTCGTTGCCGGAGGGCTTGATGGCCGTTGC
>DATLUA010000088.1:0-24270 GCA_035533295.1 Elusimicrobiota bacterium | reverse complement strand
TGGCAAGCTGCAAATTCGTCATATGACACCATATAATAATATATAGTGTTATATTTCAAGCAGAAAATGGGGAATCCGGTAAAGCAAACACGGATTCCCGCATTTTAACGACGGTTAGAATCTACTTTCGATTTTCCTGGGGTGTCTTCCCGGCAGGCGGTCAACGCCGGCAAGGGGTTCATGTTCGTCGACCACGTGGGGAACATCTATCCGTCGGGGTTTCTTCCCGTCGTCGCAGGGAACGTGCGCCGGGATTCTTTAACCGAAGTCTATCGGAACTCCCCGATCTTCCGCGATCTAAGGAACCCTCTTTTGTTGAAGGGCAAGTGCGGGCGATGCGAGTTCGCGTCTTTGTGCGGGGGCTCCCGCGCCCGCGCCTATGCGCTGACGGGAGACTATCTGGCTCCGGACCCTTGGTGCGCCTTCCGTCCCGTCGCGGTTTAGGGCGATCCCCGGGCTAGGCCTTGTTTTTGGCTCCTGCGCGCATTTCGGGCGGGATATCCGGTTCCTCGATGGTTCCGCCCTTGGCCATGATGAGTATGCGTTCAACCGCGTGCTCGAGTTCGCGCACGTTGCCGGGCCAGGAGTAAGCCTTGAGCGCCTCGGCCGCCTGGGGGGAGATGCGCGCGGTCTTGCCGCCGGATTTTTTCCCGGCCTCGCGCAGGAAATGTTCGACTAAAGGGAGAATGTCTTCCGGCCGCTCGTGCAGGGGCGGCAGGAAGATGGGGAACACCTTGAGGCGGTAGTACAGATCCTCGCGGAACTTGCCCTCGCCCAGAAGGCTCTTGCGCTCCAGGGCTTTGTGCAGGACGATGGAAAGCTCGTCCGGGTCGATGGGCTTGATTAAGTAGTCGAAGGCGCCGGCCTTGATGGCGGCCACGGCGGTGTCGATGGAGCCGTGCCCGGTGATGACCACGATCTCCGCCTCGGGCTGGACCTTTTTCGCCGCGGCCAGGACCTTCAAGCCGTCGATGTCGCCGAAGATTTTAGATCCTGGTTCCTATTGGATTTTCGGCATAAGGACTCGAAGTATCTGGGGCGCGATTTTATGCGTTTTTTGGTCCACGTCTTAGGAGAACTGCGCTAAACCCTAGGCCTATGCGATGTCCGTCTCTTGTTCCCCGGACAGCCGTTGTCAGAGAATTTTATGCGAAATACGTTGTTTTTATATAGGAAAATCTTGCTATAGCCTTACGAGCTTTAGAATTTGAGCCCCTAAAAAGCGGACAAAACGGGCATAAACATCATGAGGAAAGCCGATGGATTCCCCTGCCAAGGACCATCGGGGGGAGCCACTCTATTGATGCACAATATTGGCGGCAGTTTAGGTTAACTGCCGCTTTTATTTTAAGATATAATGCGTTCGCTCTTTGAAAATGCAACGTTCCGGCGCAAGGCCGTTTTGTTGCTCTAGAAATAGGGCAGGAGAATGCATATGGGACAATGGGAATTCCATCATTTCAAAGCCTGCGACATTTGGAAGGTCCTTTTGGGCGTGCTCATCGGCCTGTTTCTGGCCAGCGTGGCGTTCGGAATCGCGCACAGGGGAGGATGCATATGGTGAAGGCAAACGTCGGCTCGTGGGATCGCTGGGCGAGAGTCATCGGAGGCGCGGCCATCGTGTCCTTGGCTTTTTGGGGGCCGAAAAGCGCCTGGGCGTGGCTGGGCTTAGTGCCTCTGGCCACGGGCTTGGTTCGCTATTGCCCGGCCTATGACATTTGCGGCTTGTCGACCGCGAAAAAAGGATCCTAAGGGTGGTTGTCTCTTGGGAGGCCGCGATGAGCGCCGAGGAGGGTTTTGCGCCGCCTAAAAAGATCCTCGTGGCCTCGGATTTTAGGGCCGCGTCGGCCGCGGCCGCGCGCTATGCCCGCGTCTGGGCGGACCTCTTCGGCGCGTCCCTAACGCTGGTCCACTCCCAGCACTTCGAGTTTCCGCCTTACTTCACCCAGGCCCAGATGAAGGCCATCCTGCGCGAGACCGCCCGCGCCCAGCGCCGGGCCGAAAGCCACGCCGCCGCCTGGCTGCGGCGCGCGGGCGGCGGCCAGGCCACAGTCCTCGTCAGCGAGAAGCCGCCGGTCGAGGCCGTTGTGCGCGCGGCGCGGGACGAAAAGGCGGACCTGACCTTCATGGGAACGCACGGGCGCACCGGCGCGGGCCGTTTGTGGATGGGCTCGGTGGCCGAGGGCGTGGTACGCGCCGCCGAGGGGCCCGTGATGATCGTGCGGCCGCAGGCGCCGGTTCAGCCGCCGCGCCTGGTTTTGTGCGCCATCGGCGAGGACGGCGCGGGCCTGCGCGCTTTGGCCTACGCCGCGGGCCTGGCGCGGGCCGCGGGGGCCAAGCTTTTGTCCGCGCGATTGGGGAAGCCCGCGCGCGGGGGCGCAAAGGCCGCGGGGCTAGGCGCGTTTCCCGAGCGCATCGAGAGCATTCCCGTCAAGGGCGAACCGGCGCAGGGCGTTTTGAAGCTGTGGGGGGAGCGCCAGGCCGATTTGATCGTGATGGAAACCGAGCGCCGCCCGTCCTTTTTAAGGTCGGTCTTCGGCACCGCGGCCGAGAAGGTCATGCACGGCGCGTCGGTCCCTTTTTTGGCCGTTCCGGAATTCCTGCCGGAGCGCGCAAAGGAAGGCCGAAGCGATGGCTGATCTGCCCTACCGCTACGAGACGCGCCTCAAGTGGAAGGAAGAGGCCCAAGCCGGGCTTTCGGCCCAAGGCAAGCCGGACGTCTTGGTGGGGCCGCCACCCGAGTTCGGAGGAGGGGACTCCTGGTGGAGCCCGGAGCTTCTCTTCGTCGCCGCCGTTGAGGCGTGCTTCATGACCACCTTCATGGCTGTCGCGAAAAAATCCAAGCTGGCCGTCTTAGGCTATGAAAGCCGCGCCGAAGGCACGCTCGACAAGACGGCCGAGGGCTTGCTCTTCACCGAGGTCACGCTGCGGCCGGTCGTGAAGGTCTCGGCGCAGGACGCGGAGCGGGTCGGGCGCTTGCTGGAGCTGGCCAAGAAGCACTGCCTGGTGTCGGCGAGCTTGAAGACTCCGGTCACGGTGAAGTCCTTGATCCAGGAAGCTTGAACATGAACCGCGAAAAAAGAAGCGCCGCGCGGATTTGGGCGGCGCCGGCCTTGGCGCTGGCGGCGCTTTTCTTCGTCCGTCCCGCCGCGGGCGAGGCGTTGACGCCGTCCATGGCCGCCGCCGACGCCTTGGCACACAGCCCGGGGCTGCGCGCTGCGCGGGCGGACGTGCGCTCGGCCGACGCCGCCGTGGGCGCGGCCTTGACCCGCAGCCTGCCCCGGCTTTCCGCCGACGCCTCCGCGGTGCGAAGCGACAACCCGGTCTACGCCTTCGGCTCGCTTCTGGAGCAGGGGCGCTTTAGCGCGCAGGACTTCGCCGTGTCCAAGCTCAACCAGCCGGGCTACCTCACCAACATCAGCGGCTCGCTCAACCTGGATTTGCCCGTGTTCACGGGCTTCGAGTTGGAGCACGGCCTGGAGCTGGCCCACTTGGGCCTGAGCGGCAGCGAGATCGCGGAGGAAGGGCAAGCGCAGGGCGTCCGCTACGAAGCCCTGGCCGCCTGCTTGCGCGTGTTTTTTGATGAAGCCCTGATCGGGACGCTGGATGAGCGCATCGCCTCGTCCGAAAAGGAAGTCGCGGACGCGCAGAAGCTCGAGGAAAAAGGCCTCATCCTGGGCTCCGACTACTACGCCGCGCAGGCCATTTTGGGCCAGATGCGCGCGCGCTTGGTCGGCGCGCAAGGCGATTTGTCCTCCGCGCGCTCAAGCCTCGCCGTCTTGACCGGCGCGGACGCCGCCGCCTTGTCGCTTTCCGGCGGCTTGGGCCATGCCGGCTACGCGCCGGCTTCCGAGCAGGACTTGATTGAGGAAGCCTTGTCCGTTCGGCCGATTGTCCGGGAAGCCGCGCTCGCGGCGCAGGCGGCCGAGATCAAGCGGCGCGGCGCGCAAGACAGCTTTTTGCCGCGCTTGGACGCCTTCGCGTCCCTGCAGACCAACACCCCGGACTTTTCCAGCAGCCCGTCCAACCGCATGATTGGCGTCCAAGCCAGCCTGCCCTTCGGCGACCCAACTTACTTTTTCCGGCAAAACCAGGCCCGGGCCGAGGTGGATTCGAGCCGCGCGCGGCAGGCCGCGGCCGAAGAAGCCGTGCGCAGCGGGGTGTCCCAGGCCTACGAGGCCTATCAAACCGCGTCGCAGAGCCTGCCGGTGCTAAGCCTTGCCGTGGCGCAGGCGCAGAAGTCCTTGGAGCTCTTTCGCCCGCTCTACCGCGAGGGGCGGCAGAGCATCATGGAGGTGCTGCGCGCGGAAAACGCCGCGGCCCAGGCGCAGGAGGGCTACGCGCAGGCGCTCTACGGCGCGCAGATGAGCTACGCGCGGCTCCTGCTCTCCGCGGGGAAGCTCAATGGCTCGGCCGTCGACGCGATGAGCGCGAACCTGGAGGCCAAACCGTGAAGGACTCCGAACGCTCCTTGGGCGTGGCCGGGCACTTGGCCCGAGGCTTCATCCATTCCAAAATCACCTTGCTTTTGGCCCTGGCCGCGATTTTGGCCGGGGTCTTCGCGGTCATGAAGCTGCCGCGCGAGGAAGACCCGCAGATCAACGTCCCCATGTTCGACGTGCTGGTGCCCTTCCCGGGAGCCAGCGCCTTGGAGACTGAGAAGCGCATCGTGGACGTGGGGGAGAGAAAGCTCTGGGAGATTCCCGGCGTCAAGTACATCTACTCGACCGCCAACCCCGGCTCGGCGCTCTTCATCGTGCGCTTCAAGGTGGGCACCGATCCGGAGCAGGCCATGACCCGGGTCTACTCCAAGGTCTTCGCCAATCTCGATTTGCTGCCGCCCGGGGCCGGACGCCCGCTGGTCAAGCCCCGCTCCATCGACGACGTGCCCATTTTGACCTTGACCTTGTGGGGCCAAGGCATGGACGGCCTGGCCCTGCGCCAGGACGCCGCGGATTTGCGCCAGGAAATCGCCGCGGTCGACGACGTCTCGGAGGTCGGCATCATCGGCGGGCGGCGCCGGGAGTTCCTGGTCCATTTTAGTCCCGCGGCGCTGGCGCGGCACCGCCTGACGCCGCTCGAAGTGCTGGGCATCATCCAAGCCTCCAACGCGCGCCTGCCCGCGGGGCGCTACAACCAAGGCGAGAAGGCGACGCTGGTGGAGACCGATTCCTTCATCCGCACCGCGCAAGAGCTGGGGGACGTGGTGCTGGGGGTCTCGGGCGGGCGCGCGATTGAGTTAAAAGACGTCGCCAAAGTGACGGACGGCCCGGACCAGGAAGAGCGCGACGTGCGCACCTGGGGGACCAAGGGCAAGCTCCAAGACGTCCCCGCGGTGACCTTGGCGGTCTCCAAGCGCCGGGGCTCGAACGCCACCGACGTGGCGCAGGCCGTCTTAAAGCGCGTCGCGGCCCTGCGCCCGACGCTCGACCCGGCCCTGAAGATTTCCATCACGCGCGACTACGGCAAGACCGCCAAGGACAAGTCCAACGAACTGCTCTTCCATATGCTGCTGGCGACCATTTCAGTCGCCATCTTCATCGCGCTCGCCTTGGGCCTGCGCGAGGCCGCCGTGGTCTTGGTCGCCATTCCCGTCACCTTGTCCTTGACGCTCCTGACCTATTTTCTCCTGGGCTACACGCTCAACCGCATCACGCTTTTCGCGCTCATCTTCTCCATCGGCATTTTGGTCGACGACGCCATCGTGGTGGTGGAGAACATCCACCGGCACTACTCCATGAAGGACGGCCGCTCGATTTGGGTCCTGGCCGTCGAGGCCGTGGCCGAGGTCGGCAACCCCACGTTCCTGGCGACCTGGACGGTGGTCGCGGCGATTCTGCCCATGGCCTTCGTGGGGGGCTTGATGGGCCCCTACATGCGGCCCATCCCCGTGGGCGCGTCCTTCGCCATGCTTTTCTCCGTGGCCGTGGCCTTCATCGTCTCGCCCTGGGCCTTCGCGCGCGTCATCGAGGCCTGGCCGCCCAAGGAGCACGAGAAATCCGCCGGCGAGGGGCGCTTGGACCGGCTCTACCGGAGCTTCATGCGCCCCTTGCTGGAGAACACGCGCGCGCGCTGGTGGTATTTCGCCTCGATGCTGGCGCTGTTGGGCGCGGCCGCGGCGCTCATTCCCTTAAAAATGGTCGCGGTCAAGATGCTGCCCTTCGATAACAAGGACAGCTTCGACGTGGTGCTGGACATGCCCGAGTGGAGCTCTTTGGCGCGCACCAACCTGGCGGCCGGGGACATGGCCCAAGTCTTGAAGGCCATTCCCGAGGTGCGGCGCGTGACGGCTTACGTGGGCACGGCGGCGCCCTACAACTTCAACGGCCTGGTGCGGCACTACTTCCTGCGGCGCATGCCCTATCAGGCCGAGCTGATGGTCAATTTGACCGGTCACCGCGAACGCTCGCGGCAAAGCCACGCCATCGCGACGCAGGCGCGCCTCCTCTTGAAGCCCGTCGCGGAGAAATACGGGGCGCGCTTCCAGGTGGCCGAGGTGCCGCCCGGCCCGCCGGTGCTTTCCACCTTGGTCTTGGAGATTTACAGCTCGGACTTGAAGGTGCAGGCCGAACTCGCGCGCCGCATCGAGGCGCTGCTGCAAAAATCAAACGGCATCACGGACGTGGATACCTATGTGCCCGACCCCGAGCCCTTGGACCGCCTGGAAGTCGACCGCCGCAAGGCGACCTTGAACGCAATTCCCGCCGCGCGCATCGCGCAGACCGTGAGCCTGGCCTTAAACGGCGAGACGGCGGGCCTGGCGCACGTGGCCAAGGAAAAAGAGCCCGTGGACATCATCCTGCGCCTGCCCAAAGCCGACCGGCACGGCCTGGCCGCGGTGCGCAGCATCGAGATGCCCTCGGCCAACGGCACCATGGTGCCCATCGGCGCCTTGACCCGCGTGGAGCCGCGGCTGGCCGACCCGCCCATCTACCACAAGAACCTGATGCGCGTGTCCTACGTCATCGCGGACGTCTCGGGGCGGCTCGAGAGCCCGGTCTACGCGATTTTGGCCCTGCGGGGGAAAATCCAGGCGCTGGCCAAGTCCATGGGCGTCAACCTGGTGCAGTACTACGCGCGCCTGCCGCCCGATTCCCTGCAGACGGCGCTCAAATGGGACGGCGAGTGGCAGATCACCTACGAGGTTTTCCGCGACCTGGGCGCGGCCTTTCTTTTGGCGCTCGTGCTGATTTATGTGCTGGTGGTCTACTGGTTTGAGTCCTTCAGCGTGCCGCTGGTCATCATGGCGCCCATTCCGCTGACCTTGGTGGGCATTTTGCCCGCGCACTGGCTCATGGGCGCGTTTTTCACCGCGACCTCCATGATCGGCTTCATCGCGGGCGCCGGCATCGTAGTGCGCAACTCCATCATCCTGGTCGACTTCATCCAGCTGCGCCTGCGCGAGGGTATGCCCCTGGAGGAAGCCGTCATCGACGCGGGCGTGGTGCGCTTTAGGCCCATTTTGCTGACCGCCGCGGCCGTGGTGGTGGGCGCCTCGGTCATCCTGTTCGACCCCATTTTCCAGGGCCTGGCCTTGTCCTTGATGGCCGGCGGGCTGGCCTCGACGGCCCTCTCGCCCGTGCTGGTGCCCGTGCTCTACTACCTGCTGGCCAAAGGAGGCCGCCATGAACCTTGAGCGCCGCATCCGGCTCATCGCCGGGAGCTTCATCCTGCTGAGCCTCGCCTTGGCCTACTGGATCAGCCGGCAGTTTCTGTGGTTTACTGCCTTTGTGGGCGCCAACCTGGTGCAGTCGTCCATCACCCGCTGGTGCCTGATGGAGGACATATTAAGGAAGCTGGGGTGGGACGGGGAAAACCGCCCGTAGAGCGTTCGCGCGCGGGCGCGCGGCAGCCGGAGCGCTTTAATCCCGCCAAGGCCGCGGCCCTAGACGATGAGTCGCGCTTTTCCTACCTCGCGCCTAAAGACGTTCTTAAGCTGCTCTCGCCCAAGCCGGGCGCGCTCGTGGTGGATTTCGGCACGGGCACGGGCGCTTACGCCTTGGCCTTGGGCCGCCTGCGGCCGGATCTCAAAATCGCGGCCTTGGACGAGCAGAAAGAAATGCTCGCCAAGCTAAAGGCTAAGTTGAAGCGCCTGCCGCATTCCAACGTCGTCCCGGTGCTCTCGGGCACCGCAGCCGAGCGCGGCTTAGCCGGCCAAGCCGCTGGCGTGCTGGCCCTAAACGTCCTGCACGAGCTGGGCGACCAACCCCTGCGGTCCTTGTCGGCCTTGCTCGCTCCGGGAGGCCGCGCGGCGTTCATCGATTGGAACGCGGCCGTCAAGCGCCCGGTCGGCCCGCCCAAGGACCACGTGTACTCCCCGCGCGAAGCCTCTCGCCGCTTGAAGGACTTCGGCTTCAAGATTCTGCGCCGGAAATTGTTCGCCTACCACTACGCGTTCGTGTGCGGAAAGCCGCGGGCACAAGGTCATGATTGACCGCGACTTAGCGGAGCTCTACGGCGTTCCAACTTGGCGGCTCAATGAGCAGGTTAAACGCAACATCCGCCGCTTTCCCGAAGGGTTCATGTTCCGGCTCAACCGTGGGGAAGCCCTGGAACTGATCGCGAATTGCGATCGGTTCGCCATGCTCAAGCACTCTTCCGTAATGCCGCTGGCGTTCACCGAGCACGGCATCGCGATGCTATCCAGCGTCCTGCGCAGCAAGCGCGCCATTCAAATCAACATCCGCATCATCCAGGCGTTCATCCGCCTGCGCGAAATGGCCCTGGCGCACAAAGAGCTGGCCGCAAAGCTCGCGGAGCTCGAGCGCAAAGTGGGCGGCCATGACCGGCAAATCGAAATCCTGTTTCAGGCGATGTGCGAACTGGTCGAGCCGCAGGAAAAGCCCAAGCCCGTCATCGGGTTTCGGCCGTAAAAACTCGGCCTTTAATCCCGGCGGCCGCTCCCGCCGCCCTTCGGGCCCGCGAGAAAGGGCCAAAGGGCCCTGGCCTGGGGAAATTTCCCCGTGGTACACTAGTGTAGTGATTCATATGTCCCTTTACATTTCGCCCCGTCGAAGGATGATCTCACTCGTCGAGATCGAATGTAAAGAAGCGTTGGACGCACTACACTAGGCCGAATGACGGATTTTAGCCGCAAGAGGGCATCGGCGCGGCCGGGGTGGAGAGCCGCGCTCTGCGTTTTTTCCCTTCTGGCCGCGGCGTTGGGCGCGCGGGCCGAAGAACAACCTTCCGCGCTGCAATATCTGCGGCGCATCGCCCCGCGGCAGGCTCTGGCTTTGCCCGCGGCGCCCAAAGCGGCCCTGTCCTATCGCCAAATCCCACCGGCGGCCGCGAATCCCGATTCCTACAACGACAACGACGCGTTTCGCCGCAAGATGCTTGCGCCCGGCAACAGCGACGAATACCTCGTCCGCACGGATTTAGGCGGAATCCTCTTGGTCGTCCAGAAAGGCTACTTGGAGGCGCGGCAAACCGCGGGGCTGGTCTCCGAGCTTCAGCAGGCCGTGCGCGACGTTCCGCTCTTGACCGGGCGGCCGCCGCTGGTGCGCAAGCGCTTCACCGTCTACGTGTACGATGACGGCCCCATCTCGGAAGCCGGCGTGCCCGGGGCCTTGCCGGGGGAAACCGGGCTCATGCTGGCCTGGGTCAAGGAGGGCAACGCGCCGATTTTCCATGAGATGACGCACCTTCTGGCCGGCTATACGGCCAATCGCAGTCCCTGGCCGAGGGCGTCGCCTGCGCCGTTCATGGTCGCCGATGCCGACCCGGACAAGGCGGCCAAAAGAATCCTGGCGCAGGACCCGCCCATGCTCGTCGAAGGCCTGGGCGGGCCAGGCTATTACAACTTTTCCAGCCAGCGCATCCGCGTGGATTCCTGGTCCTTCGTCGACTTCCTGCTGCGCCAAGGCGGCATGGCCAAGCTCTGGACGCTCATCGACGCCGGGGGAACCCCGGCGGCCTACCGAAAAATCTACAAAACTCCTTACGCGGCCCTCTTCGCGGACTGGAAGCAAGACGTAGAGCGCTAAGCATTCTCGCGTCATGTCTGCACATTCGCAAGCGGTCGAGAAAACGAAATGTCATTAACCAGCCTTCTGGATCACCCTTCATTCCTTCGCGATTTCTTTTGTCGACATTTCGGCAATACCAAGGAAATCGTTAAAGATATTAACGATGAAATTTCCAAGCTGCCGCTAATTGGAAACAGCAATTTACTCCCTGCGGACGCTGGGACCATCGGCACCGCATTTGATTATCGAGCCCGTTTCTACTTTCAGAACTACGACCCGCACGCAACAGTTGCATTCGAAGGAGCCAAGCTGCTCTTGGACCACAATTATCGGACGACTCTTCTGCATCGTTCTCTGATTTATGAACTATTTTCTCGTCTCTATCGTGATGTATTGACGATACAGCCATCAGGGAAGAAATTGCGTGCGATACAAGAAGAGCGGCTCAATATTTATTGCCTTGTCTTAACGTTCTTTGAGCAGCAATTCCGCATGAGGGATATGTCAATTATTGTGGATCGGGAGGAATCTATTCTGGAATCCTTTCTTGCGAGTAAAACTGTCGAGGGTTTTATGGGAAAAGTGCGAAGTCACCAGGATAAATTGCTCCATGATTTGAGAGCCCTGTCCGATGTTTTCTATCGAGATTGGGGCGCGTATTTACAGGAAAGAAGATTTATTTTAAATCCTACTTTCAGCGGAAGCAGAGATGTGGGTGGAGCTGATGCCGATTTCATCATGGGGCGGATATTATTTGAATTGAAGACAAATCGTACTCCGCGTCCCATAAATCGAGTAATGTTGTGGCAATTAATCGGCTATCCGCTCCTTGACTTTAGGAATGAGTACAAGCTTTCTAAGGTCGGATTTTACTTTGCCCGTCGCGGATATCGGATTGAATGGACCCTCGCCAACTTATTAAGCATCCTCTCTGGGAGACAACTATCATTAATTTCTTGGCGAAAACAACTTTCAAAAGTCATTGGACACTCGGAACGGGTGAAACTTCAAAAGGATGCTCTCTTCGGGCTGGCAAGGATGGGGCTCGAACGAAAATTCGGCGTTCTATAGACAACGTCCTGGGCCGCGGTGTTCCTGCGGTTTTTACGTCCGCCCATCGCCTGCTCGGCTCCGCCTAAGAAGCGGTACAATAACCTCCTGTTCGTGCAACGGAAAACGCGATGAAGAAGGCTTGCGGCGTTCTTTCCTTCGTCCTTCCGGTCCTGCTTGAGGCCGGAAGCGCCTTGGCCGCGCCCTACGGCATGTTCCGCATCGTCCGCTCGGCCGATCTCCAGCCTGAATTTCCGCCCGCAAGCCTCTCCGCCGCCCAAGCCCCGCGGCTGGTGCATTATTACGGCGGGCCGGCCATCTCGCACGCCGAGGTCTACGCGGTGTTTTGGGGCCGAGGCGTCTCCGCCCGGACGCGCGCCGATATCGGAGCGTTCTACGCCAACATCCTTGACAGCGGTTACATGGACTGGCTTTCGGAGTACGGCACCGACGTCCAGGCGATGGACGGCCGCGCGGCCGTCACCTCTCTGCGCCATCACGAGGCCCTACTCGCCGCCCCAGGCGCGCCGCATGAGATCCTTCCGTAGATTTTCCCGCGTTTCTGCGCGGGCAAGTAGCCCGCACGGCGGCGAGATACTTGAAAACTTTCAATTAAGAGCTGGGCACCGCGCCCGTGGCATACATCTCCATAAGGGCGGCCAATTGGCTCGGCTGGATAGCGCCGCCCAAGTTGCTGATCAGGCCTTGGGGAGGCGTGCCGCCATGGAAGGGCACCCAGGCGTCGTTGCCAGAGCCCAGAGAGATCATAGTGCCGTATTTGTACACATTGTTGAGCGGATCGTTTGGGTTCTGCGGCATCCACTTCTCCATGCCGTTGCCGATGGGCACCCAGGAGCCGGGAGCGCCGACGGTAATCACCGGCAGGCCGTTGGGCAGGATATAGTTGGGGCCCGAATCGGAAGACGAGCTGGAAGATGCCTGGCCGATGGGCCCGCCTCGATCCGGCAGGGGCGTGCCGCCGTTCAAGTCCACGGACGATCCCTGGCCGGAACCGCCTCCAGCCGCGTTCGCGCCCACAATCGCCAGCCCGCCATCTCTATTTTGAAAGTTCGAACCGGACGAGGAAGGACCCAAACCGGGATACGGCGGCAAAGCCGTCGTGCCCTGCCCGCTTCCAATAATCGACCCAGTGAGAGAATCCAACTGGGCCAGCGGCATCGGCGCGCTGGGCTTTGGTCCCAGATTGACATAGGGAAGCAATTCTTCAATCTGTTGTTGTTGCTGATTCGACATTTGAGACCAAGTCGTATATGAAGTAAATGGACAAAATCCCGCGCCAGGGCATTCCCCAGGCGTCCGATATAAAATACTAATCGACGACAAGTCCGGCTTGCCGTTCACCACCCAAACATTTAAGCTGCCGCCTTTCCCAAGACTCACGCTGGTCTGCCGTCCATGCCCCGCCATAGCATTACCCAGAGCCCCATTATATGCCGTTAAAGCCAGATATCGCTGATGTGCCTGCTCGGCCTTCTGCTGCTGGGTCTGGAACGAATTATCCTGGGTTCCGCTGGACAAGCCGCCGAGGTTAAGGCAATAGTTGAAAGCCGCCGCAGATTGCGTAAGCCGGCCCGTTTTGTTGTCCGCCATGTCGCCGTCCGATTTTAGCCGAGCCTTCGTGGCGGCTTCCTCGCTCTCCGCCCGGTGGACATTCTGCTCATCAACGTCCGCAACGGCGCACTCTTTTCCGCCGGGGCCCTCCTGCAGGCACTGAGCGTAGGCCGCACCGTAAGCGGCGCGCGCTCGGCTTACCCTATGCTTAGCCCGCATGTAATCGGCCCGATCTCGCGGGAGTCGGCTCAAATTTAGCAGCGCGTTTCCAGCCGAGGAACTGAGATTGGCCAAGATTCCGGAACAATCGATGGGACGGCCCGGACCGGAATCAGGGCCCGACAACGATGAAGTCGCAGCTTGCTGCGCAGAAGAAAACGTTCCAATGAATAGAAGTCCCATCAACGCGCCGGAGAAACCCACACATTTCGGCTTATCATTCATGGCACCCCCCTTGCATGATATTTAACACGGGGAATCAAAAATGTCAAGTTAATTTTCGGTAACTATCCCTTAAAAACAAGTATACACATCTTCAAGGAACGCTACCGACGTCCCCCCATTCTTTGGGCCGTTGTTAAGTCGAGTCATCCAGAGATCGGCCGCATCATCTCAGCCGCGCGCGTTTGAAAAGCGAAATGTTATAATCGGTTCCGTTAGTCGTTATCTCGCACAAGATGCAGGAGGACGTAAAATCATGAAGAAAACGATGTCGATGGCGGCGGGACTGCTTTGCGCTTTTGTCGTGTCGGCGGCGGCGACGCCCGCCAAGCCGGCGGCGCACAAGGCGGCGAAGGCCAAGCACGCGGCCGTGAAGACGCACAAGGCCGCGGGCATGACGATCTGGGGCCACGTCGAGGGCGTGGACGCCAAGACCAACGTCCTGACCGTCAAGGAGCGCGGCGGCAAGACCGTGACCGCGACGCTCTCCGCGACGACCAAGTACACCCGCGGCGGCAGCAACGCGGCGGTGACCGAGTCGGCGCTCAAGGCCGGCGAGCGCGTGCGCGTCGCAGTCGCGAACGGCGCGGCGCAGAACGTCCACGTCTTCGTCATGTGGGTGGCGAAAGCCAAGCCCGCCATGCGCAAGAAGGCGAAGGCCGCTTCCGCACCGGCGGCCCCGGCGGCGAAGAAGTCCTAAGCCGTCTCGCTTAAAGAGCCTTAAAAACGGCGCTCCCTCGCAAGGGGGAGCGCTAGTTTTTTGCCCCGGCCGGATCGCGGCGGCCGCGCCCGAGGCGCTTATGCTCCCAGGCCAGCAGCGCCACGATGGCGGCGTCGGCCAGGAAAATGGCCGCCAAGGCCGGCGAGCGCCTGTTGGCCGCCCGGTAGCCGGTGTAGGCCGCGAAGGCGGCGAAGATCATCATGGCCCAAAGATAGGCCTCCTCGACTTCGAGCAGGACGCAGGCGGCCAGCGCGGCGTTGACCAGGCCGTGGATGATGAGGGAGACGCCCAAAAACTGCCGGAAATTGAGCGAGAGGTGCGCGGCCCAGCGGCGCAGGTGGGTGGCGACGAAGTCGGTGGGGTCTTCGCTCAGCTCTCCGGCGGTCAGCGCGCGCACCCAATGGTCTATGCCCGCGCGGTTCGAGGCCAAAAAGAGCGCGCCCAAAACCGCTTCCGCGAGGCCGTCGAGGCCCTTGATGACGAGCCCGACCTTAAAAGCGAGGTCTGCGAGCCGGCCCCAGCGCTCGGCGTCCGGATGAGCGGACTTGAATCCCACGCCCTCATGGTATCAAAAGAGCGGCGGGTGAGGCCTGCCTAGACGGCCGAGGGTGGATAGAGGAGCATGCAGAGGGCCGGCCTCAGCCGTGCTGGAACTTTCCGCAGCCTCATTCGCGGACGTTCCCCGTGGGCCAGAAGGTCGCGGCGCGCCTGCGCGTATTAAAGGAAGGGCTCCTGGAAATCCGGGGCCGCATCGTCTGGACGCGGAAAAAGGCCAACGCCGTTCTTTACGGCGTCGCCTTCAAGACGGCCAAGCAGACGCCCATCGAATAACCCTGCGGGCGCGCGAAGTGTTATAGTATGGGTATGCGCCGCGCGATGAAGAATTTTTTCGCGTGCTTGGCTCTGGCCGCCGCGCTGCCGGCGTGCTTGCCGCCCAAAGTCCGGGGCGCGGGCTATCCCGACATTAATTTCACCGGCTACCAGGAGACGCCCTTCGCGGATCCTCTGGGCGGCGGCCTCGCCGCGGGCTACGCGGTGGCCTCCGACGGCCGCGGCGACATCCTTATTTCCGGCGTCTTCGCCGACAAGTCCGGCGCCGACCGCATGGCCACGATGCGCCTGGAGCGCGACGGAACGCTCGATCGGCGTTTCGGCGCGCAGGGCCTGGTTTATTTCCCCGAGGGGGCGATGGATTGGGGCACGGCCATGGCCATGGACGGCGGCGGGCGCATCTTGATCGCGGGCTCGCAGGGGCCGCGCTTCGGGCAGTCCGACGCTGTGGTCCTGCGCCGGCTGCTGCGCAGGGGCAATCCCGATCCGATTTTCGCGCGCGGCGGCCTGTCCCGGGTCGCGGGGCCTTTCGGCGGCCGGGCCGCGGCCTACGCCGTCGCGCCGCGAGGCGACGGTGCCCTGGTGGGCGGCATGGCGTCGGGGCCCCAAGGGCAGTCCTGGGGCGCCCTCTGGCGCTTCGACGACGACGGGGAGCTGAAAAAAACCTTCGGGCGCGGCGGCGTCGCGCTTTTTCCCGCGCCGCCGGGCTATTCCTCCGAAATTCGCGCGCTGCTGCCGCAAAAGGACGGCTCCGTGCTGGCTGCGGGCACCTGGGCCGGGCACGTGGCGATTTGGAATATCCTGCCCGGCGGGCTCCGGGACCGAAGCTTCGGGCGGCGCGGCATGACGATTGGGCCCTGGGGCCAAGCGCGCGCGCTGGCCGCGGGAGCGGGCGGCGCGTTATGGCTGGGCGGATTCGTCACCCTCTATAATCCCGTGACCGGGACCGCGTCAAAGCAGCTGCCCGCGCTGGTCCGCTTCACGGCCGCGGGCGTCCTGGATGAAAGCTTCGGCCGCCGCGGCGCCGAGTTCATGCAGGTGCCGGATTTTTCCAGAAGCGCCCAGATTTTCGCGCTGGCATCCTCCCCGCAAGGCGTGCTCTACGCCGCGGGCGACGCCGGGGGCGCGCTCAAGCGCGCCTGCTTCTGGGCTCTGAACGCTGACGGGCGGCCGGACGCCCGCTTCGGCGCGGGCGGGATGATGGCCCTGCCCAACGCCGCGGGGAGCGACGACGACCGGGTTTACGCCCTCGCCTTCGACCGCCACGGCCGCCTCATCGCCTCGGGAATGAGCCGCGCCAAAACCGGCGCGGTGCGCCTGGCCCTCTGGCGCGTGCTTCCGGCCCGGTAAGCGCCTGGGCCGGGCCGCGGCGCCTAGAGCGCGTAGCTTAAGCCCGCGAAGGCGTAGGGGTAGCTGTAGTTGTAGAGGTAGAAGTTCTCGAAGGCCATGTTCGAGGAGGAAGCGACGTAGCCGCCGGAAATCTGCGCGCTTAAGCCGGACGGCCAGACGGGATAGCTTGCCGAGTAAGCCAGGGTGTGCGTGTCCGTGTAGACATTGCCGCCCAGATAGTTCCCTGCGCCGTTTTGGACGGGGCGGGAGAGATAGTCGCGCCGGGCGAAATTGTAGGAGAAGCTCATGCGCAGCTTGCCCGCGACGACGAGGCTCACCAGCGGCCCCGCGGAGAACTCGTCGTAGCTGTAGTAATCGGGGTTGAACTTGAAGACGGAGGAGTCGGACTGGTATTTGTCCACGTCGTTCTGGTTCGAACGCAACGCCGTGAAGCCCAGGCTGAGGGTGGCCGAGCCCGTAACAGGCAATCCCCCCGGATCGTCGGGCAGCTTCTGGGTTATGGACGCGACGAAGTTTCCCATCCAGTCCTGGCGCGCGCGCGAGGTGATCGTGAAGGTCTTGGCGCCGGTGTCCCCTTCGACGACTTTTTGATCGCCGTAATCCAGGTACGAGCCGCCCAAGGACGCGCTTAAAAGCCCCCCGGCCCAGGGAGCGAGATCGGCGGTCGCGGTGTAACCGTAGGAGATGAAATTCAAGTCGCGGCCGTTGGAGAGCAGTTCGGCGCCGAAGAGCGGCGAGCGGCCGGGCTGGTAGTGATAGTAGTCCGTGTTGGAAACGGAAAAATCCTGGCGCACGGACTTTAGCGCGCCTTGGCCGGTCCATTCCAGCTCCGCGCCCGCGCTTTCCTGCCCGAAGTCGAAAAGGCCCGCGCCCAGGTCTTCTTGGCTGTCGATGGTGGCCAGCTCGCTTTTATAGGAGGCGTTGGGCTTGAGGGCCCAGGCGCCGAAGGAACGGATCCAGCGCAGGCCCGCGGTGTCGTCGAGCGACTGGGTGACGAGCGTGCCGCCGCCGCCGATCTGGTTGACCTGGCTGCTGCGCGAGTATCGGCCGTTTAAGGACGGCAGGAGCGCGTCGTGGTCCGAGAACTTGAGTCCGTCGGCCATGAGCCAGTCCGCGCTGCCGGTGGTGGTGTCGTTCTCGCCGCCGTAGTCGTGGAAGAAGAGCCGTCCTCCGGCGGCGTCGAGCTTGAGCATGGGAGCGTTCTCCATCGCCGCGGCTGGAAAGCCGGAGAACGCCAAGCACGCGCACATCGCCGCAACGGCCGCGGGCAAAGTTTTCACCCGGCTAGTCCCTTTTACTGGCAGGTGCAAATGGGCGCCGAGCAGATGCCATTGGAGCAGGTGCCGGGCGTGCAGGTGTAGACGCAGGTTCCGGATCCCGTGGGACTCGGCGGCGGCGCATAGTTGATGGGCGAGTACGAGGGCTGGGCGATGGTGGGCGCCGTATAGCTGTACTGCGCCGTGGGCGAGGACTGCGGCGGAGGCTGCATAGCCGCGGGCGGCATGGCGGCGGCCATGGCCGCCGTGGGGCTCGGCGGCGGCGCCGTTGGGACGCCGCCGCTTTGCGCCGGGGCCTGCGCGGACTGAGGCGGAGGCGGCATTCCGAGGGCGCGGGCCATGACCCGGCGCGCGTCGATGTAGTGCTGCTGGAACTGCTGCTGATAAGCCGCAGCGGTCACCATCGCCGCCGTGGGCGAGGCCGAGGGCGTCGCGGCCTCCTGGGCCAGGATTGCGCTTTGCTGGGACTGCTGGATCTGCAAGCTCATCTCTCGGCTCGCGAACCACTGGTTCATGGCCGCGTCGGCTTGGCGGTTCTTGGGCGGCCGCGGCATGGCGGTTGGCGCCTTGGGCGCGAAAGTCGGCGCGGGACGGCTTAAATCCTCCAAGGGCCTGCCGGCCTTGAAGCCTTCCAGCAGCCGCGCGTCGCCGCCGGCGGCGGATCCGGCCGGGCCTTCCTCGCTCAAGGCCTCGGCCGCTTGGAGCATGACGCGCGGATTTCTCGTGGCCAGAGCGTCTTGGACGGCCAAGGCCAACGGCGTGCGGCCGTCGGCCTTGGCTTTTTGCAACATTCTTTCGAGGCGGGCCTTGATCTGTTTTTGGACATGGCGATTGAGCGGCGCCTTGGTCCCGGGACTCAAAATCGCGCGCACCAGCCCCAAAAGGCCGCCGACGGCCCGCAGGCTTTGCCCGGGGAGCACCAGAGATTCCGCGCCGGAGGGCAGCCCGCGCAGCAGGGCTCGCACGCCTACGGCTCCCTGGTAGACCTGGGCCACGCTCGCGCCCGGGCCCGCCGCCACGCTGAACTCCGTGCCGCGCACGGAGGCGACTAGATTGGGAGTGCGGACCTCGAAGACGCGCCGATAATCCCGCGAGGCTTTGACCCAGATTTTGCCCAGCTTTAAAAACAGGATGACCCGCCCGGAATTTTCCTCGGGCAGCGAGAATTCCGAATTGGGATCGAGGCGGATCTCGGAGCCGTCCGCGAGGACGAAGTCGGCGCGCGCTCCGAAGCCGGTGACGACGCGGTCTCCGGCGCTCGGCGGGGCCGAGCCCGGCCTCAGGCTCTGGGACCAATCGGCGCCGCGCCTATAAATGAAGACCGGACCGCTGAGAGTCTCGATTTTAGCCGCGCCTTGGGCGGTGGCCGGCGCGGGATGGGCGAAGTCCGGCTGAATGCGGGGCGTCCCGCCCGGAGAAATCAGGCTTTGGGCCGAGACGGCAAAAGGCAACGCGGCGCTCAGAAAGAACGACAGCGCCGGGCGGGATGGTTTTTTCATGAGTCGGGCCTCGCGTGAACACCGGGGGAAGTATAGGCCCCGCGGGCGCCTTTGTCAATGTGATTTTGGTCACGCCCGCCTTCGGGGCGCTCGAGGACCCGGGCCGCGCCCAGAATTCAGATACTCAAAACCAACGCTTCAGCCTGGAACGATGTGCGGAAATGCCGAGGGTTCTTGGATGCGTTGGATCCGGCCGTAATCAAAAAGAAAGGGCCGTTGATCCGACAAGCAAGCTGGCCGTTTGGGTGGTTTGGGCCAGGCGATATGTGGATTATATTGACTCTGTGGAGCGGTTTGTGTCTGAGGAGAGCTGCGCTAAAGTTGCACTGGGGGGGGGGAGAAGAGGCATAATCGTTCCAGTGGCACGCCCAACTTTTTCAATGTTTGCCGTCTGCCTAGCCGCATCGTGCGGGTTGCGCCAAGCAGCCGCTCAAACTGCCGCCGGATCCGACACCATAGTTGTGCACCTGAGCACCATCAGCATCCGCATCCCCGGATACGCTCAAGTGGAACCCCCCTTGGCGTGGGGACGACAGCCGCCTGCCGGCTGTCCGGCCTCTGGCCTCTGGCTCAAGGCCGCTTATTACGGGGCCGACGCCGAAGCGATTCGCGCCGGAATGCGCGGGGTCTTCCAGCCCGCCGACGCGGCATCCGACAAGAGCATCCCGGTCAGGGTTTGCGCCGTCTTTCCTTTATTAGGATCTGATGGGAGCGAGTCCGTGGCTTTGGTTCCGGCAGGGCCGCATCCGGGCTGGAAAAACGGCATGGCCGGTGCGGCCGAACTCCACGGACCCCTACACTCCCTGGTGTCCGTGCCGACGAGCGCCCTTATCGCGTCGCACGGACGATGGTGGGTCCTCGTGCGCGGCGAATCGGGCCAGGACGTCGCGCGGGAAGTCGTGCCCGGGCCCTCACGCGGCTGGCGAACCTACATCAAGAGCGGCTTGGAGCCAGGCCAGAAAGTGGTGGTCTCCAATGCCTACCTTGAATTCCACCGCGACGTGTCCAAAAACTACCAGCCGCCGAATTAATGCCCGAGACAAAGCCAGGCGGCGCTCGCGCAACTCTGCTGCGGCCCGCGCTTTGGTTTCTGATTTACGGAGCCCTCCTTGCCGGCGGGCTCTACGCTTGGCATAAGATTCCGGTCGAGGTCCTGCCGCGCTTCGATTTTCCCCAGATCAGCGTCATCGCCCATGAGCCGGGCGCCTCGGCGCTCGAATTGGAAACGCAGATCGTGCAGCCGCTGGAAGGACGAATCCTCGCGCTGCCCGATTTGGCCGGCGTGCGCTCCACCATGGGGGACGGGACCGTTGAGACGGATGTCCGCTTCCGGCAAGGCACCAACGCCCAAATGGACTTGCAGGCCGTCAATGGCGCCGTCGACCTGGCGCGGGGAGATTTGCCGCCGACCGTCCATCCTCTGGCCCAGATCATGGGCAACTCCATCAACGAGGTGGCCGACTACGCCGTCCAAATCCCGCCCTCGCTGCCTACGGCCGAAATTCAACGCGACATTCTGGCCGACGTCGTCCCCGCTCTGCGCGCGCTGTCCGGCGTCCAGATCGTCAACCTTTACGGCGCGGGCGCCGAAGCCCTCTGGGTGCAGCCGGATTTGACCGCGTTGCGCCGCTACGGCGTCAGCGCGGCGGCCCTGGTCAGCGCCCTGAAGTCCCAAGTGCTTTTGACGCCGGGCGGCTACCTCACGCAGGGACATCAGGATATTTTCATCGAGGTCAGAAATCTTCCCTTGCGGGCCGCCCAAGTCAGGCGCATCGCCGTCCAAGGGCCCGGCGGCCCTATCCCGCTGGGCGCGCTGGCGCGGGTCGCGCGGGCCGCCGTTCCGACCTTGAATGCGGTGCTTTTGGACGGGCGCCCCGCTCTGGAGATGAACGTTTTCAAGCAGCCCGGGGCCTCGACCGTGCCCGTGACTCGGGCCGTCCAAGCGGCTCTGGCCGCGACTCATAGCGAACTGCCGGCCGGGGTGCGCTGGATCCGCGCCTACAACCAAGGGCACTTAGTCGGCGCGGTCGGAAAAGATTTGGGCCTTAACTTGGCCATCGGCGGCCTTTTGGCCATCGGCGTGCTGCTCTGGGTCCTTGGCGGCAGCAGAGACACCTGGGTGCTGGCCCTGAGCATTCCAATGTCCCTCCTGATGGGCGTAGCGGGACTCTACTTCTCCGGACAAGGCCTGGACCTCATGACCCTGGGCGCCTTGACCGTGGCCGTGGGCCTTCTGGCCGACGACGGCATCATCGTCCTGGAAAGCATCCATCATCGCTGGGAAGAAGGCGACGGGCACTGGGAAGGGATTTGGCGGGGCTTGAAGGACATCGCCGGGCCCGACGCCACGGGGACGCTCACCACCATCTCGGTCTTCATTCCGCTGCTTTTCATGGGAGGCTTGGCCGGCCTTTTCTTCACTCCGTTCGCTTTGGCGATGACGTTCTCCCTATTGGCGTCCCTCTTGGTGTCGCTGAGCCTCATCCCGCTGAGCCTCGGCCTCATAAAAGGAGCGCGCCGAGCCAAACCCGCGCAAAGCGCCCGGCTTTTGGCGCGCCTGCGCGGCTTAAATGAAAAGGTTTTCGAGCATATCCTGATGCGGCCCAAAGCGGCCCTCGCCGCCTGCCTGGCTCTTTTCCTGGCGAGCGTGGCGGCCATGGCCTGGGTTTCCGTCAATTTCCTTCCGCTCCCGAACGAGGGCGTGCTCCTGGAAAGCTATACCTTGCCGCCGGGAACCTCGCTGGCCGACACCGAAGCCGCCGTGGCCGAAATCACCAAACGGCTGAAGAAGGATCCAGACGTGCTCCACGTGCTCGCGCGCATCGGTTCAGCCTCGGGCACCGCCTACACCGAGCCCGCTTACGCCGGCGAGATGGAAATCGTCTTAAAACCCGGCGTCAACGTCAACAGCCTCGATGCCATCGGCGCACGAGTCCTTAAGGAAAGCCGGATGACGGGAGTGCAGTCCGCCTTGGACACCCCGACCATCGAGCGGGTGGGGGAGAGCCTTTCGGGACTCTCGCAGCCTTTTGTGCTCGACATTTTTGGAAACGACATCGCCCAACTGCGTCGTCTTTCGGATGAATTCACCGCCCGCCTGCGCCGCATCCCGTCCTTGACCTCTATTTTCAACAACGCCGCCTATCCCGTCAGCCAAATCCTCATCGAGCCCGCCGCCAACGCCCTGGACGCCTACGGGCTGACGCCCGCCGGACTCCGGAGTCAGATCGGACCCCTCATCGACGGCGCCGTCGCCGCGCGGGTGCCCGAGGGCAACGTTCCGTTGGACCTTTACGTCCGCTTGGCGGGCGCGCCGGGAATGTCCGTAGCGGACTTGAAGCGTCTCCCCATTCGCACCGCCGGGGGCTGGACGCCGCTTGGGCAACTCGCGCGCGTCCGCTTGACCAGCACCCCGAACCAGCTTATTCACGTGGACGGAGCTCGAGCGCTTGAAATCCTCGCCACGCCGACCGGCCCCTTGGGCGGCACTATCGCCGCGGCCCGGCGCGCGCTCTCGGGCGTCGTGCTGCCCGCCGGCTACCGCTACTCTTTCGGCGGCCTCTATAAAGAGCTCGAGAAAGCCGCGTTGGGTCTGGGCATCGCGGCCTTGGCGGCCTTCGCCCTCATGATCGGCATCATGATCTTGCAGTTCGACGGCCTCCTGGCTCCGGGACTGCTGCTCCTTTTGACCCCGCTGGCCTTCACCGGCGGCGCCATCGCCCTGGCCGCCAGCGGCGTGGGCTTGAACGCCGCGGGCTTAATCGCCTTTCTGACGCTTGTCGGCATCGGCTTAAACCACGGCATCGTTCTTCTTTATCGCGCGGGCAAGAACGAAGCCGCGGGAATGGAGACGGAGGCAGCCGTGCGCGAGGCCGTGGGCGTGCGCTTCCGGCCCATCGTGCTCACCACGTTGACGGCCGTCCTGGGCATGCTGCCCACGGCGCTGGGCTTCGGGCAGGGAGCCGCGCCGGAGCAGGGCTTGGCCATCGTCACGCTGGGAGGCGTTGTCTGGAGCGCCCTTTTGAGCACCAACCTCATCCCGGCCCTTTACGTGCGCCTGCGCCGGAGACAGTCGCGGAAGGCGGCGCAATGAAGCGAAAATCCGCCGCGCCGTTTTTTCTTGTTCCAGTCCTTCTGCTCGGCGGCTGCGCGGGCTACGCGCCCCTGCCCCTTCCGGCATCTCCCGACACGGCGGCGGCTCCGCTCTCCCGAACGCTCGCCAAGAATTTGAGCCTCGCGGGTCTTTCCATCTCAAGCGCGCTGGCCCAAGGGCTTACGGAGGCAGACGTCATGGCCTTGGCGGTTGAGAATGATCCCGATCTCAAGGCCGCGCGCCGCAAGGCCGGCGTGGCCAAAGCGCAAATCTTCGCCGCCGGGCTGCTGCCCGACCCCATTATCGGCGGCGACGTTTCCAGAAGCTCGGTGCATCTGACCGGCTATAACCTCTCCGTCAGCGAGGACCTGGAGGCCTTCGTCCTGCGCCCCTCGGCCGAAGCGTCGGCGCGGGCCAACGGCCGGCAGGCGGACTTGGCCGTGCTGTGGCAGGAATCTCAAGCGGCCGAAAATGCGGGGGAGCTATTTTTTCGCCTACAGGAGGACCAGCGGCTGCAAAAGAGCGTGAGCGAGGCCAGGAGGCTCGTGGCCCAAGACTACCAGTTCGATCAGTCCAATTTCCAACAGAGGCCGGCTTCGCTGGAAAAAGTTTCGGCGGACTTGGCCGTCTTGGCCGACGCCGATGCTCAGTTGCGAAGCATCCGCTTGGACGCCGACGCGGTCCGGCATCGGCTCGATTATCTTCTCGGCCTCTCGCCGCAGGCGCGGCCCAAATTCTTGGACGCGACCGCTTCCCCTGAGCTTTCATCCCCGCAATTTCATGAGGCGATCGCGGCCATGGCCCGCCGACGCCTCGATCTCCTGGCTTTGCAGGCAGGCTACGAGAGCCGGCAGCAAGACTTGCGCCGAGCCGTTCTATCCCAGTTCCCGGCGCCTAATTTCGGACTGCAGTGGGGCCACAGCAACGAAGAAGACGTCTATAGCGCTGGCGCGGCGCTCAGCTTCCCTTTGCCTGTCCTAAACGGCAGCCGCGGCGCCGTCGCCGTTTTGCGCGCCGATCGGGCCGCCCTGCGCCAAGCCTACCTGGCGCGCCTGGCTCAAGCGCAAAACCAAGCCGACCAAATCCACAGCGCGGCGCGCATCATGGACAAGGAACTTGACGATCTGCGCGCGCAGACGGCGGCCATGAGGAGCATCGCTTCGTCCGCCGAGCAGAGTTTCCGCAACGGGGAAATGAGCGCCGGCGCCTATGTCGGCCTTGAAACGAGCCTTTTGAAGGACACGGAAGAAGCCATCCGCCTCCACGCGTCTCTTGAAGCGGCGCGATTGCGCCTCGGTCTGTTGCTCGGCCTGCCCCTTGCGATGCAGGAAAATCGAAAGTAGATTCTAACCGTCGTTAAAATGCGGGAATCCGTGTTTGCTTTACCGGATTCCCCATTTTCTGCTTGAAATATAACACTATATATTATTATATGGTGTCATATGACGAATTTGCAGCTTGCCAA
>DATLUA010000087.1:0-47837 GCA_035533295.1 Elusimicrobiota bacterium | reverse complement strand
GGCCCCGTCGGCCGGGCTTGGGTTGGGAACGGCTCCGGCGCTTGAGGCGGGCGTAGTTCAATGGTAGAACACAAGCCTTCCAAGCTTGTTACGTGGGTTCGATTCCCATCGCCCGCTCCAGGGGCTGGGCTCTAGGGCCCGGGCAGACGCTGGGATAGCTCAGCTGGTAGAGCATCTCCATGGTAAGGAGAAGGTCGTGGGTTCGATTCCCATTCCCAGCTTGTTTTTAAGTTGCAACGCTTCAAAATTGATAAAATAAAAAAGATTCTAAAAAAGGGAACGAAGGAGAAACACCATGGCCAAAGCGAAATTTTCAAGGACGAAGCCGCACGTCAACATCGGGACTATCGGCCACGTGGACCACGGCAAAACGACGTTGACCGCGGCCATCACGCACTATCTGTCCAAGAAGGGCTTGGCGCAAGCCAAGAAGTACGACGAAATCGACAACGCCCCCGAAGAGCGGGCGCGCGGCGTGACGATTAACGTCCACCACCAGGAGTACGAGACGGTCAACCGGCATTATGCCCACGTGGACTGCCCGGGACACGCCGACTACATCAAGAACATGATCACGGGAGCGGCGCAGATGGACGGCGCCATTCTGGTGGTCTCGGCCGCGGACGGCCCGATGCCGCAGACCCGCGAGCACGTTTTGCTCGCCCGTCAGGTCAACGTGCCCCACATCGTGGTGTTCCTGAACAAGGTGGACGTGGCGGACAAGGATTTGGTGGACCTGGTCGAGATGGAAGTGCGCGAGCTCTTGAGCAAGTACGAGTTCCCCGGCGACAAGGTGACCGTGATTCGCGGCTCCGCGACCAAGGCGTTGGAAGGCGATCAGTCCGAGATCGGCGAGCCGGCCATTGAGAAGCTCATGGCCGCGTTGGACAAGGACATCCCGGAGCCCAAGCGCGCCACGGACCAGCCCTTTTTGATGGCGGTCGAGGACGTGTTCTCGATCACCGGCCGCGGCACCGTCGCGACGGGCCGCGTGGAGCGGGGTAAAATCAAGGTCGGGGACAACGTCGAGATCGTGGGCATCAAGCCGACGATCAAGTCCGTGGTCACGGGCCTGGAAATGTTCAGGAAGCTCTTGGACGACGCCCAAGCGGGCGACAACGTGGGCATCCTGCTGCGCGGCATCGAGAAGACGCAAATCGAGCGCGGGCAGGTCATCATCGCGCCGGGGACCATTACCCCGCACACGAAGTTCAAGGCCAAGCTCTACGTTTTGACCAAGGAAGAGGGCGGGCGGCACACGCCGTTCTTCAAGGGTTATCGGCCGCAGTTCTACTTCCGCACGACGGACGTGACCGGAACGGTGACGCTGCCGGCGGGCGTCGAGATGGTGATGCCGGGCGACAACATCGACATCGAGTGCGAGCTCATCTGCCCCATCGCGATGGAGAAGGGCCTGCGCTTCGCGGTGCGCGAGGGCGGGCACACCGTCGGCGCCGGCGTGGTCAGCGACATCATCGCTTAAAATCTTGGAAAATAAGGTATAATAAAATGGCAGAGACGGCGGCAGGTCCCCAGCAGAGAATTCGCATTCGCCTTCGGGCCTACGACTATCGCATTCTGGATGCGAGCGTGGGCAAGATCGTGGAAACGGCGCAGCGCACGGGCGCGGTGGTTTGCGGCCCGATTCTGTTGCCGACCCGCATCAAGAAGTACACGGTGCTGCGGTCTCCGCACGTTGACAAGAAGTCGCGCGAGCAGTTCGAGATGCGCATTCACAAGCGCCTCATTGAACTTAACAGCACGACGCAGCGGACGGTGGATGAGTTGATGAAACTCGATTTGCCGGCCGGCGTGGATGTGGAAATCAAGCTTTAACGAAATTCGAGGAACGGTTTAAAAAATATGGCGGAAACGGACGGAACGGCCCAACAGGACGGCGTCAAGAAAGCGCCGGCGGGCTTTCGCGATATCTTGGGCGAAAAAATCGGCATGACCCAGATATATCATCCCAAGCGCAAGAATTTGTGCGATGTGACCATGGTCAAGGCCGGCCCCTGCGCCGTGCTTCGCGTCAAAACCGCGGAAGGCAGGGACGGATACAACGCCGTGCAGCTGGCCTATGGCGCGCGCAAGGAAAAGAACCTGCCCAAGTCTCTTTTGGGACAATTTAAGAAAGCCGGCGCCGCGCCCGCGCGTTATGTGCGCGAGATTCGGGTCAAGGACGCCAAGGGCCTCGAGGCTGGGCAGACGGTGCTGGTCAACGAGATTTTTAAGATCGGCGATTACGTGGACGTCCATGGCGTCTCCAAGGGCCACGGCTTCGCCGGGGTCATGAAGCGGCATAATTTCCGCGGCCTTCCCGCTTCGCACGGCGCCTCGGACAAGCAGCGCTCGCCGGGATCTCTGGCCGCGCGGCGGTCCTTGGGCCGGGTCCTGCCGGGCCAGCGCATGGCCGGGCACATGGGTCACGAGGGCGCGACCTCCCAACATCTGGAGGTCATTAAAGTCGAGCCCGAGCAGAACTTGATCTACGTTATGGGCTCGGTTCCGGGCGCGCGCGGCAGCTTGGTCTCCGTCTCCGAGACGGCCAAAGGCCGCAAGTTCCGGGCCGAACCGGCTAAGGCCGGGGTCAAGAAGGATAAGATGGGCAACATCATCGGCAAGGCCCCGACCAAGGCGAAGAAGGCTTAACATGCAAGCGTCTCTTTTGAACGTTCAGGGCGAGGAAGTCGGAAAAATCGAGGTCCCCGAGAAAGTTTTTGGGCGCAAACCCAACGCGCAGTTCCTGCACGAAGTCGCGACCATCCACGAGGTCAATCTGCGCCGCTGGACGGCCAACACCAAGAGCAAGGCCGAGGTGTCCGGCTCCGGCAAGAAACCCTGGAAGCAGAAGCACACGGGCCGCGCCCGCGCGGGCACCATTCGTTCGCCTTTGTGGCGCCACGGCGGCATCGTCTTCGGGCCTCGGGCCAACCGCGGCGCGCGCCGCACCCTGCCGGCCCGCAAGGCCAAGGAAGCGCTGGCGCAGATTCTCTCGGACCGTTTCTCGAGCGGCAACATTATTTTCTTGGATAAGATCGAGATGACTGATCCGAAAACCAAGAACGTGGCGCAGATTTTGAAGAACTTGAAGTGCGCGGGGCCGGGGCTGGTGATGATTCTCGACGCCGTGAACGCCAATCTGTCCCGGGCCAGCCGGAACATCCCGACTCTGGCGTTGGCGCTGGCCGCGGATCTTAATGCGTACGGCGTCTTGAAGGCGCGGCGGCTGGTCCTGACCGCGGCCGCTTTGGAAAAACTCTCCGCCCGCTGGAACTGACCATGGCAGAAACCAAGCTTTACAAAACGCTGGTCCGCCCCATCCTCACGGAGCGCAGCACGCAGCTCAAGGACAAGTACAACCAGTATTTCTTCGTGGCTGACTTGGACGCCACTAAGACCGGCATCAAACAGGCCGTTGAGGATTTGTTCAAGGTGAAGGTGGCCTCCGTTCGCACCATGATCGTGCCCGGCAAGAGCCGGCGCCTGGGGCAGAACGTGGGCCGCAGGCCGGACTGGAAAAAGGCCGTGGTCACCCTCCAGGAAGGCCAGAAGATTGATTTCGCCCAGGAGACCGTTTAAGCCATGCCGGTAAAAACTTATAAGCCCAGGACGCCGTCTCTCCGGCACATGAGCCGGGCCGATTTCTCGGAACTCAGCAAGGTCGCTCCGGAGAAAAGCCTGATGCGCCGGCTGCTCAGGAACGGCGGACGCAACAATACCGGCAGCATCATGGTCCGCCACCAGGGCGGCGGACACAAGAGGGCTTATCGCATCATTGATTTCAAGCGCGACAAGTTCGGCGTTCCGGCCAAGGTCGCCACGATTGAGTACGATCCCAACCGCAGCTCCCGTATCTGCCTGCTGCATTACGCGGATGGAGAGAAGCGCTACATCCTGCATCCCGCGGGCCTGCGCGCCGGCGATTCCGTTATGAGCGGGCCAAAGGCCGAGATCAAGACCGGCAACGCGTTACCGCTGACGAACATTCCGGATGGCTCCTTCGTGCATAATATCGAGCTTCAAGCGGGGAAGGGTGGGCGCATGGTGCGCGCCGCCGGCGGCCAAGCCCAGATTATGGGCCGGGAGGGCGGGTACGTGCAGATGAAGATGCCCTCCGGTGAAATCCGCGTCGTTCCAGAGCCCTGCATGGCGACGTTGGGTCAGGTCTCAAACATGGATCACAACATGATCAGCCTGGGCAAGGCGGGGCGTTCGCGCCACTTGGGCATTCGGCCCACCGTGCGCGGCGGCGCCATGAACGCGACCGATCACCCGTTGGGCGGCGGCCGCGGCAAGTCCAAGGGCGGCAATCACCCGCGCTCGCCGTGGAACCAGCCCTCCAAGGGCTATAAGACGCGCAACAAGCGCAAGATTTGGGGATGGATGATCGTGTCCGACCGGCGCGACAAGAAAGTTTTAGGCTAACGGAATAAAACATGGGACGATCGACTAAGAAGGGGCCTTACGTGGATCCGCGGCTTCTGGGAAAAATCCAGAAGATGAACGCCGCGGGCGACAAAAAGTCCATCAAGACTTGGGCGCGCGCCTGCACGATTACGCCCGAGTTCGTCGGCCACACGTTCTCCGTGCATAACGGCCGCAAGTTCCTGCCGGTCTACGTGACCGAGCAGATGGTGGGCCATAAGCTGGGCGAGTTCTCTTTCACGCGCTTCTTCCGTTCGCACGGCGGCATGAATAGAGAATCCAAGGATCTAACCTAAGCCATGGAAGCCCAAGCCCGCGCCCGATTCCAGCGTTACGGTTCCCGCAAGGTGGCCCAGCTTCTGCGCGAAATCCGCGGCAAGAGCGTTTTGGAGGCCGAGGAAATCCTGCCTTCCGTGCCGCGCGCCTGCCGCGAGATGGTGGAGAAAACGGTCAAGTCCGCCGCCGCCAATTTGGCCATCAAGCTCGGCCGCGCCGGCAAGACCGTCGTGCCGGAGCGAGTTTTCATCAAGTCGTGCTGGGCGGGCGCCGGCCCCATGGGCCACATGAAGCGCGTGCTACCCGCGCCGCAGGGCCGGGCCATGACCTTTAAGCGCAAGGTCAGCCACCTGACCGTCATCGTTTCCGACGGCGTCGAGGAGAATAATTAATGGGACAAAAAGCCCACCCCCGAGGCTTGCGCCTGGGCTACATCGTTGACTGGCAGTCGCGCTGGTTCGCGCCGCGCCAGATGCCCGATTTGATCGGCGAAGATTTTAAAATTCGCAGCCTGATTAAAAACGCCTTCCGCCAGGCCGCGGTGAGTTCCGTGGTCATCGAGCGCGCCGGCTCCTACCTGCGCGTCAACATCCACACTGCCCGCCCCGGCGTCGTCATCGGCAAGCGCGGCGCGGATATCGAGGCGCTGCGCACGCAGATTGAAACCCTGACCGCCCGGAAAACTTTCGTCAACGTCATGGAGATTAAGGAGCCCGAGCTCGACGCCCACTTGGTCGGCGAGGCCATCGCGGCGCAAATCGAGAAGCGCGTGGCCTACCGCCGCGCGATGCGCCGGGCCATGGAGCGGACCATGCAGGCTGGGGCGTTGGGCATCAAGGTCCGCGTGGGCGGGCGCCTAAACGGGGGTGAAATCGCGCGCACCGAGTGGCTGCGCGAGGGGCGCATTCCTCTACACACCTACAGCGCGGACATCGACTACGGCGCCGTCGAGGCCGTGACCGTCGCCGGCCTCATCGGCGTGAAGGTTTGGATTTTTAAGAAACTGCTCTTCGTGAAGAATCCGAAGGAGCTTTTGAAGTTCGTCAAGAAAGAAGCCCCGGTCCTGACCGCGGGCGGCGCGGCCCAGGCCGCCGCCGTTGCGGACAAGCCGGCGGCGCAGGAGGCCCCTCGTGTTGATGCCTAAGCGGGTTAAATACCGCAAGCCCCACAGCCACCCGCGCATCAAGGGCTTGGCCAAGAGGGGCGTGGACATCTCCTTCGGGGAATACGCTTTGAAGGCCCTGGAGCCCAAGTGGGTAACCGCCCGCCAAATCGAGGCCTCGCGCGTCGCCATCGGGCGCCACCTGAAGAAGGGCGGCAAGCTTTGGGTCCGCATTTTTCCAGACAAGGCCGTGACCAAGCATCCGGCCGAGACCCGCATGGGAAAGGGCAAGGGCGCACCGGATCATTGGGTCGCGGTGGTCAAGCCCGGCCGCGTGCTTTTTGAAATCGAGGGCATCTCGCGCGATGACGCCAAGGCGGCGCTGCGCATCGCGGCCTACAAACTGCCCATCCGGACGAAGTTTATTTCCCGGGAGCACTTATGAAGGCCAAGGAAAGAGAGTCTTTGAGAAATTTGTCTTCAGCCGAGTTGGAGGCGCACGTGCGCAAGGCCGACGAGAAGCGTTTTCGGATGGCCTTCAAGCACAAGACCGCTCCGCTGGATAATCCGGTCGAGTTGCGCACTCTGCGCCGGCACATCGCCCGGCTCAAGACCTGGATCGCGCAGAAAAGCCAAGAGGGGGCGTCATGAGCGAGGCCGTGCAGACGCAGGAGGAGGCGCGCGGGCAGCGCAAGATTTTCCGCGGCGTGGTGGTCTCCGACAAGATGAACAAGACGCGGGTCGTGGAGGTCGTCCGCCTGGTCCGCCATCCGTTTTACGAGAAGGTCAGCAAAAAAATGAGCCGATTCTCCGTTCATGACGAGACCAACGCGTCCCGCGAGGGCGACTTAGTCGAGATTTCCGCCACGCGGCCGTTGTCCAAAACCAAGCGCTGGCGCGTCGTGCGCGTGGTCAAGGGCGCGTTGGCGAGGGGGGCCTGAGCGGGGTTTGGCATGATTCAGCTTCGATCCATCATCAAGGTCGCGGACAATTCCGGGGCGCGCAAGCTCCAGTGCTTCCATGTTTCCGGCGGCAGCTATCGGCGCTACGCGGGCCTGGGCGACGTCATCGTGTGCAGCGTGCGCGACGCCCTGCCCCACGGCGCCATCAAGAAGGGCGACGTGGTTAAGGCGGTCGTGGTCCGGGTGTCCCGGAACACGCGACGCCCCGACGGATCGTTCATCCGTTTCGACGATAACGCCGCCTGCCTTATCGATGACAAGGGCGAGCCCAAGGGGACGCGCGTGTTCGGGCCGGTGGCCCGCGAGTTGCGCGACAGGGAATACCTGAAGATTATTTCCCTGGCCCCGGAGGTGGTCTGACAATTTATGAAGTTTAAAATCCGCAAGAAGGACAGAGTCATGGTGATGGGCGGGCGCGACCGCGGCAAAATCGGCGAGGTCATCAAGATTTTTCCCGCCGAGTCCCGCGTGCTCGTGGCCAAGGCCAACATCGTGACCAAGCACCGCAAGGCCACGCAGACCGACCCGCCCTCTATCCAGAAACTGGAGGCGCCGCTTCCCTATTCCCGGGTAATGCTGGTCTGCCCCAAGTGTGAGAAGCCCGTGCGGCCCAAGATGGATAGGCTGCCGACCGGGGAATCCGTGCGCGTGTGCCGCAAGTGCGGAGAAACCATTCTATGAGCGCCCAGAAAACTGAGGTGGCGGCTCCCGCCAAGCAGCAGCCCAGGGCCAAACCCGCCAAGAAGGGCGGCGAGGCCAAGGAGGCGGCTCCCACGATGGCGGTCTCCGACGGCAGAGAGACCAAGCATGCCACGCCTCGGCTCAAGACGTTTTACCACGAGAAGGTCGTGCCTTCGTTGATGGAGAGCCGGGGCCTTAAGAATCCGTTCCAGGTTCCGCGCTTGGTTAAAATCGTCATCAACAGCGGCGTGTCCGCGGCGCGGGAGAACGTGCAGATTTTGGACTCGGTCCGCTACGACTTGGCCATGCTGGCCGGGCAGTGGCCGCAGATCCGCCGCGCCACCAAGTCCATCTCGAACTTTAAGCTGCGCATGGGCATGCCCATTGGATTGCGGGTGACTTTGCGCGGGGACCGGATGTACGAGTTTTTGGACCGGTTTATTTCCGTGGCCTCGCCACGCCTGCGGGACTTCCGCGGCCTGGACGCGCGCGGCTTTGACGGTCGCGGCAATTATAACCTCGGCCTGCGCGATCAGATGATTTTTCCCGAGGTCAACGTCGAGAAGGCGCTGCGCCAACAGGGGATGAACATCACCATCGTCACGACGGCGGAAAAGGACGACCTGGGAATGGATCTGCTTAGAATGATGGGCATGCCTTTTAAAGCCGCCGCGGGGGGAAATTAGACATGGCGACGACGGCATGGCTGGCCAAGCTCAAAAAGCCGCAGAAATTCTCGACGCGCTACCACAACCGCTGCCAGATTTGCGGCCGTCCTCGCGCATACTACCGCGATTTCGGCCTTTGCCGCATTTGCTTTAGGAAAATGGCCCACGAGGGCCTGATCCCGGGCGTTAGAAAATCATCTTGGTGAAATCATGGATACAATTGCAGACCTGCTGACGAGCATTCGCAACGCCGGAGCCCGGTTTAAGGATCGGGTGGACGTCCCTTCTTCCAAGGTTAAGATGGAAATCGTGCGCATCTTGAAAGACGAGGGCTTTATCGCCAATTTCAAGCCCATCTACGCCGCGGACACCAAGCGCGGCACCATCCGTATTTTTCTGAAATACTCTCCGGCCAAGGAGCCGGTCATCCGAGGGCTGCGCCGCATTTCAAAGCCCGGTTGCCGCGTCTATCGCTCCTGTTCGGACAGGCTCATCGAGCGCGGCGGCAGCGTGATGACCATTTTTTCCACCTCGCGCGGCATCATGACGCAGAAAGAGGCCCGGACGAAGAAAGTGGGCGGCGAAGTCCTGTGCCAGGTGTGGTGATATGAGCCGAACGGGAAAGAAGCCGATTATAGTCCCTTCGGGAGTCCGCGTCGATATTTCCGGCGGAGCGGTCACGGCCAAGGGCCCCAAGGGCGAGGGCCGCGAGGTTCTTCCCAAAGCGGTGAGCGCCGCCTTGGCCGATGGGCAAATCAAGATCAGCGCCGATATGAGCGCGGGCAAAAATGTGTCCGCCCTTTTCGGCCTGACCCGCGCGCGGGTCAACAATTTGGTGCAGGGAGTGGCCACGGGCTACTCCAAGGTCCTGGAGATTGCGGGACTGGGCTTCCGCGCCGAGGCGGCCGGACAGAAGCTCACGCTCGCCCTGGGCAAATCGCACCCCGTTCTTTTCGACGTTCCGGTCGGCGTCGCTGTAGCCGTCGATCCGAAAAAAACCACGCTGACCGTGAGCGGCGCGAGCAAGGATTTGGTCGGTGAAATCGCCGCGAAGATCCGCTCCCTGCGCCCGCCGGAGCCCTATAAAGGCACCGGCATTCACTACCGGGGCGAGCACATTCGCCGAAAGGCCGGCAAGACCGCGGCCGGCGCCGGAACGGGCGGGGCGAAGAAATAGGAGAGACTGAATTTCCCCATGAAGAATAAATGGACGCGCTACGAATACAGACGCTCCCGCACGCGCCGTCGCGTGCACGGGGCCCAGGGAGAGCGGCCGCGGCTCTGCGTTCACCGTAGCCTGACGGCGATTTACGCTCAGATTATCGATGATGCTAAGGGGACGACATTGGCCGCGGCGTCCTCTCTTTCTCCCGAGATCGCGCAGAAAGGGCGCGCGGCAAAGAACATAGAGTCCGCGAAGAAGGTCGGCGGGCTCGTGGCCAAGAAGGCGCTCGCGGCCGGGGTCAAAAGGGTGGTGTTCGATCGCGGGGCGTACTTGTACCACGGCCGGATCAAGGCTCTGGCCGAGGCCGCGCGCACGGGCGGGCTTGAATTTTAACGACGGGGATATCCATGGAAAAAACAGCAACGACGGCGCAGGAAACCAAGAGCGCGGGCGCGACCGCTGCGGCGCCCGTTCCAACGCACGCGCCGCGGCGCGCCGCGTTCCAGGATCCGAAGGGTTTTAAGGAGACGGTGGTCGCCATCAACCGGGTGGCCAAGGTGGTCAAGGGCGGCAAACGCTTTTCTTTCTCGGCGCTGGTCGTCATTGGCGACGGGGTCGGCGCTGTTGGGGCGGGCTTGGGCAAGGCCCGCGAGGTCCAGGCCTCCATCCAGAAGGGTCATGCCCAGGCGCTCAAGAGCCTGGTTCATTTCCCACTGGTCAAGGGCAGCATCCCCCACGAAATTATCGCCAAGTACCGCTCGGGCAAGGTTTGGATGCGCCCGGCCTGCGCGGGAACGGGCGTCATCGCCGGCCGAGGCGTGCGCGCCATCCTGGAGGCGGGCGGCGTCAAGGACGTGCTTAGCAAGAGCTTGGGCAGCTCCAACGTTTTTAACGTCGTCGGCGCCACGCTGGAGTGCTTGAAGCTTCTGCGCACGGCCGAGGACATCGCCAAGCTGAGAGGCAAGTCATGATTCATCTCGGCAACTTGACTCCTAAAATCGGCGCGCGTCACCGCCGCCGGCGGCTGGGCTTCGGAGAGGGCTCGGGCCACGGGCAGACCTCGACCAAGGGCCAGAAAGGCCAGAGAAGCCGCTCGGGAGACGGCAAGATGCCTGGCTTCGAGGGCGGGCAGAATCCCGTCCTGCGCCGCGTGCCCAAGCGCGGGTTCTCCAACCGGGCCTTCAAGAAGACTTTCCGTCTCGTGCAGGTTTCCGACATCGAGCGCGTGTTCAAGAACCAGAAAGAGGTGTCCTTGGAGGCTCTCCGCATCCACGGCCTAGCCTCCGCGCGCGATCGCGTCAAGGTTCTGGGAACCGGGAGCTTGAGCCAGCCCTACCGGGTCAGCGCCCACGCATTCTCCGCGTCGGCTCGCGAAAAAATCAAGGCGGCCGGCGGAGAAGCCGTTTCCGTCGCCTCATGATCGAGAAAGTCACCGATCTCTTCGACTCCCAGGATCTCCGACGGAGAGTGATCTACACGCTGGGAGCCCTGGCCGTGTTCCGTCTGGGCGCGGCCATCCCCATTCCCGGCATCAATGGGGCCGCCTTAAAAGCCATCTTTTCCGAGCGCGGCGGAATTCTAAATTTCCTCAACATTTTCTCGGGCGGCGCGCTTTCCCAATTCTCCATTTTCTCCATGGGCGTCATGCCCTACATCAACGCCTCCATCATCATCAGCCTGTTGCAGGGCGCGCACGTCCTTCCGTATTTGGATCGCCTGGCCAAGGAGGGGGAGCTGGGCCACCGCAAACTCAACTCCATCACCCGCTACCTGACGCTGGGCCTGGGAATCTTCCAGGCCTTTGGCTTGACCATTATGATTTCCAAGATGCCCGCCCCGGGCAACCTACCGGTCGTGTCCAACCCGACCTGGAGTTTCTACTGCCTGACCGTGCTCACCTTGACCGCGGGAACCATGTTTGTCATGTGGCTGGGCGAGCAGATGACCGAGCAGGGCATCGGCAACGGCGTGTCGCTTATTATTTTCGCGGGCATCGTCCAGCGGCTGCCCAGCGCGACCATCGGTTTTATCCGTCTCATCCAGGCCGAGGAAATGGGAATTTTAGAGGCCGCCATCATCGTGGCGCTGCTTCTGGCCGTTACCGTCGCGGTGGTTTGGGTGGAGACGGCCCAGCGTAAAATTCCCGTGCAGTACGCCAAGCGGGTCGTGGGCCGCAAGATGTACGGCGGCGCGCAAAGCTACCTGCCCCTGAAGGTGGACCAGTCCGGCGTCATTGCGGTCATCTTCGCGGTTTCCCTGCTCGCGGTGCCCATCACCATGGCGCAGTTCGCCCGCAACGCGCCCTGGGCGCAGAAGCTGGCCGATTTTATGTCCCGTGGCGATTGGGTCTACCAGCTCATTTACGCCGCGCTCATCATCTTTTTCTGCTATTTCTACAACTCCGTCTCCATCAATCCGGTGGATTTGGCCGACAACATGAAGAAATCGGGAGGATTTATCCCCGGGTACCGGCCCGGCGAGGCGACCGCTTCCTATATAGAGTGGGTTTTGGAGCGCATCACGCTGGGCGGGGCTCTCTTCGTAGCCTTCATCTGCGTGTTGCCGGACTGGCTGCGCCGCAAATTCAACATTCCTTTTTTCTTCGGCGGCACGGCGCTCCTTATCGTGGTCGGCGTGGCGCTCGACACCATGGGCCAGTTGGAAGCCCAGCTCATCATGCGCAATTACGAGGGCTTCCTCAAAAAGAGCGGCAAGCTTCGCCAGCGCTGGTTCAACGTGGGGAGCTGACCGGTGATTATTATTTTGCTGGGTTCCCCGGGGTCGGGCAAAGGTACGCAGAGCAAGCTTTTAAGCGCGCGCTACGGTTTCGTGCATTTGGCCACCGGCGACGTTTTTCGCGCCGAGATGGAGGCCAAGACCCCTCTGGGATTGAAGGCCGCCGACTACGTCAAGGCGGGACGCCTGGTGCCCGACGCCGTCGTGACCGAGATGGTCGCGGGACGCCTGGATTCCTTGGGCAAAGATTACCTGCTCGATGGGTTTCCGCGCAACCTGGATCAGGCCACGGCGCTTTCTCGGCTGTTGTCCTCGTCCGGGCAATCCGTGGACTTGGCGATTTTCCTGAGTCTGCCGCGCGAGGAGGCCCTGCGTCGGCTGGCCGCGCGGCTGGTCTGCGCAAAGTGCGGCGAGGTCTACAACGCCGCCAGCCGTCCGCCCAAGACCGCGGGCCGCTGCGACGCCTGCGGCGGCACGGTCGTCGTCCGCGAGGACGATAAGGACGCCACGGCGGAAAAACGCATCATGATTTTCGAGGATTTGACCAAGCCCCTGGTGGCCTATTACAAGGCCGAAGGCGTGCTGCGGGAAATAAACGCCGCGCAGAGCCCCGAGGCGGTGGCCGGGGCGTTGTCCGGCGTGGTCGAGTCCGCGCGGGTGCGCAGCTGAAATTTATGACGGCGACCAAGACCATCGAAATGAAAAGCCCGGCGGAAATCGGGATCATGCGCGAAGCCGGCCGCATCGTGGCCGATATCCTCGTGATTCTTTCCAAGGCCGCGTCCGCGGGAACCAGCACTGCCGAACTCGACCGCATCGCGCGCAAAGAGCTTGCCGCGCGCAAGGTCCAGCCGGCCTTCCTGGGCTACCGCGGCTTTCCCGCGGCGCTCTGCGTCTCGATTAACTCTGAAGTGGTGCACGGCATCCCTTCTGACAAGCGCCGCTTGGCCGAGGGCGACCTGGTGAGCCTTGATTTCGGCGCCGTGGTGCGCGGCTTCTACGCCGACGCCGCGGTAACCGTGGGCGTGGGCAGAATTTCCGCGCGGGCGCAGGAGCTCGTGCGCGCGACCGAGGACTCCCTGGCCCGGGGCGTCGCGGCCTTTCAAGCCGGCGCGCGTTTGGGCGATATCTCCAGCGCCGTGCAAAAACGCGCCGAGTCGGCCGGGTTTTCCGTGGTGCGCGATTTCGTCGGCCACGGCATCGGGCGGGCGCTGCACGAGGATCCCGCGGTGCCCAATTACGGCGCGTCGGGCACGGGGCCCAGGCTCTCGACCGGCATGGTGCTTGCCATAGAGCCCATGATCAACGCGGGCGACCCGGAGGTGGAGGTTTTGCAGGACGGCTGGACCGCGGTGACCAAGGACGGGGCGCTTTCGGCCCACTTCGAGCACACGGTGGCCCTGACCGAACACGGATCGGAGATATTGACCGCTCATGCCTAAAGACGACAAGATCGAAGTCGAGGGCAGCATCGTGGAGGCGTTGCCCAACGCCATGTTCCGTGTCGAGGTTCCGCCGGGACGCGTCATTCTGGCGCACATCTCCGGAAAGATGAGGATGCACTACATTAAGATTTTGCCGGGCGACAAGGTGCGCGTGGAGCTTTCGCCCTACGATTTGAGCCGGGGCCGCATTATTTTCAGGGAGTAGAGAACATGAAAGTCAGAGCCAGCGTCAAGCCTATTTGTCCGAAGTGCAAAATCATCAAGCGCGGGGGAGTGATCCGCGTGCTGTGCAGCAACCCAAAACACAAACAGAGGCAGGGATAGGAGAAAGTTATGGCGCGCGTCGCCGGAATTGATTTGCCCAAGAACAAGAGAATTGACGTGGCCCTGCGCTACCTTTACGGCCTGGGAAAAACCACGTCCAACCAGATTTTGGAGAAGCTCGGCGCGGCCGTGGATCCGGCCACGCGGGTCAAGGATCTGACCGAGCAGCAGGTCGGCATGATCAACACGCTGGTTTCCAAGGAGTACAAGGTGGAAGGCGAGCTGCGGCGGGAAATTCAGTCCAACGTGCAGCGGCTCTACGAGATCAGCAGCTACCGCGGGTTCCGCCACCGCCGCAACCTGCCCGTGCGCGGACAGCGCACCCGCACCAACGCGCGCACCCGCAGGGGCCGCCGCAAGACCATCGGCTCCGGTAAGGCGTCCGCGGCGGCGCCCGCGGCGAAAGCGTAAAAGGAGTTTTAAGGAGAATATATGGCTGAACAGGCAACGCAGGTTCCCGCCGCCAAACCGAAGGCGGCCGGCAAGAAAAAGAACTGGAGGACGCTGTCCTTCGCGAAAGTTTTCATCCAGTGCTCGTTCAACAACACCATCGTTTCATTGGCGGATGAGCGGGGCGACATCCTCGCCTGGGCGACGGCCGGCGGCAACGGCTTTCGCGGCACCAAAAAGGGCACGCCCTTTGCCGCCAGCATAACGGCCGGCAAGGTGGCCAAGCGCGCCCTGGAGCTTGGCGTCAAGCAAGTGGCGGTGTTCATCAAGGGTCCCGGCCCTGGCCGGGAAACGGCCGTGCGCGCTCTGGGAAATTCCGGCCTTCTGGTCGTGAGCTTGAAGGACGTCACGCCTCTGCCGCACAACGGTTGCCGTCCGCCTAAGGCCAGGAGGGTCTAATCACATGGCGCGATACATCGATTCGGTCTGCAAGCTCTGCCGCCGGGAGCAAACCAAGCTTTTCCTCAAAGGGGACAAGTGCCACACCAAATGCGTGTTTGAAAAAAACCCGACTTCGCCCGGCATGGCGCCGCCGCAGCGCGGCAAACCCTCCAACTACGCCATCCGCCTGCGCGAGAAGCAGAAGCTCCGGCGCCTGGCCATGATCAACGAGCGGCCCTTCGAGCGCCTCGTTCAGGAGGCCTCCAAGAGCGTGGAGTCGTCCGGCACCCACTTGCTGGGAGCGCTCGAGACGCGCTTGGACAACGTCGTGCGGCGCATGGGCGTGGCGACCTCGCTTAAGACCGCGCGGCAGCTGGTCCTGCACGGGCACATCAAGGTGTCCGGAAAGAGGCTCAATATTCCTTCCTACCGCGTCAAGGCCGGCGACGTCGTCAGCCTCGACCCCAAGCTGCGCGAGAACGTGGGCGTCAAGCTGAGCCTTGAAACGTCCAAGAAGCTCGGCGGCCGGCCCAGCTTCCTGCAGTTCAACGAGGAGGATTTCTCCGCGAAGATTCTGCGCATGCCGGATCGCTCGGAGATGGCTTTCCCAGTGACCGAACAGCTCATCATCGAGTATTATTCCAAGTAATCGAGAGGCAACCACATGGCTTATAAAGAACTCGTTCTTCCGCAAAAGCTCAACGTCGATGAAAAAACGATCACCGACACCTACGCTAAGTTCGTGGCCGAACCCTACGAGCGCGGCTACGGCCACACCGTGGGCAACGCCCTGCGGCGCGTGCTGCTCTCAAGTCTTGACGGCGCCGCCGTGACCGCGGCGCGCATCGACAAGGCGCAGCACGAGTACATGACGCTTCCCGGGGTCAAGGAGGACGTCATGGACATCCTCCTCAACCTCAAGAAGCTGCGTTTGAAGCTCTTCTCGGACGGCCCGGAGACCATTTATCTCACCGCCCAGAAGGACGGCGCGGTCAAGGCCTCCTCTATCACGGTCAACTCCAACGTCGAGGTGGTCAATCAGGACTTGGTCATCGCGCACTTGGAGGCGGGCGGCAAGCTGGAGATGGAAATCGAGGTCTCCCGCGGACGCGGCTACATGACCGCGGACGAGCTGCGGGCCGAGAACCGCTGGCCGGCGGGCTTTTTGCCCCTGGACGCCCTGTTCTCGCCCGTGGCCAAGGTCCACTACGACGTGGAAAACGCGCGCGTGGGCCAGGTGACGGACTACGATCGCCTCATCCTCGAAATTTGGACCGACGGTTCGATTTCGCCGATGGAGGCGCTCATCCAGTCCTCGCACCTCATCCGCGAGTCCCTGCAAATATTTATTCCGCAGGAAGAAGCCCAAGATGGCGCCCCGGCGGAAGCCGACGGCGTCGCCGCGGGCGTGGCGGTGGGCGACGAGAAGCTGGGCGCGGTGCTGAGCCAGCCCGTGGAGGGCATCGAGCTTTCCTCCCGCGCGTCCAACTGCCTCAAGGTCGCGCATATCAGCACGGTGGGCGAGCTCGTGGCCCGGCGGGAAGAGGAGCTTTTGTCCATGAAGAACTTCGGCAAGAAGTCCTTGGACGAGATCAAGGAGCGCTTGAAGGATATGGGCCTTTCCTTGGGAATGCAGGTGGGATAAAAGCCGGACCTGATTTAAGGAGACATTCCGATGGTGAAAACTTTAGGCGGGCGCAAGCTCGGGGTGACGTCGTCCCACCGCCGCGCGATGCTGCGCAACATGGCGCAGAGCCTTTTCCTGCACGAGAAGGTGGAGACGACCCTGGCCAAGGCAAAGGAATTAAGACCTTTCGCCGAGAAGATCATAACGACCGCCAAGCGCGGCCGGCACGAATTGGTGCGCCGGCAGGTGCAGGACAAGGTCGTGTTCAAGAAGCTCTTCGACGTGCTGGCGCCGCGCTACGCGCAGCGTCCCGGCGGATATACCCGAATTTTGCGGGTTTCTCCGCGTCCGGGAGACGCCGCGGTGCGTGGCTTGATTACGTTGGTTTCCTAAGAGCGCGCCGAACATGATGAACTTTCTCCTCAGCCTCTTCTCCAACGATATGGGCATCGACCTGGGCACGGCCAACACTTTGGTCTACGTCAAAGGCCAGGGCATCGTCCTGCGCGAGCCCTCCGTTGTGGCCATCGATAGGGAGACCCGGCAGGTCTGGGCCATCGGCGCCGAGGCGAAGAGAATGCTGGGCCGCACGCCGGCCTCGATTATCTCCGTGCGGCCGCTCAAAAACGGCGTCATCGCCGACTTCGAGATCACGCAGAAGATGATCAAGCACTTTATCCGCAAGGTCCACAACCGCCGCTCGCTTCTGCACCCGCGGGTTGTCATCGGCATTCCATCGGGCATCACCGAGGTCGAGCGCCGCGCGGTCCAGGAGTCGGCCGAGCAGGCCGGCGCGCGCGAAGTCTACCTTATCGAGGAGCCCATGGCCGCGGCCATCGGCGCGGATTTGCCCATCTCGGAGCCTCACGCCAACTTCATCGTGGACATCGGCGGCGGCACGACCGAGTCCGCCATCATCTCCCTGGGGGGCCTTGTGGTCTCCAAGTCCATGGACACCGCGGGCGACGAGATGGACGAGGCCGTCTTGATGCATTTTAGGCGCAAGTACAACCTCCTCATCGGCGAGACCACCGCCGAAGAGGTCAAGATGGAGATCGGCTCTGTTTTTCCGCTTAAGGAAGAGAAAACGATGGAGGTCCGGGGCCGCGATCAGGCCACGGGGCTTCCCAAGACCGTGCTCATCACGTCCGAGGAAATCAGACAGGCCCTGATGGAGCCGGTGCAGCTGATTATCGACGTTATTAAGAACACTCTGGAAGAAACTCCCGCGGAATTGGCCGCCGATCTCGTGGATCGGGGCATCGTGCTCGCGGGCGGCGGTAGCCTGTTGCGCGGCTTGCCTGATTTAATCCGTCAGGAAACGGATCTTCCGGTGGCGAGGGCCGCCGATCCGTTGAGCTGCGTCGTCATCGGGACTGGAAAATATCTCGAGGAATTAGACAAGCTGGGAACCAAGCGTCCGGATTTCGCAGCGTCCTACCGCCACCGCAAATAAGACGTCAAGCAGGGGAGCTTCCTGCGAGGAGCCCGCGTTGAACAAGCGGGCGCATTGTGATGCAGCGTGAAGCGAAGATTTCTAATTATTTCTTAGTCTTTTATTGCGTCGTTTGCCTTTTGCTGCTTTCCCTGCCCCTGTCCGCGCCCGTCGCGTCTCTCAAGGCGGGCATCGTCTACGTCCTGGATCCGGCAGTTTTCACCGGGGAAAAGGCCCAGGAGCGCCTCGAGCAGTTGCCCGAAAGAATTCGCGGCCTTATCACGGCCGATGAGGAAAATAAAGTTCTTCGCGCGCAGGCCCAAGAGTCTTTGTGGCTCGAGGATAATCTCAAGCAGCTGTCTGTTGAGAACCAGCGCCTTCGATCGCTCTTGGGGCTGAGGGCTCCGCGGGGCTGGTCTCCGCTTTGGGCGCGGGTCATGGAGCGCGATCCCCTCAACCGCTACCACAGCTTTCTCGTGGACGCCGGCCAAAACGAGGGCGTCGCCGTCGACGATCCGGTGCTGGGCCCTTCCCCGGCTGGCCTTGCCGTCGTGGGGCGCGTGGTGGAGGTGCGCCCGTTATCCTCGGTCGTGCTGCTCCTGACAGACGAGCTTTCCGCCGTGGCCGCGGACATTTCCTCGGAAACCGTGGAGGGTTTGGTCCAAGGCCAAGGCGACGCCCGGCTTCTCCTCAATTATCTTCCGCCCGGCGCCAAGCCGCAGAAAGGGGAAACTGTCTACACCGCGCCGGCTAGCGCGGTCTTTCCGGGAAATATTCCCGTGGGAACGGTCGCCGCGGTTCGCCCTGAAGATCCGTTCCTGGCCGTCGAGTCTGCCGAGGTCAGGCCCGAAGTCGATGCCGCCGCCCTAGCCGACGTCGCTATTTTAATCAAAGGCGCCGCTCGCCCCGCCATCTCGGAGCCGGCTAAATGAAATTCTTGCAGTCGATTTTGCGGGCGCTGGCGGTTTTTTTCGGTGCCGCGTTCCTACAGTGGCTGTGGTCCACCCATTTCGCGCCCTACGGCCTCGCGCCCCAGATCCTCCTGGTCTTGACCGTGGCCGAGGCCTCGCGCCGCGGCGCGCCGCCAGCGATGGCCCTGGGATTTTTTTGGGGTCTCTTTCTAGACACCAGGGGCGTCGGGTTTTTCGGCGCCAACGCCCTGGCCTTGGTTCTTCTGGCTTACGCGGCAGGCCTAGTCCGCCACCAGATGGACTCGGGAGAAGCGGCGCCCCAAGCGGTGCTGGCCGTGATAGCGAGTTGGGCCTATTTTCTGTTCTTGGGCTTGGTGTCTTGGATTTTTACTCAAAGATTTTCATGGGTCGGCTGGGCCGATTTCCTCGTGCTTCCTTTTTACAACGGGCTTCTGGCCGTTGCGCTGGCGCTCCTGAGGCCGCGGCGGAGAGGCGCATGAGCCGGAAATCCTCCTTTCGCTCAAGCGGCCGCCTGGACGCCGTCTTGGTTCTCTTTTCCCTGGCGGTCGGCGTCCTTTTTCTGCGGCTCTTCCAGCTTCAAATCCTGGATTGGGCCAATTTGACAGCCGCGGCGGAGCGCAACCGCACCGAGATGATTTATCAGACGGCGCCGCGCGGCTTTGTTTATGATCGCGACGGCGTCGTTCTGGCCACCAACCGTCCCATGTTCTCCCTGATTTATCTTCCCTCTCACAAGGCGCTTGCGGATCTGCGCCCCCTGGCCCAAGAGCTGGCCGCCCAGCTTCGCCGCGATCCCAAGGACATTCTGGCGAGCCTCGAGGAGGCCACGCAGGAAGACTCCGTCGTGCGCCTGGCTGAGAATCTTCCGCCGCGCGTCATGTTCCGGCTCTCCGAGCTCAAGCCCGTCTACCCCGGCGTGGACCTCGTGATGGAAGCCGAGCGCTACTATCCGCTGGGGAATTTCGCGAGCCATTTGATCGGCTACGTCGGACGCATGGATCCGCGGGACTGGCTCAAGCTCCGTTCCGATGGCTACCGGCTCGACTCTCCCGTGGGAAGGATGGGAATCGAGAAGGTCTTCGAGAGCGTGCTGCGCGGCCGCGACGGCGCGATTCGCATGGAGGTCGACGCGCAGGGGCGCCTGAAGCGCCAGCTGGATCGCATTCCTTGGCAGCCGGGCGACAGCCTGACCCTCACCGTGAACTCCGCGGTTCAAGAAGTGGCCGAGAGCGATTTGCGGCGCACCATCAGCGGACGCGGCGCCGCCGTGGTCCTGGATCCGCGCAACGGAGCCATCCTGGCATTGGCCTCAACGCCGGATTTTAACTTAAACGAGCTCGCGGCCTCGGCCCCGCCGAGCGAACGCCCGGCCAATCCCGCGGACCTGCCGGAATTCAACCGCGCGATTTCCGGCACTTACGCGCCCGGCTCCACCTTCAAAATCGTCGTCGGCGCCGCAGGCTTGAACGAGGGCCGCTTCACGGTCAACGACACCATTTTTTGCCCGGGCTACTTCAAGCTGGGTCGGAGGATTTTCAAATGCTGGACCTGGGATTTGTATCACCGGGGCCACGGCTTGGTGAACTGGTGGACGGGCTTCGCGCAGTCCTGCGACGTCTATTTTTATGAAATGGGCTTGAGGACCGGCGGCGCGCTCATCGAGAAATACGCCGGACTTTTCGGCCTCGGGCGGCTTACGCGCATCGCGCTGCCGGGCGAGAGCCCGGGCCGCCTCTTTGGGCCAAAAACATTGGCCGCAGAGGGGCGCCCGTGGTACGACGGCGACACGGTTAATTTATCCATCGGGCAGGGGGGGATGCTGGTCACGCCCATCCAGATGGCGGTGCTTATTTCCGCGGTGGCCAACGGCGGCACGCTCTGGCGTCCGCACTACATCGAGCGTGTTCATTACGCCGACGGCGGGCCGGACTATGTTCAGCAGCCGGAGAAAACCGGCGAAGTGGTCTTGAAGCCCGCGGTCTGGCAGGATTTGCGCCAAGCGCTGCGCTTGGTTGTGACCTCGGGGACCGCCCATGGAGCGAACATCGCCGGACTGGACGTCCGGGGCAAAACCGGCACGGCGCAGAACTCCGCGGGCCGGGCGCACTCCTGGTTCGTGGCCTACGCGGGTCCGCCGGGGCAGCCGCCCAGCGTGGCCGTGGCGGTTTTGGTTGAAAACGGCGGAGAAAGCTGGGTTTACGCGGTGCCCATCGCGCGGGACATCTTCAAGGCGGCCTTCGGCATCGGCAAGCCGCGGCCGTGGGCGAGGCTGGGCCTGCTCTCTAAGCCGGCCGCTCCGCCGCCCAATCGAGGCTCCGGGGGCGGGCGGGCCTGATGGCGCCTTCCCACGCGGAGTCTTCGTGGAAGGGGCGTGTGGACACGACCTTTTTGGCGGCGACGGCCGGCCTCCTCGTGGTGGGAAGCCTCGCCGTGGTTTCCGCAGTCCGGCCCATGCCGCATTCCAGCCACATCATCATCCGCCATTTCGCCGCGCTGGCCGTGGGCGTCGCCTTTTTCTTTTTCGGCTTTGGCTTCGATTACCATGTTTTCGAGGACCAAGCCAAGATGATTTACGCCGCGACGCTGCTGATGCTCGCGGCCGTCTTGGCCGTCGGAACGACCAGCCACGGACACCGCTCCTGGCTGGACTTCGGTTTTTTGAGCTTCCAGCCGGCGGAGCTGGCCCGGCTTTTCCTCATTCTCTCCCTGGCCGCCTTTTTGGATCGCCGGGAAAGAAAGATCGGAAAGTTCTCCGTGGTTCTGGGCGCTCTGGCCCTTTCGCTTCCTGTGGTCGGCCTCATCCTCAAGCAGCCTGATTTCTCCACGGCCTTGACGTTTTTGCCGCTCATCTTCGGCATGCTCTTTTGCGCCGGAGTGAGCTTGGCCCAGCTCTCCGTCATCATGATCTTCGCGGGAGTGACCCTGTCGGTGCCGTTTGCCTATACCGTCTGCCAAGTGCTCTACCCCCACGCGCCGACGGGTTCCTGGCCAAACGCGGTCATCGCCGCTTTCATTGGAAGCAAGACCACGCTGCTGCTTCTTGGCGGCGGCGCGCTTGTCTTCGTCGGGCTTTGGCGCTGGGCAAAATGGGCGCGCCTGCGCGCCGACGCTTCCCTGTTCCTGGCCGGCTATCTCGTCTTGGCCGGGGGGCTTTTGGCGGGCATCGTGGTCAACCGGAGGCTAAAGCCCTATCAGCGAGATCGCTTCGCCGCTTTCGTCGCCCCCAAGCAGGATTTGGAGGGCGCGGCCTATCACGTGCGCCAGTCCCAAATCGCCATCGGCTCGGGTGGATTTTTGGGCAAGGGGCTCTTCGAGGGGACCCAGTCCCAGCTCGGCTTTTTGCCGGAACGCCATACCGACTTTATTTACGCCGTCATTGGGGAAGAGATGGGTTTTTGGGGCGCCGTCGGCGTGCTCCTGCTCTATTTTCTCCTGGTTTGGCGGTTGTCGGAGACGGCGCGCAGCGCGCGCGACCGCTACGGGTATTTGGTCTGTTCGGGCTTGGCGGTCATGTTTGGCTTCGAGCTTGTGCTCAACGTGGGGATGTGCGTGGGCCTGATGCCCGTGGCCGGAATCCCCCTGCCCCTGGTTTCCTACGGCGGTTCGAGTTTGGTCATCGCCTTGTGGTCCTTGGGCATCGCGTCGAACGTGCATTACAAGAGGTATTTGCTGGCTTAGACTAGAGATTCTGGAAAGGAAGGTGTTATGAGAGAGGAAGATTTGCAGGAAAAAGAAGCGCAGGACGCGCGGGACGCTGCCGCGAATTTAGGAGCGGAGGGTCCGCAGGAGGACAAAACGCGTGAAAGTCCGTCGTCCGGCCAACCGCAGGGCGCCCAAGAGACGGGCGGCCAGCCGCAGCCGGGCGGGTCTCGGCCCGAGCGCGGGCATTCCGGCCGGCGCCGGCGCGGGCGGGGAGGAGACAGGGATCGCGGCGGAGATCGGGAGCGCGGAGAGCGGAGCGGCGAGCGGGATCGGGGCGAGGACAACCACCGCCACCGCGGCCAAGGAGGCGAGCGCCGCGAGCGGGGTGCGCAGTCCGCGCCGCGTCCGTTAAAAAAGGTCAAGCGCGAGATTTTGGCCAGCGTGGGCGTCGAGGAGACGCGCATCGCCATCGTGGAGGACGGCCGCTTGGCGGAGCTTCTTTGGGGACGCAAGCGTTCCGAGAGCATCGTGGGCAACATCTACAAGGGCGAAGTGGAAAATGTTCTTCCTGGTATCTCCTCCGCTTTCGTCAACATCGGCTTCGACAAGAACGCCTACCTCTATATCTCGGATGTTTTGGGCGCGCGCGGCAACAACATCGACTCAATCCTCAAAAAGGGCCAGCACATCATGATCCAGGTGGCCAAGGAGTCCATCGGCACCAAGGGCATGAAGGTCACCATGGATGTGTCCCTGCCCGGGCGCTACCTGGTTTTTAGCCCGATGGGATCCGCCGTGGGCGTTTCCAAGCACATCATCGACGCCGAGGAGAGAAAGCGCCTGTCCTCGGCGGTGGAGAGCCTCTCGGCCAAGTATTTGGAGAGCAAAGGGGGCTTGGTCATCCGGACCGAGGCCGAGGGAGCCACGGAGGCCGACCTGGAGCGCGAGGTCAAATACCTCGCGGGCATGTGGGCGGCGGTGCAGAAAAAATTCGAGACGCTTCCCGCGCCGGCCCTACTCCACAAGGATCTGGATTTGACCCTGCAGGTGGCGCGGGACATCTTCTCCGATGAAACCGAGGTCTACCTAGTCGACGACAAGGAGATTTTCAACGGCGTCTCCGAGTTCGTGAACGAAATTTCTCCGGAGTTGAAGGACCGCGTGCGTCTCTATGAGGGCAAGACGCCCATCTTCAAGGCCTTCAACCTGGAGTCCGAGCTCGAGAACCTGCGGCAAATCAAGGTCGCGCTGCCAAGCGGCGGCTCCATCGTCATCCAGGAGGCGGAGTCATTGTGCGCCATCGACGTCAACACCGGGCGCTTCACCGGTTCGCGCTCCCAGGAGGAGACCGTCACCCAGACCAATGTCGAGGCGGCGCACGAAATCGCCCACCAGCTGCGCCTGCGCAACATCGGCGGCATTATCGTGGTCGACTTCATCGACATGCGAAAAGCCTCCAACCGCAACCGGGTCATGGATTCCTTCGCCCAGTTTTTGAAGCGCGACCGGGCCAAAATCAGGATTTTGCCCATCACGCGCCTGGGGCTCATCGAGATGACGCGCGAGAGAAAGCGCGAGTCGACCGTGAGCTTTTTGACCTCCGAGTGCCCGCAGTGCAAGGGCGCGGGCCGCGTGCTCTCCGGCGAGACCATGCGCATCCGCATCCAGCGCGAGATATTCAACTTGACCCGCGGCCGGCCGGGCGGGCAGGCCCGCATTATGGTCCACCCGGCTCTGGCCGAGACCCTGCGCGGGGATCAGGCTCTTTTGGAGAAAAATGTGCAGCGCTCCGTGCGTATCCAGGGCGATCCGACGATTCCGTGGGAGGATTACCGCATCATCATCGAATGAGAAAAATCGGAGCCGCCGTCCTCTTGGCCGCGCTTTTGGGCGCGGCGTTGGTTCCCGCCGCCGTGGCCGGGACCGAGACCGTCGCGGTCTTGGCCTCGGGATGGCCGCGGGCCATGCGCGGCCGGGAAATGGGGGGCCAGGACTACATCGCGCTGCGCGATCTCGCGTCTTTGGGAGGAGGATTAGTTTATTATTTCGCGGCTTCCGGGCGTATTTTGGTGCGGCTGCCGCGCGCGACCGCGCAGTTTGTCGCGGGGTCCGCGGAGGCTCAAATCAACGGCCGGAGAATTTCCATGTCCGGAAAGACCCGCTGGCATTGGGGCCGTGCCTATGTTCCGGCCTCCTTGCTCGCGTCTCCCGTTTTCTCCGCCGCGACGGAAATCTCGCTGGCTCGGAGGGCGGTTTCCGCGGCGCCCGTCGCGTCCGCCGCGGATCCTCCGGCAGTCTCAACGGAGGCTGCTGCGGCTCCGGCCCCAACGCAGAGTGCGCCCGCTCCGGCAGCCGCTCCCACGCAAGCCACTGCGGCTCCTGCTCCTGTCAAAAGCCCCGAAGCCGCGCTCGCGGCACCCGCGCCGCCGACGCACAGCCGCATCCGCGTGGTCATTGATCCGGGGCACGGCGGCAAGGACTCTGGCGCCATCGGCGTGCGAAGGCTGGAGGAAAAGAATATCAACCTGTTGGCCGCCCGGCAGCTGGCCGCGATTTTTAGGAAAAACAAGAAGTTCGACGTCATCATGACCCGGGACAGCGACGTGTTCATCCCGCTTTCCGGACGTTCGGCCATTGCCAATAATGACGACGCGGACATCTTTATTTCCTTGCACTGCAACTCGGCGCCCGACACGAGCCGGGACGATTTTGAAATCTATTCCATGTCGGATCACGCCACCGATCCGGAAGCCGAGCGGCTGGCCGAATACGAAAACTCGGTCGTGAAACTGGAGGGCAAGCCCTCGCAGGGAACTCAGGCCCAGCTGCTTCTAGACGAAATGGGCGAAACGGAATTCTACAACGACGGCGCGAAGCTGGCCGCGTTCGTCGAGCGCGAAGCGGACAAGCGCTTTCCCGGGCTCGACGGCGACGCGCGCAAGGCCGATTTTTACGTGTTGCGCGGCACGCACGCGCCCGCGATTCTAGTTGAGATGGACTACATCAATAATAGGCGCGGCGCGCGAAGGCTGACGTCCCGGTCCTTCCGCAAAAAGCTCCTGACCTGCGTCTACAAGGGAGTCCTGGACTACCTTAAGGCGGAGGGGCCGCAGCCATGATGTCTGCCCGCGCGCCCATCGGGATTTTTGACTCCGGGGCGGGGGGACTGACCGTTTTGCAGGCCGTCGCCCGCCGCATGCCCGGCGAAAACTTGATCTATTTCGGGGACACCGCGAACCTTCCCTACGGCACGAAGTCCCCTCGCGCGGTGATCCGCGCCTCGGTCGCCGTGACGCGCTTTTTGGCCCGCCAAGGCATCAAGGCCCTGGTGGTGGCGTGCAACACTTCCTCGGCCCTGGCCCTGCCGGACATCAGCCGCGCGGCCAAGGGAATTCCTGTCGTTGGGGTCATCGGACCCGGAGCGCGGGCCGCGGCGCAAGCCGCTCGGGGCCGGCCCGTCGGCGTCGTGGCGACCGCGGCCACGGTGTCCTCGGGCGCCTACGCCCGCGCGGTCAGATCCCGCGCGCCGCGCTCGCGGGTGATTTCCATCGCTTGCCCGCTTTTCGTTCCGCTGGTGGAAGAAGGCCTTTGGAGCGGCCGCATCGCCCAAGAGGTCGCGGCGCGCTACCTGCCCGCGCTTAGGCGCGCGCGCGTCAAGACCCTTATTTTAGGTTGCACGCACTATCCCCTGCTCAAGGGCGTCATTCGCCGGGCTCTGGGCCGCGGCGTGCGGCTCGTTGATTCGGGCGAGGAAACCGCGCGAGAGCTGGAAGCTCTTTTGAAGCGCCGCGGCCTGCGGCGCCCCGGCAAGGCTTCGGGACGGCGGCGTTTTTACGTTTCGGACGATCCGGCGCGGTTCTCCCGATTGGCGCGCCGCTTTTTAGGCCGCGGCGTGGGAAAGGTGATTTTGCATGGCTGCGAATAATCAGGGTTCGGCGCAAGACTACGCGGCCGTGGTCGCCCTGGCCAAGGCGCGCATCGACCACGGCTTTAGCCGCGCGGGGAGGCACTTCAAGCCAGAGGACGCCCGCGCGCGGGCCGCGGCGCTTTTGTCCGGTCGCGTCATCGCCTTGTCCAACGCCCTGGTGCTCCTGGCTCAGCACGACTTGGCCAACGAAGCCCTGCCTATTTTGCGTTCGCTCATGGAGGCGGCCGCGCGCCTGGCGCGCCTAGCGGAAAAAGACGGCGCGCGGCATGCCGAGGCTTTCTGGAAGAAAGCCCCGGATATTTCCTGGGAAAACTTGTACGCCGCGGGAGCGGCCGAGCGCGCGCTGCGCGGCGAGGCTTTCGCCGAGGCTTTTCGCGCGGCCGAGAAAGCCGGCCGCCGGCACTTTTTGGCCAATTGGGGCGCGATTCCCTGGAGCCACGCTTTCGGGCCGGCGCCCGAAGAGGCTGCGGCCCCGGACGAACTTTTGAGGTTGACGGCGTTGGCCATGGCCGGCGCCCTGGAATCTCTGGATTTGATGTGGCCGGAGCGGTTCGACGGCGCAGCGGAGATTTTCGCCCGCGCCGCGGCCCCGGTCCAAGACGCGAAAGACGAAGGATAGAGGTGAGACAACGATGAACGAGGAAAGACGCGGCGGTGGCGGTGGCGGCGGCGGTGGCGGAGGCTGGCGGGGAGGACATCAACGCCAGCGTCGGAGATTCTGGGGCAAACCCCACAGCGGCGGCCATCATCACCAGAACCAGCATCACAACAACCAGCGGTCCAATCGTCCGCCGTCGGGCCCCAGGCCCATGAGCGAGGAAGAGAAGGCCTTCATGGGCAAGACTCCGGTCGATCCTCACCAATGGATCAGCATGGAAAAAGGTTCGACCGACGCCTCCATGCGCGCGATGGATCTGCTCTGTCCGGTGGGCAAGGGCACGCGCGGCCTCATCGTGGCGCCGCCCAAGGCGGGGAAGACCACGTTCTTGAAACAAATCTCCAACGCCGTGGCCGCCTCCTCGCCGGAGATCAAGCAGTACTGTCTGCTCATCGATGAGCGGCCCGAGGAGGTGACGGACTTCAAGAGGAGCGTCCCGGCCGAGGTCATGGCCTCGTCCTCGGATCAATCCTACGACCGTCACGTGGCCGTGGCCGAGGAGCTGATGAAAAAGGCCGTGGCCGAGGCTTCCGGGGGAGCGGACGTTTTCATCCTCCTGGATTCGCTGACCCGGCTCTCGCGCGTGCATAACCAGTTCGCCACCGGAACGCGCACCATGACCGGGGGCCTGGACACGCGCGCCATGGAGGTGCCGCGGCGCTTTTTCGGCGCGGCCCGCAAGCTCGAGGAGGGCGGATCGCTCACGATTCTGGCCACCATCCTGGTCGACACCGGCAGCAAGATGGACGACATCATCTTCCAGGAGTTCAAGGGCACAGGCAACATGGAGCTGGTCTTGTTCCGCCAAGCCGCGGAAATGCGCATCTTCCCGGCGCTCAAGGTCAGGGACACGGGCACGCGCAAGGAGGAGAAGCTTCTGCCGCCGGAGGTCCTGGAGGGAGTCTGGAAGCTGCGCCGGCACTTGGCCGACCGAGGCGACTTGGAGGCGACCAAGGCCTTCAACGAACTTCTGCGCACGCACAAGACCAACAAGGCCTTGCTGGCCGCGTTGCGTTAAGGAGGTCGGCCATGAAGAAGGCCGTCTTGTCGCCGCGCGCGCCCAAGCCCATCGGCCCCTATTCGCAGGCGATCGATTGCGGGGAATTGGTATTCGTATCGGGACAAATTCCCGCCGATGCCGCCGGTAATTTAAGCGGCCCGGCGGTCGCGGATCAAACCGAGCGCTGCCTCGATAATCTGTCCGCGGTGCTCAAGGCCGCGGGCCTAAGCCTCGGCGACGTGGCCAAGACCACGGTGTTCATGACGGATTTGGCCTGCTTCGCGGAGATGAACGAAGCCTACGCCCAGCGCTTCAAGTCCCCCTATCCCGCGCGGGCCGCGGTGCAGGTTTCGGCTCTGCCCAAGGGCGCGGCCGTGGAAATAGAAGCGGTCGCGCTCCGGTCCCGGCGCCGGACTTCGCGCCGCGCGCCTTAACGGGTGCTTACATAGTCGTTGGCGCAAATAATCGCCGAACTCGCGGCGCTCACGGCCCCGATAACGAGGCCGCCCAAAAGCCCGCCGGCCGCGGCCCCGCGCCGCCTAGCGTGCCCAGCGGCCCCGCGCCCGAACCCACAACGCCACCCACGATGAGGCCCAGCGCGCCCACGGCGACCGCGCCTTCCTTGGCTCCTGATTTTAAACCCGTCGCGATATCGTGGCCGCAAGCGTTGAGGTAGCCGTGCTTGTCCTGGATTTTGTCGTTGATATATTTATAACTTTGGCGACGCGAGGTCACTAAACGCCCCGAAATCCTGGGCTTGGACCGGCGGCGGCGAGGTCATGTCCGAGAGGCGCCGGAAACTCTGCGGATCGTGCGCCTTGGACAAGGCGTCGTTCATGTTGATTTGCCCGGAGCGCGTCAGGCGCACCAAGTCCTGATCTAGGGACATCATGCCGGCGGAAGAACCGGTCTCTATGGCGCCGTAAATCTGGGCGATTTTATTCTCGCGGATGAGGCTTCCGATGGCGGGGTTCATGATCATGATTTCCCGCGCGCAGACCAGTCCCCCCGAGGGCTTGGGCAAAAGCACCTGGCTGACCACCGCCGAGAGAACCGAGCCCAAAAGCGTGCGCAGGCTGTGCTGCTGCTCGTGGGGGAACTCGTCGATGATGCGGTTGACCGTCGAGGCTGCGTCCTGGGTGTGCAACGTGGAGAAACACAGGTGCCCGGTCTCGGCTGCGGCCAGGGCCAGCGCCATGGTCTCCCGATCGCGCATCTCGCCGACCAGGATGATGTCCGGGTTCTGGCGTAGCGCGTACTTGAGCGCCCGGCTAAACGACCCGGTGTGCTGGCCCACCTCGCGCTGGTTGACGATGGAGTTCTTGTTCTGGTAGAGGAACTCGATGGGATCCTCGATGGTGAGGATGTGCTTGCTCTGGGTCGCGTTGATGCGATCGATAAGCGCGGCCAGGGTGCTGGTCTTGCCCGAGCCCGTGGGTCCGGTCACCAGCACCAAGCCGCGGGGCAGGTTGCAGAGCCCCAGAATGGTGGCGTTCAAGCCGATTTGCTCGGGCGAGGGAATCGTCGTGGGGATGTAGCGGAAGGCCGCGGCCGTGCCGTAGGCCTGCAAAAACACGTTGACCCGAAAGCGCCCCACCCCGCGCAGGCTAAACGCAAAATCCATCTCGCGCTCGGCCTCGAACTCCTTTTGCTGGGCCGGGGTCATGGCCGAGAAAATCCAGCGCCGGCATTCGGCCGCGTCCGCGACGGGAAAACCGGGGAGCTTGCGCAGGCTGCCATCGATGCGCGCGCCGGGCGGCTGGTGGGGGGTCAAGAGCACGTCGCTGGCCCGGCTTTTGGCCGCCGCGGTCAAGATGTCGCCGATTTCCGCCATGCGACGAAAGTATAGCCCCAGCCCATTTTCTTGTCAACGCCTGCGCGATATGTTGCAATTAAGGCGGTATGGCTCAAAACGCATCCGCCGGGCACGCCCCGGCCGGGCACGCGCTCCCCATCCCCTGGGTGCGCCTGCGCTCGGCGGCCTCCGGTCCGAGGGTGTTTAAGCGCATGATCTTGAACGCCGCGCCCGGCGCCAAAGCGGGCGACATCGTGGCGGTCTACGATAAGTCGGACGCGCCCTACGGCGTGGCGGTCTACAACCCGAGGAACGTGGTGGCCCTGCGCCTCTTGACCCGCGGCGTAGGCGCCTTCGACGCGGAGAAATTCTTCGCGGAGAAAATAGCCCAAGCCGTGGAGTTTCGGCGCCGAACCCTGCGCTTGGATGAATCGACCGAGGCCTACCGCGTGGTCCACGACCAAGGCGACGGCCTGCCGGGCCTGGTGATCGACCGCTATGGCGATTATTTGGTGCTTGAGTTCTACTCCCTGGGCATGTTCCGCCAAGCCGCGCGCCTGGAGCGCCTCTTGAAGGATTCTTTCCCGTCCGCGCGCTTCGTGCGCCGCGCCAGCGAGCACGCCCAGTCCGTGGAGGGATTTAGCCTCCCGGCGGGGCCGGATTTCAAGGCGCGGATCAAGGAAAACGGAGTGCTCTTCGAGGTGACGCCCTCGGGCGGGTACAAAACTGGATTTTTTTGCGATCAACGGGATAATCGCCAGGCCGCGGCGGCGCTGGCTTCGGGCCAGAGCGTCCTAGATGTCTGCGCCTACACCGGCGGCTTCGGGATTTACGCGGCCAAGCTCGGCGCCGCGCGCGAGACGACCTGCGTGGAACTCGACCCCGAGGCGTACGCGCTTCTCCGCAAAAACGCCAACGTCAACGGCGTGCGCGTGGACGCCGTGTGCGCCGACGCCTTTCCTTATTTAAGGCAGATGTCGGCCAACGCGCGGCGCTACGGCCTCATCGTGCTCGATCCCTACAAGCTCATCGCCACCAAGGACGGCGAACGCTTGGGCCGGCAAAAATACCTGGACTTGAACCGTCTGGCTTTTTCCCTGCTCGAACCCGGCGGCATCCTGCTCACCTGCTCATGCAGCGGTCTTTTGCCTTGGGCGGACTTCCAGCAAATCACGCGCACCGCGGCCGGGAGCGCCGGTCGGCGCGTCCAGATTTTCAGAAAATCCGGCGCCGGGGCGGATCACCCGTTCGCGGCGGATTTTCCCGAGGGCGAGTACTTGAAGGCCCTGTGGTGTCGTGCGGCTTGAGCATGGACAATTCTCCGGCGTCCCAAGAAGCCCTCGCGCAATACCAGGCCGCGCAGGCGGCCGCAGCCATGGCCGAATTTCCCGATTGGGGCGTGCTGCGCTTTGCGGGCCCCGAGCGCGCGAAATTTTTGCAGGGGCTCATGACCAGCGACGTTTCAGCCCTGAAGCCCGGCCAAAGCGGCTGGTCGTGCCTTTTGACCGCGAAGGGCCGCATCCGCGCGCACGTCCTTTTAATAGGCCGCGAGGAGGAAATTTGGGCCTTGGGCCCCGCCGCGGCGCTGGACAACATGGTCGCGGATTTTAGCCGCGTCATCGTGCTGAGCCAAACCACGATGTCGCGCGCCGAGGATTTGAGCGCGCCCGTCCTGCTATTGGGCCCGCAAGCGCGCGTGACCGCGGCGCGGGCGGCGGAATCGGGAGCGGCAACGGCGTCCGACGAGCGCTTCGCGCCCCCGGGAGCCTGGATCTTTTCGCCCAAGGGCGAGGCGGATAAGATTCTTTCGGGCGCGGCACGGCTGGGATCCGAGGCCTTTGAGATGCTGCGACTGGAGTCCGGCGTTCCCGCTTTTGGCCGGGAGCTGGGCGAGGAGACGTTTCCGCAGGAAGCGCTTTTGGACGCCTGCGTGAGCCTGACCAAGGGCTGCTATCTGGGGCAGGAAATCATGTCGCGGCTCTCGCGCCGCGGGCATGTCAACCGGCTCCTAGTCCGGCTGAAAATATCCGGGCTTAAAGTTCCGGCCGCCGGGGCCCAAGTTTCCGTTCAGGGCCGCGAAACCGGCGCGGTCGCGAGCGCGGCCTGGTCTCCCCGCGCGGATGCGGCGCTGGCTCTGGCGTTCGTACGCTGCGAAGACGCCGCGGCGGGCGCGAAGCTTGATCTGCCGGGCGGAATTTCGGCCGAAGTCGTCTAGAGAGGCTGGTACTGCGGCTTCCAAAGCCGCGAGAACTGTAGGGAAATTCCGGTCATCGCGCTGTAGCCCCATTTGGGAGCGATCTTCAAGCCAAAAACATAGATGTCGATGAACGGGGCGATGTTGAGCGAATCGGTGAGAGGGATGCTGAGTTTTAAGTTCGCGTCGCTTTGCAGGCGCAGGTCCTGCGGGCTGTCCTTGGGCGTCAAAAACGAGTAGTTGACGTAAACCTCTCCCTGCAGCGTGGCCGCGCCCCAGCCGTGCGATAAAATCGCGCGCGTGTGCAGGCCGTACTGGGTGTTCTGCGGCACGCGGGCCTGGTTGCGCATAAGCACTCCGGAAAACTCCCAGGAACTCAGCCACGTGCCGTTGTAGAATTGCACGCCGGGGTAGAGGCTGTAGGTGTTTTGCTGCGGCAGGCCAGGCGACGGCGCGAACTGCCCGTCGTACTCCAGGCCCAGGGACGGGCCCCAGGATTTGCCCAGCCATGCCTGGGATACCGCGCCGGCCTTGCGCGTCAAGGTGGTCAGGGCCGTGATGTCATCGGCCGAGGTGTTGGTGATCGGCGTCTGCCCCGGCGGCTCCAGGCGGCTCTTGGCGTAGTCCATCTCGAGAGTGTTCGACCATTTGTAGATGCCCTGGAAATAATTGGCGTCCACCTTGAGGTCGCCGCCCAGCACCAGCTGATTGTAGCCCTGGATGCGGGAATCCGGCACCTGGCCGAAGGGCCCGTTGTTGACCACCTGGGTGTTCTGCAGGTTCAAGCTCACGTCCCGAAAATTGACCAGCCAAAGCCCGCCGTTGGCGCTCGCGCGGCCCTCGGCCCAGTCGCGGTAGAATTCGGGCGGCGAGCCCGCGCGGGCTTTGAGAGCCGAGAGCACGAGGGCGTCGAGATTATCGGAGAGCGGGCGGCCTTTGCGGTCCTGCAGCCCCAGGGCGTCGGCCAGGGTCACGGGAATCGCCACGCGGTAGACTTCGCCGTCGGAGATGTCCCGGCCCTGGATGCCGCCGCTCTGGTCGAGGCCTCCGACGGTGAATCGCAGGGCGTCGTTCGCGGGCAGATTCTCCTCGTCACGTTCGGCTTGGCGCTTGACGCGGTCCAAAAGCGGGGTGATGTCCGAACCGCTGAGATAGAGGATTTCCATGGCGGAATCGGTGCGCAGCCAGGCGCGCGCCACGCTCTCGGGGATGGGCGCGCTGCCGTCCACGCGCACGGGAAGCGGCCAAATCCACAGGAAGGAAAGCTCGGAATGGGTTCGGGCCGCGGCCAAGGAGGCGGCCATGGTCCAGAATTCTCGGGCGCTCAAGAACATCGCGGGACGGTCCCTGAAAATATCGCGCGCGGGAGGAATCAGCGCCGCCTGCGTGGAAAATCCGATGCCGTAGCTCTCCGGGTTGAACTCCGGGTACCCCGGCGCCGCGGGGACGGCGTCATCCAAAATTTGGTGCGTGACGCGCGCGGTCCAGTCCGAGTGGCCGCGCAGAATCTTCACGTCGGCGTCGATGAAGTCGACCGAGGTTTCGTAGGCATCGACCACGCCCAGCGGGGGGTCGAAGGGCCGCCGTCCCTCTTGAGAGAAGACGGCGTCCGGCGGCGGTTCGGCGTGATCGGGCGCGGAGTGGTCGCGCGCCAAGATGAGGTCCACTCCCGACGCGTCGTCGGCCAGGCCCTCTTCGCCGCCGTCCATTTCGGCCAGGAGCACCACCGCGTCGCCGTCCCCGCGCCACTCGGCGGCGTGCGCGTAGACCGCCTTGATGGGGTCCGTGATTTCCATGTTGGAGACGTGGTTTTCCTTCAGGTAGCGCGCGGTCGCGGGCGGGGTCACGGCCGCGAGGACGACGCGCAGGCCGTCGACATCTAGCACGGCGTGATCCGGGAAGACCGTGGTCTTTGGCGCCGAGGAGTAGACGATGTTGGCGGAGAGAAATTGAATTCCCCCCGGGTTCTGCGCGCGATAGCGCGTGAGCGCCTTCCAGTCCCGCAGTTCGGCGTAGCCCACTCCCGAGTAGCGCAAGCCCATCGCGGCCAAATCATCGGCCAGCGCCGCGCCGTGCGCTTCGGAGAGAACGCCGCCGAAAACCTCTCCGCGCGCCACGCCGATGAAGGAGCCTTTCTTGGCCGCCGCAGCCAGGACGCTGGCTTGGCGTCCGAGGCCTCCGAAGCTCTTGCCCACCACGAGGACGCGCACCGGGCGTCCTTGCCAGGACAGATCGTAAATCGAGGCCGCGGTCTCGTGCCAAATAGTGCTCATCGTCTTACCGGGGTTGACGAAGGCCGTGAGCACCGCGCCGTAGGGAGCGGGCGACCGGGATAGGATCGTGGCCGAGGTGGTGAAGCTCACGCTCCAGGGGCGGCCGTAGGTGCGCGGGTTTTGCGCGGCGGCGCCCAGCGCCGCGATCAGGCCCGGTTCGGGCGGATAGACAAAAGCCAGGCCCGAGCCGGTCATTAAGACCGCCGCGGGAACGGCGCCCGAGGAGACGTCCGCGCCGTTTTCCGGGACGCGAAAGCGGTAATCGCCGCCGCTGTAGTAGCAGGGAAGGATTTGCACGTTCTTGATTTCTAGCTCCGGCGCTTTTTTCTTGGAGAGCGCTTCGATGGGCTGGGCCAGGAAGAAGGAGAACCGCGGCGGATTGTCCTCGATGAGCGCCAGGCGGAAATGCCCCTGCCGGGTTTGGGCCCGCGCGGCGCCGGGCAGGCAAAAAAACAGCGCGGCCAGGGCCCGGGCGATCACTAGGCCGCGATTTTACCGCGGGCGCGGCTGGAGTTTGGCGCCGACTCGGCGCGGATTTGCAGCGCGCCGTCCTTGGCGCCGATTTTGACCGCGGCGCCGTCGCGGATGTCGCCGGAGAGGATGAGCCGCGAGAGCGGGTCCACTAGATATTTTTGCACCGCGCGCTTCAAGGGCCTGGCGCCGTAAGCCGGGTCGTAGCCCTTCTCGGCCAAAAAGGCCTTGGCTGCGGCGTCCGGCTCGAGCGTGACGCGGCGCTCGGCCAGGCGTTGTTGCACCTGGGCGATTTGGATGTCTACGATGCGCTCCAAGTGTTTGGGGTCCAAGGCGTGGAAGGCCAGTATTTCATCGATGCGATTGATGAATTCGGGACGGAAATGGGTTTTGAGCTGCGAGGGCTCCAGGTTCGAGGTCATGAGCAGAATTGAGTTCTTGAAGCCCACCAGCCGCCCTTGTCCGTCGGTCAGGCGGCCGTCCTCCATGATCTGCAAAAGCGCGTTGAACACGTCCGGATGCGCCTTCTCGATTTCATCGAGCAGAATGACGCAGTAGGGCTTGCGCCGCACGGCTTCGGTCATCTGCCCGCCTTCCTCGTAGCCCACGTAGCCCGGCGGCGCGCCGATGAGCCGCGAGACCGAGTGCTTCTCCATGTACTCGCTCATGTCCAGGCGCACCATGTTTTTCTCGGAGTCGAAGAGCGCCTCGGCCAGGGCGCGCGCGAGTTCGGTCTTGCCCACGCCCGTTGGACCGATGAGCAAAAACACGCCCAGCGGGCGGTTGGGATCCGAGAGCCCGCTGCGAGCGCGGCGCACGGCCTGGGCCACCGCGGTCACGGCGCCGTCCTGGCCGATGACGCGGCGGTGGAGCTCGTCCTCCAGGCGCAAAAGTTTTTCCGCCTGGCCCTGCAAAAGCTTCTCAACCGGGATGCCGGTCCAGCGCGATACCGCCTGGGCGATGTCCTCCTCGCCCACTTCTTCCTTCAATAATTTGGTCTTGGACTGGATGTTGGCGAGTTCCTTTTGCCCGGCGTCGAGCTTATTGGCCACCTCGGGCGCGCGGCCGTAGCGGATCTCCGCGGCGCGGGTGAGATCCCCGGCGCGCTCGGCTTTTTTCTCCTCTTCGCGTAGGGTTTCCATCTCGGATTTGAGCCGCCGCAGGGCCGCGATGCGGGATTTCTCCCTGTCCCACTGGGCGCGCAGGTCCTTGCGCCGCGCGCTCCAGGACGACAAGTCTTTTTCCAGCGCCGAAAGGCGCTCGCGGCTGGCGGGGTCTTTCTCACGCGACAAAGCGGTCTTCTCGATTTCCAGCTGCCGGATGCGCCGCTCGATTTCGTCCAACTCCTGCGGCACCGAGTCCATTTCCATGCGCAGGCGGCTCGACGCCTCGTCGATGAGGTCCACGGCCTTGTCTGGCAGAAAGCGGTCCGAGATGTAGCGGTTGGACAAGGTCGCGGCCGCGACCAGGGCCGCGTCGCGGATTTGCACGCCGTGATGGAGCTCGTAGCGCTCCTTCAGGCCGCGCAAAATCGCCACCGTGTCCTCGACCGAGGGCTCGCCCACCATGACCGGGGCGAAGCGCCGCTCCAAGGCGGCGTCCTTCTCGATATATTTCTTGTACTCGTCCAAAGTGGTCGCGCCCACGCAGCGGAGCTCGCCGCGCGCTAGCATGGGCTTGAGCATGTTGGCCGCGTCCATGCCGCCTTCGGCCGCGCCCACGCCCACCAAAGTGTGCAATTCATCGATGAAGAGCACGATGCGGCCTTCCTGCGCCGCGACTTCCTTCAAGACGGCCTTTAGGCGCTCCTCGAACTCGCCGCGGAACTTGGCTCCGGCCACCAGGGCGCCCAGGTCCAGGGCCACGATGCGCTTATCCTTGATGCCTTCGGGAACGTCGCCCGCCGCGATGCGCAGCGCCAAGCCTTCCACGATGGCGGTCTTGCCCACGCCCGGCTCGCCGATCAAAACGGGGTTGTTCTTGGTGCGGCGGGAGAGGACCTGGATGACGCGGCGGATTTCCGCGTCCCGGCCGATGACGGGGTCGAGCTTGCCCCGCTTGGCCTCGGCGGTCAAATCCCGTCCGTATTTCTCCAGGGACTGGAACGTGCCCTCCGGGTCGCGGCTGGTCACGCGCTGGGCGCCTCGCACCGCGACCAAGGCCGAGAGAATTTTCTGCTCGTCCAGGCCCGAGGCCTTTAAAATCTTGGCCGCGCCGCCGTCCTCGTCTAGAAGGCCCAGAAGCAGGTGCTCGACCGAGACGAACTCGTCCTTCATCGCCTCCATGCGGCTCTCGGCGAAATTAAACGACTTGGTCAGGCCCGAGGAGGCGTAAATCTGCCCGCCGGAGGCTTTTGGTTTTTTGTCCAGGTCCCGCTTGATGACGGTCGCAGCCAGCTGCGGGTCGGTGCCGGCCTTGCGCAGAATTTCGGGCACGGCGCCGCCTTTCTGGCGCACCAGGGCCCAGAGCAGGTGCTCGGGAGAAAGTTCCTGATGGCCCTGCTGCTCGGCCAGAGCGTGGGCGTCTTCAAGCGCTTCTTTGGATTTTGCGGTCCAGCGTTCCAGATTCATGGACAAGATATCCTCGCGGAGCTATCGGGGCTTCAATCCCGCGACGTCCGCGGAAACGCCCAGGCTTTTGGCCGAGGGCTTGCCGACAATATCCGCCAGGACGTGGGCGGCTTCCTCCAAGACGAAATCCGTCTGGGGCGGCGCGTGGGCGTAGCCCGCCGCCGACGTTGAAGACGGCGCAACGGAAAATCCCTTGGCCTTTTGCGCCGGGGTGGGCAAGGGCGCCGAGACCGACGCCGCGGGCGCGGGTTCTTCCGCCGCCTGGCCGGCCGCCTTGGCGGTCGCGGTCGAGACCAGCGGGTTGATGCCCGCGATGACGTCCTCCAGCGTGACGTCCGTGACGGTGAAGGGCACGGCCGGCCGCGAGGCGCGCTCCTTCTTGCGCGCCTCTTCACGGGCAGTGTCGGCTTTTTCCTGGGCCAAGCGAGTCTCGTAGTTCAAGGACACGTTTTTGTCCTGCTTATGCTTCATGTAGAGCGCGATGTCCTGGCGCACGTAGGCGAAATCGGTCGAGACCGCGACACGCTCCCCGGAAGCCGTTTTGAGCGCCGCGATTTCTTGCGCGTCGACGTCGTTGGCGGGTTCGTAGACCGCCGGCGCGATTTGATCGTAGGGCAGCGCGTTGGGCAGGGACGACTCGGTCATGTCCAGCTCGTCGTCTAGCGAAGGCAGCTGGATGTCGGGCGTGACGCCGCGGTTCTGGGTCGAGCCTCCCGAGACGCGGTAGAACTTCTGGATGGTGATCTTAAGCGCGCCCGGGTTTTCCTGGTGCAGGGACCAGGGCAGGTAGTCGCCCAAGTTCACCACGGACTGCACCGTGCCCTTGCCGAAGGTGCTCTTCTCGCCGACCACGACCGCGCGGCGGTAGTCCTGCAGCGCCGCGGTCACGATTTCGGAGGCCGAGGCCGAGGCCCGCGTGGTGAGCACCACCAGGGGTCCCGTGTATTCGGGCCGGGATTCGGGCGCGCGCAGAACTTCGACGCGGCCGCGCGAGTCGCGCACCTGGACCACGGGTCCGGGGCCGTCGAAGAGGCCCGCCATGGCCACGGCCTCGGCCAGAGACCCGCCGCCGTCGTTGCGCAAATCAAGAATGAGGCCCGCGATGTCCTGCTTCTCCAAATAGGCGACCAGCCGAGCCACGTCCCGCGAGGCGCTGGTGCGGCCGTCCTGGCGCATGTCCGCGTAAAATGAGGGCAAGTAAACCACGCCCAGGCGTTCGGTTTTTCCGTCTTCGAGCGGCCAGGTGATGACCTGGGCGCGGGCCTCCTGATCCTTGAGCTTGATGACCTCGCGCGTGATGTTCACCACGACGCGCGTCGCGGGGTCCAGCGCGTCGGCGGGAATCAGGCGCAGGCGCACCACGGTTCCCTTCTTGCCGCGGATCATGCCCACCACGTCGTCGAGACGCATGCCCACGACGTCCGTGAAGGGCCCGTCGCCCTGGGCCACGCCCACGATGCGGTCGTTGGGATGAATTTGCTTGGACTTGTCCGCCGGCCCGCCGGGAACCAGCGACACGATTTTCGCGTAGCCGCCGTCCTGGCTTAAAACCGCGCCGATGCCGACCAAGGACAGTCGCATGCTGATGTCGAAATTGGCCTCCTCCGATGCCGCCATATAGTCGCTGTGCGGGTCGTAGGTGTTGGCCAGGGCCGTCAGGTAGGCCTGCAGAACGTCGCTGGCGGCGAATTCCTTGTAGTAGGTCAGCAGGTGGTCGTAGCGCTGAACCACGTCATTGATTTGATTCGCAGGCTTGACCTTGTCGAGCATCTCCTCCAGCACGTCGTCCTTGAGCCTTTTGCGCCAGATCTCCCGCGCGTCGCGCTCGCCGGCGGGCCAGGGCAGCTTCTCGCGGTCTAGGATGATGCTCTCGTCCTTCTTGAAATCGAATAGCGTGTCGGGATTGACGGCTGGAGCCGAAGCGGCGGAAGATGAGGCCAGGACCGCGTTCATAGCCGACAAGACGGTTTTGTTCGAGGCCTCTCCCGGCACGGCCTTGGACGTGGAAGTCGCTTCCGGCACATGAAATATCTCATGCACGAAGCGCACGCGCTGGCGCACGCGCTCCATGAACCGGTTGAAGATGAAGTAAGCCGGCCCGATGTCCCCCTGCTTGACCAGTTGGGCCATGTCGCCGCCGTAGCGCGCCCGGAACTCGTCCACATCGGATTTGTCGAAGAACATCCTGTCCGGATCGTAGTCGTCCAGGTAGAGCTTGAGCATGTCGCGGGACGCGGCGGCGTCCAGGGGCTTGTGCTCGTAATGATCCTGCTCCAGGATGCGGGCCACCACCTGGCCGATCAGAGGCCCCTCGGAGCTCGGCTCCGGGGTCTTGTTGGAAACGGTCTTGGCCGCGGCTAGGGAAGAAAAAAGAAGGAGCGGAAGTAAAAGAAGGGACGGAAGAGCCTTTTTCAAGGCGCTACTGAGCCCGCTCCGCCAGGGTTTTGCGCATCTCCTTAAGGAACTCGATTGTCTTGGACAAATCCCCATATGGAATGCGGACCCCCTTTTTGGACCACCCTTTGTACGACTGATCCTCGACCCACTCGCGCATATCCACGCCGGTCGCGTCCTTAAAAATGGTCACGCGCACGACCAGTTCGATGCCCATGCGCCGTGGGATGCGCGCGAGCTCTTTCTCGGCCAGGGCCTGGGGCTCGGTCGGCAGCGCGCAAAGGGCCTGGATGACGCCCTCCAGGGCCGCGGCGTTGAGCGTGATGCCGGCCTTGGTCGGCCCGGAATAATGATCGCCCTTGATGAAGGATCGGATGGAGCCGTAGCGGTGGCCGCGGTACTCGTCCACGTAGAAGCGGATCTGCGTGACGTCCGAGACTGAGAGTGAGCCGATGTCTCTGAGGGGCTTGAATTCCTGGCCTTGGGGCATGGTCGCTTTCCCGCCTGATCAAGACTACCAAAATCCTAGAGATTTTTCACCTCAAGGGCTATAATGGGAGCAATGAGCGCCTGGGTGTGGCTGCCCTTCGTCTTGGTTCTGGTCAACGGCGCTTTTGTTCTCGTCGAATACGCCCTTTTGCGCGCGCGCTCCTCGCGCCTGGAGATATTGGCCCGCAAGGGCAGCTCCGCGGCCAAGATCGCGCAGGACATGCAGGCCCGGTTCGAGTACTACCTCGCCGCCATCCAGGTGGGGCTCATCCTGACCGCCCTGGCCTTGGGCCGCCTGGGCGAGCCCATCCTGGCCGCTTGGCTCAAGGAACGGTTCTCCGGCGCCGCGGTCCTGCTCGGCCCCCGCTGGGACGCGGCGCTGGGCTTCGTCGCGGCCTTGGCCATCCTGACTTTCGTGATGTCCGTCTTCGGAGAGCTTTTGCCCCGCTCCATCGCCTTGCGCAAGGCCGAGGCCGTCGCCTTGTGGGGGGCCTACCCCCTGAAAGTTTTCGCGGCTGTTTTTCGTCCCGCGGTGTCCTTGATGTCTTTTTCCTCGCGCGCCATTCTGCGGCTCGTGGGGCTCTCGGGGCCCGCGGCCGCCGAGGCGTCCTTGTCCGCGGACGAGATGCGCGTGCTCATCGGGGAAACCCAGGAAAAAGGCGCCTTGGCCCTGGAGCAGCTTTTTTTGCTGGAAAATCTCTTCGACTTCGGCAAGGCCGTGGCTGCCGATGCCATGGTGCCGCGCGAAAAAATCGCGGCCCTCTCCCTCGCCGATTCCTGGGAGACGAACCTGGGAGTCATCCGCGCCCGCCGCTTTTCCCGATATCCCTTGTGCGAAACCGATTTGTATTCGGCCTTGGGCCTGGTGCACGTCAAGGATATCTTCCTCAACCCGCAGAGCGCGGCCCCGCCCGATTTACGGCGCTTGAAGCGGGAAATCATGAGCGTGTCGGACTCGGAGCCGCTGGAAAAGCTGGTCAAAATCCTGCCCGACCGCGGCGTGCACATGGCCTTGGTGCGCAACGCCCTGGGACGGGTCGCCGGGCTCATCACCTTGGAGGACATCATCGAAGAGCTGGTCGGCGAGGTATACGACGAGTTCGACTTGCCCCAGGCTTGGTCCCTCATGGACGTGGTCTCGCGCAAGTCCGTGGCGGTCCATCTCCAGGCCGCCGACCGGGCCGCGGCGGTGCGCCGCGTCATGGGGCTCTTGGAGAAAGCGCACCCGGGCCTCATTCCCGCGGGCGCCTTGAGCGCGGTCCTGGAGCGCGAAGAGCGTCTTTCCAGCTGCATCGGGCGCGGCGTGGCCGTGCCGCACGCGCGCCTGGCGTCCCTGGACAAGGGCTTGGTCGCGGTCGGACGCTTCGGCAAGCCCATCGATTTCGGCGGCGGCGACAAGGGGGCCGTGCGCCTGGTCTTTCTGGCGTTGACTCCCGCCGCGCACCCGGTCCTGCAGATCCGGATTCTCTCCCGCATCGCCTCCCTGGTCGCCAACGAGAACCTGCGCCGCAAGCTGCTCCACGCGCCCTCGGCCGAGAGCCTCTTCGACATCCTGCGCACCGCCGACACCATGCTGGCGGATTAGCGCGCCTCATCGCGCCGCGCGGGTTTTTGTAAGATAGGGATGTATGGCGGCGCGCGCGGGTTCCTCCTTGTTCCTGGACGCCTGCCGCCGGCGCCCCGCGCCCCGCCCGCCGGTCTGGTTCATGCGCCAGGCCGGGCGCTACATGAAGGAATACCGCGATCTTCGGAAAAAATACTCTATTTTGGATCTGGCCAAGACGCCGGAGCTGGCCTGCGCGGTCACTCTGCAGCCCGTGCGCCGCTTCGGCTTTGACGCCGCGATTTTATTTTCGGACATCCTCCTGCCTCTGGAGCCCATGGGCGCGCGGCTGCGCTTTGCGCCGGCGCCGGTCATCGACAATCCGGTGCGCTCGGCCAAGGATGTCGCGCGCTTGAAACCCTGCTCGCCGCGCCAGGATTTGGCCTGCGTGCTCCAGGCCGTGGCGTTGTTGCGCCGGGAGCTGGGCGCGACGCCGCTCATCGGCTTTGCCGGCGCGCCCTTTACTTTGGCCAGCTATCTCATCGAGGGCGGACCCTCCAAGGATTTTGTCCGCACCAAGGCCTTCATGGCCGCCGAACCCGCGGCGTGGCAAAGCCTCATGGGCCGTCTCGTCAAGACTTGCTCGGACTACCTCGCGGCCCAGGCGGAGGCGGGCTGCCAAGCCGTGCAGATTTTCGACAGCTGGGCGGGGGCGCTTTCACCCGAGCAGTACCGCCGCGCGGTGCTGCCCTACTCGCGGGCGCTTATCGCCGCGGCGCAAAAAAGCGGGGTGCCGGCCATTCATTTCGGCACCGGCACGGCGGGGTTCCTGCGCGACTTCGCCTCGGCGGGCAGCGACGTCGTGGGCGTGGATTGGCGCATGGACATCGCCGCTGCGTTCAAGACGTGCCGCGGCCAGGCCGTGCAGGGCAACCTGGATCCGGCGCTCTTGGCCGGACCCCTTCCCGCGCTCAAAAAAGCGGTCTCGGAGCTTTTGTCCGCCGCGCGCGGCCGGCGCGGCTTCATTTTTAATTTAGGGCACGGCGTCCTGCCCCAGACGCCCGAGGCCAACGTCCTGGCCGCGGTTGAACTGGTCCGGCGCGCCCGGCTATGAGCGCGCGGGCGTCCGCGCCCAGGCGCGTGGCGGTGCTGGGCGCCGGCATCGCGGGCCTCTCCGCGGCTTTTGAAGTCGTCCGCTCAGGCCGCGGCCAAGCCGTGGTGCTGGAAGCCTCGGAGCGCGTCGGCGGTAAAATACTTAGCCTCGCGAAGAGCGGCGTCGTCTATGAGGCGGGCCCGGACTCCTTTTTGTCCGCCAAACCCGACGTGCTCGAACTGGCTAAGGAACTGGGCCTCTCCGAAGAGCTCGTGTCCACGCGGTCGGGCGCCTCTTCCGTCTCGATTTATTCCGGCGGGCGCCTGCGCGCGCTTAAAGGGGGGCTTTGGCCGCCCAAGGCCTCGGCGCTTATGGGCTCTGGGCTTTTGAGCTGGCGCGCCAAGCTGCGACTGGCCCTGGGCCGCTGGGCCGACTCCGAGCCCGCTGGCGCAAGCGATGAGTCGCTGGCCGATTTCGTGCGCCGATGCTTCGGGCCGGAAGTTCTTGAGCGCATCGCCGATCCTCTCTTGGCCGGCATTTACGCCGGCGATCCGGAGGAACTGAGCCTGGAAAGCACCTTCCCACAAATTAAGCAGGCCCTCTTGAAAAACGGCGCGGCCGCGGCCTGCGCGCCGTGGCGCCCGCCGCCGGGGCAAAGTCTCTTCATGACCTTTCGCGGTGGGCTCTCGAGGCTCCCGGAGGCGCTTTGCGCCGCGCTGCCCGGGAAAACGGTGCGCGCGCGCGTGTGTGTGCTCTCGCTTTCGCGCCGCGGGCGCGAATGGACGGTTGAGACCTCGGCGGGCCTCTTTCAGGCCGACGCGGTGGTGAGCGCGCTTCCGGCCAATGTGCTGGCTCCGGCTATTGAGCGCTTGGACCCCGAAATGGCCGCGGCGCTGCGCGAAATTCCCTTCGCCTCCACGGCCACGGTCTCTTTCCTTTATAACGACGCCGCGCTGCCCCGGCGCCCCGAGGGCTTCGGTTTCTTGGTGCCTCGGAAAGAGGGCAAGGAGATTTCCGCCGCGACTTACAGCTCCGCCAAATTTCCCGGCCGCGCGCCCGAGGGCAAGACCTTGGTGCGCTGTTTTGTAGGCGGCGCGGGGCGCGGCGCCGCGGCAGAAAAATCCGAGGAGGACTTGATCCGCCTGGCCTCCGAAGAGCTCTCCGAAATCCTGGGCCTGGGAAAAGCCTGCCGGCCCGAGCAGGCCAAGGTTTGGCGCTGGATTGGGGCCAACCCGCAGTACGTCGTGGGCCACGCCCTGCGCTTAAAGCGCCTGGAGTCCTGCCTCAGAGGCCACCCCGGGTTGATCCTGGCCGGCGCGTCCTACCGCGGCGTGGGCCTGCCCGACTGCGTGCGCTCCGGCCGGGCCGCCGCCCGGGCCGCGATCTCTCCTTCCGCCGGGCTGCCGGCCGTCTCTTAAAATACGCCCCGCGATTTCTAGGCGAAGCGCTGAATCAATATCGCCGCGACGCCCGCCGCCAGCACGCCCAAAGTCGGCACCAGCATACGGGCGCGGCCGCGGGCGCCGGGCGCCGCGCGGAAGATGCTGGGCCAATTGAGGTTGGTGGCGGCGCTGACCATGGAGGCCAGCACCGCGGCCACGGCCGCGACCCGTCGGCCGACTTGTCCCCGCGCGCCCAGGTTCGCCGCGGCCGCCGTCGCGCTGGCGCTGCTTAAAATCCCGCTGATGAGGCTGGTGCCGAAAAAGCCCGAGCGGCCCAGGTGGCGCTCGGCCAGCACGCCCGCCGCTTCGATGGCGAAGAACAGAGCGCCGAAGGCGGAGAGCCGGCGCAGGGAGATGGGCGAGGAAATCTTGAGCTCGAAGCCGTGCTGGGGCGCGGCCGGCTGCAGGCGGGCGAAGAGCGCGGCCGCCCCGGCCATGGCCAAAAGCGGCAGGGCGGCGAAGCGCGCGGAGGGGGGGTAGAGCAGGGCCAGAAGCAGCAGGTTGCGCGAGAACATGGCGAAGACCGTGAGCAGGGACGCCTTGGCGATAATGGGGTTTACGGCCTCGGCCGGGCCGGCCAGGGCCGCGGTGAGCTCCGCGATGGTGGCCGTGCTGTTGACCAGCCCCCCAAGAATCGCGGTGTAGTGAAACCCGCGCGCGCTCCATAGCCGCAGCAGGACGTAGTTGACGAAGCCGATGCTGGCAATCACGATGATGGTCACCCAGAACTCCCGCGGGTTCAAAAGCCCCCAGGGATCGACGATGCGGTTGGGCAGGAGGGGATAGATGACGAAGCTCAAGAGCCCCAAGAGCACGGCGCTGCGGATTTCCTCCGGGCGCAGGCGGCTGGCGAAATTGGTGAGCTCCACTTTCCAGGTGAGCAGGATGGTGGTCAAAATCGCCGCGGCCACGGGCTCGAAGAGCCGGCCCTGCCCGATGAGCACGCCCAGCACGAAGGTCAGCACCAGGACGACCGAGGTGGTGACCTCCAGGGTCTTGTCGATGATGAGGCGGCGGACGTTCAAGAAGCCGATGAGGACCAAGATGCCGGCCAAGGCCGCGATGGAGAAAGCCAGGGAGATAAGCGCGCTCAACATGCCCAAAAGCGCCGTAATCGCGAAGGTGCGCGCGCCCGCGTCCTTGTTGGACCACTCGCGTTCGAGGCCGATGAGCAGGCCCGCGCCCAAGGACAGGAGCAGGCGCAGGGCCATGTCCTGGGCGGAAATGTGAGTGAGCATGGTGAAGCATAGTATTTCCCCGCCCGCCGCCATTGTCAAGTCCGGCGGTGTTTTGCCATAGTGGACCCATGGACGTGTCCAAAGCCGCCGCCGTTTTAAAAAACCTCAAGGCGCCGCCCTTTCGTCTGGGCCAACTGCGCCAGGCGGTGTTCCGCGAGGCGCGCGATTCCTACGAAGAGATGTCCGTTTTGCCAGACGAACTGCGCCGGGCCCTGGCGGCCGAGGTTCCGCTCTTGAGCCTTTCGCCCGCGGTAATCAAGGCCTCCGCGGACGGGCTCTGCCGCAAGGCGCTTCTAAAACTTCAAGACGGCCTTAAAATCGAGAGCGTGCTGCTGCGCCCGAGCCCGCGACGCTGGACCGTGTGCATCTCCAGCCAGGCCGGCTGCGCCGTGGCCTGCACGTTCTGCGCCACGGGCCTGCTGGGGCTTTCCCGCAACCTCAGCGCCGAGGAAATCTCGGATCAGGTGCTATTCTGGAAGCAGCATATGCGTCGGGAAAAAATCGCGGGCGGCCAAGCCGGGCCGGACAACGTGGTCTACATGGGCATGGGCGAGCCCTTCGCCAACTACGAGGCGACCGCGAAAAGCCTCCAGACGCTTATGGATCAAACCCAGTTCGGCATGGGCGCGCGGCATATCTCGGTCTCGACCTCGGGCATCGCGCCCAAAATCGAGCGCTTCGCCGGGGATTTCCCCCAGGTCAATCTGGCCTTGTCCCTGCACGCGGCCCAAGACGCGCTGCGCACGCGCCTGGTGCCCATGAACAAGGCCTATCCCTTGAAGAGCCTGGCCGCGTCCCTGCGGATATACCTCGCGCGGACCTCGCGTAAGATTTTCGTGGAGTACGTGCTTTTGCGCGGCGAGAACGACCGCGCCCAGGACGCGCGGGACTTGGTCGCGTTCTTGGAATCGGTCGGGCCGTTAGAGCGCTTGCACGTCAACCTCATCGCCTTCAACCAGACCGACACGCCGCACCAGGCCCCGACCGAGACGGAGGCCCGGCGCTTCCAGGCACTGTTGCGCCGCGACAAGGTTCCCGCGACCCTGCGCCAGAACCTGGGCCAGGACATCGACGGTGCCTGCGGCCAGCTCCTGGCCAAGAACTAAAGCGCTTCCTTATATAAAACGGGTCTTCTCCAAACTGAGTGGGTAAAAACAGGGTGATAAACGATCTTTCCTCGACGAAGGCACGGCTATTTTGATGGCTTGGAAATCTGGCATGATTACCGGATGCAAAAACACAAGCGCCTGTGGGATGCCTATCGCTTCCCAGGCTTTCGCCCGCTTCCGACCGTTGCGGGCATCTTTGGCGACCCGCGGGCGCGGGTCATCCGCCTTGAACGGAGGGGAAAAAAACGGCTTGCGGAGCCTGCGGCGGCCTCCAGCGGACCTGGTACGACCGCAAAATACGCCGAGTCCGCGACTTGCCCTGCGGGGAGGCCCGGATTTACCTGGAAGTGGAAATCCGCCGGGTCGCCTGCAAGCGCTGCCGCAAGGTGAAGCAGGAGAAGCTCGATTGGCTCGCGGACAATCCGTTCTTCACCAAACGTTTCGCCTTCTTCGTAGGCCGGCGCTGTCGAACGATGACGATCAAGGACGTGTCCGAGGAAACCCGGGTGGATTGGAAGACGATCAAAGACCTGGACAAGCAATACATGCGCGAGCAATTGCGCCGGGCGGGCAAGCCCGCGCCGAAGGTCATCGGGATAGACGAGATATCAATCCGCAAGGGGCACACCTACCGGATCGTGGTGAGCGACCTGGAGCGGCGGCGGCCTATTTGGTTCGGGGGCAAGGACCGCTCGGAAGAAAGCATGGACGCCTTCTACCGGGAGCTTGGCCCGAGGAAGAGCAAGAAGATACGGCTGGCGGTGATGGACATGTGGAAGGCGTTTCGCACCTCGACCTTGAAGCCGGAGCACGCGCCGCAAGCCGCCATCTTGTTCGACAAGTTCCACGTGATGCGTCATCTGGGCGAGGCTTTGGACAAGACGCGCAAGAGCGAGTATTACAGGCTGACGGGCAAGAGCCGGCGCTTCATCAAGGGCCAGAAGTACACGCTCTTGGCGCATCGGGAGAATCTCAAGCCGGACGGCCGCCGGAGCCTGCGGTTATTGCTCAAGGCCAACAAACGCTTGAACACGGCCTACATCCTCAAGGAGGAGTTCGGCAAGCTTTGGGACTACGAGCGGGAAGGCTGGGCTCGGCGCTTCTTCGAGAACTGGCGGGAGTCGCTCAAGCGGCAGCGCCTCAAGCATTACGAAAAATTCGCAGAGCTGATCGACCGGCATTGGGACGGCATCGCGGCCTACTGCAAGCCGGAGAACAAAGTCGCCCTGGGGTTCGTCGAGGGGTTAAACAACAAGATTCGCGTCATCCAGCGGCGCAGTTACGGGCTGCGAGACGAGGACTACTTGCGCCTCAAGGTCCTCACCTGCATGCTTGATCCGATATGAAATCAAGCGAAAATCACCCACTCAGTTTGGAGAAGACCCT
>DATLUA010000086.1:0-11399 GCA_035533295.1 Elusimicrobiota bacterium | reverse complement strand
TTGGCAAGCTGCAAATTCGTCATATGACACCATATAATAATATATAGTGTTATATTTCAAGCAGAAAATGGGGAATCCGGTAAAGCAAACACGGATTCCCGCATTTTAACGACGGTTAGAATCTACTTTCGATTTTCCTGCGGCGGCGCCAGTCCCGTCGATAAATTTGCAAAAAATCAACTTCTTTGTTATCATTGGTCAATCGGATGAGCGGCTACTATCGTTGGTTGGGCCTCCCCATTGAGGCGTCCAGCTACGCGCATTCCATCGATTACGGCCTCCTCCTGATTCACGCCGCCATGCTCCTCATTTTCGTCCTGTGGGGCATCTTTTTCGCCTACCTGCTGGTGCGCTACCGCCAGCGCGACGGCGTGCCGGCCACGCGCGACGACGAGCGGCACGGGTGGGGCAGCCTGATTCCCGATCTCATCGTGATGGCCTTCGAAATAGCGCTCATCGTTTTTTACGCCATCCCGGTCTGGAGCCGCATCAAGGTGGACGAGCCCATGGGCAAGGTCAACACCATCGATATCGTGGCCCAGCAGTTCGCCTGGAACGTCCATTACCCGGGCCCGGACGGCAAGTTCGGCAAAAGCGACCCTAAACTGGTTTCGTTCACCAACCCTATCGGCCTGAATCTTAAAGATCCGGCCGCCAAGGACGACATCGTGTTGTCCGATGAGATACATCTGCCGGTGGACGTGCCCACCTTGTTCAACCTGAGTTCGCTCGACGTTATTCACGATTTCGCCATCGCCGCCTTCCGGGTCAAGCAGGACATCGTGCCGGGAATGATGATTCCCGTATGGGTGACTCCAACGAAGGTTGGAACCTACGAACTGTTTTGCGCCCAGCTCTGCGGGTTCGGACACAGCCTGATGCACGGCCGGGTCATCGTGCAAAGCCAGAAGGATTACCAGGCCTGGCTTAAATCCATGGCGCCGGCGCCCTCCGCGGCCGCGCAGCCGGCCAACAGCGCCAATTCCTTCTAGGACAAAGAATGGACACCTCCCACCACAACCAAAGCTGGCTCAGAAAATACGTTTTCTCCACCGATCATAAGACCATCGGCCTGCAGTACATGTTCACCGCGCTGACCATGCTGCTCATCGGCTTCACTTTCGTGATGGTTATGCGCTGGCAGATCGCCTTTCCGGATTTGCCCATTCCCGTGCTGGGACGCTGGCTGCCCGCGCGGCTGGCGCCCAACGGCGTCATGACGGGCGCTTTCTATAATTCCTTGGGCGCCCTGCACGGCACCATCATGGTCTTCTTCGGCATCGTGCCCCTGGCCGTGGGCGCCTTCGGCAATTATATCGTCCCGCTGCAAATCGGCGCGCCGGACATGGCTTTCCCGCGGCTCAACATGCTTTCTTATTGGCTTTATTTTGCCGCCTCGATCTTTATCCTCTCCTCCTTTTTCCTGCCCGGCGGAGCGGCCCAGTCCGGCTGGACGTCCTATCCGCCGTTGGCGGACTTCAATCCGGGCCAGACGGCGTGGATTCTGGCCATGGTCATCGTCATCACCTCTTCCCTCCTGGGCGCCATCAATTTTTTGACCACCATCATCAACATGCGCGCCCCGGGCATGACGCTCTGGCGCATGCCGATTTTCGTCTGGTCCGAGTTCGTGGCCTCGGTCCTGCTGCTTCTGGCCTTCCCGCCGCTCGAAGCCGGCAGCGTGCTCCAACTCATGGACCGGGTCATGCACACGAGCTTCTTCCTGCCCAAGGAGGTCATGCTTTTCGGTGTCCTATATAAGGGATCAGGCGGGGGGCAGCCGCTTTTGTGGCAGCACTTGTTCTGGTTCCTGGCTCACCCGGAGGTCTACATACTCGTTCTTCCACCCATGGGCATCGTCGCGGAAATCATCGCCAACAACACGCGCCGGCCGCCGCACGGCTACAAGATCATCATCTCCTCGATGCTTTTCATCGGCGCCTTGTCCTTCGTGGTGTGGGCCCACCATATGTTCCTGAGCGGCATGTCCCCCGTGCTGGCCAACTTTTTCCTCGTGACCACGATGATTATCTCGGTCCCCTCGGTGGCCATCCTGACCTGCCTCATCTACAGCCTGCGCGGGGGCTCCATTCGTTTCAACACGCCGATGCTCTACGCCCTGGCCTTTTTGCCCATGTTCGGCATCGGGGGGTTGACCGGCCTGCCGCTGGGCCTGACGCCGACCGACATCTACCTGCATGACACCTACTACGTCATCGGCCATTTTCATTATATCGTCGTCACCGGCTCCATCATCGCCATGTTCGGCGGCCTTTACTTCTGGTTCCCGAAGTTTTTCGGGCGCAAGATGAACGACACGCTGGGCAAAATCCATTTCTGGGGCAGCCTGATTTGCATGAACGGGGTTTTCTTCCCCATGTTCATCACCGGCATGGCGGGCGAGTCCCGCAGGCTCTGGGTGCCCACGGCGCAGGTTCACGACTTGGCCGTGCAGCCTTGGAACGTGGTCGGCTCCATTTCCGCGTGGCTGCTGTTCCTGTTCCAACTGCCTTTCATCTATAATTTCTTCCACAGTTTGTTCTACGGCGAGAAGACCGCGGAGAATCCTTGGCACGCGACCACTCTCGACTGGGCCTGCCCCTCGCCTCCGCCGCACGGCAACTTCGCCGAGCCGGTGCGCGTCTACCGCGGGCCTTATGAATACTCCCTGCCCGGGGCCAAGCACGACTGGCTGCCGCAGAACCTGGAGTCGGAGGCGGCGCTATGACGAGCGAGGCGGCCGTGATGGACGTCCCCCATGTCGGGGCCGGCACCGGCGTCACCAACGCGAAGCTGGGCATTTGGCTGTTCTTGGCCTCCGAGATCATGCTGTTCTCGACGCTTTTTACGACCTACATCATCCTCCGCCTGGGCTCGTCCTCTTGGCCGCGCGGCTGGAACGTGCTCAACGTGCCGATGGGCACGCTCAACACGCTCGTGCTCATCACCTCCAGCGTCACGGTGGTCATGGCCTACGCCAAGGCCGTCGAGCGCAAGCGGGGGCAGTTCCGTCTCTTCATGGGCTTGACCATCGCTCTCGGCGTCGCGTTCTTGATCATCAAGGGCTTTGAGTGGGGCGCGCATTTCAAGGCGGGCGAGTTTCCTTCCAGCAGCATTTTTCTAGCGGCCTATTTTACCATGACCGGGCTTCACGCCCTGCACGTCATCGGCGGGCTCATCACCAACTCAATTCTGCTGGTTTTAAGCGAAAAACAGTGGGACCATCCGCTCTTCGTCGGGCGCGTGGAGGCGGCCGGCCTCTACTGGCACTTCGTGGACATCGTCTGGATATTCCTGTTCCCGGCCCTTTATCTGCTATGACCGCCGAAACGCCGCACGCCGCCGCCGGGCACGGGGGACACGCGGCCCCCAACGTCAAGCTCTACATGCTGATTTTCGGCGCCCTGGCCTTCTTGACGCTTTTGACGGTGCTGATTTCCTACATCCACCTGCCGCCGGGGCCGGCCATCGCCGCGGCCATCAGCATCGCCGTCATCAAGTCCTCGCTGGTGGTGCTTTTCTTCATGCATTTGATTAACGAGCGTCCGATTATTTACGGCATTTTGGCCGTGGTGGCGTTTTTCGTGCTCTTTCTCTACCTCGGACCCATGGCGGACACCATCGCCACTTCCGGCCGCCGGCCGGCTCAGTCCGTGCCCACGGCGGTGGAGGCCGCGCGGTAGAACGGGCGGACTTTATATGTCGTTGAGAGCCTTCCACATCGTTTTCATCGCGGCCTCTTCCGGCGTGATGGCTTTTCTTCTGTATTGGGCCTCGCGCGGCGTGGGCGGGGCGCACCCGGGCCTTGAATTGTGCGCCCAATTGGGGCTGGTCGCGGCCTTGGTCTATCTGATTTGGTTCATCCGCAAGTACAAGACATTGGCATGAAAGAACTTTCTTTCCGTCTCCTCCGTTCCCTTCCGTTTTTTCCCGTCCTTTTCCTCCCCGCGACGGCTTGGCCCTGCGCCGTCTGCTTCGGCGGCAAGGGGATGCCCATGGGATTCTACCGAGGCTTTTTCATCGCGGCCATCGTCACTTTGGCGGTTACCTTCGGCCTCATCGGCGCCATCATCCGGACCGTTTTGAAGATCGAGAAGCACCGGGCAGCCCACTCATGAAGGCCGCCCATCGCCTGGCCCAAGCCACCGCCGCCGTCGCCTTTTTGCTCATCATCGCGGGAGCGCTGGTCACCTCGACCGGGTCGAGCCTGGCCATCCCCGATTGGCCGCTGGCCTACGGGCGCCTCATCCCTCCGATGCACGGCGGCATTCCTTTCGAGTGGGGGCACCGCGTGATGGCCGGCATCGTGACGCTGCTGACTTTCTTTCTGGCGGGGCTCATCTGGCGCGTGGAAAAACGCGGGCGGGTGAGGCTTTTGGCCGCGGCGGCGGCCGGCGGCATTGTCGTCCAGGCGATTTTTGGCGGGATGACGGTTCTGCTGCGTCTGCCGCCGGAACTTTCCATCGCGCACGCGTGCCTTGGCCCCATCGTATTCTGCCTCCTGGTTTCGCTGGCGCAGACGACTTCGGTTTGGTACGCCGAGTCCGCCACGGTCATCGCGACGCCGTCTTCCGCCGCGCTAAAGAAAACGGGCTGGATTTTTTCCGGCGTCGTCTTCCTGCAGATTCTGTGGGGCGCCGTCATCCGGCACATGGGCCGGGCCGTCGGCCTGCACATCCTCTGGGCCTTCGTCGTCCTGGGCGTGACGGTATTCGCGCTGGCTAAGAGCTACCGCCCGGTCAAGATTCCCCAGCTCTCCCGGCCCGCGCTCCTTCTAATGCACTTGGTTTCCCTGCAGTTCATTCTGGGCTTCATCTCCCTTAAGATTCTTTTTTCCTCCACCTTCAATCCGGGCTTCGGAGCCGCGGCGGCCTTGACCGCGGCGCATGTCGCGGTGGGGGATTTGATTCTGGCGACGACGGTCATCTGGCTCTTAAGGGCGTACAAAACAAGATGAAAGCCTATCTTGAGCTCGCCAAGCCGCGCATCGCGGTGCTGGTCATGGCGACCGCCGCGGCGGGCTACTTCCTGGCGGGCGGGCACGGGCATCCTTGGATTTTTATAGGGCTCGTCATCGGCGTCGGGCTGGCCGCGGCCGCGGCCGGGGCGGGCAACCAGCGCTTGGAGCGGCGCCAGGACGCCTTGATGAAAAGGACTTCGCGGCGGCCTCTTCCCTCGGGAAGGCTCGGCGAGACGCAGGCGGCGACGGCCGCCGCGTTGCTGGGGGCTTCCGGCCTGCTCATCCTGCTTTTGAGCGCGGGCGTGGTGCCGGCTCTTTTGACCGCCTTGACTCTTTTTCTCTATCTCGCGGCTTACACGCCGCTCAAGCGCGTGACGCCGCACAGCACGTGGCTGGGCGCGGCCGCGGGCGCGGCGCCGCCGCTCATCGGATGGGCCGCGGCCTCCGGCGGCGCGCTGCCCTTCCAGGCCTGGGTTCTTTTCATGATCCAGTTCCTGTGGCAGATTCCCCACTTCCTGGCCCTGTTCTGGATGTACCGCGAGGATTACAGGAATGCCGGCTTCAAGGTCGTCACGGTCGTGGATCCCACCGGCGGGCTGACGGCCTTCCAGATCGCGATGCACACCTTCACCGTGCTGCTGGCCAGCCTCATGCCCCTGTTCTGCGGCATGGCGGGCATCGACTACGGCATAGGCGCCCTGATTTTAAGCGCGCTCTATTTGGCGCTCGGCATGCGAGCGAGCTGGACGCTGGCCGCGGGCGACACGCGCCGGCTTTTTTTAGCGTCGCTGGCGTATCTGCCCTTACTCTTCGGGATGCTGTGGCTGGGAGGAGCCTAGAACTATGCGGACAAGACATCTTTTTATTTTAGCGGCGGCCGCGTGCGCCTTGGCCGCCTGCCAGAAACAAAAACCCATGACCCAGGCGCAGGCCGGCGAGACCTACTTCAACGCTTTGGGCTGCAAGAGCTGCCACCAGATCGGCAATTCCGGGGGGACTTACGGCCCCAACCTGACCTACGTCGGCTTTCGCAAGTCGCCGCAGTGGCTCGACTTGTGGCTGAAGGATCCCCATGCCTGGCGCGACAAGACCGTCATGCCCAACTTCCATCTTTCGGACGAGATGCGCGCGGCCCTGGTGGCCTACCTTTCGCAGCAAAATGGTCAGGCGTGGACCAAGGCCGACAAGCCGTGGAACGCCGCGGACTTGAAGGATGACCCCATCAAGCGCGGAGCGATGATCTTCAATAAAGTGGGCTGCGTCGCCTGCCACGGCGTCGGCGGCGTCGGCGGATACCCCAACAACAACGTGATCGGCGGCCTCATTCCTTCTTTGACCAAGGTGGCCGAGGGCTACAGCAAGCAGGAACTCATCCATAAAATCCACGACGGCGTTATTCCGACGCCCATGGATCCGGGCCAGCCGGCGCCCATGATTCACATGCCGCCCTGGGGGCAGGTGCTGAACTCCGAAGAAGTCACGGACGTCGCCGACTACCTCATTTCCCTCGACCCGGGCGCGCAGAGCGGCTCCGGCGGCGCGGGCGGCTTCTAACTGCGCGTTTTCCGGCCGTAAAAAACCCGGCGCCGATTCCTCGACGCCGGGGATAAGCGAAAAACGGCCGCTCGCTTTTAGTGCGCTTCGATCGTCTTCACCTTTCTTACTTTTTCGACGATAACGGCCTGAAGCCCGCTGCGCTCGGCCATTTTCCCCGTCACCTCCACCGTCTCCGCCGCCATTTTGCGGACTTGCTGATAAGCTTTGGTGTCTCCCGAGAGGAGATAGGCGCGGCCGTCCGCCGTCAGAAGACCGGCGGGCGCTCCCTTCTTGAGGCAGGCCCTGGCGCACATGGCGTGGTTCTTGCCGTGGGCGTCCTTGGCCATGTAGCAGTTGAGGTCCAGGACTTCGCCTTTCAGGTTCACCGTGGACGACGCGGGCGTCATAGCGTCCTGCGCGGCGCGGGCGGCGATTGCGGATCCGAGGGTTCCGGCCAGGACGGCCAGGATTGCGGCTAGCGACAATTTTCTCATGTTCGTGCCTCCTTAAGACTTTCCGATTTTACCAAATTGTGAATTAGAGGGAGCGTGAGAGCCATTCTTTGCGCCGACCTCTAAAAAAATCGCCAGAGGAGGATCCATGGCGCGCGTGTTTCGTTCGAGCCATTGCTCCAGCTTCGTCGCCCGCCTATTCCATTCCAGCTTGGCCGATCCATCAGGCAGGGCATCGGCCAAGCGGCGATAGAAGAAAAACGCGCGGGCGTTGAGCGTCGGATCGAAAATCGGGGCGCCGGCCGCGGTTAATCCGAAAGAAGCCGGTTCGTCGCGGAGCGCTCCGGTTTTTGGGTTGGCCAGGTTTTTTGCCGTCGCCCGGGCCAAAGCCAGAGCGCGCGCCATATCCTCGGGGCGGCGTTCGGCGGAATAGCCGGCCAGAAAGGCTAGGCCGAGCTCCGTCTGATCCGGCAGGAAGCAGGATAAACCGTCCTTGTTCGAGAGATCATGCCGAACGCAGCCGTCTTCGATTCCTTCGTTCCACCAGCGGTCGAGCGTCTTTTCGGCTTGGCGCGTTGCCGCGGCGCCGGCGATGGGGCGATTGTCCAAAACGGCCCGGGCCATGAGCCCGTTGGCCGCGGCGAAAAGGCGGCCGTCGACGCGGGGAAGGCCGAGCGCGCGGCGGCGCTTGTCGGGCAGCGAAAAATAGTAGCCGCCTTCAAGCAGGAGGCCGTTGGGTTCTTCGAGATCGGCGGCCTGGCTCGCGGCGTAGCCGCCCGCGGGAACGGCGAGAAATTCATCCACGTAGGCCGCGGTTCGAGCGGCCGCCCGAGGATTTAGATGAGCCAGGGCCGCTAGGGCCCAGGCTTGTTCCGATAAGCGCTTTCCTGTGGCGGGGTGGTCCCATCCCGGACCGCGGGCATAACGGTAGAATCCGCCCCACTCTGGGTCTTCCAATTGGAGCGCGGCCCGCGCCCCTTGCCGGGTCAATTCTTGGGCCCACGGAGAAGGTATTTGCTCCAGAAGGCGAATCCTTTCGAAAAACGGAAAAATCGGCGCGTGGCCGGAGCCTTCCGCCGCCGGGTTCCAGACCGCGGTTAAGCGCCGCTGGAGCGCTGCAATATCCGGCGGAAATTGGGGGTCTCGCGGGTCTTGCCCACCTTCCGCTTCCATGTTTTTTCGGGCCCAGCGCGCGGCGGCTTGCGGGCGTTTTTGATAAGCAGAGAGAATTTCGGAAGACCAGCCGCGGAACAGCTCCGGAGTCATGGCGGAGCCCTCGGCGAGCAAAGCGCCCGACGGCAGGAGAATATCGAGCGCGGGCCAGGCGCGCGGCGGGTAGCGCAGCAGCAGATCCGGGCGCTGGTCCGCGTCGATGCGGACGGGAATGAGGCGCTTTTGGATGAAGGCCGCGGCGCCCGGGTCGGCGTAGAGAATCTGGTCGGTTAAGGTGGACGCATGCGACCACCGGGACGAGATATCGAGAAAAATCAACCGTCCTGACTTTTTGGCTTGAACGAAAACTTTCGGGCTCCACTTCTCCCAGGGGACGAGGTCGGGCTTCAAGCGTTCCATTCGGGGAGCGTTTTGCGCCGACAAGCCTAATCCATAGAACAGCGAGGGCAGGTTTCCCGAACTGAAAGCCAAGTAAGCGGCGGCCAAGCCCATGGCGAATAGGAAGGCCCCCAAGATCATCATGACCCGCCGGTGAACATCCTTTGGGTCGGCCATAATCAGTTCCCGCGCCGGGACAGCAGACTCTCTAGTTCCCGCGCGTCGTGGACGGGCGCTTGGCAGGAGAAATTTTCGCAGAGATAGGCGGCCGCCCGATTCTTCGAGACGTAGGGCTCAAGCCAGGGTAGGACGGCGCGAAGCTTCTCAAAATCGGCGCCGGCCGCCTCGACGACCAGGGTCGAGGGCAGGAACCGCCGGCGCAGGAGCCGGCTCATCTCGCGAAATTCTTGGGACTGCGCGGGACCGGAGAGGATGATTTGGTTGTTTGGCTTCAGCCGGCGCCCTACGGCGGCCAGCATCACGGGCAAAGACAACGGATGCGCGCGCATCCGTTGGGAAAAGGCCCGAAACACGGCGTCGGCAGTCTCCAGAAATTCCATGCGGCCGGTAAATTCGTGAAGTCTTAACGCGTTGAGCGCCGAGACGGAGCTGGCGCATGGCTCGACGTTGTCCGCGTCCTCGAGCACGCGAAAGAGCAGGTCGGAACCGCCGTCTGCGGCCAGATAAAAGCCGCCGGGCTCGGCCCAGAAGTTCTTTTTTTGTTCCCCGAAGAGGCGCAGTGCCCATTGCAGCCACTCTGCGGCGTTGCTCGCGGCGAAAAGATCCAAAAGCCCCTGGATGAGGAAGGCATAGTCGTCCGAGGTGGCGCGGATGGCGCGCTCGCCGCCGGCCCAGCGGCGGTAAAGGACGCCTTCATGGCCGAGATTCTCGCGGACAAAGGTCGCGGCCGCCGCGGCCGCCGCAAGATAGTTTTCGTCCTCCAATATGCGGCCGGCCTGCGCCAGGGCGGATATCGCCAGCCCGTTCCAGGACGTCACGATCTTTTCGTCCCGCGCGGGCCGGGGCCGCTTTTGGCGGAGGGCGAGAATCTTGGCCTTGGCTTGGGCGAGTTGCGAGGCTGGGATTTTATGGCCGGACGTTTCGTAAAGCACGTTCTTGTCGCGCAGCTCGCCGTGCGGATCGGAAACGGCGTTGCCTTGCGCCTCGACGCCGTAGTAGGCGCAAAAAGCGTCCGCGTCCGGGCCCAAGACGGCGCGGAGCTCTTGTTCGGTCCAGAGATAAAAGGCGCCCTCTTCCTTGGCTTCGGCATCGGCGACCGGCAGGCTGTCGGCGTCTTCCGCGCAGAAAAATCCGCCGTCCGGGTGCCTCATGTCGCGGAGAAGATAATCCAAAACGGAGCGAGTGGTTCGCTCGAAGCGAGCTTCGCCGGTGATTTGAAACGCTTCCAGGTAATTGACCGCCAGTTGGGCGTTGTCGTAGAGCATCTTCTCGAAATGGGGGACGCGCCAGAGTCCGTCGGTCGAGTAGCGATGGAATCCTCCGCCCAGATGGTCGAACACGCCGCCCTGGGCCATGCGGCGCAGACTTAGAAGAGCCATGTCCAGCGCCTTCTTGTCGCCGGTCAGGGCCCAGTAGCGGAAGAGGAAGTGCTGGTTGACCGGAAGGGGAAATTTCGGCGCGCCGCCGAAGCCGCCGTTCTCCGCGTCGAACGAGGATTCATAGGCGCCAAACGCCTCCTGGAGTGGGGGCATGTCCGGCAAATCTCCATCGGCGGAGGCGACTGGCGCGGCGGCGGTCCGCAAGGCTTCGGTGAGGCGGGCCGCGTCCTGCCGAAGGGCTGCGTCGTCTGTTTTCCACAGCGCGGCGATTTCCTCCAGCAAACCGGGAAACCCCGGCATATGCCAGCGCGGCTCGGGCGGAAAGTAGGTGCCCCCGAAAAAGGGCTTGAGCTCGGGGGTCAAAAAAACGCTCAACGGCCAGCCGCCCTGCCCGGTCATCGCCTGCACGGCCGACATGTAGACGCGGTCGATATCCGGCCGCTCCTCACGGTCGAGCTTGATGGAAATGAAATGGTCGTTGAGGATTTTCGCGGTTTCCAGATTCTCGAAGCTTTCCTTCTCCATGACGTGGCACCAATGGCAGGTGGAATAGCCGATGGACAGGAAAATGGGCTTGTTGTCCCGCTTGGCCGCGGCGAAAGCTTCGTCGCCCCAGGGGCGCCAGTCCACGGGATTGTGGGCGTGCTGGAGGAGGTAGGGACTTTTCTCTGAAATCAGGCGGTTGGGCATCGCAATCGAAGCTTGGGGCGGCGCTTTGAAGAAGTATTGTACAATCATCAGCGAGCGGCGCACAAAGCCGGGGTAGCTCAACGGTAGAGCAATCGCTTCGTAATCGGACGGCCCGGCTTCTCATCATTCCAAAAATTTCCCGTCTGAAACCCGATTTATCGACGAGAAATCAGAAAAATAACCGCGAGCGCCAAGTTGTGCCGAGTAGTGCCAAAAGTGGTGATTTTAGACCCGCGATGGACACTTTTTGGACACTTTTCCGCCCTCGATTTTTACTGAAATGGAACTCTTTTGGAGTCTCAAGCGTATAGAACGCCTGTAACTGCTACGGGTAGAAGAAAAAATAGGCCGAATCCAGTAGCACATTGGAACTCCCAGGGCCACGCAGGCTCAAAGCGTGGTGATCAGGAGCCAGCGAGGAAACCCGCGCCACAAGCGTCGCCGTATCCCAGACTTCCCAAGTAAACTTTTAGGGCGTGAATTACAGGTTATGCGAGAAATTTGTATAGGGTGAGGGGCTCCCCGTCTGTCCGACCACCGTGGACCTGATTTAAGGTAGCCGTTGTCGTTCGAAGAGAGGAAGATATCCGTCGTCGGCCGTTCCTCTTTTCTTTTTGCTTCTTTTTCTTTTCTGTGAATTGCTGTGGACAA
>DATLUA010000085.1:0-26078 GCA_035533295.1 Elusimicrobiota bacterium | reverse complement strand
GCAACCAGGCGTTCGAGTCCGGTCCGTTCTTCCGCCGAGAGCTTGACGATATGCTTGTAGGCCATGGCCATCCTCCTGCGCTCGGCGTGCGCGCAGAGATTCAAGCATAAATGGTCAGATTACGCGAGACGGACTACTAGATACCCATCTAGATCATCTCTCTGGATATCCACGTCATCTCTCACATGGCTTAACATCAAAACGAAACACCCCCCGGCGCAAGGCCGGGGGGTGTCTGTGTTACGTTAGGTTAAGTTTTTTAGAACTTGACCGAAACGTTGGCGTCCGCCAGGAACGCCGGGTTGGTCCCGTGACTAGCCGCGGCATTCAGATTGGCAATCGCGCCGCCGGGCTGGAAGGTCCCGAGAGCGCCGTTGATGCTGACGTTGTCGGACTCGGCCCAGGAGCCGGTTAGGTCGATTTCAGAGCCAATATGGGTGTTGCCAAGGGTGTTGGCGCCTGAGCCCACATTGGTCTTCTCTCCGGACACGTTCTGGTAGCGATAGTCCCAGTAGGCGATTCCCGCGGTCAGCTTGGAGAGCGCCGCCGGGGTGGTCTTGACGCCGATGCCCCAGATGACTTGGTTGCCAATCTGGTTTGACGTGCCGAGGCCAAGGCCTGCGCCCCCAAGAGCAGCGGACGCGCCGGCGTATCCGGCAAAAAGGCCGTAGATGCCGCCGGGGCGATAGTCCGTGTTGATGGGGGTGAAATACCGGTTCAGACCGTTTCCTCCGGAGAGGTCGGTGAACTCGGCCCAAGGAGAGACCGAAGCTGCGGCCAAATCGGCCTTATAGCCAAGATCTACCTTGAGGGCCCAGCCATCGTATCCAGCGCTGCCGGGGGCGCCGGCAACGCGGTTGGTTCCGAAGTTCTGGTCGTATTCGCCGGCAAGCGTGGCGCCTTGCGCCATGTACTTGCCGCGAATGCCCGCGACATAGAGATTGTCGTTGGAAACGGGCGCCGCAGCCGCCGCAGAAAGGTGGCTGACGCGGTTGTAGATATAGGCTCCGCCGTTGTACATCTCGTTGCCTTTGGCCACGACGTTGATGCCGCGCAGGTCCGTGGCGCCGGCATCAGAGGCTCCACCGAGAGCGCTGGTAGCAGTCTTCGCCACGATGCCGGTCACGCCGACCATGGCGTTGGACCAGTCGAAGCGGAAGGCATCCAAGGCGTTGACGGCCAAGCCGTAAATGTTATCCTGGGGGCCGTAATAGACCACCAAGTCTCCGGGGGTGCCGTAGTACTGGCGGCCGATCGTGGTGTCCAGGGCGCCGAAGAGCTTGTCGATCTTCAAGTAGGCCTGGGTCAGGATGGTGTTCCCCAGAACGCCGGTCTGGGTGCCCATGAGCGACTGTCCCTTGACATTGGCGAGGGCTGGTCCCGACCTGGAACTGTTGCCAAACTGTGAGTCATTGTTGACCACGCTGGCCATGGCATGCACATTGTCCAACAGGTCCCAGCCGGCGTTCAACTGCACCCGGGTCTGAGCATCGCCGATCTGGTCGTACTTGGCGGTGTTGAAGTCCGTGACGTTGTTCGCGGAAACGGCTTGCACGTCGACTTTGCCGTTGAAGGTGAGATTCTTCAGCAGCGTGTCAGCATGAGCGGCCTGGCTATAAGCGGCGAACATAGCCAAGGCTAATGCTGAGCCTAGGAGCTTCTTCATTTACCTTGTCCTCCTTAATTTCGCGTCCGTAAGCCCCGCCTAAGGCGGAGATACGCTTTAATCCCCCGCCTTACGCGGGGGCCTACGCTACCCTCAGGGTTACCCCTTAAGGACTTCCCGGATTCTAGCCAAAGGCCCTGTTTTATGTCAAGAGCCATGATTTGTTGTTAAGTGTTATTGAATATTCTTCTGGGCCAGTTGCGCGAAGGAAGTGCCGGGGTATTCGATGGCGATTTTCTGGTAGTCGGCCTTGGCCTGGTCCTTGTCGCCCAGGGCGTCCAAGCAGCGGGCCAGAGATAGGTGCACCTGGGGCGCCAGGAAGTGGTCCGGGTAAGTGTCCAGGAAGCGTTGGGCCAGGGCCGAGGCGTCCTTGCAGTCGCCGGCGGCTTCCTCGGCCAAGGCGGAGTCCCCCAAGGCGATGGGCTGGATGACTTCAGGCCGTCCCTCCTGCATGACTTTCTGGTAATAAGACAGCGCGTCCTGGTACTTCCCTCCTTGATAGAGAACGTCTCCCGCGAAAAGCTGGGCATAGGCCGTGGCTGGCTGGCCGGAGTAATCGGTTTCCATGCGCCGGATTTCCTGCAGCGCTTCCGCCGCGTGCCCGCCGTAAGCCAGGCTGCGGGAGATAAAAAGGCCGTTCCAGGCCGCCGTGGCCTTTTTATGGGCCGTATAAAGGATAAAGCCGCCTATGGCGGCCAGCAAAACGATGGCTCCGGCGATGGCGGCCGCTTTTTGCCGGTTTAAGCGTATCCAGGCAAGCCCCATGAAGATGAGGTCTTCCAGTTCATTTTTATTCGCCTGCTGCTTGGCCCAGTGTTTTCCCATGAATGTCTCCAGTATGCGCCGCTGAAAAGCAATTGAAGCACAATATTGCCCCGAGAGGGAATCGAACCCCCATCTTCTCCTTAGGACGGAGTAGCTCTATCCATTGAGCTATCGGGGCGTTTTACTCATGCCGGCGGCATTACGCGGGTCCCAATTCGTTTCCACCGTGCCTGAGTGTAGCGAGAAAGCCATGCCATGTCAAATTCGCGTTTCGAAACCGCGGCATGCCCCCTTGATAAAATGGTAGTATTATGCTACCATTAAAACATGGGACAGCCAGTCAAGATCGGAGACGAACTGATGCTGGACGCTCGAATGATCGGCAAGGCGAGCCATCGTTCCATTAACGGCCAGATCGAATTCTGGGCGCGGTTGGGGGAAGCGCTCGAGCCGCTGCTCCAGGGCATTCAAGTGCTCGCCCTGCTAAGGGCCAAGGCCGCTAAGCCGCTCTCCGCCTGCCTGAAATCAGTCGACGCTCCCGAAGGGCGTCGCCGGGTGGCGGACTATTTGAAGAGCCAGCCGTTCCCCCATTACGAGCCGGCGCCGCATAAGCGCGGCTTGCTGGTTCGTACGAACGTGGACGGCTCCCGTACGGTAGGACGATTCGTCAATCGCCGCTTCACGGCCGTTCATTGAAGAAAATCGCCGAGTTGGACCAGCGACCCGTCTTGGCGGCCATCGCGGGCCCGAATGGAGCCGGCAAGACCACCTTCTATCATGCGCATATCGCCCCGGCTGCTTTAAGATACGTGAGCGCCGACATCCTGGCGAATGAGCTGAATATGGACGCCTACGCGGCGGCGGATGCGGCGGATGCCTTGAGACATTGTCTCCTCAAACAAAAGGAGAGTTTCGCTTTTGAAACGGTCTTTTCCGATCCGGTCGGCGATAAGCTGAAATTCTTGAAGGAAGCCGCGGGTTCGGGGTATACGGTCGTGCTCTGCTTCATCGGACTCGCGGATTGGGAACTCTCTGAGGAGCGGGTCGCGATGCGCGTCTCGCAAGGAGGTCATGACGTTCCTACGAACAAGCTGAAATCCAGATTTCCCCGTGTCATGGCGAACCTCAAAGCCGCCATCGCCGAGCTTCCGTTTGTTTACGTGTTCGATAACAGCGATTTGCGCAAACCTTTCCGAAAGGTCGCTGTGTTCAAGAACGGCCGGCCGGTAGAGAAGCTTAAGGCCGTGCCGGAGCGGTTCAAGGGCCTCGGCGGGGCGTGAATCCGGGCCCGGCGCCGTCAATACGTCAGAAGCGCGCGGATCACGCGGCCGCTGAGTTTCTCCCGGCCGCGCAAAAAACCAAGCTCCATGAGGAAGGACAAGCCTTCCACCCTGCCGCCGAGCTTTTCCACGAGCTGGCAGGCCGCCGCGGCGGTGCCTCCGGTGGCCAGGACGTCGTCGACCACCAAAACTCCGGCGCCCGCGGGCACGGCGTCGGCGTGCGCCTCCAGGCTGTCCTCGCCGTATTCCAGGCTGTAGGTGACGCCCACGGTCCGGCGCGGCAGCTTGCCCTTCTTGCGGATTAGAGTCACGCCGGCGTTGAGGCTCCGGGCGACGGGGCCGGCCAGGAGAAATCCCCGCGCCTCGATGCCCGCCACCAGGGCGATATTCCGGCCCTGGAACGGCGCCGCCATTTCGTCCACGGCGGCCGCGAACGCCGCCGGGTCCGAGAGAAGCGGGGTGATGTCCTTGAAGACGATCCCTTTTTTGGGAAAATCCGGAACGTCCTTGACCAGGGCCCGCAAGTCTGGCGCCGCGGATTTCATTTAGATACGCGCTTTTTCTTGACGATGCGGCGGATGCCGGAGACCATGACCCTGCGGCGGATGACCTGCGGCATCAGGTTCTGGGTGCTTTTCTGCCGGGCCAAGGGCTGGCCCAGGATGTTGGTGCGCACCTGGGGCATGTGCCAGCCGGGCTGGAGGTTCGGCGTGGCGGGCCGGCTTTCGTTGATTTCGATGAGGCCCATCTGGTTGGCGATGCGGCGCAGCCGCAAGAGCGCGCGCTCCTCGATTTGGCGGATGCGCTCGCGGGAAAGCTTCAAGCGCTTGCCCACTTCCTCCAAAGTCATGGGAACCTTGCCGGTCAGGCCGTGGCGCAGCTCCACGATCATGCGCTCCCGGTCGCCGATTTCCTTGAGCGCCAGCCCTAACTCGTCGTGGAGCTTCAAGACGGAGATGAGGTTTTCCGGGGACTGGTTGTCCGATTCCGAGATGGTGTCCTCGACGGTCATGTTTTCGTTCTCGCTGTCGAGGGGCGTCTCCAAGGAGCCGATGCCCTTGGCCGCCTCGGCGGCGTCCAGGACTCCGCGCACCTGCCGCGCCGTCCAATGCATCTTGCGGGCCATCTCGGCCAGCGTCGGATCGCGGCCCAGGGCCAAGTGCATTTTTTCCCACTGCTTGAGCCATTTGCGCAGGGCTTCCCAAGCGTGGGGCGGGATGCGGATGGTCTTGGACTGCTCCTCGACCGCGCGCCGGATGGACTGCTCGATCCAGTACGAGGCGTAGGTGGAAAAACGGTAGCCCTTCTTGGGCTCGAACTTGTCCACCGCGTGCATGAGGCCGAGGTTGCCTTCCTCGACCAAGTCCAGGAAATCGATGCCCTGGCGGTGATATTTCTTCGCGATGGGCACGACCAAGCGCAGATTGGCCTCCATGATGCTCTGCTTGGCCGGGTGGTCGCCGCGCTTGGCCTTGCGCCAAAGCTTGTGCATCTCCTCGCGGTCGACGTTGGCCAGCCTTTGGATGCCCCGGAAATATTGGGTCGTGATGTCCGTCGTTGGTTCCATGTCTCAGAGCTCCTCAGCGTATTTCAAAGGGGGTCGTCTCCTGCGCGGGCCCGAGTTCTTTTTCTTCCATGCTTTTCACGCGAGCGAACGGATGGCCGGTCTTGATCATGTCCTTAAACCGAATCAGGAGCTCGCTTCCGCCCTGGACTTCCATCTCCACGCCGCCGTCCGGCAGGTTGCGCACCCAGCCCGCGAGGCCTAGGCGCCGGGCGTTTTCCAGGACGAACATCCGGAATCCGACGCCCTGCACGCGGCCGCGAACCAGCAGGTATAGACGCGTCAAGGGCAAAGCGTTGGAATTCTACTATATTCTTCGCGTCCGGAGGCAAGAAAAAGAATCGGGGTACTCAGGCTTGAACTGAGAACCTCCTGGTCCCGAACCAGGCGCTCTGCCAATTGAGCTATACCCCGTCAAATCCATCGGGGACCCGGGAATCGAACCCGGAACCTCTCCCACCCCAAGGGAGCGCTCTACCATTGAGCCAGTCCCCGTCCATGCCGCGCCCGCGCCGAATCTTAGCGGGAAAGCTCCGCGACCAAGCTTTGAATCTCCTGCCGGATGTCCCGCAGGATTTTCGACGTCGCCCCGGACGTTGGGGCGTCCGAGGCCGTTGAAACATCGTTCGCGGCCGTTTTGCCGCCTCTCTTCCTTTCCAAGAGCGCTTTGCGCGCGCCTTCCAGCGTCAGCCGGCGCTTGTACACGAGGTCCCGAACCAGGCAAATCGTTTCCACGTCCGCGCGCGTGTAGCGGCGGTGCCCGCTGGGCCGTCGCGAGGGGCGCAGAAGTCCCAGGCGCGATTCCCAATACCGGAGCGTATACGCCGGCACCTGCAGCAACCGGCTTATTTCCCCCATGGTAAAAAACTGTTTTTCCGGGAGGGGCGGAATTTCGGGAAGCATTCGAGATCCTAGCTGCCGGGCTCGAGCAGGTTGCGCGAAGCCTTGAAGCGCACGCCGCGGCGCGACGGGACGGAGACGGATTTTCCGGTGCGGGGGTTGCGGCCCTGGCGCTCGCGGCGCTCCTTGACCCGGAAGGTTCCGAAATTGGAGATGACGACTTTTTCCCCGCGGTTGAGCGCAGAGCGGATGGCCTCGAAGGTCGCCTCCACGGCCTGGGCCGCCTCGGTCTTCGTCCCTAAAATTTTGGACACGTCTTTAATGACATCAAGCCTGTTCATCCCCGTCCCCCTTCTCTTTTTTTCCGTCCTTCTCGCCGTTGCCCTCTTTTTTCTTCTTGATGTCCTTGAAGATGTCCTCGGGCTTGAGGTTCTTGAGTTCGGCCTTGAACTTGCTGACTTCGTCCTCCGTGATGGGCTTGACCATCGTCTGGCATCGGTCGAAAACCTTTTCCTCCACGAGGATGGAGCACCCGGCGCGCACGGCCAAGGCGATGGCGTCGGAGGGCCGCGAGTCCAGAATCGCGCCGCTGCCGCCCTTGTGGACGTAGATTTTAGCGTAAAACGTGTTGTCCTTGATATCCGAGATGACGACGCGGTCCACCCCATAGCCCATGGTCTTCAGGGCGCTCAGGAGCAGATCGTGCGTCAGCGGCCGCGGGAGCACGATGCCGGAAAAGCGAATCGCGATGGCTTGGCCCTCGCCGAGGCCGATCCAGATGGGCAACAGGCGGTTGCCGGTGACCTCCTCCAGGAAAATGATGCACTCGTTGGTTGTCGTGGCCAGCGAGTAGATGCGCACCTCTTTTTCCTTGGCGCCCGCGGGCTCCTTAGGCGAGCCCTTGCCGTTCTTTGGCATCCGCTATTCTCCCGAAATATATAATCCGACCGCGCGCTCCAAGTTCGGCACCGGCGGAAGCTTGGGGCTCTGGGTAATTTTAATATTTTTCCGCACGGTATGGAAATAATATCACGATTTAACGCCGGACGCCATCGGCGGGGTGGAATTCGAGCACGTTTTGAATCCTCTGCAGGAGTTCCTCAAGGCCGCGTCCGGAGGTCGCCGAAACCATGAGGCGGTCGGGATAGCGGCGCTCCAGGTCCGCCGCGCGCGGGGGCTCGAGCGCGTCCGCTTTGTTGAAAATCCGGATGGCGGGAACCGCGCGCGCGCCCAGCTCGGCCAGGGTCTCTTCCACCGCTTGATCGCGGCTTTCCAGGTTCGCGGCGGTGGGATCGGAGACGACCACGAGACAGTCGGCCGCGGCCGCCTCCTCCAGGGTCGCGCGGAAAGCGGCGATAAGGTCCGTGGGAAGGTTTAAGATGAAGCCCACGGTGTCGGTAAGCACCGCCGGGTCGCCGCCGGGAAGGCGCACGCGCCGGGACGTCGGGTCTAACGTGGCGAAGAGTTTGTTGTCGGCGTAAACCTGGGTTTTGCCCGTCAGGGCGTTAAGAAGAGTGGATTTGCCGACGTTGGTATATCCCACCAGCGCCACTTGGGGCACCGGCACAGAAAGCCTTTTTTTTCGGCGCACGGCGCGCTCGCGCCGGATGCGCTCCAAGTCCTTCTTCAAGTGCTCGATGCGGTACTGCACGTGGCGCCGCTCGTATTCGATTTTGCGTTCGCCGGGACCGCGAGTGCCGATGCCGCCGACCTGCTGGGAGAATCCGCGCCACGAACCCATCAGGCGCGGCAGAAAATAAGACAGCTGCGCCAGCTCCACCTGGATGCGGCCCTCGCTGGTGCGCGCGCGCCGCGCGAAGATGTCCAGGATGAGCCGGGTGCGGTCGATGACCTTGGCCTTGATGAGTCCTTCCAGATTTTTTTGTTGGGACGCGGAAAGCTCCCGATCGAAAATCACGGTGCGCACGCCCGAACGCTTGGCGGCCGCGGCGATTTCGGCCGCCTTGCCGGAGCCGATGAGCGTGGCGCTTTGGTAGCGCTCGAGCGCCTGGAAGAAGCGTCCGGCCACGCGCGCGCCCGCGGTGTGCGCCAAGCCTTCCAATTCGGCGAAGCTTTCCAGGCTTTGCTTCGTCCGGCCCTTGAGGCCGACGCCGACGATGAAGGCTTTTTCGATCATGTTCCATCGCCATTGGCGGCGTATTCTAGAAAAGCTTTTGCCGCGGCCAGGGCTTGGCGCGTCATTGCTCCTAAATCTCCGCCGGGAACGGGGACGCAGCTTTCTTGATGCCGGAACCAGGTCCGTTGCCGCTTGGCGTAGGCGGCGGTCCGCCGGATGAAAAGCGCCAAAGCATCTTCCTGCGAGGTCTCGCCGCGCGCGGCGGCCAGGGCTTCGCGATAACCCAGGCTTTGAAAGCCCGGCTCGGTTCCCGAGTAACGCGCGGGCACGAGCGTGCGGACTTCCCGCAGGATTTCCGGCCACATCGCGCGGCAGCGCTCCTCGATTCGCCGGCGCAGCTGCTCGGCGGGCCACTCGACGCCCAGGATCAGCGCGTTCCAAAGCGGCCGCGCGTCCCCGGTTTCCTCCCACATTTCGGAAATGGGCCGGCCGGAAACCTCCAGGACTTCGAGCGCGCGCACGAGCCGCTGGATGTTATTGGAGGGAATTTTAGCCGCGGCCGCCGGGTCCTTCGCGGCCAGCCGGGCATGCAGGAACGCCCGGCCTTTTTCCTGGCCCAAGGCTTCCAGCCGCCGGCGCACGGCCTCGTCTTTTCGCGGCATGGGCGAGAGGCCTTTTAAGAACGCCTTCACGTAAAGGCCGGTTCCCCCCACAAGAAGAGGCAGCTTTCCGCGCTTCAAAATATCTTTCGCCGCGCACCGCGCTTTTTTGGCGAAACTCCCCGCGTCGAAGGGTTCCGCGGGATCGGCCTCGTCAATGAGGCTGTAGGGGACGCCGCGCGCGCGGCCCAAAGAATCGCGCGCGGGCTTGGCGGTGCCGGCGTCAAGCCCGCGGTAGACCTGGCGCGAATCGGCGGAAATGATTTCCCCGTTTAATTCCCGGGCCAGGGCCAAGGCCAAGTCGGTTTTGCCGGACGCGGTCGGCCCGACGACGCAGATGATTTTGGGCGCGGCGCCTATTTTTTCCAATACAGCGCTTTCTGGGGCTTGGCGCAGAGATGGTGGAAGCGGCAGTCGGGCACGCAGGCCTCGGGGAGCTTCAGGGCGACGCGGATGTCGCAGTCCTGATTGTCCAAAGCCATGTTGTTGATGAGGTCCTTGTGCTTTTTTTCTATCTTCGTGAATGAAATGCCGACTTTGTAGGTCTGCCCTTTCTCCATGACGCGGGCGACCCTGCCCTCGACCGAGACGGACTTTAAGCCCGGAAGCGAGAGAATCATCTCGATTCTCCGGGAGTGCGGCGGCTCGATGAAGGTGACCAGGGAGAGCCCCCCGGCGGACAAATCGGTCAGCACGGCCGGCTGGGAAGACGTGTCCTGAGCGTCCAGGCGCAGCGTGATGGGGCCGACAAAGCCGCCCACGGGAAAACGGGCGTAGCGCCGCTTGTCCGAAGGATTAGATCGTTTCGCTTTCATGCAGTTCCCCCAGCAAGGTCCGTTTTGTCGCGCCCGTGACGGCCAAAGACGCGATGGCGCCGGGCCGAGCGGTCCCGGGCCATTTGGCGTTAAATCCCCCGCGGGTCCGCCCGAAGCCGGGCTCTTCGCAGAGAACCTCGGCCGTCTTTCCCACGTGCGTCTTCAACGCCTCGCTCGTCAGTTCGTCCATGAGTTGATTGAGCCGCTTGAGCCTGTCTTCCTTGACCTCCCGGGAAACGTCGTCCGGCCAAGAGGCGCTTTGGGTTCCCTGCCGCGGTGAATACTTGAAGCAGTAAGCCCAAGCCGGGCGGACGTTCTTCAAGAAATCCAGCGTTTCCTGGAAATCCTCCTCGGTCTCGGTAGGGAATCCTACTATAATGTCGGTGGAAATCACAATGCCGGGCACGGCGGCGCGCGCGGCGCGCGTTTTTTCAAGGTAAGCCCCGGGCGTGTAGTTGCGGCGCATGAGCTTGAGCACCCGCTCCGAGGCGGACTGCAGGGGCAAGTGGAGGTGCTCGCAGACCGAGCGGCACTCGGCCATCGCGGAGAGCATGCTCTCGTCCACGTAGTAAGGGTGCGGGCTCATGAAGCGCAGCCGCTCCAGGCCGGGCGTTTGATCCAGGAGCCGCAGGAGATCGCCGAAGCCGACTTCGCCCCCCGGGTTTTCCGATTCGTAGCTGTTGACGGTTTGGCCGAGCAGCATGATCTCCTTGGCGCCCGCCGCCGTTTTGGTCCGGGCCTCGCCGAGGATGTCTTCCACCGGCCGGTAAAGCTCCCGCCCGCGGACCGAAGGAACGATGCAGTAGGAGCAGGAGTAGTTGCAGCCGCGCATGATGGTCAAATAAGCCGAAACGGGCGACGCCGCGGCCCCGGACGCCAACGTATTTCCCGGTAGGGCGTCCGGGACTGCTCGCCCTCCGGGCTTGACCGCGGGCGGCAAAATTTCCGGCGCGAAGCTTTCCTGCTGTTCTTTGAGCGCGTCGAAGCGGGCGTCGAGCGTTTCCTGGACGATTTCGGGGAACCGCTCGACGGACTTGGCGCCCACGATGAGATCCACGTAAGGAAATTTTTGGCGGATGGAGTCCCCCGCGCGCTCGGCCGCGCAGCCGCTGACGATGAGCACGCGGTTGGGATTGGCCGTCTTCCAGGGGCGCAGCGAGCCGATAAGCGAAATCGCGCGATCCTCGGCGTGCTGACGGACCGTGCAGGTCGAAATGAGAATGACGTCGGCTTCCTCGGGAGTGTCGGCCTTGGCAAAGCCGCGCGTGGCCAGCGGCGCGGACATCTCCTCCGCGTCGGCTTCGGACATCTGGCATCCCAGCGCGATGGTGTGAAGTTTCATGAATCGAGTTTCTCGACGGGCCGTTTCGTCGATTATATCATACCCAGGCGGCTTTCCAGGGCGAGAACGGCCAGCGCGGCCAGGAGGGTCGCCGCGGTCACGAGCGCTCCCACGCGGATGAAGCGCCAAAAGCCGATGGCGGCTTTTCCCCCCGCCCGCTCAAGCACGATGAGGTTGGCCATGGAGCCGATGGGAGTCAAGTTGCCGGCCAAAGTGCTTGACGCCGCGACCGCGAGCCACAATATCCGGCTGCGCGCGGCCGCTTGGATGACGGGGTGGGCTAGGATCACCGCCGGGACGTTGCTGACGAGATTGGAAAGGACGAGCATGGCGCCGCCGGTCGCCAAGAGGCGCGCGCCGGCCGAGCCTTTAAGCGCGGGTGTCACCAGCCGCAAAAGAACAGCCGTGGCGCCCGAGGCTTCGAAGCCTTGGATGAGGATAAAAAGCGAGGCGAAGAAGAGCAGCAGCTCCCAATCCACTTGGGCGTGGATTTGCTCGGTTTTGACGCGGCCCACGATCAGGATAAGGGCTCCAACGGCCGCCGCGGCCAGCGGGAAGGAAAATCCGGCGGCCCATAAGGCGAGAAGAACGGCGGAGGCGACGGCGCACTTGGCCAGCAGCGCCTTATCGAGAGGCGCTTTGATTTTTCTGGCCGCATGAGGAAGATCGGGGAAGCCGAAGAGATTTTTGCGGAACATGAAAGCCAGAATGAGCGCGTCCAGAGAGAGTCCGATGAGCGAAATCGGCGCCATGCGGACCAGGAAATCGAAGAAGGAGAAATGCGCGGTGATGCCGATGAAGGCGTTTTGCGGGTTTCCCGTCACCGACATGACCGAGCCGATGTTGGCGGCGGTCACCAGAGCCGTGAGATAAGGGATGCTGGGCAAATCCAGCCGGTCCGCGACTTCGAGCACGACGGGCGCGAAAACCAGGCAGATGGTGTCGTTGACGAAAAAGGCGGAGAGAATTCCGGAGACGAAGACGAGAAAGACCAGGAGCTCGGCGCGCGTGCGCGCCAGCGCGGCCGTGCGCGAGGCGACCCATTCGAAAAATCCGGAGATTTGAAAGTGCGCGACCAGGATCATGATGCCCAGCAGGAACAAGATGGTGTTCCAGTCCACGCACAGATAAGCCTGATCGAGGCTCACCGCGCCGAAGAACACCATGGCCACGGCGCCGCAAAACGCGGCGGACGCGCGGTTGATGTGGCCGCCCAAGCCGCTTTCCACCGCGATGAGGATGTAGGCGCACGCGAAAATCGCGATGAAGAGCCAACGCAGATGGACGGCCGCCAAGGCCGGGCTCAAGTTTTTTGGCAGGCCCTGCAGCGGCCGAAAATCTCGTGGCGGTGCCACTGCGGGGTGAAGCCGAACTTGCGGCAGGTGTCTTCCTGGATTTTTTCAAGCTTGGGCCAGCGCATTTCCTGGATGCGGCCGCAGGAGACGCAGATGAGGTGGTCGTGGTGCGGGCGCTCGAGGTTCACCTCGAAACGGCGCCGGCCGGCCTCGTCCGAGACGTGGTTGACCAGGCCGCATTCCTCGAGCATCTTGAGCGTGCGGAAAACGGTGGCCCGGCCGAGGCCATGGGGGCGCATCGCCCGGGAGATGTCCTCTTGTCCCAGGTGCCGGTCGCTTTGGAGCAGGAAATCGAGGATGCGCCGGCGCTGGGAGGTCAGCCGCAGGCCGCTTTGCGCCAAGTGCTTGCGGAAGACCTCGTAGACCCGGCCCGCGTAGTCTCTCTGCCCGCCGCTCTTGGCCGGGAAATGGTCGATTTCCTTCACGGTCGGATTGTACTATTTTCCGCTTACGGGCCGAAAATCAAAATTGGTATAGTAGGCTGGTTCATGGCGCGGAAATTTCCGGCCGCTGCTTGGCTGAGCGCAATCGTCCTTGCGCAATCCGTTTTGGGTTTTCTCTATTTGAGAAAAACCGCCGTCTTTAACGCGCCCGACGAGCCCTATCATTTCGCCTACGTCGCTTTTCTATCCCGGAGAGGACATCTGCCCGAGGCCTCCGGCCAGCGCCTATTCAGCGAGGCCATCCAACCCCCGCTCTATTATCTGACCGCTCTCCCGCTCTATCGCCTCACGCAGCGCAAGGCCTTGCCGGATTGCGTGCGCGCGCTGAGGGCCCAGAATCTTCTTTATGCCGTTCTGAACGTTTGGCTGATTTTTATGCTCATCCGCCGATTATGCGGGGAGAAAACGGCGCTTCTGGGCGCCGCGTTCGCGGCCTTTTTGCCGCAGTATCTTTTCATCGGCGCCAGCGTGAGCAACGATCCGCTGGCCAATCTCTTGGCCACGGCGGCGCTTTATGGAGGCCTCGGGATTTTAGAGAGGCCCGATTCCAGCCGACATATCGTTTTCGAGGGGCTTGCGATAGGATTGGGACTGCTGGCCAAGCTCACGACCGCGTGCTGCGCCGCGGCGGCCATTTTCACCTATGCCTGGAGCGGCCGCAGGCAGACGCAAAAAACTTTGTGGCGCGCGGCGGCCGTCGCCGTCCTCGGGGCGCTCGCGGGCGGCTGGCCGCTGTGGCGCAATTACCGGCTTTACGGCGACCTCGCGGGCGAGCACGCGATGTTCCGCGAATCCGCGATGCATTGGAGAGAACTCGGCTTTTGGAGCGTAAAACTCTTCGAGAGCTTCTGGGGCCTTTTCGCCTGGATGGCCTCTCCGCTTCCGCGGCCGGCGTATGTCCTCTTGGCGTGCGCGACGCTCGCGGCCCGCCGCGGGATTTTTTCTCTGGGCGCGCGCTCATCTTGAGGACCTGCGCAGGCCCGGCATGCTCCTGATGCTTTCCGCCGCCGTCTTGGCTTTCGCCCAGACGTTTTATCAGGGGTTCCTGCACGCGCGCCAGCCGCAGGGACGCTATCTCTTCCCGGCGCTCGCCCCTATCGCCATGATGTTCGCGCTGGGCGCCGCGGAATTGTGGCGCCGCGCGCCGAAGAAGCTCCAGCCGGCCCTCGCAGCGCTCCTGATTTTAGGAGAGCTCGCGCTTCAGCTTGTCAGCCTCAGGGCTCTTTAAACTTCGCGCCGAGACTCGCTGCTGCGTTTGCTACCCCAGCTTCGCGTGCGTGCCGTCGCAGAAAGGCTTCTTGGCCGAATGCTTGCAGCCGCACCAAGCGACGGTCTTGGCTTCGGCGATCTCCACGCGGATGGGCGTCATTCCGGTGTTGAGCCGGGAATGGGAGCCGTCGCAGTAGGGCTGATTCTGGGATTGTCCGCAGGCGCACCAAAACTTGGCGCCGGGCTCCTCTTTCTTGATGTAGGGCGCTTTCTGAGCGATTTTAGGTTCGGGCATTTTATATCTCCAGTTGATGCGGATTCGCGGCTTGAGGGCGCGTGCTTACGGTTTGCCGTCCAGCGCGCCGGTCACTGCCTTCGGATCGAACAAATCCCCAAGCTCCCTTTTGGAAAGAATTTTTTTCTCCAAAACCACGGCGCCGACGGTGGTCTTGCGCTTGACCGCCTCTTTAAAAACCTCCGCCGCCTTGGCGTAGCCGATTTTGGGGTTCAAGAGCGTCGCCAAGGACGGGCTTCGCTCGAAGTAGGAACCGCATTTTTGCGCGTCCGCCGAAATGCCCCGGATGCAGCGCTGGTCCACGACGGGCAAGTAATTGACGAGCAGGCGGATGGAATCAAGCAAATCGTAGGCGACCAGAGGCGTCATGACGTTCAAATCCATCTGGCCGGCCTGGGCGCACAAGCCTACGGCCAAGTCCCGGCCGATAATTTGGAAAGCGATCATGTTGAGGCATTCGATCATGGACGGGTTGATCTTGCCCGGCATGATGGAGGAGCCGGGCTGCACGGCGGGCAGCGTGATTTCGGCGAATCCGGTGATGGGTCCCGAGCACATAAGCCGCAGGTCGTTGGAAATGCGGATGAGCTCCCAGGCCAGTTCCTTCAAGGCGCTTGAGACCGCGGCCAGCGGCTGGTGGCTTTGCAGCGCCATGCGCGGGTCGCGCGCGACTTTAAGCGGCAAATTGGTGATTTGCCCCAGGTGCTTGACGGCTTTTTCCCGAAAGCCCGGCGCGCTGTTGATGCCCGTGCCGGCGGCGTTTCCCCCCAAGGCGACATGGCGCAGAAGATCGGAGCGGCGGGAAATCTCCTCGCGGCAGGCCGCGAGCGCCTGGGCGTAGGCCGCGAACTCCTGGCCCAACGTGATGGGCACGGCGTCCTGCAGGTGCGTGCGCGCGGACTTGATGACGGCGGAGAACTCCTCGGCTTTTTGCTCGAAGGTTTCGACCAGGGAGTCCAATATCGGCAGGAGCTTGCGGATTTCCATGAGCACGGCCGCGTGGGTCGCGGTCGGAAACGTGTCGTTGGTCGACTGGGCCATGTTGACGTGATCGTTGGGATGGATGGCCTTGTATTCCCCCCGGGGGCTCCCCAGAATCTCCGCGGCCCGGTTGGCGATGACCTCGTTGGCGTTCATGTTGAAGGAGGTTCCCGCGCCGGCTTGGTAGACGTCCACGATGAACTCCGCGTCCCAGCGGCCGTCCAAGACCTCGTTGCAGGCTTTCACAATCGCCTCGGCCTTATCCTTGGCGAGCGCGCCCAGCTCGCCGTTGGCCATGGCGCAGGCTTTCTTGACGGAGGCGTAGGCGCGGATCAGGGCGGGGTGGGTCCTTAAGCCGGAGACCGGAAAATTTTCGGAGGCTCGCAGGGTTTGGATGCCGTAATACGCCCGCGCCGGCACTCGTTTTTCGCCAAGGGAATCTTTTTCGATGCGCGTTTCTTGCTTCGCCATTGGTTCCTGACCTCTCATGACCCGAGATTTTTTGGTTTTCACACGCCTTCCACCGCGTCGGATTTGATCCATCCCTGGAGTCCTTCCTTCAAGACGCCTATTTCGAGCCAGTCGCCCTGCGGGGCCAGAATCTCCACGCGGCGGCCCTCCGGAGCCGTGAAGATGACGTTGAAGCCGTCGCCCGGCCCGCTGCGGATTTCAGCCGACGGGCTCACGATGACGCCCAGGCGCGCGGGCTCGAGGCTTTTCCTCACCAAAAACCACCCGCCCCAAAAAATCCAGAGGGCCAAAGCGGAGGCGGCCCAGGGCTTGAGCTTGTCGCGGATGTCGGGCAGCAGAATCCAGAAACCGCACAGGATGAGCGCCAGCCAGCACAGAGTCCATTGCAGCCCGGAGAGTTCCGGCAGGCTGAACCAATAGAAGACGTCGAAGAGAACCGGCGGCACTCCAGGCGGAACCAGCGTCTCGCCGGCTTTCTTGAGCGCGAAGTTGAGGTTGTAGCGGATGTTGGAATCGCGCGGATCGAGATCGAAGGCTTTTTGATACGCGGCGATGGCCGGCCCCAGCCGGCCTTGCTTGAAAAGAGAATCTCCGAGATTGTAAAGATAGGCCGGGTTTTCCGGGTTCTGGGCTGAAAGCTGGGAAAAGGCCTCGGCCGCGCCGGCGTAATCGCCGGCATCGTAGTTCTTCTGCGCCTGCTTGAACGCGGGTGAGGGAGAGAAGGCCGCGGCGCTTGCTCCCGTCAAGGCCAGAGCGAGGCAGCAGAAGGCGGCGGAAAGAACGGATGGAGCGGATCTGCTCATGCGCCCAGCTCCTTTTCCACGGCCTTGAGCAGTTCGGCCAAATCCGGAGCGCCGGTTTTCCCCGCTCCGGGATGGGCGGCCGGAGCGAAGCGGTGGAGATCGAGTTCTTCCCAGGCATTCTTGATTCGAGACAGCGTCCCGGCGCTGAGCTTCGGATAGCGCAGGCGCAGAAGCTCTTGGGCCCGCCGCAAGGTCAGGCCGGCGGGAGGCTCGCTGATTTTATCCGCGAGATAGCCGCAGAGCGCCTCGCTCATCAGGTCCGCCGATTTTTTGGGGTCGCGCTCGGCTTCGCGCGAGGCTTCCGCAACGAGGGCCAGCGCCGTTTTGCAGGCTTGGCGCGCGCGCAGGCGCTTGGGGTCCGACAGGCGGCGCCGTTCGGCGCCGCGCCACAGCAGGCAGGCGGCGAAGAAAATAAAGGGAAGCGCGTTTTGCGGCCCGCCGCGGCCGAGGCGGCGGAGCAGGCTGGCAAGGGGAGAGCGCTCCGGGTTCGTATTGAGGTAGCGGATGTCCTGGGAAATCTCGGTTAGGCCGGGCGCGGAAGCGGCTCCGAGAGAAGCAAATCCCACGGCTTGGTTCGCGGGACCCGGCTTGACGCCGACCGAGAGGGGCTTGGTTCGAATCGTCTCGTAGGCGCCGCGGGCCGGATCGAAATAGGCGAACGCGATCGGCGGGATGCTCAGCGTTCCCGAGACTCTGGGGATGAGCACGGTTTTGTAGACCTTGGATCCCTCCACGATGTCGTTCTTCTTATCGAGATTAAGCGAACTGACCGTTTCGTAGGTCCTGAAATTCGCCAGCGCGGGCATCTGCAAATCGCTCATCGCCCTTAAATTTCCCTGCCCTTTGACGGTGACGGTCAGGTTAAGCGCTCCCCCCACCTGCGTTTTACTTTTATCAAGAGAGTCGGAAATGGAGAAATGCCCGACCGCTCCGGAGAAGTTCTGCGGCTGCCCGGCGGTGGGCAGGGGCAGCACGGCCAGCTTCAAGGCGTTGGTGGAGACCGTCTTCATTTGCGCCGCGCCGAAGTTCATGTTGAAAACCTGGTTGAAGAAATTCGGGGAGAACGGGTCCATCCCCTGTCCCGCCACCGGGCACCGCACCGACGCCGGCCCGATGACGAGGCGGCCGTCGCGCTCCGGAAAAATCGCCGTCTTGATCACGGACACGTCGTACATCCGGCCGCGGAACTGGGCGCTTTCGCGGCGAATGGGAGGCAGATCCTCCTTCATGAACCCGGAAAGATCCGGCGGCGTGTATTGCGGGTTTCCAGCGAGCGCGGCGGAATTATAGAACTTGACGGTCAAGGTCGCCTGCTCGTCGACGTAGACTTTTTTCTTGTCCAACTGCGCGGTGACGAAGAAATCCGGCGCTCCGGGGACTTCCTGGGTCTGGGCCGCCGAAGGCGGCGGCGCGGTCCGCGGCGGCTCTGCGGCAGGGGCCGAACGCAGGACCTCGATGGCGATGGGGCTGGTCCGGACCGTGCGTCCGTTGTCGCTGAGCGTGATGGGAGGAATGACGCCCTTGCCCACGAAACGCGGCACCAGCACGTAGGTGTAGTCGATGGAACTGGAAATCTTGCCGTTGACGATGGAGATGCTTTGGCTTCTGCCGGAGGAGTAGACGCTGAAATCAGGCAGGGACGGAATATGCGGTTCGGGAAGAGAGCTGGAGGCGCCGCTGACGTCCACGGTCAGGGTGATTTGCCCGTTTAAGGCGACTTGGCTGCGGTCAACCTGGGCGTTGATTGAAATTTGCGCCCGCAGCGCGGCCGGAACGGACGCAAGCAGCAACGCGGCCAACCCGGCCGCCCATATCTTTCCACGCATGGCGCTATTCTATATTTTTCTAACGCGCGCCCTCACCAGTCCTCGCCGCCGGGGGCTCGCTGCTTGGCCTGCTTCTTAAATTGGTTCGTCATCGGCTTTTCGCGCTCCGCGACCGCCTGCATGATGCGCTTGGCGTCCTGCGGGGAAATTTGATTCTGCGGGTTCGGCTTGGGCTGCTGGTTCTGGTTGTTTTGTCCGCCGCCCTGCGGCTTCGGGTTGTTTTTATTTCGCGGATTTTGATTATTTTTATTCCGCTGATTTTGTTTTTGGTTTTTTTTCTTGGGCGGGTTTTTTAGCGCGCGCAGCGCCACCGCCAGGTTGTAGCGCGCGTCGGCGTCGGACGGGTCCAGCACCACGGCTTTGCGAAAATCGCCGACCGCCGCCTTATAGTTGCCTTGGACGAAATCGATGTCTCCCAAGTTGTAGCTGGCGGCGGAGCGCACCCGGGGCGGCGCGGACGAATCGGTGAGGGCTTTAAACGCCTGCGAGGCCTCGTCCATGTCTTCTAGGCGGAACAAAGCGTCCCCGGAGTTAAAGACGGGGCGGATGTCGTTGGGGCTTTTCGCCGCCGCCGCCGAATAGTCGTCGAGCGCGTCGAGATAGCTCTCCTTTCCATAAAGCTTGTTGCCGGCCCGCAGATCGCTATCGGTCGTCGCGGCGCGGGCGCCGGAGGCGGAAAAAACAAGCAGCAGAATGAGGCCTCCGAAAACCGCCGATTTTCCAGATTTCTTGGATTTTCCCAGCCAGTCGCCGGTTTCAGGAATGAGGAAGGCGGCCAGCAAAAGAACGAAGGCCAGGGCCAAGGGCCACTGGAAATGGTTGCGGTAATGGCTGGCGGACGTGGAAACGTTTTGCGCCTGGGTCGTTTTGAGGATTTGCTGGGCCACGGCCGAAACCTCGCTCTGGTCAGAATTGGCGCGGTAATAAGCTCCGCCGGTCGCGGCCGCGAGGTCGGAAAGGACATCTTCATGCAGATGCGTGATGACGGTGTTTCCTTTGCCGTCCTTCTTATAGCCGGTCAGATTTCCGGAAGAATCCCTGAGCGGAATGGGGGCGCCTTCCGCGCTCCCAAATCCAATGGAGTAGATGCGCACGCCCAGCGGCGCGGCGGCCTTGGCCGCGGCCAGGGGGTCGCTTTTATGATCCCCCCCGTCGCTGAGGATGACCAGGGACTTGACGCCGGGATATTGCTGAAGAATTTGCGCGGCCCGGGCGATGGCCGGCCCGAGGGCCGTGCCCGGCGCCGGCAGCATGTCCGGGGACAAGGAATCGGCGGCTTGGCGCAGGGCGTCCCCGTCGAGGGTCATGGGGCAGATGACGGCGGGCTCCCCCGAGAAGGTCATGAGCCCGATGCGGTTTCCGGAAAGCTCGTCTAAAAGCAGCGAGAGATCCTGCTTGGCGGCTTTTAATCGCGAGGGCGAGACGTCCTGCGCGGACATGGAGAGGGACGTGTCCACCGCGATGAGAATTTGGCGGGTCCTGGATTTGCTGGCGACCAATTGGACGCCCCACTGCGGCCCGGCCAAGGCGACGAAAATGAGCGCCAGAGCCGAGGCTGCGAGCGCGAATTTCAACGTGCGCCGGGCGGATATTTTTTCAGGGATAAGGCGCCCCAGCGTTTCGGGCGTTCCCAGGAGGGCGTCCAGGCGCCGGCGCCTCTTGTTCGCCGCCCAAGCCGCGAGCGCCGTCGCGGCGAGCGCCGGAATCATCCACAGCAGCCAGACCGGATTTTTCCACATAATATTAGGGCCACCTCAAGAAGAACGTGCCGCCCAGAACGGCTTCTAGAATCAGTAAAATCGCGGCCAACGCCGCCGGATATCGATAGAGATCGGACTTGATGATTTCCGGTGGCCGGCTGGTCTTGGATTTTTCCAGCTTGTCGATGGTTCCGTAAATTTCCTTGAGGCTCTGCGAATCGGAGACGCGGAAATAGCGCCCCCCCGTCAGGTCCGCGATCTGGGTCAGCAGGGCGTCGTCGAGATCGTCGGGAACGGTGGCCATCACGGTTCCGTTCGGGGTTTGGACGGGAGCCAAGGCGTTGCCGTGCTTGGCGCACCCGATGGTGTAGACTTTCACCCCTTCGGTCGCGGCGACCTTGGCCGCGGTGATCGGATCGATGAGGCCGGTGTTGCTGCGCCCGTCCGTCATCAAGATGATGATTTTGCTTTTCGCGGCGCCGGCCTTCAAGTGATTGAGCGCCGAGACGATGCCGTCGCCGATGGCGGTGCCGTCCGCGCCGGTCATGCCGGGATAGAGCGCGGAGATCTGCGAGTCCAAGGCGGAGTAGTCCGAGGTCAGCGGGCAGACCAGCTCCGGGGCTCCTCCGAACTGGATGGCGCCGATCAAGTCCGAGGTGCGGCGCGCGATGAAGCTCAAGGCCGCCGCCTTGGCCGCCTGGATGCGCGACGGCGACAAGTCGATGGCGCTCATCGACGTGGAGGTGTCCATCGCCAGCATGATGTCGATGCCTTCTCCCGAGCCGCGCAGGCGTTCCAGGATTTTCTGGGGGCGGGCCAGGGCCGCGATGATGAGGACAAGGGCGGCGAGGATGAGCGCGGGCGAGTAAAAAGCGGCGGCGCGGGCTTTGAGCGACGGTTTAGCGTCGGCCAAAGCGGCGTTTTCAGGGAGAGGCCAGTTGGCTTCCTGCGAGCCGCGCGAGCCAAAATAAAGCCATGCCGCCGCGGCCGCGAGCGCGAGGAGCAGGAGGAAAAACGGCGCGCCCAGGCTCATGCCGCGGTCCTTGTTTCCTGGCCCGGCGCGCTCGGCTCGGGAGGCTGCGGCGTCGTGCCCCGGACGATTTCAATGGCCGAGACGACGTCGGAGGGCCCCCAGTCCGCGCCGGGAGGAATTTTTGCGAACTTGACGAGATCGGCGCGATCCGACACTTCTTTGAGCTTCCCCAGAATCCCACGATCCAAATCGGCTCGGCGCAGGGCGCGGAAAATTTCCACGGTGGTCATCCGCGGCGCCGCGAAGCCGAAACGCCGCTCGATATAACGTTTCAAGATGTCGGTGAGCGCGCTGTAAAAATCCTTATGCCGGCCAAGCTCCCATAATCCGGATTTCTGCAGGGCGTTCAAATCCGATTCCGCGATGACTTCCGGAGGCCGCGAATCGACCGGCCGATCATTTTTCGGGTCGGCGGCGTTCTTTTTGGAAAATGCGCGGTAAAGCGCGTAGCCCGTGGCGAGAACGGCGGCCAAAACGAGCCACGGCCAAAGCGGCGGCCCGGCAGACCGGGGCGCCTTGATATCTCTGGGTTCCGCGTTCTGGGGCAATGTCGGCGCGGCGACATCAATCAAAATCGGCGGGCTTGCAAACCGCGCGGTTGCGGGCGCGCCCGCCGGCGCGCAGGCGAGCGAAACGGAGATTTTCCCCACGGCCAAAGGCAGTATCTCAGCGGAGAAGGGCTGAAGGCGCTCCCCGTTTTGAAGAATGGTTTTTCCAAAACGGGCGTCGGCCACGGCGTAGGATTCGCTGGTTGACGCGGAAACCACGAACGCCAAGTCTTTTGGGGAATCGGAAGTCACCGTTCCGGCAAGGGCGTAGGGCACGCCCAACTCCGCCTCCGCGGTGGACGCGTTGACGTTCCAGCGCGCGTTTTGCGCCGCGGGCGCCGCCGCGGCAGGGCGGCCGAGCGCGCATAAAAGTGCTAGAGCCGTTATCATCGCCGCAGCCTCTTGGCCCGGCGGCGGAAGAAGCGCGCCACGGGGTCGATGTAGGACGCGTCGGTGTTGATTCGGATGGGGTCCAGGCCGCACCGGCTGAAAATAGAGGAAAGGCGCGCGAGGCGCTCCCGTTCTTTGTTTTGGTAGGCCTGTAGGCCGGATTTTTGGGAGGCGTCGATGAGGAAGCGCCGTCCCGACTCCGGATCTTGAACCCGCAGGAAAGCTCCCGCTTGCGGAATGGCCGTCTCGCGCGGATCGGAGATGAGAACGGGGATGACGTCGTGCTTGAGCGCGGCCAAGCGCAGGGATTTCTCGAAGCCCTCGTCCCTGAAATCCGAGATCAGAAAAAGGATGGAGCGCCTTTTAAGCACGCGGTTGACCGTGTCCAAGGCCGCGGCGATTTTTGTTCCCGCGGCGCGCGGCTGGTAGGCCAGCACGTCGCGGATAAGATGCAGGACGTGCGTGCGGCCTTTTTTGGGCGGCACGTATTCCTCGACGGAATCGGTGAAGAGGAAAAGCCCGACCTTGTCGTTGTTCTGCAGGGCCGAGAAGGCGAGGATGGCCGAGAGCTCCGCGGCGATTTCCTTCTTAAGGTTCTGGCCGCTGCCGAAGAACTGGGAGCCCGACAGATCGCAGGCCACCACGGCGGTCAGCTCCCGCTCCTCGGAGTAGCGCCGGATATGCAGCCGGCCCGTGCGCGCGGTCACGTTCCAATCGATGGAGCGGACGTCGTCGCCCGGCGCGTATTCGCGCACCTCGGCGAATTCCATGCCGCGCCCCTTGAAGACGCTGAGGTATTCTCCGGCGAATGTTTCCGAGACCAAGCGCCCGGTCAGGATTTCAATCCGCCGGACTTTGGCGAGGATTTCTGGAGCGATCACGGCTTGGCGGCCCCTTCCCGCTTAGGGAACCTCCACGGCTTCGAACAAGGAGCGGATGATGGTTTCGGAGGTCACGTTCTCCGCTTCGGCCTCGTAGCTGACCATGATGCGGTGGCGCAGGACGTCGGGGCCGACGGACTTGACGTCCTCCGGGGTCACGTAGCCGCGGCCGTTCAAGAACGCGTAGGCCTTGGCCGCTTGGGCCAGGAAGATGGTCGCGCGCGGGCTGGCTCCGTAGGCGATGTGGGATTTGTGCGCCTCCATGCGGTAGCTCTTGGGGTCCCTGGTCGCGAAAACCAGATCCAGGATGTAGTTCTTGATTTTCTCATCCACGTAGATTTCGGCCGCGGTTTTTCGCGCTGAGACGATGTCGGCGACCGTCGCGGCCTTTTCAGGCTTGGGCGTCTCCAGGGAAGTCATTCTTTCCAGGATGCTTTTCTCCTCGGATTTGGACGGGTATCCCACTTTTATTTTGAGCATGAAGCGGTCCACTTGGGCTTCCGGCAGGGGATAGGTTCCCTCCTGCTCGATGGGATTCTGGGTCGCGAGCACGAGGAACGGATCGGGCAGCGGATAGGTTTCGTTGCCGATGGTGACCCGCTTTTCCTGCATGGCTTCCAGGAGCGCGCTTTGGACCTTGGCCGGCGCGCGGTTGATTTCGTCCGCCAGCACGAGGTTGGCGAACACCGGGCCCTTGCGCGGCAGGAAGTCCGAGGTTTTGGGGTTGAAGATGAGCGTGCCGGTCAAATCCGCGGGCAGCAGATCCGGAGTGAATTGAATGCGGGAGAAGCTCGCCTCGACGGCCTGCGCCAGGGTTTTGACGGCGAGAGTTTTGGCCAGGCCGGGCACGCCTTCCAAGAGGATATGCCCGTTGGCCAAAAGCCCGATGAGCAGCCGTTCGACGGTTTCCTCCTGCCCCACGATGACGCGCGCCATCTCGCGCTTCAAGGCCGCGACGAAGCGGCTTTCCTGCGAGACTTTCTGGTTGATTTCAGCGATTCCTAACTGAGCCATGATAACATCCTCCTTGCGGTTTCCTACCACAGGCCGGCGCCGAGCTCCTGCTTCTTTTGCGCCGCTTCCGCGGCTTTTTGCTTGGCCGCTTCCTGCTCGGCCTCGATTTGCTCTTTTTCCAGATTTTGGAGCGTGGTTAAAGTTTTAAGGGCCTGGAGCCGGACGGTTTCGTCCGGGTCGTTCAAGGCCGTGGTGACGTTGGGCGCGGTGGAATAATCGCCGACCTGCGCGAGAGCCTTTAGGACCGCGACCCGGACGCTCGCGTCGGGATCGCGCAGCGCCCAAATCAGGTTCTGGGACACGCCGTGGCCTTTGTGGGCGGCCAGGATTTTCTCCGCGATGTCGCCGCGGATTTCGGGCGAGTCGTCCTTGTTGAGCTTCTTGAAGATGACTTGCTGCGCCTGCGTGTCGCACCAATTCGCGTCCAAGAATTCCAGGGATTGCCAGCGGACGTCCTTGTTGTCGTCGTCCGCGGCGTGGATGACCTTGGCCAGATTGGCGTTGTCCACGATGCAGGGCGGGACGGCCGGGATGACCGGCGCGGGCGGCGGCGGCGGCGCCGGCTTCATTTCCTGATAGGCGAAGAAGCTGGCGACGGCCAGGGCGATGACGAGGAGGGCGTATTTCATGTTGGTTTTATTTTTTCACCCATGACGGCAAAGAAACTTTTTGGCGGGCGGTTTTTAGTTCTCCATTGCGGATTTCAACGGACAATATTTCGGAGGGCTTGAACCGCGTCCAGCGGCCGCCGTCCAGGTTTTCGCTGCCGATGAGGAATTTCCCCTCGCGCCGGGCGTGGCTCATGACGTACCAGGGCTGGGCCGGGTTGCAGACGCCGCGAGAAGGGCTGGGCTTGGAGGCATGGCACAAGACATGCGCGCCGCGGGCGTCGGCCGCGACGGCATTGAGGCTGGTGTAAGGGGCTTGTTTGTCCGGATGGCGCTTGCGGCATTTGGCCCACAGCCGCCAGTCCTCCGCGATGCAGGCCTTGAAGGCCGCGGCGGGGCCGCCGGTTTTCTTCAAGAACTTCATGAACTGCCAAAAATAGACCTCGCTGTCGTTCAAGGAGCGGATGTTGCGGGCCAGCGGCCCCAGCTCGCGCGCGACCTCGTCCGGAATTTGCAGGGTCCCGTTGTGGGCGAAAATCCAGCGGCCGTCCGTGTACGGCTGGGTGTTGGCCTTGCTGATGAGCTTCTTGGCGGCAATCCCGCGGGGGTTGGAGGCGGCACGGAGGTGGCCGACCACGATTCTGGCCCGCGCCCGCCCGGCCGCGCGCGCGAAGGCGGGCCGATCCTTGAAAACGGGCTTCGGGTTTTTTTCGATGACGGCCCGGCCCGAGGCGGCAAAATGCCCGATGCCCCAGCCGTCTTTTTGGAGATTCTTGGGATCGGCGCCGCCCTGCTTGAAGAGCGAGCGCTCCGAGTCCAGCAGGTGTTCAACGGCGGAAGCCGGAGACGACGAGACTTGCGCGAAGAGCCGACACATGACCAGAAAAATTAGAACAAATCAGAGCCCGGGCGTTCAAGACGCCGCAAGAGAAGCGCCTTGGCGCGCTTTTGTTCCTCGGGGGTTTTTATGGCGGAGTTCCTTTTTTTAGCGCCAAAGCGTTTTTATAATCTCGCTTTTTTCCTGTTTGAGATGCGACGCGACTTCGGTTAGGATTGCGCTCAGCGTGCGATTCGAAGAGCGGCGTGGGCGGGAATGGTGAGATGATGTTCGCCTCCCGTCCGAGTGGTCAGCCGGAGGTGACTTCCCGTTTGCCGAGTAACGCCGCAGCCGTATCGCGGAAGCAGGGCGGCCAGTTCGTTTCCCCCGATGTCTCGGGGGAGCCTCATAAAGCAAACAGTTCGTCTTTGACCATGTGCAGACGGATGAGTTTGGGGCGATCGAGCCGATCTCCGAAGTGACAGTGCGCGGCGTCGGCGACCTCTCGGCGCAGGGCTTCGAGATCGTCCGCTTCCGTGACGAGGCTCTCCCCGATGGCTTTGGCGATATAGCCGCCTTCGGGAGCTTCCTCTACGACAAAGACCAACTCTTCCGCCGGTTTTTCCATGATCCTTCCCTCGTTGGAATTATAACAGGGATATTCCGCATGCGCAATATACGAAATGCCTATACCGG
>DATLUA010000084.1:0-9185 GCA_035533295.1 Elusimicrobiota bacterium | reverse complement strand
CCCAGGGTTTTCTTCGCGCGGCTCTCGGTTTTCATATTCGCGGGCAAATCTTAAAGAGCGCTCCTCGCGGCCTCACGTTCAAGTATTATACGGAAAACCTGTTGCACCATGATTTCATCTATGTAACATTTTTGGCGCGCGGAGACATTCCGCCGTGGCCACCCGACGCCCCCTGGACACCCTCCGCAATCCGCCTGAAAGACGAATAAAAGGATTTAGCGGGAAATGACTTTGGGCCCGACCACCCCGACCTGCGACTGGTATTTTCCCTTGCGGTCGGCGTAGCTCGTTTCGCAAACCTCGTCGCTTTCCAAAAAAAGCAGCTGCGCGATGCCTTCCTCCGAGTAAACCTTGGCCGGAAGCGGCGTGGTGTTGGAGATTTCGATGGTGAGATGTCCCTCCCACTCGGGCTCAAGAGGCGTGACGTTGACGATGATGCCGCAGCGGGCGAACGTGCTCTTGCCCAGGCAAATGGCCAGGACGTTCCGGGGAATGCGGAAATACTCCACCGAACGGGCCAGCGCGAAGGAGTTGGGCGGCACCACGCAGAAAGGCCCGCGGTAATCCACGAACGCCTTGGGGTCGAAGGCCTTGGGGTCCACCACGGCGCCGTAGACGTTGGTGAAAATTTTGTATTCGTCGGCCAGGCGGATGTCGTAGCCGTAGGAGGACAGCCCGTAGGAAATCTTGCCCTGCGCCTCCTGCCGATCCACGAAGGGGTCAATCATCTTTGTCTCCAGGCAGGCGCGGCGGATCCAAGCGTCCGATTTAATCATCGCGAGTCTCCTTTCATTATTTCCTCGGCCGCGCGGTGGCCGGAAACGACCGCGCTCTCGATGGTCGCGGGAAGCCCGGTCCGGGTCCAGTCCCCGGCCAGAAAGAGCCCCGGCCGCGCCAAGCCGGGCTCGGGGCGCAGGGCCTCGGTTCCCGGCGCCGGCGAGAGCGTGGCCAGCGGCTCCTTGACCACGCGCGCGCGCAGAATTTTAGCTTTTCCAAACTCCGGAAAGCACGCGGCCAAGTCCCGCGCCGCCATGGCTTCCAGCTCCGCCGGCGGACGCTTCAAGTGCTTGCGCGCGCCGCTGATGACCAGCGACACGTAATGGCCCCGCGGCTTGGCGCCGTCCTTAAGAATCAGGCTCTTGTTGAAAGCCCATTCGATGTCGGTTCCGATCATCCCGACGAAGGGCTCGTCGCCCATGACCGGGCGATCAAGCCACAGATTGATGCCCACGATGGGCGAGGCCGTAAAGCGCCGCCAGCCATCCGCCAAATCCGCGGGCAGCGCCAGGCCCGCCAAATCCCAGGGCGGCAGCGTCGAGACCACCGCCCGCGCCAAGAGCGTTTCGCCGCTCTCGGTGCGCGCGCCGCAGACCCTGCCGTCTTTTTCCACTAGGCCGGAAATCTTAGCCAGCGTCTTGATGCCGCCGCCGCGGCTCTCGATAAACCGCGCGCCCGGAACGGCGTAGAGATCGCTTAGACCCACGCTGGAGAGCGCCGGACGGGCCGCGGCGGCCTCCCGATAGAAGGCCTCCCTGAGCACCTGGAAAAACCCCGGCGCGCCGGCCACCGCCGGATCGTCGTTCAAGGCGCCCAACGCGATGGGGTCCCACAAGCGCGCCTGGGCCTGCGGCGACTGGCCCAAGGACGTGAGCCATTGCCGCACCGTCAGGCGATCGAGCTCCGCCGGCGCCGTGGCGTCCGCGAGATGCCGCCGCATGTAGGCGTCAAGCTTCGACAAGCCCGCTTTGTCCGAAAAAGAAAGCCCGGAAAACTTCAAAATCCCCGCCTTCAAATGCCACGGCGCGGGCAAAAAGCCGGGGCAGGACAAGACGTCCTTGCGGCCGGGCGCGGAGGCGAAGGCCACGCGGACCTTGGGAAAGAGCGTGAGATTACCCGCCGCGCCCACGCGGGCCAGGAAGCGCCGGGTCTCCCGGTAGCAGCCCAGGAACAAATGCTGCCCGTTGTCCAAGACATCCTCGGTTCCCGGATCGCGGAAGGAAAAAGCCCGGCCGCCCAGGTGCGATTTTTTTTCGGCCACCAAGACCTTGGCGCCGGCCTCGGCCAGGGCCGCGGCGCAGGACAAGCCCGCGAAGCCCCCGCCCAGAATCAGCGCGTCAAAGGTGGATTCCATGGCAGTAGAGCCAAGCGTCGAGCGCGCAGGCGATTTTCCCCGGGCTAGAGACGCGGTAACGCTTGAAAAGAACCCGGTAGCCGTCTTGGCTCATGGCGGCGAGAATTTTTTCGTAGATGCGCGCCATCACCTCGGCGGGCACGAGCGCCGGACGATCGCGGAAATCGACCAAGTTGCGCGCTTGGCGGTAGAAACCCGCGGCCCGCTCCCCCTCCTTTTCCATCAAGCGCGCAAAAGCCGGCGTGGCCTCGCGGCGTAAAAGTTCCTCGCGGGAATACCCCGCCTCTTTCATATCGTCCTCGGGAAGATAGACGCGGCCCATCTCCAAATCCGCGCCCACGTCGCGCAGAATGTTGGTCATCTGGAACGCGTAGCCGAAGAGCCTCGCATATTCTTTGAGATCGGCCTCGCGCGTGTGCGAACAGCCGAAAATCGCCACCGCGAGCTCGCCCACCGAGCAGGCCACGCCGCGCAGATAGGATTCCAACTCCGCGAACGAGGCGTAGGATTTGTTGTCCAAGTCCATGGCGCAGCCGCGAATCATTTCCAGAAACGGCTCCTTGGCCAGGCCGAACTCCCGCACCGGAGCCAGGAGGCGCCGGGACACGGCGTGAGTCGGGGCGCCCTTGAAAAGCCGCTCTATTTCCTCGCGCCAGAACCGCAGCCCGGCGCCGGCCTCTTCCTTGGATAAGGAGCCGTCGTCCACGATGTCATCGACGAGGCGGCAATACGCGTAAACCGCGGAAAGAGCCTCCCGCTTGCCTTTGGGCAAAAACAAGAAGCCCAGAGAGAAGTTCGAACCCTTCTCGGATGCCGGCATGGACGCCGCGAAGGCCGGGGCCGCGGTCATTTCAAGGGCAGCCGCGCCAGGAGCGGAAGCCACTCCCAACGGCTCAAGCTTGGCCGGTTCGACAAAGTGTCGTAGCCGGAATCCCGGATTTTGCGCAGGATTTGGCGGCCGCCCAGCCACGTCAGCCTGATTTCCCAAGACAGCGGCCAGGGCAGCCTCTTGGGCAGCGCGCGGCTTCGGTCGAAGAGCTCCCGCGCGCGGGAAACTTCGAGCTTCATCAGGGTCCGCCAGCGCTCGTTGGCCACCCCCATGCGCAGATCCGCCTCGGAGTAGCCGCAGGCGGCGAAGTCCTGTTGCGGGATGTAAATGCGGTCCTTCTGCAGGTCCACGGACACGTCCTGCCAGAAGTTCGCCAACTGCAGGGCCGTGCACACGTCGTCCGACATGCGGAAAAGCTCCTCGTTTCGCAGGCCGTGGATCATGAGCACCACGCGGCCCACCGGATTAGCCGAGCGGCGGCAGTAGTCCAGGACCTCGGCGAAATCGGCGTAGCGTTTTTTGTCCACGTCCTGGAGAAAGGCGCTCAGCAAATCATCGAATGGCTGCTTGGGAAGGTCCAAAGTCTTGAAAGTTTCCGCCAGGGCCGAGAAGACGGGATGCCGGGGCGGCTTATGCCCCGCGTCCGCGAGCTGGGCGCGCCACTCCAGAAGCCGCTCGCGCCGGACCCCCTCGTATTCCGGCTCGTCCGCGAAGTCGTCCGCGATGCGGGCGAAAGCGTAGAGCGCGGCCACGTGGCGGCGCAGGCGGCGCGGAATAAGAACCGAGGCCGCCGGAAAATTCTCGTAATGCGAACGCGCCAAGCGCAGGCAAAAGGCGTAGGCCTCTTCCACGTCCTCCGGATTTTTCAGCGCCGCCTGGCAGGCTTTTTGCGTGTTCATGGTTCGTCCCCGATATCCCTCGGATACGAACCATTTCCTTCGGTCATACGCGGGTTCCCAGCCGCAAGCGGCGGCGGCGGCGCGCGGGAAGAAAAATATCGGGTGCTCTGAAGCTCCACTCGAAGGCCAGCGACCCGCAGCGCACCTCGTCGCCCTCCGCCACGCCGGCTTTGGCCAGGGCTTTGTCGATGCCGATGCGCTTAAGCTCCTTTTGAAAGCGCTCGACGGCCTCGGGCAGGTCCGAGCGCAGCATCGCCGCCATGCGCTCCAAGGCCGGGCCGCGGATATCAAAGCCCGTCTTCGTGCGCGCGACGCTAAAGCCCGCGGGCATGACCGCGCGGCCAAAACTTCCCGGGGCCGTTGGTTTTTGACGTCCCGAACCGACAGCCTTCGGATGTTCGGGGCGGGAAAGATCGAGGAGAACGCGGTCAAAGAGCTCCGGCAAGCCGGCGCCCGTCGCGGCCGAAACGGCCAACGGCTTGCGCGCGGGATACCGCCGGGACATTTTGCGGAAAAAATCCTCGGCGCCGGGCAAGTCCGCTTTATTGACCGCTAGAATCCTGGGCTTGGCCGCCAGCACGGGGCTAAAGGCCTTTAACTCCGCCTCGATGGCCCTGACGCCGGAAAGGCCGTCGGTTTCGCCGTAGCCCGCGGGGTCGACCAGATGGACCAGCACGCGCGTGCGCTCGATGTGACGCAGGAACTCGGCGCCTAAGCCCTTGCCGGCGTGCGCGCCCTCGATGAGGCCCGGGATGTCCGCCAGCACGAAGCTTTTGCCCTTGTGGGCGACCACGCCCAGGTTGGGCGAAAGAGTCGTAAACGGGTAGTCGGCGATTTTGGGGCGCGCGGCGGAGCTCCTGGCCAAAAGGCTTGATTTGCCGGCGTTGGGAAAGCCCACCAGGCCCACGTCCGCTATGAGCTTCAACTCCAAATCCAAGGTCGCGCGCTCGCCCGGCGCGCCTTTTTCGCACAGCCGCGGCGCGGTGTTGAAGCGGGTCTTGAAGGAAAGATTCCCGCGGCCGCCGCGGCCGCCGCGGGTGGCCAAGAATCGCTGCCCCGGCTCGCGCAGGTCGGCCAGGACGGCCCCGTTTTTTTTAATCAGCGTTCCCGCGGGCACCGGCACAATCAAGTCCGGCGCCGTCACCCCGCTTTTGCCGCTGCCGAGCCCCCGGCCGCCGGGCTTGGCCTCCAAGTGCGGCCGGCGCGCCAGCTCCAAAAGCGTGCTCACGTCGCAAGAGGCTTCAAAAACGACGTCCGCGCCGCGGCCGCCGTCGCCGCCGTTGGGGCCGCCGTAAGGACGGTATTTCTCGCGCAGAAATGAAAGACAGCCGTCGCCGCCCTGGCCGGCGGCGGCAAAGACGCGGACTTTATCGACGAAGCTCATGTTCTAGCCTTGCGGGAACGACCGGGCGGCTAAGAGGACTTCGGGTAGACGCTGACGCGCTTCTTGTCTTTATGCGCCCACTCGAACGTAACGGTGCCGGAAACCTTGGCGAAGAGCGTGTCGTCCTTGCCCCGTCCGACGTTTTCGCCGGGAAGAAACCTTGTGCCGCGCTGGCGCACGATCACGGCGCCGGCCAATACGGCCTCGCCGCCGTAGCGCTTGACGCCCAGACGCTGGGCGTTGCTGTCGCGGCCGTTGGACGAAGATCCCTGAGCTTTAGTGTGCGCCATGGCTTAGTTGATGGAAATCGATTTGATGCGCAGGCGGGTCAATTCTTGGCGATGACCGTGCGTGCGCCGGTAGGCCTTCTTGGCCCGGCGCTTGAAGACGATGATCTTGGGGCCGCGGACATGCTCCGCGACTTCGGCGACGACCGCCGCCTGCCGCGACGAGGCCGCCTCCTTGCCTTCCGCGCCATCGCCGACCGCCCAGAGGGCCTTCAAGGAAATTTCTTTCCCTTTCTCTTCTTTAAGGCGCTCGACTTCGATGGTTTCTCCGGGGGCGACCCAGTATTGGCGTCCGCCGGTTTCAATGATGGCGTACATGATGGTTTAGGATATCAAATCAAGACCGTCCAGTGCAAATCCAAGGATGGCGGGGCGCGACAAGGCCTTCATCCCGCCAAGGAGGCGATTTTCGGCGCGGGGACGTTTCGCGATGGGAAGCGGCCCTTCATCCTGAGCCCCTGCGTCCAGGCCTTGCGCATGAGAGCGTCCATTTTTTGCGGGCCGAGGCGGGAATTGTAGTAAAGAATCTCCAAGGCGTCCGCCATGTGCCAAGCATTGCTTCCCAGAAGCGCCGTGCCCACGTTCATGGCCTTCTGGTAGGTCATGGGTCCGAGATCGGCGTTGCGGCGGCGCTGCTGGGCGTACCAATTTAAAAAGTCGGCGAAGCGCGCGATGAGCGCTTTGGAAGACTTGCTCCCGGGCCCGCGCGCGGCCGGAGCGGCGTCCAAAACTTCCGGAGGCCGTTGGTTTTGGACGCCCCGAACTTGCGGCTTTCGGATGTTCGGGGCGAGGCCGGACATCAAGGAGGCGACCGCGCCATAATCCGCCTTGGCGAGCGCTCCCAGAAGGTTTTGCGCCTTGGCCGGCGCGATGTCGTAGGCCGAGCGCCCGGTGAAGCGCGCCAGAAAATCGCGGGCGATGGCCACGGGAAGGCTCAAGGCGTACTGCGGCTCCGACTGCGCGGTCAGCTTGATGCTGTTCTCGATTTCCTGAGCCAGCGGCGCGCTGGCCAGCATCTTGATCATGACCTGGCTTTCCAGGTTTTCATAGTGGTTGCTGTCGTTCAAGGTGCGCGTGAACACGTAAACATAGGGGACTTTTTTTCCGGTGCGGGGATTGACCTCGGCCGTTTTAACCAGCGTGGTCTTGTCGTGCCACAGATGAATTCCCGCCGGATCGCCGTCATCGCCCACGCTCGGAGCGGGACCCTCGGAGCCGTCTAAAAGCCGCTGGTAGCCCAAAAGCGTCATGCGCTTGGCTGCCGCCGCGGAAAACGGGTACACGGCGCGGCCCAGGGGCCTTTGCACCAGGAAATTAGCCAGGGCGCCGGCTAGGCCGTAGCCGTTCAAGGGGATAAACATCTGATCGAAAACACCGAAGACCTTGACCCCTGCCTGCGCGGCCATGAGTTTTCTCAACGCCTGGACCTCGCCCGTGTCGGTCAGCACGAAATGGCTGAACACGATTTCGTCGATTTCGATGCCGTTTTTGGGATCCGTCGCGCGGGTCAGAAGATCGGTGATGCGATCGTTAGGGTTCTGAATGCCGTCCGTGAAAGCGATTTCCTGATAGGAGCCGTCCTTATAAACGACCCGGACCGGGCTGCGGTCCTGCTTGGTCAGGCCCTTGGCGCCCAGCCTCAGGTTGTAGGCCTGCTCCTCGGCCAGAGCATGCTCCCAGTCCACGCCGATGGCGGCCGGATCTTTGACCAGGAAAAACCGGTTGTAGCGGCCGCCGTACGTCGGCCACTGGCCCTTGCTCTCGGTTTCCACCTGGCTCAAATTGGCCGTGCCCACGACGGAAAGAGGATAGGCCGAACCGTCCGGACCCAGCGCCACCGCCACCTTGTCGTGCATGATGGGGTTTTCGCGATCGACCTTCGGATCGAAAAGAGGCACGCCGCTCAACACCGTCAGCCGGCCTTTATTGAGATTATAAGTAAATCCCAGAGCCCGCAATTTACGCAGAAACGCCCCGCCCAGGGACTTCTTATAGGGAGCGCGCTCGAAATCCCACGTGGAATGGACGCCCTTGCCGAATTGCCCGACCAAATATTCGTTGAGATCCGTGATGAGGGTCACTTTAATGCGGGCCTTGGCCGCGGCCGCGATGGCCGCGTAAAGCCGGGAGTCGTTCATCTCGTAATATTTGAGGATCAAGTGCTTCTCGGAATTGGGCAGGCTCTTATCCTTCACGTAGCGGTTCACAAAATCAACGACGGCCAAGATGGGGTCGGCCCCGGGCTTGCCGGGATAGGAATGGGTGACCGCGTGGACCAGCGCGTCCCCCACGGTCTCCATCTTGGACTGCACGAGGCGCGGAGCCGGCAACGGCTTGGGGCCGCTGTAGCTTTTTTTCGGCGCGGCGGCAGTCTCGGCCGCCAGCGGCTCGGCCAAATTCTGGGGCACCGACGAAACGGGGCCGCGGAAAGCTTCCCTGGAGCCCGCGCCGACGCCGCGCGCGGAGCCGCCGGCGCTGATATCGGCGGTTTCCAGGTCCGGCAAACCCGCGGGCGGGCCGGCGCGCAGCTGCGCGATTTCCCCAGCGTCGGCCCTGAAAGCGATCTCGGGAAGATCGCCGCTCCCGTCGAAATTGGGATTCGTCTGCCGCGAGACGGCCGCCTTGGCCGCCGCGTTTTCCTTGCGAACAAGCGCGTTGAGCGATTTTTGCAGCTTGCCCGCGGCCCGCGGGCTCAGGCCGGAAACAGTCCGGCCCAAAGACGCCAAATCGGCCAAGGTCCGACTGAGGTTTTCTCCATCTTTGCCGCGCAGACTCCCGGAGGCGACGGCCGCGCCGGCCCGGCTCAGCGTTTGACGGGAAACGCGCTCGACCGCGGCGGAAACCCGCCTCCAGTTTTGGGACGGCGTCGCTTTGGGGCTCAGGATATTCCGGGGCGCGCCTGCTTGGCCCAGAATCCGGGCCAGCGCGCCGATTCGCGCGGCGTCGAAATTTTGCCCTAAAACTTGAGGAAATTCTTGAAGAGTATTCTGCCAGGAGCCGATGCCGTCCGCCGCTCCGGGGAAACCCGCGGAAACGTCCATCTCCCGGCCGGCGGAAACCGCCTCGTCTTGGGCGCGCGCGGGACGGCAAAACAGCGCTCCCAGAACGAGCGTCGAAACGGCCAAAGCATATATCTTTGCGCGAACTCTGCCGCCGCGCGAACGGGCCTCGCCCCTCATGCCGGTATTGTACGGGGAATCAAGCGGCTCGGGCATGGGCCCATTGGGCCGCGACGCCCAGGCTTTCGGCCCACGCCTTGCGCGGACGGTCGCCCGGGATATGTATAATCAATGCGGGGCGCCGGCCCCGGGAGGATCTCTATCATGGCTGAAAACAGCGGAAAGGAAGAAGGGAAGGAGCACTGCGGCGGGCGCAAATGCGGCGGCTGCAAATTCCTGGCGGGAATCATCGTCGGGCTCTTGCTGGCGGGAACTGGATTTGGCCTCTACATGGCCGGCCGCTCGCACGGCTGCCATGCTCGGGCCACGTGTCCGTTCATGCAGGGAATGATGACGCAGGGGAAGTCGACCAAATAAGGCCGTCGGGCGGGTGGTGGAATTGGCAGACACAAGGGACTTAAAATCCCTCGGCCGCAAGGCCATGCGGGTTCGAGTCCCGCCCTGCCCATAGCCCGAACTCTGGATAAACGATTGCC
>DATLUA010000083.1:0-33494 GCA_035533295.1 Elusimicrobiota bacterium | reverse complement strand
GGCCTTAAGTCCGGCGGAATGGTCGGCCCTCAAGAAGATAGAGAAGGGAGCCGCCCTCGAATCGGTCTGCCGCCATTGGGAGAATTCGCCCGACCTTCGGGTCAGGCCCGCTGCCGCGCAAAAATGGTTCAGTCATTGGGTCCGAGCGGGAATCGTCGTCATCGGGAGGTAAGAGCATGGTCAAAAAATTCGTCGCCGCAATTTTTACGGCCTTCGTGATCGGCGCGGCTCTGGCCGCCCATTGGCTTGGAGCCCGCTACGCGGCCAAGTCCGTCATGTCCGTCCCGGTCAGGGAATATTCCACCTTCACGTATCCGGAGGATCCGGCCGTCCATAGCGCCCGCTTCGGCTGGTACGACGGCCGCCGGCTTAAGCTGAGCACCCGCGACGGCCTGCATTTCGACTTCGTCTTCGAGCCGGATCATCCCGGGACCGCCCGAGTAAAGTTTAAGGACGTCGACATGGCCCTGATGCAGCCTCGCCTGCCGGCATGGGTCAAGAGCGATCCCGCCTTGGAACGCATCGCTCTGACGGATCGAGAATGGAACCGGCAGCAGGTGAGCTTCGAGCCCCGCGGTCCCCATGTCGAAATAGAAGGCGGCGATGGATGGGAGCGCGCGCACATCTATTCGGCGGATTTGGCCAGGAACTGCCTCAACGCCGGGCTCTGGGAGATCCTGCTCTACTCAAAGGAAAAGGGCCGCAAGACGCTTTATTATCACGGCTGGTTCACCTTCCCCCTGGGCTGGTACGCGAGGATTTTCGAGCGCGAAAATGGGTTGCGCTACTGGCGCCACTGGTATTACTTGGAGCATTGGGATAATCCCGCGGGCTTGAAAATGGATTTGGCGAAATTGCGCCGCGTCGTCCGGGAGATTCCCGTCCGAGCGGCGTTTAATCCGGACGGGCCGATTCTGGTGGAAGGGGAACAAATCTGCAAGCGCAAGAACATGACTCCCGAAAAACTCGCGACCTGGGGCGATTTCATCCGCGAAAGTTCCCGCGTACGCTTCGCGGCGTTTTTGCCGCCGGGGCGGTATTACGTCAGCCATCCCTGGGGCAATGAGTACTGGAGGCTGGCTCGTTTCCTCGGCGCGGACTTGCGCGAGATTCAATCTCCCGCGATGGAGGAACCCATGAATGAAGTCGTTCTCAAGTTTCAAGATACGAAAGGGAATGACAGTCGGTTCATCATCAGCGGTTTTTCCTTGCGGCGCCTGCCTCGCTTGAAGCCGCAAGACTATCCGAAGGGCTTGTATATGCCGATGGGCATCGGCGTGCCGCCCTTTCATCAAAGCTATGAGGATTTGGAAAATAATCCTCCGGATAAAAGCCCCTACTTTTGCGTATGGCTTGACGCAAAAAATCGTTGGATTAATCACCACGAGGGCGGGATTGACGGTCCCGTGCTGTTCGTCGACAAGAACAATCCCAAGCTACTCCACGTCTATCTCCTCTCCTACGAACGGCACTCATTAATCGCTCACTACAGAATTTATCTCCCATCTAACGCGGAGGCCTTATGAACGAGTCTTGGGCGGTCTTGCCAAAGGACGAGCATAATCAAAAGCTGGTTTCCAACGCGCACCCTAGCGACTGGGTAAACCCCAAGCCGGCGGACCGTTATCATCTCGTAGTCATCGGCGGCGGCACGGCCGGCCTAGTCAGCGCAGCGGGCGCGGCAGGCCTAGGCGCAAAGGTCGCCTTGGTGGAGAGGCACCTCCTGGGAGGCGACTGCCTGAACGTCGGCTGCGTGCCGTCGAAGGCTCTGATTCGCGCGTCTCGCGCCGCGGCGGATGTTCATGACGCGGCAGACTTTGGAATTTCAGTTCCTTCAAGCTGGGCGGTCGACTTTCCGAAAATCATGGAGCGCCTGCGCCGCTTGCGCGCGGGCTTAAGCCCCAATGACTCGGCGGATCGCTTTAAGAGCCTGGGCGTGGACGTATTTCTGGGCGAGGGTAAATTTATCGGCTCGAACGCGCTCGAAGTGGGGGGCGCGCGGCTTAATTTTTCAAAAGCCGTCATCGCCACCGGCGCGCGCGCGGCGAAGCTGCCCATTCCTGGATTGTGGGAAGCGGGCGCGCTGACGAATGAGACCGTGTTTTCCTTGACCGCGCTGCCCAAGCGTCTCATCGTCATCGGCGCCGGCCCCATCGGCTGCGAGCTTTCGCAGGCGTTCGCGCGATTCGGATCAAAAGTCATATTGTTGGAGTCCTCGGCGCAAATTCTTGGCCGGGAAGACGCGGAGGCGGCCCGGGTTGTCGAGACCTCGCTCAAAAAAGACGGAGTCAAAATCATCGTCTCCTGCGAGATTCTAGGCGCAGAGAAGCGCGGAGAGGAAAGAATTATGAGGCTTGAACGCGGCGGGAAAATCGCCGAGTTGGCGGCCGATGCGATTATGGTCGGCATGGGCCGCGCCCCGAACGTCGAAGGGCTGGGCCTCGAGGCCGCCGGCGTGGAGTACGACAAGCGCGGGGGCGTTAAAGTCGACGAGAGGCTCCGCACGACGAATTCCCGCGTCTTCGCGGCCGGGGACGTCTGTTCACCCTATAAATTCACGCACGCGGCCGATGCCATGGCGCGCATCGCGATTCAAAACGCCTTGTTCGCCGGAAGAAAAAAAATGAGCGCGCTTGTGATTCCTTGGTGTACCTACACCGATCCGGAAATCGCCCACGTCGGCCTATATGAGCGGGACGCCAAGGCCAAAGGGATTCCAGTCCAAACGCTCGTCCAGGAGCTTAAGGACGTGGACCGGGCCGTTCTAGACGGACAGGCGGAGGGCTTTGTTAAAATCCATCTTAAGGCAGGCACGGACGAGATTCTCGGCGCGACCATCGTGGCCGCGCACGCCGGAGAGATGATTGGGGAGTTGTCGCTGGCCATGACCGCAAAAATAGGCTTTAAAGCCATCGGCTCCACCATTCATCCATACCCGACCCAGGCCGAAGCAATCAAAAAAACCGCGGACGCGTACAATCGCAGCCGTTTGACACCGACGGTGAAACGACTCCTTGCGCTCTGGTTGGGGCGGCCCTAGAGCGCACATGCCTAATCCCATCGAACGCTTGTTCTGGAAGGCCGCCATCCGTCTGCGCTGGCTTCTCTCATCGCGCACGGCCGCGGGGGTTGACATAGGGAGTCCGATCCCGAACTTTGTATTGTCCGATGCGGCGGGGCGGCGGTTTAGCCTTTTCTCCGTTTTTCCGGACAAGGCAGCGGTGCTGTGGCTGACGAATCTCTGCTCCAGCTGCCAGGAGCGCATCCCTCTTCTTGAGCAAATCTATTCGGCCAAAAAAGGGGAATTGCAAATATTCGCCATCTCCACTCTTGGAGAAGACCGGCAAACCCCGGAGGCCATAGCGGCCAATCATCACGTGAGCTTTCCGTTGCTTTTGGATCCCAAAGACTGGGTCGGAAAAACTCTGGGGCTTGAGCATCCCGCCGGAGCCTGCCCCATGTATAATCTCCTTATCCTGGACCGCACGGGCCGCGTGCGCCTGCGGCACCATCTTTCGGCCATCGCCGACGATCGGTTCAAGGGCGAGCTGCGTTCGATTTTGGAGGCCGAGTGAAGGCGCCGGATTTGAGTTCGGCGTTGGAAAAATACCGTAGGCACGCCGCGGGCTATGACGGCAGCGCCCACCGGACCGAAGGCTTGCGCCGCCGGGCCATCGAGGCTCTGCGTCTCACTACGGGAGAGACTGTCGTCGATGTCGGCTGCGGGACGGGCTTGAGTTTCCCGGGCCTGCAAAGCCGCATCGGACCAAGCGGAACGCTCATCGGCATCAAACCCTGCGTCGAGATGATGGCTCTGGCCCGGCGCCGCGTCGCCTCTTACGGATGGAAGAATGTGATTTTATTGGAAGCTTCGGCCGAACGGGCCAATTGGAGCGATCCGGCTAATGCCTATCTTCAAAATAAAGAAGATGAATCTTCATGTCGAGCTTTCATCTAGTGTAGTGATTCATATGTCCCTTTACATTTCGCCCCGTCGAAGGATGATCTCACTCGTCGAGATCGAATGTAAAGAAGCGTTGGACGCACTACACTAGTAAGTACAATTTTGAGACAATTTGTTACAAACCATAGCCGGCCATCTTCCATTAAAATTTATCCGCCCGCAGCCAAGTTGCATTCGCTCTAAAGATGAAAAAATTATATTTTATGCTTAAGTTATAATTACTTTTCGCCTCCGTAGCTCAATGGATAGAGCATCCGCCTTCTAAGCGGACGATCGAGGTTCGATTCCTCGCGGGGGCAGTCCGGAACGGAAGGCAGGAGGAGAAACTATCATGACCGCAAAAACGACGTTCGCCGTGCTGGCCGCCGGGCTCTTGCTCGCCGCGCCGCAAGCCTTTGCCGACATGTCCCCGAAGCAGATTTACCAGAAAGACGCCTCGGCCGTGGTGCTCATTATGGCCGCGGACTCCAACGGGAAGGGGGAACTCGGCAGCGGCAGCATCATCGATAAGGACGGCCACGTGCTCACCAACGCGCACGTGATCACGAACAAGGAAACGGGTGGAATCTACGGCGACATCGAGGTCTACTTCAAGCCCGCGCATCTCACCGGCGACCCCCAGACCGATCTGGTCAATCCCGTGCGGGCCAAGGCGCTGGCCTCGGATCAAAAGCTCGACTTGGCGCTCTTGTCCTTGTCCCGCGCGCCGAAAAATCTCGACGTCATGCCGCTCGGCGATTCGGCCGCGGTGGGCATGGGCGATCCGGTCGTGGCCATCGGGCATCCCGAGGAGGGCGGACTCTGGACCATGACCGGCGGCATCGTGAGCACCATCATGGCGAATTTGGACGGCGTGGACGGCAAGAACGTCTTTCAGACCGACGCGTCCATCAACCGGGGCAACTCGGGCGGCCCGCTCATCGACCGCGCGCAGGGCGCCATGATCGGAGTCAACACCGCCATGGCCCGCAAGGCCCCCGACGGCCTGGCGATTACCAGCGTGAATTTCGCCATAGAGTCGAGCGTGGTCCGGCGCTGGCTCGCGAGCGTGGGCGAACAGCTCCCGCAGGAGGACGAAATCGCGGCGACGGCGGCCGAGCCGGTCGCTAACGTCAAGGAGCCGGAGCAGGTTGCGGCGGTCCGCGGCTCCCGCGAAATCACCATGCCGGCTAGGCCGGCGGCCCCCGAAGCCGCCGCGCCCCAAGCCTCGCCGGAAACCGCACCAACATCAGCCAAGCCACGAGCGCTGGCCCGAGCCCGCGCCGCGGAAAAACCCGCGATCCTGACTCCCAAGAAGCCCTATAGCATCAAGGCTCTTCTGGCCAAGAAGATCGCCCGGATGGAGAAGATGGGAAAGGAGATGCAGGGGGAGATCAACAACGGACCAAACATGAACGGAAGCTTCCAGGAGCTCGATCAGGATTCCAAGAACAAGATTCCAAACAGCTTGCCTTAGAGCGGCAAGTGCGCGCCGGTGCCTCGGCGCTCAAAAGATAAGGAAGCTGGCGACAATGAGCACCGCGCCCCAGAGCATCTTCTCGGGCTCCTGGTTTTTCTTGCCGTAAGCAAGGAAGTAGAAGCCGAACACGCTCAGAATCAGGGAAAATCCTGATTTCAGGATTAGCCCTGTCGTGATGTGGAACCCGAGCCCCGGCCCGCCCGCGGCAGACGTCTTCCTGCTTAGAAGCTGATTTAACCCTGGCGGCATATCGCTCCAAGACCAACGTTCATGGGCAGGATTGCGCCGGAGCGCAAATCCAAGGGCCTCCCCCAGGGCAACAAAAGGGATGGCTTCCAGGAAAGAAACGGCACGAGGGCATCCCTCCAGGAGGGCATCCACCACCACCGCCACCGCCGCCACCACCGCCACCGCCGCCACCACCGCCGCCACCACCCGCCCCGCTGCCGAAGCAGACGGCGCCGCACTGTGCGCACCAAGCCTGCATCTTCCAATTAGGCGGGCTGGCGGCATCATGACTGACTTGACATAGCCCGTATTGCCAGGAAACGCTTTGAGTATGCGAAAGCACGCAGAAAGAATGCGCGCCGATAGATTGCCAGCCGCAGGGACTTCCGCCGCACCCTCCGCAGCTCGCGGAATAATCGCTCAGCGCGCCCACGGAGAGGGGTTGCCAACTTGCCACGCCGTTGGCGTCCGACGTAAGCACATGGCCCGCGACCTGGGTGCCGTCGGCGATCCGGACATTCCCGACGACGTCCAGTTTTGCTTGCGGCTGGGCTGTCCCGATGCCCACATTGCCGCTGTCCCGCGCCAAAATCGTCTGTTGCGTGGTGATCATGTTCGTGTAAACCCCGGTGGGCGCGGGATAATAGGTGTCGAGCGTAATGTCTTCCGGGCTCACGACCAGGGCCATCAGGCACAGGCACGCGCCCACGACCAGCCAGCGCGCCGCGCGCGACGTCAATTTCGCTTCGAAGCGGATGTTCAAGTTGGCCATGAAGCGTCGAGCCTATTCTTCCTCAATGCGGCTGTCCCAGTAGGCGTTGTCCACGAATTTCTGCCAGGGACGCTTGACCTTGAAGGGCGCGCGCAGCGCGAAGGTCAGGCCCTGGCGGAACTTGGGCTTGGAGATGCGCACTTTTAGCTTCATGCCCGCCTCCGTCGGCAGGCGGTTGCCCTTTCTCAGATTGCAGGGGATGCAGGAGGTGACCACGTTGGCCCAATTCGTCAACCCGCCGCGCGAGCGCGGCACCACGTGATCCAGATTCAATTCCGACGGAGGGAAATGCCGGCCGCAATAGCAGCAACGGTGGCCGTAGTGCGCGTAGATGTTGCGGCGCGTGAAGGGAACCTCGGAGCGGGGAACCTTGTCGAAGAACTTGAGCGCGATGACGTCCGGCACGGCTACCCTGAGCGTCGCGGTATGCACGAAACCCCGCGGATCGTCCTTCATCATCTTGGATAAATCGATCCAATCTCGAAACTCGCACGTGCCGAACTCTTCGTCGACCACGAAGGCCCGATCCAAGTAAAGCAGGGTCAGCGCCCGCTCCCAGGTGGTCACCTGGATGGCGTAGAAATTGCGGTTGAGGATGAGGACTTCGCTGTTCATGGCTGGGAAGGCCTTACCCTGTAAGTTTAACAGGAAAGCGCAGGAATTCAAGGCCTTTTTTCTTGGGCCGCCGGGCCAATTTGATACAATTCGCGCAATTACGATGCTCAAAGACATCAAGCGCCTGACGAAAGAAACCTTTATATACGGGTTTTCAACCATCGGCGGGCGTCTGCTCAATTTTCTGCTCCTTCCTATATATACCCACGCCCTGACCCCGGCGGACTACGGCGTCGTGGCCACCATGTTCTCCTATTTGGCCTTTTCCAATGTGATCTACGGCTACGGCATGGATTTCGCCTTCATGCGCTACGCCAAGCCCAAAGAGCCCGGCGATCCCTGCTTTTCGACCGCCTTTTACTCGCACTTGCTGACCTCGGTGGCGCTCTCCTCGTTCATTTACTGCTTCGCCGCCAAGTTGACCGTCTGGGGCGGCATGCCGGCGAATCTCTCCGTCATCACCCGCTACGCCGCGCTTATTCTGGCCTTCGACACCCTGTGTTTGGTGCCCTTCGCGGACTTGCGGCTCTCGCACAAGCCCAAGACCTACGCGGGCACCAAGATTTTTAACGTGGTCCTCAACCTCGCGCTCAACTACATCTTCCTGGTCCGCATGGGCTGGGGCGTGCCGGGCGTCTTTCTGGCCAGCGCGATAACCTCGGCCTCAACTTTTCTTCTGGTTTCGCCTTGGCTCTTGCGCCGCCTGCGTTTGGCCTTCGAGCGCAAGCTTCTGCCGCATCTGCTGCGCTTTAGCCTGCCGCTGGTCCCGGCGGGCTTGGCCGCGATGGCGGTGCAGGTCATCGACCGGCCCATCCTGCAATTTTTAACCAACTCGGCCACGGTCGGGCTTTACCAAGCCAACTACCGCCTGGGCTCGGTCATGATGCTGTGCGTGTCGATGTTCGACGCGGCGTGGCGGCCTTTCTTCCTAGAAAAAGCCGAGGCGGAAAAGAACAAGGCCCTGTTCGCCCGCGTGATGACCTACTTTATCGTGGTCGCGTCCTTCCTGTGGCTGGCGCTGACGTTCTTCACCGGACCCATAGTGTCCTATCCGATTTACCACGGAAAGGCGCTCATCCACTCGACCTATTGGGTGGGATTGCCCTTGGTCCCCATCGTCGCCTTGGGCTACATCTTCAACGGCGTCTACATAAACCTGCTGGCACCCGTCACCTTGGCGCGCAAGACCGACCGCGTGGCCTATGCCACGGCCATCGGCGCCGCCGTCAACATCGTCGCTATTTTCGCCTGGACGCCGCGCTGGGGCATGATAGGCACCGCCTGGGCGACCCTGGCCGCCTACGTCGCCATGGCCGCGGCGCTCTACGTCATGGCCAGCAAGATTTACCCTATCGACTACGAGTTGGGGCGCGTCGCGCGGGTGGGAGGAGCCTTGGCCGTCATCGTGATCGCCGCCAAGGCCCTCAAAGTAGGGGTCGTCGCCGGATCGCTCTGGCTCAAGCTGGGACTCATGGCCGCGTTTCCCATCCTGCTTCTGGCGAGCGGCTTCTTGAGCGCCGACGAGAAGGCCGGGTTGCGCCGGCGCGCGGCCACCTAGAAAAAACCCGCGCCGCTACTTGGAATTGCCGTCGAAGTCCGCTTGTCCGTCCGGCATCGACTTCGGAAGGCGAAGCGCCGCGCCGTCATTGGCCGGCCCATTGACTTGAAAACCCATCACGGGATGAAGCTCGACGCCGTTGGGCGCCACGCCGTCCTGGTCGTGGACGAAATCAAAGAAGCCCGCGCCCCAGATGGTCGCGCGGACGTTCAAGCGCAGCATGGGTTGGGGATAGGCTCCGGGAGCGCCGAAGGATTGGTCGAACCGGGAGCGCACGGCCGCCAACTGCGCGGCGTAAGGGGACGCCTGCGCGCCGGCGTTGTTTGGATCGGGAATTTCCGCGATCATGGTGGCGCCGGTGTCCGGGTCCCGCAGAATGACGTGGTAGTCGCCGTCGCCCTCATGCCGCGCGCCGACCAAAATGACGTTGTCGAGCCGCCAGACCTGCAGTTCCGCCGGCGCGCGCCCGGAAGGCTCGGTTTTCTCGGAGGTGATGGGCGAAGGCAGCGAGGTCAAATTCCCGATGGTCGTGTCCTCCGGCGTCATGTTGACCTGGTCCGCCTGAGTATCCGAGAGCGTTTTAACGTCCCAGCGCCAGTGATCGCTGTCCGCATGGACGCCGCCCGCGTTCGCAGCGGCGGGAGAAGCTGCGCGCGCTCCCCAAGGCAGGAAAAGCGTCGCGACCGTCAATGCCGCCGCTATTTTTCCGCTTCCAGTCACTTCGCCATTCCCGCAGCGGCGGCGTGGAACCGCGTCATCCAGTGGGACAGCGTGTCCTTCCCAGCGGGCTCGATGAGCTGCCTCACGAAATCCGGAGCCGGCGACATGGGCGAAAGCCCCTGGCTTTGCTCGTCAATTTGCCGAGCGAAACCGCGCACGATGAATTCCGCGGAGGCGTCGCCCGAGACGCGCACGTAGTCGCCCGCGATATTCTGGGACTCCGCCAAGAACGCCCGGGCCTCGGCCACGTTCATCGGAGCGCCCGGCGGCGGCAGGGAGGCCATCGCCTTGCGGTAACGCGCGTCAAGGCGGGAAAAAATCTGCGGAACCTGCGCGGCCGAAGCCTGGGCCGGGATGCCCGGCCCGACAAAGAAGCTCATGATCCGAAAAATCTCATAGCGAAGCCAGACGGTGAAATAGCCCACCCAGAACCGGGCGACCTCGAGGGGCCCGGCTCCGTGCCGCCTCAGATAGGCGGCGGCTTGCGAAGGGGAGGAATAACCTTTCCCCTGCTCGGCTTGAATGGGCTCTGGCAAAGACGGCAGGGCCGCGAGCAAAGAGGGCCTGGCCGCGAAGGAGGCGAAAACGTTTTTGGGAACGGCCGAAAGAGCAATGCGCGCGGCAAAGCCGCGGTGGCCAAGAGCGAAGGCCGCGCGCGGCGAGGCGAGACGCGAGCCGGACGGCGCCGCCGACGCCTCGTCTTGGACGCGCTCGATGTCGCTCTTCAACTCGGCTAAATTTTCAATGGGCCGCCCGGCTTCCTTAAGCAGGGCCTGCCACTCATCCAGCGCGCCCGGCTGCGGCGCCTGGGCCCAGTCCGATTCGCCGTTTTTGCCCACGCCCAGAATTCCTTCAAGAGTCTTCTTGCCCGCGGAGGAAGAATCCGCCGCGGCTTTGTAGGCCTCGTCGGCCAGTTGGGGCAGCGCGGTCTTGGCGCGATTGACGGCGCTCTTCAAGATGGCCGAGACCAGCGCGCGCCCGGCCGCGGGCCGCAAAAGCTTTTCCTGCGTGGAAGCGGACTCCCTGGTCTTGTCCACCGCGGCTTGGTAAAGCGCCGGCGCCTGCTCCGGCGCGACGCTCGCGGCCTGGGAGACCAGATACGCGATGCGCTCCTTGGCGTCCGCCTCGCGCCCCGCGACTTGGGCCGAGCCCGCGCCGCCGATGCCGGACCGCCTGTTTCTTTCCGCTTCGAAAACCCGGTTCAAGACGCCCAAAACCGCGCCGGGACCCGCGCCCGAGGCCTGCGCTCCTGAAATTTCAGTCGCGGCTCGGCTCAAACCCTCTTCGGCTTGAACAGGCGGCGCGGCCTGACCCAGGGGAGCGCGCGCAGATTGAGAAGCCCGCGGCATTGATTGAGCTTGGCTCGCGGCGGGAGTTTTAGTTTGCGCGGCCGATTCCGGCGGCGCCGCAGATGGCTCAACGGCGGGCGCTGCCAAAGCACCCTGGGATTGAACCGTCTGCGCGGGAGCGACGGACGGAGCCGCGGGCGAGACCGCTTGGGAGGCCGGCGCGACCTGCGGTTCGACCTGTGCCGGAGCAGGCTTTACCGCGGAAGGAATTTGAGGAACAAGGCCGCCATGCTGGCCGAGCGGATTGGTCAAGTTCTGGCCGTTCATGTCGAGACCCGGATTGAGAATGTTGCCGCCGAGCTGAGTCTGGCCGGCGGGAACCTGGATGGAAGGGGCGCCGGAGGCCCCGGCGTCCGAGGCGCTGTCGGTCTGGGAAAAGACCGGCATGGCCGCGACCAAGAGGACGGCTAAAGTTTTAAGCATCGCGCAAAATTCCCTCTCTGATTATACTTAGTTCCCGGGCCCATGATAAAATAGACGCGATGAGACTTCGCCGCCAGGGCCTTTGGACCTATCTGGGATTAGGCGTCGCGCTGGCCTTTCCGGCCGGCGTCCGCGCCGCCGCGCCGCGCCTGAGCCTGTGGAGCCCGGCGTTCAAAAGCGCGGGGACCATCCCGCGCAAATACACCTGCGTGGGCAAGGACGTGGCGCCGCCTCTGGCCTGGAGCGGCGTTCCCGCCAAGGCCGGCTCCCTGGCTCTCGTGGTGGACGACCCCGACGCCCCGTCGGGGACATGGACGCATTGGCTGGTTTACAACTTGCCCGCGTCCCTGCGCGGCCTGCCCGAAGGGAAAAAGTTGCCCGCGTCCGCCAAAGAGGGGCGCAATAGCTTCGAAGTCGTCGGCTACGGCGGCCCCTGCCCGCCGGTCGGGCGCGCGCACCGCTACCGCTTTCGCCTCTACGCGCTGAGCAAGAAGATTTTGCTGCCGCCGGGAGCGGGAGAAAAAGACCTCTTCGCCGCGATGAAGGGGCACGTCCTGGCCTCGGCCGGGATACGGGCGACTTTCGGACGGCCCTAGCGGGCGCCCCAAGCGGCCAAAACTTTCCTCACCTGCGCCTGATCCGGAAATGTCTCCAGGCTCCGACGCAAATCGTCCGCCGCTTGCGCCTTAAGCCCTTGCGTCCAATGCACGCGGGCCAAGCCCAAATAGGCGAAGTAAAACCGCGGGTTTAGGCGCAGCGCCGCCTCGTACTGCGGCTCGGCCAAATCCGGCCGCCCCAGCGCCATGTAGACGTTGCCCAAATCGTAGCGGGTCTGGGGATATTCGTCGCTGAGCGCGATGGCCCGGGAAAAATCAGCGATGGCTTCCTGATATCGCCCTTGATCGGAGAGCGCCGCGGCCAGGTTGCTCCAGTGCTTGGCGCTGCGCGGCTCGTAGGCGAGGATGTAGCGGGAATAGACTTCCTGGCTCTCGAATTTTAAATTCCGCCGAAAAGTCATGACGCCGTAAACCGCCGCCAGCGCGGCCAGAAAAGCAGCCGCGGTTTTATCCACCCCAGGCCGTCTCCCGCGCCGCCACGAACCCGCCACGGCCAGGGCCACGCCGATGGAAGGCAGATAAAACCAGTGCTCCCAGAACAAGGCGTCGATGACGGCCACCAAATTGCTCATAGGCGCGTAGGCGACGAAGAACCACAAAACTCCCGCCGCGGCCAAGGGCTTTGTTTTAATCCAGCGCAGGCACAGAACTCCCAGAAAAATCAGCAGGGCGAGCGAGCCCAGGACCGGCGCGGACCAGAACGAAGTATAGACGACCCAGGAGCGCTCGGGATGCAGGCCCGTGGGCCAGGCTAAAAGCCTGATCCCGTAAGCCAGCGCGGTCCACAGGGTGTAGAGCCGGTAGGTCCAATGCTCCGTGAAGACGTTGGGGTGCGCGTAGAAATCCGTGGTCCCGCCGAAATCAAGAAGCGTCAAGCGCAGCCAGATGTAGGCGCCGGCCAGAATCCACTGCGGACCATGCCGCAGCGCGTTTTGCCGCCAAGTCCGTGGCGGACGTCTGCCCAAGCGCAGCGCGGCCCAGTCAACGACGGCCAGCAATGGCGCGACGATGATGGCCGCTTCCTTCGAGCCGATGGCCAGGGCGGCCGCGCCCAAAGCGGCCCAGAACCTGTCTTTCAAAAAAAGCAGGCAGGCGGAGAGCGCCCAAAAGACATAGAGCGGCGTGGCCAAGCCGTTGGCCGTGGCCACGTCCTCGACCTGGATGGGGTGAAGCGCCCACGCGAGCGCCAAGAGCGCCGAAACATGCGCGGGAACGGAGTCCTCGGTTAATTCCCGAAGAAGAAGATAGACCAGCACGGCGTTGGCCGCGTGGTAGAGCACGCCGACGGCGTGAAAGGCCCAGGGCGCGGCCCCAAAAATCTGCATGAGGAAAAAATAATGGAGCGACTGCACGGGCCGGTAAAAATTGGAGGCTAGGCCCGAGCCCGCCTGAATGTTTTGGGTCAGAATATCCGGCAGAAAGCGCCAGTGGAGGAGATATTGGTTGCGGGTGATGAAGGCCTCGTCGTCGCCGTACAAGAATGGGTTGAAGAAGGCCCGAGCGTAAGCCAGCAGCACGCAGAGGGGGAGGACAAAAAAGGGCCAGCGCCGGGAGGCGGGGGCGGAACTTTCCGGCGCCGAGATGCGGGCCTTCATTCGGGGCAAATGATTCCGCGGGCCTTGGCCGCCAACGCGAAATCCTCTGGCAGGGGCGCGCGCAGCCGCAGGATTTCGCCGCCCACCGGGTGGCGCAGTTCCAAGGCCCAGGAATGGAGCATCTGCCGCGCGCCGCCCAAGGCTTCAAGGTCCTCGTCCGCGATTTGGCCGCGCGTCATTTTAAGATAGGCACGTCCGCCATCTTGATAAAGCTTGTCGCCCAGGACCGGGTATCCGAGCCAGCTCAAATGCGCGCGGATTTGGTGCAGGCGGCCGGTCTTAGGCTCGGCCGACACCAGCGAAGCCGCTTCGCCCAAGGCCAGTCGGCGAAAGCGCGTCACGGCCGCGACGCCGCCCGCGCGAACCTCTTGGCGCACCCATATCTCGCCGCCCGCGCGGGAGAGCGGCGCTTCGGCGAGTTTCTCCCGCCAAGGCACGCGGCCCCGGGCCAGCGCCAAGTAGCGCTTTTTAACGCCGCGCGAGACGAACTGATCCGTCAAATTCTTCGCGGCCTGCTTGGTCTTGGCCAGGACCAGAAGCCCGCTGGTCTCCCGATCGAGGCGATGGACCAAGTGCGGCCGCGCGCCGCTAAAATGGGCGGCCAGGATTTCCGTGACGCTGTCGCGCCTGACCTTGTCGGTGGGATGGCTCAACAACCGGCCGGGCTTGTTGACGGCCAGCAGGCACTCGTCCTCGTAGACCACCGGCAGGCTCTGGAAGCGCGCCGGGGGGTCTTCGCGCCGGGCAAAGCGCACGAGAACCTCGTCCTGCGCGCGGACACGGTCCGCGGGCTTGAGCGCGCGCCCGCCGCGAAAAACTTGGCCCCGCTCCATCCACTCTTGAATCTCCCCGCGCGAGCGCCGCTTCATCTTGGCGCGCAGAAAAACGTCCGCGCGCCAGCCGGCGTGCTCGGCCCCGGCGCGGTAGGAGACGTCCACCCAGGCGGCTTCGGTCATGGGCCTTATTGTACACCATCAACTCCGACGTCCGCCTGAAGCGCGGCGGCCGAGCCGGGAATGGACGCCCCCGAGGGTAAAGCGGTAAACTTCGGACATGGCAAGGAAGGCTCGGCTTAAAAAAGATCACACCGCGACGCGCGTCCTAAGCGGGCAGGGGCCTTGGACCAGTTGGGAGGCGATTTACCGGGGCGTCAAGCCGGAGGAATTGCCCTGGAACGCGGGTAAGCCCGATTCCGAACTGGTGCGCCTAGTCAAATATGAAATCCTGAAGCCCGGTCGAGCCGCCGACATCGGCACGGGACCGGGCCACGACGCGATTTACCTGGCGCAGCGCGGATTTCGCGTGCTGGCCGTCGACATCGCGCCCGCCGCCGTCAAGCTCGCGCGCGCCAACGCCAAAAAGGCCAAGGCGGCCTCGGCCATCGAATTTCTCGCGGGAGACATCCTGAAACTCTTCCTGCCTCCGGCCTCGTTCGGCTTCGTCAACGATCGAGGCTGCTTTCACGTCCTCGACTCCTATGGCCGCAAAGCCTACCTGCGCCGCGTCGCGCGCGCTTTGGCGCCCGGCGGGCTGCTGCTCCTTAGAACCTTCAGCGACCAGGAGCCGCCGGGGCCCGGCCCGCGACGCTTCACGAAGCGGGAGCTTAAGGATTTCTTTGAGTCCAAGTTTGAATTTCTGGAACTCAAGCCCGGCATTTTCGCGGGCCCGCGAAAACCCAAGGCCTACGTCTGTCTCCTCCGCAAGCGGGGCTAATGTATAATCTAGCGCTGGAGAGGTGGCCGAGCGGTCGAAGGCGGCGGTCTTGAAAACCGCTAGGGGTTTAACCGCCCCTCGTGGGTTCGAATCCCACCCTCTCCGTGCCCTGGGCCCTTGGGCCTATTAAGAGGAACCCGGAAGCCCCTGTTCAGCGCCTATCCATGCCGGATATACTTTTGCATCGCACCATGATTGAAACCAAGCGGCGCGCCGGATTATTTCTCTCGCTTCTTGGCCTTTCTCTTTTCGTCGCCGCTTCGTCCTGGGCTCAAATGGACGGCGCTTCGGACGGTATAGATGCGGACGCGCTCGACAGCCTGGCGCCTTCCGCCCCGCTGCTGGATTTCAATCAACTCCCGAACCTTTCGGAACTTTCGTCCGGCCTGAAAGACGGCGCCTGGGCCGAACCACTGAGCGAGGCCCAAGAGTCACTGCCGCGCTATGCGCCCGCCGCGCCCGAAGCCGAAAACGAGTTCGCGCTCACTTTAGGCGGCTCTTCCATCCGGGTCATCAAGGACGCCAATGCGTTCGTCTCGGAGAGCCTCAAGGTCATCAACGGAGCGAAAAAGTCGCTGGACGTGGAGATGTTCATCGTCCAGAATCAGCAGTTGGTCGACGCATTGGCCGCGCGCGCCAGAGAGATTCCCGTCCGCGTCGTGCTCGATCCGTTCCCGGGCTGGTCGCCGCGGCGCATCCTGCTTAAAATCAAGCTCATCCACGAACTCCGCCGAGCCGGCGCCCAGGTCGTGTTCTACCCCGTCAGCGAGCTGCATGGGGCGCTTTTCAAAATCGACCATGCGAAAATCCTCATCGCAGATAAGACCCGCGCCGTGGCGGGGGGAACCAACTGGATGAAGGACCCCGGAGAAAACCACGACTATAATCTGGCGCTGCGGGGCGACGTGGTCGACGCCTTGAATAAGATTTTTGCGCAGGCCTGGGCGCTCTCCAACGGCCTGCCGCCGCCCCAGATAGCGCCGCCGGCCATGGATCCGGGCACCGGCATCGAGGCGCTCCTGACCGACGCGGATCACGAGGAGGCGCTTCAGGCCCTCCTCTACCACATCTCCCGCGCCAAGCGCATCAGAGCCGAGGAGTACATCATCAACGACCCGCGCATCATCAGCGCGCTCATCGCCGCCCACAAGCGCGGCGCGGACATCCAGATTCTTCTGGACGACAGCGATCTGGGCGGGGTCAACGCCAAGACCGTGCAGACCTTCCTGCGCGCCGGCGTCCCCGCGCGCTTCTTCCATGATCCTGACGGGAAAGAAAAACGCCTGCACGCCAAGGCCGCCGTCTTCGACGGCAGCCTGGTCATCCTCGGCTCGACCAACTGGAGCCGCCATGCGCTCCGCGTCAACCACGAAGTCGCGCTCATGTTTCGCAACGCCCAAGTCGCGGCCCAGTTGGAGTCCGATTTCGCCGCCGACTGGGATGACCGCTCGCGCATCCCCACGCGCGCCCACGGCCTGCGGGAACTTCTCATCCTCGTCACCGCCGCCGTCGGACGCATCGTCGCCTAGCCTCGCGCAACAAATCGGAAATTCCGCTGCGGCACAATAGCTCCATGAACATCATTTCTCTTTCCGCCGTTCCCAATTTCACGCAAGCCGCGTCCGTTCCGGCCGGCAACGCGTCGCTGATTCTTCTTCTGGGAGTTCTCGCCTTAGCCGCGGTGGCCGTCGCGGCGCTGACTTCGCGCAAGGCCGCGGTCTTCAACCCCGTGGAGTTCTGCGGCCCGAAGGACAAGTCCGGCTCGCTCGGTTAAGGCGCGCCGGCTCCGTCCCAAGACTGGGTATCGAGCCAGAAGTTGATCGGACCGTCGGTCTCGGACTCCACGTCCATGGGCGCGCCGAATTCTCCCGTTTGGAGGGAAAACCCCTTGTCGCGCAGGATTTTGCCGAAAAGATCGTAGATCGGCTTGGCCGTCTGCGGCGGGGCGGCCTGGGAGAAGTCCGGGCGGCGGCCCTTGCGGCAATCCGCATAGAGCGTGAACTGCGAGATGAGCAGAATATCCGCCTTCAGATCCGAGGCCGAGCGGTCAAAGCGCCCCGCCTCATCCGGGAAAACGCGCAGGACGGCGATTTTCTCCGCCAACTTTTCCGCGACGGCCGCGTCGTCTTGCGGACCCACGCCCAGGTAAATCAGCAGACCCCGGCCGATGCGGCGGGTTTCTCCGCCGGGAAGCTTCACGGATGCGCGCGTGACGCGTTGGACCAGGGCTCTCATCTTCCTTATATACTAAGATTTGAGCCGTCCGGCTTGCCATGAGGCTTTTCATCGCGGTTCCCATCTCGGAAGAGGCCCGCAGCGCGCTCTCCCAAATCCAAACTGCCTTGGCCCAGCGCCTGTCCGGCTGGCGCTGGAGCAAACCCGAGAATCTCCACCTGACGCTGGCTTTCCTGGGGGAAACAAAGCCGGAGAAAATCCCGCTCGTTGAAGACATTATCCGGCGGACCTGCGCGTCCATGCCCGCGTTCGGCATCGGTTTTGGCGGCTTCGGCGCCTTTCCTTCCGCCCACGATCCGCGCGTGATTTACCTCGGTTGTTCGCGGGGAGAAAAAGAACTTTCCGCGCTGGCCAAAAATCTGCTTCCGGATCTTTTGAGTGCGGGCGTCCTGCCAGACGCTGAAAAAGGCAGGGCTTTTCGCGCCCACTTGACCTTGGCCCGCCGCCTGCCGACCTTGGCTCGGCAGAAAGCCGCGGCGGACTTAAAATCGCTCATCGCGGCGCAACCCGACCTCACGGCAACCGCCTCGCCCGCCGCCGACGTCGTCTTATATGAAAGCCGCCCCTCCGCTGGTGGCTCCGAATACCGGCCGCTTTTTCGGCTGGCCCTTGACAAGCAGCCGTAATTTGTTTATAATTAAACTGTTATGGAAGAAACTAATCCGGCGCCGCGCCGCGCCGTCAAGCCCTCGGTGCTGGCTTGGGCGCGCGTCATGCGGCTTTACAACGCCGTCTCCCGCCTGGGCGCGGCGCAGCTCGCGCAAGAAGGCTTGAGCGGCCCGCGCTTCGACGTCCTCGCACAGTTGGGAGTCTTGGGCGGCGCCTGCGCCGCGCAGGACGCCTTGGTGCGCCGCCTCATGGTCACCAAAGGCAACGTCTCGACGCTCATCCACAAAATGGTCCAAGACGGCCTCATCTCGCGCAGGGAAGACCCGGCGAATCGCCGCCGCAACCGCCTGGCCCTGACCCCGAAGGGGGAAGCCCTGCGGCGCAGGGCCGTGCCCCGCCACGAGGATTGGCTCGACGATCTTTTCTCCGTCTTGAGCCTCCGCGAGCAGAAGGCGCTCGAGGCCCTGCTGACCAAGCTTTTGTCCGGAATTAAAAAACATAGCGAACTTCAATCCGTAAAAAGGAGAAAATCATGAAATACCTAGTCTTGCTGGGCCGGGCGTTGTTTTCCGCCATCTTCCTTATCGCGGCGCCCAATCACTTCCGCGCGGGCACCATCGCCTACGCGGCCGCGCAGGGCGTGCCCCTGGCGTCCTTGGCGGTGCCGCTCTCGGGCCTCATCGCGATCGCGGGAGGATTGAGCATCCTCACGGGCTTCAAGGCCAAATGGGGCGCTTGGCTCATCGTGCTCTTCCTGGTCCCCGTGACGCTGATGATGCACAAATTCTGGGGACTCTCAAATCCCCAGGCCGCCATGATGAACCAAATCATGTTCATGAAGAACATGTCCATGCTGGGAGGAGCGCTGCTGATCTCGTATTTCGGTTCTGGGCCGCTGAGCTTGAAGGCGTAGGCGGAAAAGAATCAATCGGGCGAAGAAAACCCGAGGAGGCCGTGCCATGAACGCGAAGAATCAAGAAGGAGTCATCGACGTGCGCAGAAAAGACGGGCGATTTCTGACCCGGACCGAATGGCTCAAGTCCTACCATTCCTTCAGCTTCGGGCCGCACTACGACCCTGACAACGTCGGGCACGGCCTCCTCATCGTCAACAACGACGACGTCATCCGCGCTGGTACCGGGTTCATGACCCACCCGCACCGAGACATGGAAATTGTCACCTGGGTCTTAGATGGAGAGATCGAGCACAAGGACTCCGAAGGGCACAAAGGCATCATCTACCCGGGCTTGGCGCAGCGCATGAGCGCCGGCACGGGCATCTGGCACTCGGAAATAAATCCGAGCAAAACCAAGAACGTGCGGCTGGTGCAGATGTGGGTCCTGCCCGACACGGAATCGATTAATCCGGGCTATGAGCAGTTAGATGTCTCGGCGCAGTTGGGCAAAGGGGGGCTCATACCCGTGGCCTCTGGGCGGGGGCACGACGCCGCCATTTCCATCCGGCAGAAAAACGCGGTCTTGTGGGTGGGACGCCTGAAGCCCGGCGAAACGGTCAAGGTTCCCGACGCGCGCACGACGCATCTCTACATTGCCAAGGGCGCGGCGGACTTGGAAGGCGCGGGAACTCTGCGCGAAGGCGACGCCGCCAGGCTCTTGGGCGCGGGCTCGCCGAAGCTCATCGTGGATGGCCGGGCCGGCGCCGAAGTGCTGATTTGGGAGAGCCGCTAGCCTTTCAAGTCCTCGATAAGGAACTGCCGCTGGCCGTTGGGCGGGACGAAAAGCTGGGGAGATTGCTCGCGGTTGTCACGCCGGGCTTGGTCCTCCACGTTCGGCGCCAGGTAGTCGTAGAGCTCCTGGACCGTGATGCCGTCCGCGTTCCCGGCCGCGGCGCCGTTTAAGCCCTTCAGAAAGTAGTACGTGAAGAGCCCGTGCCCCTGTCCCGGCGCGGCGCCCGTGATTTCGTTTTGGCCCGCGGCGGTGAACACGACGAGACGCCTCATCGCGCCCAAGGCGGAATCCACGCGCGTGACCAAGGGCCGCGTCCCCGAGGCGATGACGGAACGGCCGCCTTCACCCGAAAAGCAGGAATCGAGCACGACGTAAATCTGCTGGGCGGGCAGGGCGTTTAGGTCCTTGTAGAGCTTCTTCAAGGGATACCCCGTCTGCGCGAGATACTTCGCGTCCCCATCCCAGGGCATCAGGTAGGCCTCGCCGCTCTGCGGATCGGGCGCGCCGTGCCCGGCGAAATAGAAGAAGACCCGGGAGTTCTTATCGACATTTTCAGGCAACCAAGACTCCAGATATTTGCTCATGGCCGAAAGCCCGGCTTGGCTATCCTTTAATAGGATGATGTTCCGCGCGGGATAGCCCAGGTGCAAAAGGTGGTCGTCCATCGCCTGGGCGTCGCGATCGGCAAAGGGGGCCGCGGGCAGGGAGGAATAATTCTCCACGCCGACGACCAGAGCGTAGCTGTCGGCATTTTCGGGCGCTTGGTAATCGGGAACGTCCACGTCGGAATGATACGCCGGCGCCGCTGAAGCCGCAGCGGGCCCGGAGGACGCCGCGATAATTGCGGCCGGCTCGTTAATCACCGGGCCGCCGTAGGGTTCGTAGGCGCCGTCGGAATAAACGTAAATCGTCAGCGGCGAGGCCGGGTTCTGCCACCACCAGTAGCCGTTGTCATAGTACACCCAGCGCTGCCACAGCGGATCGTACCACCACCAGCGGCCGTACTGCCTGCGGGTCCAGTAGTAGGTCGAGCCCGAGTAAAAGCCGTACCAGCGCACCCCGGCCGCGTCGCGGTAGAGGCAGTAGCGCACGCCGCCGTCGTTGTGCCAGTAGTAGCGGCCGCGCCGCATCTGGGAAGTCCGCTGGGCCGCGACGCGCTGCCTAAACACCGGATTGTTGAAAGCGACGATTCGCGGAGAGGGCGGCTGATGGAAGGGCTGCGCGGAAATCTTGACGCCGTCCCAGTCGCGGCGCGGCGGCGGGATAAAGCGCCTATCCTTTATAAGGCGGCCCGCGTTTCGGACCGTGTGCGGGCGCGGGAAATCCCGCGCGGGCTTGAAAGCCGGACGGACGATTTGCCCGGGGCGCAATCGCCTGGAATTATTCTTGCGCGCCTGTTGTCCCGGACGGCTTACGCGTCGGCTCCACCAATGCCGCCGCGGCGCGGCTTTGGCTTTGCGATTTTCCTTGGCGCGGCGCTTGACCCGCGTAGGCCGGCGCGTCTCTTGAGAGTCGTGGTGGAATTCGTCGTGCCCGCCGTCGCGTCCCTGCGCCGCGGATATCCGCGGCATCGCGACCGCGGTTAAAATCATGAGGCACAGCGGCAGAAAAATATTTTTCAAGATCGACTTGACAGTTTTCATGCGATTATTTTAGATTATTGGCGGCGTTATGATTCGCGCTCTTAATCTTACCAAACGGTTCGCTTCTCTCGCCGCAGTCGACAAGATAAGCTTTGAAATCCCCAAGGGCCAAGTCGTCGGCTTTTTAGGCCCCAACGGCGCGGGCAAGACCACGACGATGCGCCTCTTGACCGCGTACCTGCCCGCGAGCGAGGGCCGCTGCGAGGTCATGGGCCACGACGTATCCGAAGAACCCTTGGCCGTGCGCCGCTGCGTCGGGTATCTCCCGGAAAACAACCCGCTTTACGAGGACTTCGAGGTCACCGACACACTGCACTACATCGGCACGCTGCGCGGCCTCACGGACGCCGCGCAGCGCATGGATAGGGTCAAGGCGGTCATCAAGTCCTGCGGCTTGAAGAGCGCGGTGGGCAAAAAGGTGGGGGAGCTTTCCAAGGGCTACCGCCAGCGCTTGGGTTTGGCCGGCGCCATCATCCACGATCCGGACGTGCTGATTTTAGACGAGCCCACCTCGGGCCTCGATCCCAACCAGGTTCTGGAGGTGCGCGAACTCATCAAGGACCTTAAAAAGGAAAAGACCCTGCTGCTCTCGACCCACATTCTTTCCGAGGTCACCGCCACCTGCGACCGCATCATCATCATCAGCGCGGGGAAAATTGCCGCTGACGGCACCGCGGCCGAGCTCTCGGGAAATCTGCAGAACAAGAACCGGCTCTATCTCGAGATGAAGGGCCCGGCGCAGGCCATTTTCGAGGCGCTCTCGAATCTCCCCGGCGCCGCGCGGGTTTATCCGGAGCGAGACGGAGGCGGCAAAGAGGGCCTCATCGTCGAGTCCGAGGCCGCGACCGACCTGCGCGAGGCCGCTTTCAACTTAGCCGCGGAGAAGCGTTGGCCTATCCTGGCCATGGACCAGAAAACTTTGAGCTTGGAGGAAGTCTTCCGCAAGCTGACCCAGGAGCAGCCGCAATGAACGAGTCCGCGCCTTTCGTTCAGTTCTATGCCGTCAAGGCTTTGGCCGCGCGAGGATTCAAGACCTACGTGGAGTCACCCTCGGCCTACGTGGTGCTCTTCGTTTTCTACCTGCTGACCGGATACCTCTTCACGCTGCCGCTGTTTTTGACCGGGCAGGCCTCCATCATCGGCATGAATGATTTCGTGCCGCTGCTACTGACATTTCTCGTTCCCGCCCTGGCCATGGGGCTCCTGGCGGAGGAGATGCGTTCAGGCACGTTCGAGACTTTGGCGACCTTGCCGCTGGAGGATTGGGACATCACTCTGGGGAAATACCTGGGATTCGCCGCCTTCTACCTTTTGGCCGTGGCGGGACTCCTGTTCTACCCCATCGTCCTTTCCTTCATGGTCCAGCCGCCCTCGCACCTGGACTGGGGGCAGACCATCGGCATCCTGTGCTCGTTCTCCTGCCTGGGGCTCATGTATGGCGCCATCGGTCTCTACGCTTCGTCCCTGCACAAAAACCAAATCGTCGCGTTGGTCACGGCGTTTCTCATCGCCTTCGCGCTCTTTCTCTTCGGCAAGCTCGACAACTTCTTCTCCGGGCCCCTGGCCACCGTGGTCGATTTCATCGGCTCGGACTCCCACATCATGGCCATGTCCAAGGGCGTCTTCGATACGCGCGATCTGATCTATTTTGCCGGCGTGATTTTCGGCTTCCTGTATCTCACGGCGCAGAGGCTCTCGAGCAGGCGATTTTAAATGAACCGGACCAGAAAACTCGCGTTCTCCTGGACGGGCACGGCGCTGGTGCTGGCCATCCTAGCCGCAGTCAACGTCGCGGCTCACTTCGTTTACGGACGGCTGGATTTCTCCGCCGGCCGCATCTACACGCTCTCTTCCGGCACGAAGAACATCTTGGACCAACTCAAGGACGACATGGTGGTCAAGGTGTACTATTCGCCGCACCTGCCCGCGCCCTACGGACCCAACGGGTTCTACATCCACGATTTATTGGAAGAGTACCGCAGCGCCTCGCACGGCCGCATGAAGCTGGAATTCATCGACCCCGATTCGAGCGAGAAGGCCAAGCAGGAAGCCGAGGACGCGGGCGTCGAGCCCGTGCAAATAAACGTCTTGTCCAAGGACCAGTTCTCGGTCAAGCAGATTTTCATGGGCGCGGTGTTCCTCTATCAAGGAAAGGCCGCGGTCATTCCCGTCTTCCAGGACATGTCCAATCTGGAGTACGATTTGAGCCAGCGCATTAATAAGCTGACGCAGGCAAAAACCAAAACCCTTGGCTTCGTGACCGGACACGGGGAGAAGTCGCCGACGGACCCGGCGGTGGCTCCAATATTCCAATCCGTCTCTGACGAGGCCACTCTGCGGACCGTGTCCTTGGACAAGCCCATCGACCCCAAATTCGACGCCTTGTGGATTCTGGGGCCGCGCGACGCCTACAAGCCCGCGGAGATCGAGCGCCTGAAGGCCTGGGTCAACTCCGGGCGGCCGCTGGGAATCATGATCGATCGAAGCAACGTCAACATTCAGAGCTTTCAGGCTTCGCCGATTTCGACGGGGCTCTCGGCCCTGCTCGCGACGTGGGGCGCGAACGTGAGCCAGAACTTCGTGGCCGACCAGCAGGCCGAAAAAATCCAATTGCAGGCGCGCATGGGCATGTTCATCCTGCCCGTCATCCGGGATTATCCTTTTATTCCCGTAGTCAATCATATCGACGACAAGAGCCCGATTACCCGCGGCATCGAGGTGCTCACCTTCCCGTTCGTCCATGCCGTCGTGTTCAAGTCTCCGGAAGGCTCGGGATTGGCTTACGAATCCCTGGCGGACTCGACGCCCAACAGCTGGCTTGAGCCCGGCTATTTCATCAACCCGGACTTGAACGCCGCGCAGCTTCCCAAAGGCCACGCGGGACCATTCTCGCTGGCTGGCCTCATCACCGGAGACTTCTCCAAAGCCGCGCCCAGCTCCGCCCAAGCCGTCGCGGGAGAGCCCAACCGCGCGGCGCCCGGCCAGGTGCTCGTGGTGGGAACCTCCTATCAGCTCGATTCCCAGCTTTCTGACAAGGCATCCAACCAAGCCTTTATCCTGAACCTTCTTGATTGGTCGATGCAGAACAAGAACCTGCTCTCCATCCGCGCCAAGGCCGTGAGCTATAGGCCCTTGCGCGCGTTCCCCACGGCGGAACGCGAATTGCTGAAGTACTTCCTGGTGTTTTTTCCGACCCTGCTTCTCATCGTCATAGCGTTTTTCGTCTACCGCCGACAAAAGCTCGTGCGCCGCTTCCTGCCGCTGGCCTATGGGGAGCCCCAAAATGCTTAAGCGCTTGGGAATCCTGGCCGCGATTTTGCTGGCTCTGTGCCTGGTCATCGCCTATTTCTTTTCCCATTCCTGGGCGCCGGCCGGCAAGGCGCCGCTGGCCAAAATCGGAAACAGCATTGACGTCATCGACATCTCCGGCCCCACGGGACGCATCGCCCTGCGCAAAAACGGCTCCGCGTGGGTCATGACTTCTCCGGTCGACGACTTGGCCGACCCGGAAGCCTGCGGCGAACTCATCAAGAGCCTCTCGGGCCTGACGGTGGGGGAATCCGTGGCCGAAAACCCCGCGTCCTATTCCGAATACGACATCCAGGACGCCAGCGCGACGCGCGTGACATTGTCCGCAGGTAAGCCGTCCAAAACGGTTTTCGACGCCTATTTCGGCAAGACCGCGATCGGGTTCAACTCCATTTACCTGCGCTGGCCCCGTCAAAAACCTGTTTATCTGGCCGAAGGCTTGAGCCGCTACATGGTGAGCAAGACCGCCTCCGATTACCGCGACCGCGAGGTGTTCTCCGTGCCCCAGGATTCCGCGGCCACGGTCAGCGTCAACCTGGGCCGCGCGCTCTACACCGTGGAGAAGTCGAGCTCGGGATGGGCCTTCAAGGTCTCCAAGCGCACGCCCCAAGAAGCGTCCGATTTGGTGGACGATCTCTACAGCCTGCGCATCGCGAATTTTCCGCCGCTGCAAACGCCCAAGTCCGAGATGGGATTTCCCCGGCCGCTCATAAGCGTCGATCTTAGCGGTGGAGGGAAAAAAGAAGTTCTCGTCGTTGGCCACCCGGTCAAGCCGGCGATGAAGAAGCAGCCGCCCGCCTACGACTACGCGCAAGTCTCCGGCCGGGACTCCGCCTTCTACCTCAACGTCTATGACGTCAACGCGTTGCTGCGGCGCTTGGCCGCGCCCAAGCCGGCCCGGCATCGCGCCGCGAAAAAAAATCGCGGCTGATTTGCTTGCGCCGCCGGCCTCAGCTATAGGACAATAGCCTCGCGCCCATGCTCGTCCATCCCGACATAAACCCCGTCGCCTTTCGCGTCGGTCCTCTCGAAGTCCATTGGTACGGCCTCATGTATCTCGCGGGCTTCTTGGGTTGCTGGAAGCTGGGCCTGATTCGCGCCGCCAAACCCCACGTGCGCTGGCCGGCCGAGCGCGTGGCCGACTTGATGTCCTACGCCGTGGCCGGCGTGGTGCTGGGCGGGCGCCTGGGCTACATGATTTTCTATGCCTACGCGCCCGACGGGCGCTGGCTGGAATGGCGCGATCCGCTCATGGTGTTCCGCGTCTGGGACGGGGGGATGTCCTTCCACGGCGGACTCTTGGGCGTCATCGTCGCGATGCTGCTCTTCGCGCGGCGCCAGAAGATTTCCTTCTGGGAAGTGGCCGACTTCGCCGCGATTTTGACGCCTTTGGGGCTCTTCTTCGGCCGCGTCGGCAATTTTATCAACGGCGAACTTTGGGGCAAGCCCACCAATTTGCCCTGGGGCATGGTCTTCCAGAACGCGCCCGACCGGCTGCCGCGCCACCCCAGCCAACTCTACGAGGCGGGCTTGGAGGGCTTGGCGCTTCTGGCCATCCTGTGGTGGTTCGGCTCCAAGCCGCGGCCGCGCATGGCCGCCAGCGGGCTCTTTCTGCTGGGCTACGGAGTGTTCCGCTTCCTCATCGAGTTTGTCCGCGTGCCCGATCCGCAGTTCGGCTACTTAGCCTGGGGCTGGGTGACGATGGGGCAAATCCTCTGTGTGCCCATGATCATCTTCGGCGCGCTTTTCCTGGCGCTGGCCTACCGACGCAGGGAACCAATAAGCCGCGGCTAGATCTGCTGGTTCTGGGCTTGCGGAGTCGGCGCGATTGTTTCGGACTCCACCGTCAACGCGGACTCAACCGGCGCGGAAGAAACCGCGACTGGTTTGGAAGGCTTGGCACGCTTAGGCGCGGCCTTTTTCTTCGCGGCGGGTTTGGCCGCCTTTTTTGCCGGCACCTTCGTTTTGGCGAGCTTGTCCGCCTTGGCGCGCGCGGCCTCGGCTTCCTTGCGCGCGGCCTTGAAGGCCTTCTTAGCCTGCTTGGCGGCTTTCCTGGCTTTCTTAAAGCGTATCTTGGCTTGATGCGCCGTTTCCTTGGCCGACTTGGCCCTGGCTTCGGCGCCTCGGGCCTTGGTCTCGGCTAAAGCCGCCTGCGCGGCGGCCGTCTGGGCGGCGTTCTGCACGGTTGTCTCGTTCATGGAAATACCTCTCGGGAAAATCGATTGGAGGACTTGGTCATTGTACGATAAATTTTTGAGCGGCGTCTTGACCACTAACGAAGGGCAACATTGGCGGCGGGAGAAAAAAACGGAGCCGCACCGGTCGGCATCACGCTTAGTCCGCCCACGACAAACGTAGTCCAGGTCCCGTTCTCATAGCTCGCGACGCGGACGCTTCCCATCTGGGCGAATTCGCTGTCCTTGCGATCTTTGGGATAAAGCTTGTCGAACCGAGCGAGCTGTGCATCGCTTTGATAATCCCAGAAGCCCATGCCCTTGGGCATGGACCAATCGGTCAGCCCGTAATCCATGGCGGCGACGACATTACCGCCGCCGTGCGGAAACAGCGCCTCGGCCACGGCTTTGACGAATCTCTCCCCGGCCTTGCCCAGGCCCGTCAGGCAGGAATCGAAATGAATTTGAGCTCCGGGCGCGAAAATGGAGTCAATCCCTTTGATGCGGGACGCAACGCGGCGCCAATCGTCCGCCCCGGTCGCGCAGTCGAAATACGGATTGGCGCGGGCGGAGAGTCGGCGCATACTCTTGATGTCACCCTCATACAAATCAGAATAGTACAGCCCGTAGGAAACGGCATCCGGAGACTCCGCCGTCTGCATCCAGGCCTGGCACGCGCTCCCGTTCATGGCTTCTTCATCCGGAGGGAACCAACTGCCTCCGGGATGTCCGTGGGAACTAATGTTCAGCACCGCGACTTGGGCGTGTTCCTTGGCGGCCACCTTGACCAGTGCCCTGAGCAAATCCTCCAAATCACTGAACTCGATGGTCACCGCGCCGTCCGCGTCCTGACGCGCGAACGCGGAATCCGGACCATAACCTGACCCGATGAAATCGGCCCAATAGTGGCCGGCGCCGTAAGGATGACGCCGATTGTCGTAACGATGAAAATTTCCCATCACCGTGTCGACCGCATCGACGACTAAAAGCCGGCCTGCCGCCGTGGGCGCCGGCGCGACCATGGGAGCGGAGACGCGGCGTCGGACGTCGAACTGGCCTAAGAGATCCGAACCGTTGTCCCAATTGAGGGATTGCGCCGCGACGGGCGCGAACTCGGCGCCAAGAACGCACAGCGCCGCCGCCCAAACGAACCCCATTCTTGTTATGCCGCGCATAAGATGCTGCTACTGTAACATCCGTTCATCCCGGGCGCAGGGGCCCTTGAGGGCAATCCGAGCGGTCTTTGGACTTGCTTCAATATGGGTCCTTCGGGCTACGCGCCAAGCCGCGCGAGTATGGTAGGATTGCCCTAGAACATGGCTGGGAAATCGGCGGTTCGAGCCGCGTTTTGGACGCTGGCGGCGGCGACGGCGCTGGCGACATTCCCCGCGGCCGCCAATGCCGAAAAAACCACTGGCCGCGCCGAGGTTTCCCACCGCGGCATTCTCTACGCGATCGTCACTGAATGCCTGGACGCTCCATCAAAAGCCGGTTTGGCTGGCTACTGCGCGAAGTGCCCCGCGCCGCTGGAAAATTTTCTTGGCCGATGCGATCCTCATTTCTCCGCGTGGGAAGACCCGGTCGCCGTCTGCCGCAAGACCGCGCGGGTTTGGGCTAAGACCCCGCGTTTCGCCGCCATTAGGGACATCAAGATGTGCGGCTGCCGGGATAAAAATTTCATTCACGGCCTCGCTCTCCCGCGGGCCAAAGTGACCGGAGTGGAGGACGTTCGACGCCTGCCCAAAGGCATCTGGCGATTCGCCTGGAACGCCGCGGTTCGAAGAATCGGCGATGAAAATTCCGTCGCGCTGGTGGTCAACCCGCCTGGACGACGGACGCAGGACCAACTCCACATCCACTTGGTCCGCCTTGCTCCCGGCGCGCGCAAGCGCCTAGAGGATTTTGATCCCGAGCACCTGGACAATTTGGACGATGTCTGGATTGCGGTCGAGGAAAACGCTGAAAATAAGAAAATTGCTTTTGACGCTTACGGCCTCGCCATCATCCGTGATCTGAAAAGAGGTTATTGGTTTGCCGTCATCCCCGAAAGCGCCGGCAGCCCTGAGGCCCTTTTCTCTCAATACGACTGCAGTAAGTAAGACATGAACTGGCCACTAGCCGCGTCCGCGTTCGGGCTGATTTTCTTGGCGGAGCTTCCCGACAAGACCTCTGCGGCGATCCTGGTGATGGCCGGCCGCGCGCGGCCCTTGGCCGTCTACCTGGGCGCCTGCGCGGCCTTCGCCGTACAAAGCGCCGTCGCCGTGCTCTTCGGCGGCTTCTTAAGCCTGCTTCCCGACAAAGCCATCCATCTGGCCGCAGGCCTGGGTTTTTTGGCGATGGCGGTCTTCTTATGGCTTAAGAAAGAAGACGACGATGAGAATGCCGCCGAATCGAGAAAAACCTCCGGCTTTCTCAACACGGCGGGCGCGGCCTTCGTCCTCATCTTTCTGGCCGACTGGGGCGATTTGACCCAGCTGGCCACGGCGGCGCTAGCGGCGAAATCCCGCGCGCCATGGACCGTTTTCGGCGCGGCGACCGCGGCCCTTTGGGCCGCAAGCGGCCTGACAGTCCTGGTCGGGCACTACAGCCGCCGCATATTGCGGCCGCGGGCGATTCAAAAAGCCGCCGCGCTCGCCTTTTTTGCCGCCGCGGTTTTTCTCATGGCCCGCGCTTGACCCGCAAAGATGTAAAATCAGCGCCGTGACCGATAACGCTTCTATCTCGGCGCTTATTCGGCTCTACAATCTGCGGCCGCATCCCGAAGGAGGATATTTCAGGGAAACCTACCGCGCTGGAAAGGCGCTTCCCCGGGCCGCTTTGGGAAGCGCCTTTGGCGGCGCGCGCAGCTGCTCCACCGCCGTCTATTTCCTGCTCGCGCAAGGAGAATTCTCTCGGCTGCACCGCATCAAGTCCGATGAAGTATGGCATTTCTATCTGGGGGGACCGCTATCCATCGCCCAAATTTCTCCCGAGGGCGCGATTGAAACCGTTATTCTCGGACGCGACGCCGAGGCCGGCCAAACATTGCAGCACGCGGTGCCCGCCGGCTGGTGGTTCGGCGCCTATCCCGCCCCGGGCAGCGGCTATTCCCTGGTCGGCTGCACCGTTTCGCCCGGCTTCGATTTTGCCGATTTGGAATTGGGCCGGCGTGCGGATCTCTTGGGACTCTTTCCGCACGCCAAGGCAATCATCGAGCGCCTGACGGACTAAAACAGGTAAAATACACGAAAGCAACCGCATGATCTCCCTTGACCGGCCGCTATGCGTCTTCGACTTGGAAGCCACAGGCATAGATGTCCTGCAGGACCGCATCGTAGACGTCTGCGTCCTCCGGCTTGAGCCGGGCGGGGGAGAAACCAAGTTCTCCTCGCTGGTCAATCCCGGCGCGCCCATTCCCAAGGAAGCGACGGCCGTCCACGGCATCACCGACGCGATGGTCGCCAACGCGCCGCGCTTCAAGGACTTGGTCCCGCGCCTTCTGGAAATTTTCGAAGGCGCCGATCTCTCGGGATTTAACGCCGCCAAGTACGACATCCCGCTTTTATCCGCCGAGTTCAAGCGCGCGGGCGGGGACTGGCCCGCCCCCGGCCGGCGCGTCATCGACGCCTACGTCATTTTCGCGCGCCAAGAGCGCCGGGATTTGACCGCCGCCTATAAATTCTACTGCGGCAAAACCTTGGAAGGCGCGCACCGCGCCGAGGCGGACACCCTGGCGACAGCCGAAATCCTCCAGGCCCAGGTGGAGCGCTACGCCGACTTGCCCAGGGATTCGGCGGGCTTGGGCGCTTGGTGCGCCCAGACCTATCCCGACCGCGTGGACGCCGAGGGCAAATTCGTCTGGAAGGCCGGCGAGGCCGCCTTCGCCTTCGGCAACAAGCACCGGGGCAAGACCCTGAAGGACGTGGCCATCGCGGACCCCAGCTACTTATCCTGGATGATCGAGAAGGGAAACTTCAGCCCCGAGGTCGCCGCCCTATGCCGCCAGGCGCTCTCGGGCAAATTCCCGGCGAAAAAAGGTTGAGCACGTTTCACTTGAAGGATGCCGCGGCTTTGACGCCAAAAACATCGAAGATCCGTTGGTTTTTAGCGTTTTTCCCCTTAGCAGCGCTGTGCGCCGGCTGCGGGCGAAAACCATTCCTTTATAGGCCCAACGCGGCGCTTTGGGCCGAGCACGGCTCCCAGACGCCGCTCTTTCTAGTGACGGCGGCTGTTTCACCCCTGCGGGATTTGACCGTCCGCTCGGCAGCCGACCCCGCGGCGCCGGCGCATGAAAGATCGTTCAACCTTACCCAATCTTCCGTCGGATCCTGGCCGGAACTGTCGCCTCAAGTCTTGGGCCGCGCCTTGACCCAGGAGTTGGCCGCGGACGGGCTGGTATCCTCCGCCGTGTCATTGGAAGACCCCGAGCACGACGGAGAGTTCGCGGCCTTGGGCGCGGGGGCGCGGCTCTACGTGAGCGGCGCCATCGAGCGCGCCGATGTGGAAATTTCACCCGACAAAGAAAACACGCTGCATCTAACGCTGGCCTTAAGCATTTTTGCGCGCGCCGCCAAGAGAGACGCCTTTACTCGGAGAATTCTAGACAAGGACTACCAAGAGCAGGCGACGCTTGATTCGAGCCGCGCTCCCGATGCGAACGGGAATGCCGAAGCTAACGCGGCTTTAAACCGCCTTTTTGCGCGCGCGGCCAGGGACGCGGCCATGACGCTCAAAAACCCCGCGCTTCAGGCAAAGCTCGGCTGGAACGCGGACGCGGGCTCCTCCATTCCGCCGGCGCCTTTGGGCGGATCCGGCGTTTCGCCGTGACCACGCCGCGCACGCGGCTTAAATCCCTCGGCAAGGCCATCGAGCGGGAGGGGAAAAACCTTCTGCGCCGCACGCTCATCCGCGCTTTGCCCAAGCCGCGGGTGCCCCGCCGGCCAACCGCCCAGGATCCGGCGCGCATTTTGGCCGTGCGCCATGACGCGCGTCTGGGAAACCTTCTTCTTTTGACTCCGGCCCTGCGTCTCTTGAAGCGCGCTTTCCCAGAGGCGCGCCTAGACGCTCTTATCTCCGGCCGTTACGGCGAGGCCTTGGCCTTCAACCAAGACGCCGATCGCGTTCTGACGCCGGCGGCATTGCCCGGCCTTTTTCTCAAGGGCGGCTACGATTTGGCTTTCGACTTCTCGCCTCAGCACGCGTTCTCCCTATCCTCCGCGGCCTGGACCGCGCTCTCGCGATCCGAGATGTGCGTGGGCTTCGACCGCGGCGACGCGGCCGCATTTTTAAATCTTCTTGTCCCCGTGCCGCAAGCGCAGGCCCATGAAACGGCCAACCTCTGCGCTCTGGTGCGGGCCGCCGCTCCCTGGGCCCCGATTCCGACGGCAGAAGAGTTGCGCCCGCGCTGGATATTCGGCCCGAGCGAACAAGAAAAAGGCGCCGAGCTTTGGCGCCGCTTGGGTTTGGACGGAAAGAGCCTCGTCTTTTTCCTGGGCGGCCGCGCGGAAAAGCAGCTGCCTGCGGCGTGGTTTTTGGAGTTGGCCTGCCGCGCGGCCAAGACCGGGCGCAAGGTCGTCTTAGCGGGGGGCCCGGCCGAAGCGAAGCTTCTCTCCGCCGCTAAAATTCCCGAAAACGTCTTGGCCGCCCCCGAGATGGCGCTGCGAATTTTTGCCGCCTTTTTGTCTTGCGCGCGCGCGGTCGTGACCGCGGACACCGGCCCCATGCACCTGGCCGCGGCCCTGGGCCGCCCGAGCCTGGAAATTTTCACCCACACCGAACCTTGGCGCTTCGGCTACGGCTGGCTGCCCGGCTGCCGCGTTCTTGAAACCCCGGGCCGCGCGCCATCCATAAACGAAGCCTGGAACGCCTTGCAGGGCGTTCTGGGATAATTCCCGGATGCCCTTAGCGCGTCGTCCAAGAGCGGTTTTTGAGAGTCAGCGCCGCGTAGGGAAAAATCCAGAACAGCGTGAAAATGGAATAATTTTTCATAGGCTTATCGCACATCTTCGGAAGGCGCTTTGTGCGTTTTTATTCGTAGCGCAAGGCTTCGATGGGCGAGAGCAGCGACGCCTTCCTCGCCGGCCAAAACCCGAAAACGATGCCGACGCCAGCTGAAAAAACAAAGGCCATAATCACGGCCTGAGGCTGCACGATGGCGGCCCATCCAGCGAACTTGGAGAGACCCAGGGAAAACGCGACACCAATGGTAATGCCAATGACGCCTCCCAAAGTCGATAGCACGGCGGATTCGAGCAAGAACTGGATCAAAATCGCGCGCCGGGCCGCGCCCACGGCCTTCCGGAGGCCGATTTCGCGCGTGCGCTCGCTGACCGAGACCAGCATGATGTTCATGATGCCGATGCCGCCGACCACCAGAGCGATGGCGGCGACGACGGCCAAAAGGAGCGAGAAGGTCAGCGTAGTGCCGGAAATGACATCTTGAATGGCTGACATGTTCCGCACGTGGAAATCGTCCTCCCGATGCGGCGGGATGCGGTGGCGATGGCGCAATAAAATTTCGATATTGGCCATGAGCGGGGCGATATCGGCGGCTGAGGCGCATTGGAAGCCCATTTCATGCAGGTAATTGACTCCCAAAACACGCCTCATCGCCGTGTTGATGGGCACGACGATCATATTGTCCTGATCGCTAAAGCCGCTTGAGCCCTTGAGGGGCAGTATCCCGATGACCTTGAAGCCGATGCGGTTTATTTTCACACGTTTGCCGACCGGATATTCGTCCCCGAAGAGCTTATTCACCACGGTTTGCCCCAGGAGCGTGACCTTGGCCAGGGAACGGTTTTCCTCGCGGGTGAAAAACCGCCCGTAATGGGGCGCGGCGTTG
>DATLUA010000082.1:0-33331 GCA_035533295.1 Elusimicrobiota bacterium | reverse complement strand
TCCCATCATGTCCGATGTGATCAACGACCTAATCCTGGATCTCCAGAAACAGCTTAAGGTGACATCCATCGTGGTGACCCATGACATGAAGTCGGCCTACAAGATCGCCAGCCGCATCGCCATGCTCCACGAGGGCCGCGTCCTCGGCCAGGGCTCGTCCGACGATTTTCGCGCCAGCGCCGATGAGCGCATCCACCAGTTCGTCAACGGCCTGAGCCAAGGCCCCATCAAGATGAAGCTTAAGGACTACGAGCCGGACGCCGCGGGGGGAGCCTAAGGGGTGCTCTCCACCGAAGCCAAGGTCGGCGCCTTCCTGCTCGTCGGCCTCGCGTTCTTCGCCACGGCCATCTTCCTTTTGGGCGACTACACGTTCCAGCGGCGCTACCCCATCTACGTCGATTTCCACGACGTGTCGGACTTGAGCCAGAACTCTCCGGTCAAGCTCGCCGGCGTCGAGGTGGGCCAGGTCACGGACATCGAGCTCGAAGGCGGCGTGGCGCGGGTCACGGCCTCCATCCGCGACGGCATCCCGGTTTACAAGGACGCGCGGTTCGAGGTGGGCTCGACCGGCGTCATCGGCTCCAAGTACCTGCAAATCGATCAGGGCCGCCCGGACGCGGGCATCCTGCCGTCGGGATCCGAGGTCAAGGGCATGAGCGCGCTCTCCATCGAGAAGCAGCTGACCGACGCGCTCTCCGGCGTCAAATCCCTCATCATGGAGCTAAACGCCAAGGGGCACGACGGCCGGACGCTCATCGGCAACCTGCGCGACACCGTGGCCAACGTGCGGGACTTGACCGCGAACCTGGACGATTTGATCGCGACCGACAAGCCCCACCTGGACAAGGCCATGGCGCGCGCCGACGACATCACCGCCAAGCTGGACACGCTTTTGGCCCAGACCAACAAGGTCATGGCCAGCCTCAACTCCAACAAGGGCGCGGTGGGCGCGCTCCTGCATGATCCCAAGGTCAAGCAGGACGTCACCAAAACGCTGGACTCCGTGCAGAAGGCCGCCGAGAACGTCAACGACATCATCAGCCGCGTCAACCAATTCAAGGTGTACTGGAACTACGACTGGCGCTACGCCTCGGCCCTGGGCGCCTCGCATTCCGATTTGGGGCTTAAAATCGCGCCCCGCGATCACCGCTACTACTACATCGGCGCCGAGAACATCGGCAGCCCCTCGAACAAGCCCATCAGCGGCGACTACGAGAAGTTAAACACCGTCGACGGCCTGCTGGGATTCACCAAGGGGCCCTTCGACGTGGCCTTCGGCTCCATCCGTTCCGCGGGCGGCGCGCGCCTCTTGGTGACGCCCTTCTACAAGGACCCCCTCGGCAAGCGCTTTACGCTCATGGCGCAGGGCTATAATTTCGGCCGTGACATCGTCATCGACGGGCGTCATTTCAACCGCCCGGAGTACGACGTGGGCCTGCTGGCCAGGATAGACAAATATTTCTTCGTGGGCGCGCGGGTGGACGATTTGGCGACCGTCAAGACCTTCGAGACCTGGCTGCACGTCAGCTTCGAGGACAAGGACATCGCGTCGCTCTTCGGCCTGGCCGTCACCGGCGCTTCCGGCTTGAAGGGCCGCAGCAAATCCGGCGCGGCGAGCGGCACGCCCTAGGGAATGCCTGAGAATGGGAAGGCTCAAATCCATTTATCGCTGCCAAGAATGCGGGTACTCCGATCCCAAGGGCATGGGCCAATGCCCGACCTGCTCGGCCTGGAACACCATGGTCGAGGAGGTCGTTGAGTCCTCGCCGGCCAAGGCGGAGCGGCGCCGGCTCGCCGAGGGCGCGGCCTCCGCGGTCCTGACGCTTTCCGAGGTCCGCGCCGAAACCGAGGTCCGCACGCCCACGGGCATCGCGGAGTTGGACCGCCTTTTCGGCGGCGGCGTCGTCCAGGGCCAGGTCAGCCTTTTAGCCGGCCCGCCGGGCATCGGCAAGTCCACCTTGATGCTCCAGGCCACCGCTTCCTTGGCCGCGCCGGGCCGCAAGATTCTCTACGTTTCCGGCGAGGAGTCTCCGCTCCAGGTTTCCTCCCGCGCCAAGCGCATCGCGGCCGCCGCGGACTCCCTTTATCTTTTGGCCGAAACGGATCTCGCCAAAATTCTGCGCGCGATGGAGGACTTGAAGCCCTGGGGCGTGGTTCTGGACTCCATCCAGACCCTGTCCCACCCGGATTTGGCCTCCGCGCCCGGCTCCGTGGGCCAGGTGCGCGAGTGCGCCATGGAAATCGTGCGCGCGGCCAAGGCTTCCGGCGCCGCAGCTTTCGTGCTCGGGCACGTCACCAAGGACGGGGCCCTGGCCGGCCCCAAGGTCCTGGAGCACCTGGTCGACTCCGTGTTTTACTTCGACGCGGAGCGCCACGAGCTTCTGCGCGTGCTGCGCGCGGTCAAGAACCGCTTCGGCCCCACCGATGAAACGGGGCTTTTTGAAATGACCGAGCGCGGCTTGCGCGGCGTGCCCAACCCCTCGGCTTTTTTCATGGCCGAGTCCAAGGACGCGGGTCCGAGGCCCGGGCGCGCGGTCTCCGTCACCATGGAAGGCTCGCGGCCCGTGCTGGTCGAGGTCCAGGCCCTGGCCGTGCCCACGCGCTATCCGCTGCCCCGTCGCACGGCGACGGGCGTCGACTTAAACCGGGTCCTGGTTCTTCTGGCGGCCTTGGAGAAGCACCTCAAGCTGCGGCTCGACGCGCGCGACGTCTACGTGAGCCTGGCCGGCGGCCTGCGGGTCAAGGACCCCGCGCTTGATCTGGCCGTCTGCCTCGCGGTGGCGAGTTCCCTGCGCGAGGCGCCGCTGCCCGAGGACGCGGTGTTCTTGGGCGAGGTCAGCCTCTTGGGCGGCGTGGGGCGCGTGCCGCGCACGGAAAACCGCCTGCGCGAAGCGGCCAAGGCGGGATTTTCTCGAGCTCTCGTGGGCGCGCGCGCGGCCAAGGACATTGCCCGCATTCCCGGCCTCGAGGTTTCGGGGGCGGCCAGCCTGGCCGAGGCGGCCGGCTTATTCTTTTCAAACACAAAGGAGCCCCTGTCATGATGCTTTGGCTTTTTCGGATTTTCGTCGTCGCCGCCTCGCCCGCCATCGTCTACTTCCAGATTTCACGCACGCCCGTGGGGGCGGCCGTGGGTTTGGCCGTAGGCTTGGTCATCGTAGGCGCGGAAATCCTGATCGAGGACTTGAACCTCCTGACCATGATTTCCGCCATGCTGGGAGGGGCCCTGGGCATCATCATCGCCAAGCTCCTCGACTACATCGTCTTTCAAATCGGCAACGACGCCCTCTACGCCGCTTGGGACAAGTACTCGCTGCTGCGCTACTTCGCCCTGGGGGCGCTGGGCGCGGTCGTCGCGGTCAAGAAGTTCCCCGAATTCGACCAGCTCGACAAGGACTTGGCCAAGATGGGCCGCCGCCGCGGCGCGGACATGAAGATTTTGGACTCGGGCTCCATCATCGATGGGCGCATCGTGGACATCTGCGACACGCACTTTCTCTCGGGCTCTCTGGTCGTGCCGCGCTTCGTGCTCCACGAGCTGCAGGTGCTGGCCGACGCGGAGGACGCCTTCAAGCGCGCGCGCGGCCGCCGGGGCCTGGACATCCTGGCCCGGCTCCAGGAAAACGGCGACATTCCGGTCAAGATCATGGACCGCGACGCGGACGCGCCCGACACGGACGCCAAGCTGGTCAAGCTGGCCCGGGACCTGGGGGCCAAGCTCGTGACCACGGACTTCAACCTCAACAAGGCCGCGATGTTGGAGGGCGTCGTCTGCCTCAACGTCAACGATCTGAGCACCGCGCTCAAGCCCGTGGTGCTGCCCGGCGAGGCCATGCCGATTTTCGTCATGAAGGACGGCAAGGAGAAGGATCAGGGCGTGGGCTACCTCGACGACGGGACCATGGTCGTGGTCGAGGACGGGCGCCGCTGGATCGGCAAGCGCATAGACATCGCGGTGACCTCCATTTTGCAGACTTCCGCCGGCCGCATGGTTTTCGGCAAGTCCCGCGGAGAAAGAGCGTGAGCCCGGAGGCGGCGGGAGACAAGCCGCAGATTAAGGCCTCGGCCGTCCTGGTCGCGGCGGGCTCGGGCGAGCGTATGGGCCGGCCCAAGCAGTTCCTGCCTCTGGGCGGCAAGACCGTGGTGGAGTGGTCCCTGGAGCCGTTTTTGGCCATGGAGGAGTTCGAGAAAATCGTGCTGGTCCTGAGCGCCGAGCACGTCAAAGAGCACGGCGCCAGGCTCTCCTCGCCGCGCGTCCAGGTCATCGAAGGCGGCAAGACCCGGCTTGATTCCGTGCGCCGCGGGGTTGCCTGCGCGGGCGAGGACAGCGAGGTCATCGCGGTGCACGACGGGGCCAGGCCCCTGGTGAGCCAGGACGTCGTGCGCGCCGTGCTGCAGGAAGCCTACGAATCGGGCGCCGCGGTCGCGGCCGTGCCGGTCAAGGACACCTTGAAGAAGGTGACCAACAAGCAACTCTGGGTCTCGCAGACGCCGGTGCGCTCGAGCTACTGGGCCGCGCAGACGCCGCAGGGCTACCGGCGGGAAATTCTGGAGGAAGCCTTGGCCAAGTTCCCGGCGGTCAAGGACGCCACGGACGAAAGCCAGCTGGTCGAGAAGGCCGGAAAGAAGGTCAAGATCGTGCCGTCTAGCTACGAGAATTTTAAAATCACCACGCCGGAGGATTTGGTCATGGCCGAAGCGCTTTTGGAGGAAAGACACGGCGGGCGGCGCCGCACCGCCGTCGGTTTCGGCTTCGACATCCACCGGCTCGCGCCGGGCCGGGATTTGTGGCTGGCCGGCGTCAAGCTGGACTCCCCCAAGGGCCTTCTGGGCCACTCCGACGGCGACGCGGCCCTGCACGCCGCGTCCGACGCGGTCCTGGGGGCACTGGGCTCGGGTGACATCGGGATCATGTTTCCCTCCGAAAATCCCAAGATCAAGAACATCCCCAGCAAGGACATCGTGGCCGCGGTCCTGGCCAAGCTCATCACCGCGGGCGGCGTCTTGGCCCACTTGGACGTGACCCTGGTCGCGCAGGAGCCCAAGCTCTCGCCGCATTACGAGAGTTTTCGGGAGTCCCTGTCCCGGATTTTCGGCGTGGCGCGCGAGCGCGTCAACGTGAAGGCCAAGAGCCACGAGGGCCTGGAGTCCGTGGGGCGCGGCGAGGCCGTGGCCTGCTACGCCGTCGCGACCTTGCTGCTGCCGGAAACTTCCGCCCCGCCGAAGGCCTAGCGCCGTCCGACCGGCACGTAGACGTTGACCTTCCCCGGCGGGGCGTTGGCGGCGATGCAGGCGAGGCTCCCCGCGCCGGCTTCCGGAATGGTCCGGCAGCCGTCGCTGCAGGCCCGGATCGGATCCCTGAAATAGCTTCCCCGGACGTGATCGCGGGTGACGATCTCGATGTGGCCGCAGTCATAGCTAAAGCCGCAGATGCCGCCCTCGGGCCCGCCCCGGCGGCACAGGGCGTCCCCGGCGCGGCCGTAGACCACGATGGCCCCAACCGGGAGATGGCCGTTTCGGGCGGCGCGTTGGACTTCCGGCCCGGGCAGTCGGCGCAGCCGGCTCTTGAACAGCTCTGGATTCGCGTTGATTGAATTGGCGAACTCGTAGGCGAAGCGCCACCGGATGGCGCCGATTTGTTTCCAGGTCAGGAGATAGGCCTTGGCGATGGCCTCGTAGACGCCGCGGTAGCAGCGGCCCGCGAAGCCGGTCGCGTCCGCGGCGGCGTCGCGGGCCAGGCGGCGGGCCTCGGCCATGTCGAGATGGAGGGAGGACAGGGGCGCCGCGGCCGACGCCGCGGGCGCCGGCGGAGGCGCCGGCCGGCGCTCTTTCCAGGCGGATTCCGGGGCCGGACTTGGACGCGCGGCGGCGTCTCCGGCTTCCCCTGAGACCTGAACCTCCGCGGCGGGCGGCGGGTCCGCGGCCGCTCCGCCGCCGTCGTAGAAGGAGCCTTTCTGCGCGGCCGCGGGAATCATCCGGGATACCCCGGCGCTGAACAAATTGAAGAAGACGGGGTTATCGCCGGCGACGGCGCCGGCCGCCCGCGCCCGGGATTGACGGCTTTCCATGTCCACGGGATAGCCGTCCACGACGACGCGCACGGAGCGGCCCCAGTCCTGGTGCAGCGCCGAGAAGAGTCTCTGCATGGCGGGTTCGGCCAAGGCTCTCGGCCGTTCCAGATGGATGGAGAAAATAAAATAAGACCGGCCGCGGGACTCGTCGTCGTGCTCCTCGAAACGGCGCCCGAAAACGTATCTGATTCCGGCGCGGGTGCGCGACATCCGATTTTCCCAGGAAGCATCCGGCCGCGACGCGGGGCTTTGGATCCAGATGGAGAGCCGCGCGCGCGCGGGCGTTTGGGCCGCGCCGCCCGCGGGGGCGGCGGCGAGAAGAAAGGCCAGCGCGAGGGGCCGCAGCATGCCTTAAGGATAATCGGGATGTCCGGGAAGATCAAGGGGCAAACGCCGCGCTGAAGCTTCCGGCGCGAATATCATAAAATACCGGGCATGGACGTTGTCCTCTTCAACTCGCTGGGCCGCAGAAAGGAAACCCTGCGGCCGTTGACGCCGGGCCTGGTCCGCCTCTACACCTGCGGCCCCACGGTCTACAACTATCTGCACGTGGGCAACTACCGGACTTACGTGTTCGAGGACGTCCTGAAGCGCGCGCTCAAGTTCGCGGGCTTTTCGGTCCGCCACGCGATGAACATCACCGATGTGGGGCACCTCACCAGCCAAGCCGACGAAGGCGAGGACAAGATGGAAGTGGGCGCGGCGCGGGAGGGTAAGACCGCCTGGGAAATCGCCCGCTTCTACGAGAAGACGTTTTTTGAGGACGCGGCGGCGCTGGACTTGGATTTCCATCCAGGCGCCGCGGTTCCGCCGGAAGGAGAGCCGGGAGACGTCCGGTGCCGGGCCACCGAGCACATCGCGGAGCAAATCGATCTGGTGCGCCGCATCGAGGCCAAGGGCCTCATCTACCGCACCTCCGACGGGATTTATTTCGACACCGCCAAGTTCCCCGGCTACGGACGCTTGGCCGGCGAATCCCACGTCGAAGGCCTCAAGGAGGGCGCCCGGGTCCAGGCCAACCCCGAAAAGAGAAACGCGACCGACTTCGCGCTCTGGAAATTCTCGCCGGCGGGCGCGCGCCGCCAGATGGAGTGGGACTCGCCCTGGGGCCGGGGCTTTCCCGGCTGGCACATCGAGTGCTCGGCCATGGCCATGAAGCACCTCGGCGAGTCCTTCGACATCCACTGCGGCGGCGTGGATCACATCCCCATCCACCATGCCAACGAAATCGCGCAGTCCGAGTCGGCCACGGGCAAGCCCTTGGCGCGCTTTTGGATGCACGGAGAGTTCCTGCTCATGAACAAGGCCAAGATGGCCAAGTCCGCAGGCGGCTTCGTGCGCCTCAAGGACTTGCGGGAGCGCGGCTACGACGCGCTGGACTTCCGCTGTTTCTGCTACGGCGCCCACTACCGCCGGCAGCTGGATTTTTCCTGGGAGGCCCTGGACGCCGCCAAGACCTCCCGGCGCCGGCTCAAGGACGCCGCGACCGCGCTTAAATCCGCACAGCCTCAGCCCGCCTGCGCCGAAGCGCTCGAGGCCTTTGGCCGCGCGTTGTGCGACGACTTGAACGTGCCGGAAGCCATGGCCGTGGTTTGGGAGACGCTGCGCCGCGATGATTTGCCCGCGGGCTCACGCCTGTCTTTCTTGAAGGAAGCCGAGCGCGTCCTGGCGCTGGGGCTCTTTAAGGAAGAGGCCGCCAAATCCTTGCCGCCCGAGGCGCTGGCCCTATTCGAGCGCTATAAAGCGGAACGCGCGGACAAAAACTACGCCGCCTCGGACGCCCTGCGCCGCGAGCTCATGGACAAGCACAAAGTCCATGTTTTCGAAACCAAGGAAGGATCGGACTGGGAGTCCGCGTGAACCGCGGCGGCGAGTGGATTTTTGGCGCGCACGCGGTCGAGGAAATTCTGCGCGCCAGGCCGGAGGCCGTCAAGGAAGTGCTCATCGAGCATGAGCGCCGGGACCCGGCGTTGGGGGAGGCCGCGCGCCTGGCCAAGGCCGCGGGCGTGCGCGTGCGCTACGTTTTGCGCCGGGAGCTCGACCGCCTCTCCGGGAGCCATGCGCACCAAGGCCTGGCCGGGCGGGCCGATTTGCGGGCCCGGCGCGGGCTTGACGCCTTTCTCGCGGGCCTGGCCGGGAAGAAAGACGCCGTCTTGCTGGCCCTGGACGAAATCCAGGATCCGCATAATTTGGGCGCCATCGGCCGCTCGGCCCTGAACTTGGGCGCCGCGGGGCTCATCATTCCCGAGCGCCGCGCCTCTCCCGTGGGCGCGACGGCGATGCGCGCCTCCGCGGGCGCGTTGGGCAAAATCGAGCGCATCGAGGTGACCAATTTGAGCCGGGCCTTGGAGGCTTGCCGCGAGAAAGGCTTTTGGATCTACGGCGCGGACATGGGCGGACGGGCCCTGTGGGAGGCACCCTTGAATCTTCCCATGGTCATGGTCCTGGGCTCCGAGGGCCGCGGGCTTCGCCCCGGCGTGCGCGGCCTCTGCGACGAAATCGTGAGCGTGCCGCAGGCCCCGGAAAGCGTGGAGAGCCTGAACGTCTCCTGCGCCGCGGCGGTGCTTCTCTATGAAATCCGCCGCCGCGGGCGAGGCGCGGGCGCGTGAACTGCCCGGAAGCCGCGCCGCGTCCGCGGAGCTCTCCCAAGGGCCTTTTCGCCGCGCTGGCTTTAAACGCCCTGGTATCGGCCGCGGAGCTCGGCGGAGGCCTTTGGCTGGGCAGCTTGGCCTTGGTCGCGGACGCGGCTCACAACGCGGTCGACTGCGCCGCCATCGGGCTGGGGATTTTCGCCCATTTCCTGAGCTTGAAGCCGCCGGATTTAAAAAGAACCTTCGGCTACCGGCGCGCCGAGGTCCTGGCCGCGCTGGCCAACGGCGTGGGGCTTCTGGCGGTCGCGGGCTTCATCCTGCGAGCGGCCTATTTCGGCCTAAAGGCGCCCCATCCCCGCCCGATTCTCCCGCTGCCCATGCTGGCTTTCGCCTGCGTGGGACTTTTGGCCAACGGCGCCTCGGGGCTCTACGTCTTCTGGTCCGGACGCGCCAACATCAACGCCCGCGCGATTTTCCTGCACCTTTTCGCGGACGCGCTGAGCTCCCTGGCGGCCATCGCGGCCGCCCTGATTATTTGGAAAACCGGCTGGCAAAAAGCCGACGCCGCGGCCTCGGCCGCCATCTGCGCGGTCATCGCGGCCTCGGCCCTGTCCGTCATCGCGGACACCGTCCACATCCTGATGGAGGGCGCCCCGGCCCATTTGGACTTGGACGAGATTCGGCGCGAGCTGTCGTCTTTGTCCGGCGTGAGCGAGGTCCACGATCTCCATCTCTGGTCCCTGACAGAGGGCAGCGAGGCCTTGAGCGGGCATTTGGTGGTGGCGCCGGGCCGCGACGCGGAGGCCGTCCTGGCCGCCGGCGAGGCGCTCCTGGCCGAGCGCTTCGGAATTTCCCACATCACCCTGCAGATAGAAAAGGAGAAGGCCTCTTGAAAAGCCAAGTCTCCCGCCGCGCCTGCCTCATCGTCCTGGGCGGCGAGATTCCCGAACCCGCGCGCGTGCGCGCGGCGGCGGGAAGCTGCCGCGAGGTCATTTGCGCCGACGGCGCCGTGGCCCAGGCCGCCAAGTTGGGGCTCGTGCCGCATTTCGTGGTGGGGGACATGGATTCCCTTCCCGCGTCCATTCCCGTGCGCCGCGGGATGGTTTTCTGGTGTGACTTCGATGAAGACCGATCCGATTTTCAAAAATGCTTGGACTTCGCCGCGGCGCGGGGCTTCGCTCTGGCCTACGTGGCCGGGGCCTTGGGCGGCCGGCTCGATCACGCGGCCGTCAACTTGGCCCTGGCCGAGGAGGCTCCGCCGGCGCTGGACGTGGTCCTCATCGACCGGGGCGCGGGCCGCGTCTTGGGGCCCGGCCGGCACCGCCTGAGCTTGAGTCCCGGCGCGACATTTTCCCTTTTGGCGCTGGGCGAGGCCCGCGTGGATATCTCGGGCTGCGATTACCCGCTGCGCGGCGCTCTCTTGAAGCGCGGCAGCCGAGGACTGAGCAACCGCGCGCGGGGGCCGGTCGAATTGACCATCCGCCGGGGGCGGCTGTGGGTTTTTTCGGAGCTGCCGTGAGCGGGGATTTGATGCGGCCGGACGCGCGGGAGCCCGGAGCGCGCGTCGTTGAAGGCGAAATCGTCGGAGGTCCGGGAGGCGGAGCGCCGCCGCGCGGCGGATCGCGGCTGGAGCGGCTGGCGCTGCGCGCGGGATTGGCCGCGGTTTTGGGCGTGATCGCCCTGGCGCTTATCGCCGCAGGAGCGCTTTTGACCATGACCATCGTCGGGGCCGTGGTGGGCGTGCCGCTGGCGCTTTTGGGTTTGGCTTTGGGCGCGGCGGCCGTGTGGATTTTGATCGGCGGCGGAACGCTGGTTTTCCGCGCCGGAACGTTCGGCGGGATAAAAGGAGAGAATGGCAATGACGACGAGGATTAAGCGCAGGCTTTTCGCCCGCCTGGCGGCGTGCGCGGCGGTCTTGGTTTTGGCTGCGCCCGAGGGCTTCGGCGCGGCGGCGCCCAAGGCCGCGAATCGGCCGCGGTTCAAGCGCATGATGATCGTCATCTTCGAGAACACGGATTTTAAGGCCGCCCTGGCCCAGCCCGCCTTCGCGGACATGGCCCGCCGCGGTGCGCTTCTGACCAACTATTACGCGGTGACCCATCCGTCCCTGCCCAACTACGTCGCCCTCATCGCGGGCGGCCTGCGCGGCGTCCATTCGGACGCGGACGCCAGCGCCCCGGGCCGGAATATCGGCGATCTCCTTGAAGCCGCGGGAAAAAGCTGGAAGGTTTATGCCGAGGACTATCCAGGCGGCTGCGACTTGAAATCCCGGGCGGGGCCCTACGCGCGCAAGCACGTGCCGTTCTTGAATTTCGCGGAGGTCCAGAAAAACCCCGCGGCTTGCGTCCGGGTGGTTCCGGCCAAGGATCTGGGCGCGGACATCCGGCTGGGCCGCCTGCCGGACTACTCCCTTTACATCCCGGACTTAAACGATGATGGGCACGACACGGACGCGGCCTACGCGGCGGGATGGTTCGCCGGGCGCTTTGGGCCGTTGCTCAAAACCCCCAAGTTCATAAAAGGGATGCTGCTGGTCCTGACCTTCGACGAGGACTCTCAAGGCCTAGACGACGGCGGCAAGGGCTTGAACCACAACCGCGTCTACACCGTCTTATATGGCGGCATGGTCCGCCCCGGCGCGGTCTCGGCCGGGCATTACACCCACTACAGCCTGCTGCGGCTTGCGGAGGACAACTGGGGGCTTGGGCGCTTGGACGCCGGGGACGCCGGCGCGCGGCCCATTTCCGGAATTTGGAAATAGAATTCCGACGATGTGCTATAATGATGCACTTAAAAAAGCCGTTTCGAGGGATTTTCCCTCATAACCGTCAAAGAGGAGCAACACATACGATGTCAAAGAAGATTATGCTCGTCGTCGCCGCTTTGGCCGGCCTGTCCTTGGCCGCCGCGGCTCAGAGCAACACCGCCCCGACCGCGCCGGCTCAGCAGACCGAGCACCAGGGCAAAATGGAGATGCATCATAAAGAGATGCGTCACAAGGTGATGCGCCGCAAAGTGATGCACCGCAAAGAGATGCGCCACAAGCGGGTCATGCGCCGCAAGGCGATGCACCACAAGGCCATGCACCACAAGGCCATGCACCGCAAGCCCATGCGCCGCAAGATGATGGACAAAAAGGCCGACGCTCCCGCCACGACCGGCGGAACCCAGCAGTAATCTGACCCGACCTAGCTGCCGGGCCGCAAAGCATTTCCCTTAAGCGGCCCGGCGCCGCTTGCCTCCCGGCTCGCGGCGGGTCGAGGCAGGCCTTCCCTAAAACGGAGGGCCTGCCTTATTTTTGGGCGAGTTCCCGGCGCCAGAAGTCCTGCCCCTCGGGCGGCAGGGCGTAGACCGGATCGTAATACTCGTAGCGGTGTTGAAGGGCCCGCTCGTCGCCGGCCTCGATGGAAGTGCGGTAGTTCTTGGTCCAGTAGGATACGCCCCGGGTCCGGTCGTAGTCCGCGTTTTGATGGACCCAGCGCTTGCCCACCATGGGCACGTCGCAGACCAAGCGCGGCGTGGCGAACCCCGGCAGGTAGCCCATGATGTCGTGCTGGAGCTTCTGCGCCTCGTCCACGGAGACGCGCCAGTGCTCGGAGTTGGGGATCATGTCGCACATGTAAAAGTAGTAGGGCATGATTTTTCCGTGGTCGAGCAAGGTGAAGCACAAATCCAGAAGATCCTTGGCCGTGGCGTTGACGCCGCGCAGCAAGACGCCTTGGTTGCGCACGTCGCGAAAGCCCATCTCCAAAAGTTTTTTTGTCGCCTTGGCGACCAGCGGAGTGACTTGATTGGCGTGGTTGACGTGAGTGTGCAGGGCCAGGTCCACGCCGCGCTCCCGGGCTTTTTGAGCCAGGCGGTCCAGGCCCTTTAAGACGTCGTCCTGCAGGAAATGCTGAGGCAGGGCCTGGAAGCCCTTGGAAGCGAGGCGGATGTCGCGAATGTTGGGGATATCCATGAGGGACGAAACGAAGGATTCCAAATGCGCGATGGGCACGTTGGCGATGTCGCCGCCCGAGACCACCACGTCCCGGACCGCGGGGGTCTTCCGTAAATAATCCAGGATGGCCTTGTAGCGGTCCTGGGGAGAGAGCGCGAACTTGCGCTTCAAGACCTGGGGCACGGAGTTGCCGACCAAGTCCATGCGCGTGCAGTGGCCGCAGTATTGGGGGCAGGTGGAGATGAGCTCGGCCAGGACCTTGGTCGGGTAGCGGTGCGTCAAGCCCTCGACCGCCCACATGTCGCTCTCGTGCAGGCTGTCGCGGCTGGCGCGGGGGTGGTTGGGCCACTCGGGGTGCCGGTCGCCCGCGACGGGAATCATGTAGCGGCGCACCGGATCCGCGCGCAAGTCGCGCTCGTTCATGGTGTTGAGCATCTGCGGCGGGATGAGCATGGACATCGTGGCCCACTGCTTCTGGTCGGTCAGGATGTCCTGGGCCAGTTCGTCGGCCAGAAAATCGCCCAGGGCGTCCTTCAACTCCTTCAAATTCTTGATGGAATGCTGGCGCTGCCACAGGGCGCTTTCCCACTGGGCGGCCGTGACCCCGCGGTAGCCGGGCAGGCGGCGCCAATCGGGCTCGGCGAAGCTCCGCTTAAGGGGATAAACGAAGGGCTGCGCAGCGGATGCGGTGGAAGCTTGGGCGGCCATGAAAATATTGTAGCGTGTTGGCGCGAGACGCACAAGCTTAAACCACGGGCGCCGCGGCCCCTGCGCGCGAAGATTATTTTTTATAATATCCGCGGAGGCTTCATGACAAATCCAACGGCCGGAAAGAAAACGATTTCAGACGCCGCGGCCGAGGGAGCCGAGTTTATGGGCATCCAGCGCGCGGCGGTCGTGGGCGGGGGGACCATGGGCTCGGGCATCGCGCACGTCCTGGCCTTGGGCGGAATTCCGGTGACTTTGGTCGAGGCCAAGAAAGAACTTTTCGACAAGGCCGTGGCCGGCATCGCCAAGAACATGGATCGCCAAGCGGCCAAGGGCGTCATTGCCAAGGACGACAAGGAAAAGGCCCTGGCCCGGATTGCGTTCGGAGCGAGCGTCGAGGCCGCGGCCGGCGCGGACATCGTCATCGAGGCGATTTGGGAGAACTTGGCCGCGAAGAAAGAGGTTTTCGCGCGGCTCGATAAGGCCTGCGGGCCGCGGACGATTTTGGCGAGCAACACCTCGTCTATCTCCATCACGGAGCTGGCCGCCGCCACCAAGAGGCCGGACAAGGTCGCCGGCATGCACTTCATGAATCCCGTGCCGGTCATGCAGCTCGTCGAGCTCATCCGCGGCGTGGCCACCTCGGAGGAGACCTTCGCCGCGGTGAAGGCGCTGGCCGAGAAATTGGGCAAGACGCCGGTCTCGGCCCGGGACTATCCCGGTTTTATCTCCAACCGCATCCTGATGCCCATGATCAACGAGGCGGCTTGCGCGCTCATGGAGGGCGTGGGCAGCCGCGAGGACATCGACACGGTGATGAAGCTGGGCATGAACCACCCCATGGGGCCGCTGGCCCTGGCCGACTACATCGGCCTGGACGTGTGCCTGTCCATCATGGAAGTGCTTTATTCCGGATTTTGCGATTCCAAATACCGGCCGTGCCCGCTTCTCCGGAAGATGGTGGAAGCCGGGCATCTGGGCCGGAAAACGGGGAAAGGATTTTATGACTACAGCGGCGGCTGAAAGCCAGGGGCTCTGCTTCGAGCTGGGCGAGACCCAGAGGATGGCGCGCGACTTGGCGCGGGACTTCGCGCAGAAGCGCTTGAAGCCCCTCGCGCAAAAGCTTGATGAGGAAGAGGCCATCCCGCGCGAGCTCTACGCCGAGGCCGCGGCCCTGGGGTTTTTCGGCATCATGATCGGCGAGGAATACGGCGGCCTGGGCTTGGACGTGGTGTCCTACGCGGCCGTCATGGAGGAAATCGCCTGGGCTTCGGCCGCCTACCAGGTGTGCCTGACCGTGCACAACTCGCTTTTTTGCAAGGCGCTGACCATGTTCGGCGCCGAGGAGCAGAAGAAAAAATACCTGCCCCGGTTGGCCAAGGGCGAGCTCATCGGAGCGTATTGCCTCTCCGAGCCGGGCTCGGGCACCGACGCGGGCAGCCTCAAGACCGCGGCCGTTTCGGACGGCGACGGCTACGTCTTGGACGGCACCAAGGCCTGGGTCTCCAACGCCGGCTTCGCGGACATTTTTCTGGTTTTCGTCTCGACCAATCCCGCCGCGGGCAACAAGGGCATCAGCTGCCTGCTGGTGGAGAAAAACGCGCCCGGCATGACCTTGGGCAAGAAGGAAAAAAAACTCGGCATCCGGGCCTCGGACACACGGGAAATTTCCTTCCGCCGCTGCCGCGTCCCCAAGGCCAACCGGATCAGCGCCGAGAACGAGGGCTTCAAGATCGCCATGGCCATCCTGGACGGCGGGCGCATCGGCATCGCGGCCCAGGCCGTGGGCATCGCCCGCGCCGCCATGGACGAGGCCGTGTCCTACGCCCAGACCCGCAAGCAGTTCGGCAAGACCCTGGCGCAGTTCCAGGCCACGCAGATGAAGATCGCGGAGATGTCTATGGGCGTAGACGCCGCCAGGCTGCTGACTTGGCGCGCGGCGGACAAGATGCAGCGGGGCCTGCGCGCGACCAAGGAAGCTTCCATGGCCAAGCTCTTCGCCTCCGAGGTGGCCAACAAGGCGGCCACCGACGCCCTGCAAATTCACGGCGGCAACGGCTACACGCGCGAGTTCCCCATCGAGCGGCTTTTCCGCGACGCGCGCATCACCCAAATTTACGAGGGCACCTCCGAAATCCAGCGCCTCATCATCGCGCGCGAGACTTTGGCGGAGGCCAAGCAGCCCGCCTAAGCGCAGGCGTGCTATAATTTTCCCGGGCGATGGAGTTCGCCCGGCCCGGCCCCCATGGGTGTTTTGGGCGAACCGCTCCGGCTCCCGGGGCTGATGACTCCTGCCGATTCCAGCGGTAGGAGGATTTAACATGGAAAACGCGCTGGCCCTCGTCGTAGGCTCAATCGCGGGCGGCTTCGCCCGCTGGGGCTTGGCGGGGCGCATCGGCCGGCTGACGGGCGGCGGTTTCCCCTGGGGCACGTTCGTGGTCAATCTTTCCGCGTGCTTCCTGATCGGCCTCTTCGACAGCCTGGCCGAAATCCGCTTCGCCTTGGGTCCCGCGGCGCGCATCCTTCTGATGACGGGGTTTTGCGGCGCCTACAGCACGTTCTCCACCCTTATTCTGGAAACCGCCAAGCTGCTGCAAAGCGGGCAGCCCATTCTGGCCTTGGCGAATTTTTTCGGCAGCGGCCTGGCCGGCATCGCCTTGTTCTGGTTCGGGGCGGCGTTAGGCCGGGCCTAAGCGGGAGGCAGCGATGAAACTAGAAGGCGAGCAGAAGCTTTTGCGTGTGTTCGTGGGCGAGCAGGACAGGTGGGAAGGGCGTCCGCTCTACGAGGCCATCGTGGACGAGGCGCGCGCCCGGCGCTTGGCCGGAGCCACGGCCTTGAAAGGCTTCATGGGCTTTGGGCGCAACGCCCACCTGCACACGGTCAAGATATTGGAGCTCTCCGAGGACTTGCCCGTGGTCGTCGAGATCGTGGACAGCGAGGACAAGATACAGGCCTTCCTGCCCAGGCTCGATGAGATGGTCAAGGAAGGGCTCATCACGATGGAGCAGGTGCACGTCATCGCCTACCGGGCCGAGGGCAAGGGTCGGGCTAAAAAAGCCTAGCTTTTCTGGTCCGCCAGCTTAGCGACTTCTTGGGCGACGCCGTCCCACTCGCCGTCGGCCATGCCGCCCTGCGCGAATTCCGCCCGCCCGCCCGCCGAGCCGCCGCGGGCCAGCGCCAGGGCCTTGGCGATTTTCGCGGCGTCGAAGCCCTGGGCGACCATGTCCGGAGTCGCGGCCAGCACGAAGGAAATCTTGCCGCCCTGGATGGACGCGACGAAGGCCAGGCCCGAGCCGATGTCGGCCTTGCCCTTGTCGGCCAGGCCGCGCAGGGACTTGGGATCGGCGCCTTCAATACGCTCCAGGCGCAGGGTCGCGCGGCTTTTTTCCAACACCACCGTCCAGGACATGGAGGCCTGGACGATGCGCTTGGCCTTTAAGCCCGCGAGGACGTCCTTGATTTTCCGCTCCTGCTCGCGCAGGGCGTCCAATCCCGCCTCCTCGCGCAGGGAAAGCTCGGCCGCGCCGCCCTCGGCCCTGATTCGGGCCAGGTGCTCGCGCGTGCGGGCCAGGATTTCGGCGCGGGTCGCGGCGTCCTCGTGGGCCCGAGTTTCCTCGTAGTCGCGGGCCGCGGCTCCGGCCACCGCCTCGATGCGGCGCACGCCCGCGGAGACCGAGGATTCCTTCAAGATTTTAAAGGCCAGGATGTCGGCCGTGTTCTTGGCGTGGGTGCCGCCGCAAAGCTCCAGGCTGAAGCGCTCGTTGGGCGCGGACCAGCCCTCGGCGTTGACGAGCACGAAGCGCGGGCGGGCGCCGTAGTCCTCCCCCAGAAGCGTCACCGCGCCGTATTCCTTGGCCTTCTCCGCCGCGTCCTCCTTGGTCCAGACCGGGTGGGCCTTGGCGATTTCCGCGCTGATGTCCTGCTCGATTTGGCGCAGCAATTCGGGACCCAGGGGCTTGGGATGGGTGAAGTCGAAGCGCAGCTTGTCGGGGCCTACGTAGGAGCCGGCTTGGCGCACTTGGGGACCAAGGCGCCGGCGTAAAACGGCGTTCAAGAGATGCGTGGCGGTGTGGTGGGGGACGACGCGCGCGCGGCGCGGGGCGTCCACGCGGGCCAGGACCGCCGCGCCGGGCGTAAGCGCCTTGGCGTTCTCCTCCGCGAGAACATGAAAAACCGCTTCGCCCTGTTTTTGCGTGTCGGTGACGCGCGCCAGGGTAATTTTGCCGTCGGCGCTTAAAATCTCGCCCGTGTCGCCCACCTGGCCGCCGCCTTCGGGATAAAACGGGGTCTTGTCCAAGATGAGGACCGCGGGCCGCGCGCCGTTCTTGGGTTCGAACGTCGCGACCGCGGCTTTTTCCTCGAGCGAATGATAGCCCGTGAACTCCGTGCGAAAGCGTCCTTCCCAGCCGACCATGGCCGCCTTGGCGCCGGAGCCCTTCCAGGAGGCGCGCGCGGTTTCCACCGCCTTCTCTTCCGCGCGGCGAAACCCCGCTTCATCGACCGCGACGCCGCGCGCGGCCGCGATTTCCCGGGTGAGCTCGAGCGGAAAGCCGAACGTGTCGTGGAGCTTGAAGGCGGCCTCGCCGGAAAGAGTTTTGCCGGCGCGCTCCAAGAGCCGATCCAGTTCCCTCTCGCCGCTTTCCAGGGTCTGCGCGAAGCGCTCTTCCTCGGCTTGGAGAGCTCCGGCGACGGTCTCGGCCGCGGCCGAGACTTCAGGGTAGGCCTGGGAGAAAATCTCCGCGACCGTGGGGACGAGCTTATAAAGAAAGGGCTCCGCGGCGCCCAGGAGCCGGCCATAGCGCGCCGCGCGGCGGATAAGGCGCCGCAGGACGTAGCCGCGCTCGATATTGGAGGGGATGAGCCCCTCGGCCATGAGCATGACGGCGGCGCGGGCATGATCGGCAATGATACGATATGGCGGGCCTTGTGTCGGTCGAGTAGTATCAGAGGGATAAAGTCCTCTTTCGCTCATGACTCCAGCCAACTTTTCTAAAATCGGCGTGAATAAATCGGTTCCAAAGGCCGAGTCCGCGCCCTGGACGACGAGCGCCAAGCGCTCCAGGCCCATGCCCGTGTCGATGTTGCGCCGCGGCAGGGGCAAAAGGCTCTTGTTGGGCCGGCGATCGAACTGGGTGAAGACCAAGTTCCATATCTCCAGGTAGCGGTCGCAGTCGCAGCCCGGCGCGCAGCCGGGTTTGCCGCAGCCAAGCGCCGCCCCCCGGTCGAAGTAAATCTCGGAGCAAGGCCCGCAGGGCCCGGTCGGGCCCATGTCCCAGAAATTGGCGTCCTCGCCCAGGAGCGACGGAGCGTTGGGCGTGCCCTGCTTTTTCCAGAGTCCGAGCGCCTCCGCGTCATCCTTGAAGACGGTGGGGTAAAGCCGCTTGGGATCGAGGCCGGTCTCCTTGGTCAGGAATTCCCAGGCCCAGGAGATGGTCTCGGCCTTGAAGTAGTCGCCGAAGGAGAAGTTGCCCAGCATCTCGAAGAAAGTCAGGTGCCGGGCCGTGGCGCCGACCCGGTCGATGTCCGTGGTGCGCAGGCATTTCTGGCAGCTCGTCGCCCGCGCGAGATCTTTTTTGAGGCCCAGAAAATAAGGCTTGAAGGGCACCATGCCGGCCGAGTTGAACATGAGGCTTTGATCGCCGTGGGGAACCAAGGGCGCCGAGGGCGCCAGGGGGTGGCCGCGTTTGGCGAAGAAATCAAGATAGGACTGCCGCAGTTCGGCGCTGGTTTTCATGGCGGGCAAGGCTATTATACAAAAAGCCTCCGGCAGGCTATTTTAAAGCCCGCTCTTTTCCACGGCTTTGATGCGGCGGTCATTGCGATCTTTTTGGCGGAGCCGCTGTTCGCTTGAGGCTGGAGCCTGGCCTTGCCGCTTGTAGCGGATGATGAGCACGACGCGCCCGGCGGTTCCGGCCGTGGGCGCGGCGTGAACGGCGCCCGGGATGTTTCGCGCGAACTCCCGATCCAGGTCGCTTACGAACGCCACGGCGCCCGGCGGAGCCTGCAGGCGGCGCGCGCGGCCGCCGGCGTCATCGTAAATCACGGTGCCCGGACCGCTCAAGGCGCAGGTGGCCGTGATGTAGCCGCCGTCCACGTGGAGCTTGGCGCCGGTCTGGGGCGGCGGATCGACCCGGATTTGCACGTCGCGCATTTCGATGTGCTCGTCGGGCAGCGCGTCTTGCAGCGAGATAGTCAGGGCTTCCGCGAAGCGCCGCACGTCCGCGACCAGATCGGGCGTCTGCCGCTTGTCCGCGCGCCAGCGGCCGCCTTCCTCCATGAACGGCCATTGCCAGAAAGAACTGCTTGCGTTGTCCAACCGGCGCTTTTCAATCGCGTTCAAGATGCGGCTTTCCAGGGAAAAATCGGGAACGTCCCGCGGGGACAAAACCGCGAAGCCGCCGTTTGCGAGCGCCGAGAGAGGGTTTGCCGCCGTTCGCGCGGCCTGAGGTTCGGCCGGCAGGCCCAAGTCGGCCGCTTCGCCGCGGGCTTGGGCAAGCGCCGCGGCCTGGGCGGGGCTGGGCGGCGCCTGCGCGCGGGCGGACTCGTTAAGCGGAGCGTGGACCGGGCCGCGCCGCTCTTCGAGCGCCCGGCTCAAGACCGCTTGCACGCCGTGCCGCACGGAAGACGGGAAAATGGCGAATTCCGGGGCTCGACGCAGGATGTTTAAAGCGTTCTCCGCCCGCGCCGCGTCGGCCAGGCTCTTGGGGCGCAGGACCGCCCGCGCCGCGGCCGCGGTCTTGGCGGCGAAAGCCAAATGCCGTCCCCAGGATGATGTCCAGCCTTGCGCCGCGGGCGGGGTTCCGGCGTCCTGAAAATCCGCGGATTCAAGGTTGAAGCCGGCGGCCCGCGCCAAGGCCGCGACGTCTTTTGGGTCGACGCCCGATTGCGCTTCAAGTTCGGATAAAAGCGCCGCGCGCGGGGTTTCAAATTCCGGATGCGCGGCCGCGAGGGCAGCGGCGACGACGGTTATTTTTTCACGGGCGGATAGACGAGCTCCCGCGTGACCCAAGACCACGGCGGCCGCGAGATCCGGCGTTTGCCCGGCCGCGGCTGATTTTTCCGCGGAAGGTTCGCGTGAAGCCGCGGCCAAGCGTCCAACCAAAACCGGGTCCACGCCCAACTGCGTAAGGGCCTTGGCGAAATAGGGCTCTGGCCGCTCCGGCGCCGGCGTCGCGGCGGGCTGGGCGGCGCTGTTTGAAATCCCGGCCTGCGGCGCGGCGGAAATCGCGGTCTTTTGCGGCGGCAAAACCGCGTTTCCGGGAACAGCGGCATTAAGGGCTGAGGCGGGCAGGGCCGCGGCGTCCAACGATGCCGGGCCGGCCGCCAAGCCGTCGGCGCCGGAAAGAGGAGCGGCCAAAGAGTTGATCTGGACGGGAGCCGAAAGCCCGGAAACCTCCGCCCCGTCCGAGGCGGCGTCTTGCTCTTGGGCGCAAAGCAACCCCGTCGCCGCGAGCCAGGAGGCAAGCATGGCCGCGGCCAGGCCTCTGATTTTGACCCCCATATGCTTATCCACTTGACGCCGCCAATTTTGATAAAACCCGTGTGGAATGCGGCAGAAACCCACATCCCAGGGTTGCCTGGATCGAAGAGGGGGTTGCTAGGGGATCGGGGGGATCCCTAGCCAGGGGGATCGCGATCCCCCTAAGATCCCCCATGCAACCCCCTAAGATCCCCCATGCAACCCCCATGATCCCCCGATCCGGGATAACCCTGGATAAGCACATGACCCCACATATAAGGAAGCATAACAGCGGACCTGGTTTTTCGCAAGGGGCGGCGGTTTTGCCGCGCCTTGCTGCCGTTTTATATTGACTCCGCTCCGGCAGACAGGCTATGCTCTATGGAATTAAAAATGGGTCTTGACAAATCAAGCGGCTCTGCTATACTTCGAAATGCCGTTGACCGACAAATGGCAAACCTCCCGCGAGGGGGGGGCGCAAAGCCGAGGGCCTCGGGACGTGAAGAGGTCGCCTGGTTGCCGAAGACACGCGGCGCAGCCGTGGACATGACAGCAATGCCCGGCCCGGGCGCTTTTCTTCGGCGCGGAGGTGCGAAGACAGCGTGGCGGACCGGGATTTTCGTTCCAGGGAGTCCAAGCGCTTGAAGACAGGGCGTCCCAAGCATCCGAGAGGCGTAGGTTTGGGACGTGCCGAACCTGCGGCCCTTGGATGTTCGGCGCGGAGCCTCGCCGTATTGTGCGGGTTCTCCGCTTGTTTTGTTTTCGCGTCCGCCCCGGCCGCCGGCGCATTTTCCGTTGCGGCGTCCGGGACCGCTCGGCCTCCGGCCTTGACCGTCGCGCGACGGACCCGCGCGGAAGCTCCGGTGGGCCTGGGCGCCCAAGGCGTGAGCGTCTCCTGGGCGATTCATAATCCTTTGGGTCTGGACGTCCGCGATGCCCTGGCCCGCCCGGTCTCGGCGCGATTAGTCGAAGAGCAGCTTAAATCCGCCCAGGCCCATGCGGAAGGCCGGGCTTCCTACGCCTCGCGCCTGCCGCTGGCCCGGGCCTTCATCCGGTTTTTGGAGTTCCTGCCCGCGTTGAAGCTCTTCATGGCCGGCGGCTTTCCGGCTCCGCCGCGCGGCAACGCCGAAGCCGTGAGCATGAGCCCGAAATCAGGCCCCAAGGCCGCGGTTCCCGCTTGGCTCGCTCTCTGCGCCGTGGTCTGCGCCGCCGCTTTGTTCTTCCAGGGCGCTTGGCGTCCCGCCAGGCCCGACTCGCCTTCCGCAACCCCCCTGCGCTGTTGATTCCTTCCCGCAACCCCACAAACACAAAGACGTAGGCCGTAGACGCGGTTCAGAAATAGGGCTGCATCTTAGCTTAAGGCGCCAAGACCCTCGGCAGGTGTTTTATCGCGGTCCGGCAAAGGAAGCGTTGGCATCGTAAAAACAGGATGAACTTTAAAAACAAGACGCCGAATCGTTCTTATGCGCGCGCGCGGGCCGGCGCGATGAGGGGTTGCGCGCGCCTGGGCGCGGCCCTGGCCGCCGCCTTGGCTTTCGGCGCGGGCGCGGCGCGGGCGCAAGGCGCCCCATCCTCCTCCGATTTCGCCGCGCAATACGCCGTGGCCGCGTCCTCCGCGGCGCGCTTGGACGCGGTGATGGCGGCCATCCGCTCGGCCCAACCCTCTCAAATTTCCTGGCTTGCTCCGGCGTTCGGCTCCGAGCAGGAGCCGAGCATCCGGGCTTGGATTTTGCGCGCCGCCGCGCGGCTTGATGCGCCGGCGGAAATTCCCCTTTTCGAGCGGGGCTTGAACGACCCCAGCGCCTGGGTGCGGCTGGCCGCGGTGGAGTGCTTGGGCAAGGCGGGCGGCGCCCAAGCCGCCTCCGACTTGGCCGCGGCGCTGGCCCAAGAGGAAAATCCCGGCGTGCGCGCCTCCGCCGCCTATTGGCTGGGGCGAACGGGGGGCCCGGCCGCGGCCGCGGCCTTGGGCCAGGCCTTGGGCCAGGACGGCAATCCCAACGTCCGAATCCAGGCCGCCCGGTCGCTGGAAGCCATCGGCGGCTCCGCGGCCCGCGGCGCTTTGCGGCGGGCTCGAAACGACCCGGACCCGCGGGTGCGCCAAGCCGCCGGGGGGAGCTGAAGATGCGCGCGGCGGGGCGCGGCGGTCGGACGGCGGCCTTGGCCGCGGCCCGGAGCGTCCTGCTGGCCGCCGCGGGCCTGTGGTTTTCCGCGCTTTTCTCGCCCGCGCCCGCCCGGGCGGCCGAGCAGGTGGTGGGCGCGGCGGACGCCCTGGACACGGCCCTGACCGGCAGCCGCAAAACTTTTTACGACGAGGGCCACGGCCTGGTCTGGACGTTCTTCGAGACCAACGGCGGGCTCTCCTACCAAGCCTACAATCCGAACACCGGCCAGTGGCTCACCGAGGGCGTGGCGATCTCCACGGGTTACGCCGCGGCCAACCCCAACACCACTCCCTGGAGCGACGCGAACGAAATGCACGGCAGCGTCTATTACAACCAGGCCTCCAGCACGGTCTACGCGGTCGCGGCCGATCCCAACACCCAGTGGACCGGCTCTCCCGTGGGCGCCGAAAACTATATTTACCTCAACTCGGGGGGCCTGAACGCGGACGGAACCATCTCCTGGAACGGCGCCACCCATAAGCAGCCCGTGGGCAAGGTGGCGGGGAACAACAGCAGCGGCTGCCTTGCCGGAGGCGGCGTGGACATCGTTTTGGACCCCGGCGGCACGGTCGATGCGCTCTGCGACGCCAAGGTGGGCAACACGAACTGGTACACCTCGACCTTGGGTTATCTCGGCATGAGCGCCAACGGAACCTTTACCGGCGGAGTCACCGCCGCTCCGGACTCGAACGCCGGCTCGTGCAACGAGACCAACGCCTCGCCGGCACGCCTGCAGTACGGCGTTTTGGCCGCGGTCAACGACGGCGGCAACGGCGCCTCCAATGTCGTCATCGAGCAAAACGACCGGGCGGACAACACCGGTAATTTCCGCGCCACCAGCTACACCAGCGGCGGCACGTATAAAGCCAAGGAGATCGCCTGCACCAACAGCGGAGGAACCGTCGCCCCGCAGCCGGGCCAGTCCACGACCTGGGATCCGACGTCCTCCTACGTCCATGCGGCCTACATCGATGGCGCCGGCGGCGTGGATTACAGGGAGCGCACGGGCTACAATTCTTGGTCCGGCGCCGCGGTCATAGACGCCTGCGGAGGCAGCGTGAGCGCGCCCTGCGGCGCGCCCTCCATCACTTATGTCAACGCGGCCACGCCCGAGCTCTTCATCGTCTACCAGTCTTCGTATGATTCGCTGAACTACGCCTCTTGCCCGCTGACCACCCCGACCAACTGCCAGACCAACACCAACTGGAGCATCGTCGCGAATTGGCGGGATTCCGGGGGCGGCGACACCTACCCCTCCGCGCCGCGCTCGGTTGACTCCCCATACCCCATTCCCGTGATTTGGAACGGGGCCTCGGGCGTCACCTTCGACGAGATCATCGATTCCACCCTGCCCGGCCCCGCGGTGGCCAGCATCAGCTCCTCGCCCGCGACCGCTCCTTATTCCACCAACGCCTACGATCTGCTGATTTATGACGGCGGCGGCGGGACCTATTTTAAATTGGGCGCCTTGAATTCAAGCGTGCAGATATTGGACGGCTCCGGAAACCCGCAGACCGACATCACGGTCACCTCGACCACGTTCGTGGACGCCGACGACCTGCGCGCCTCCATCGTGGTCCATGGGGTCACCGTGCCCGGCGGCGTTTATGATCTGCAGGTGAGCAACCCCGACGGGCAAGTCAAGCTGGTTCCGGGCGCGCTCACCATTCCGCCGCCGGTTTTAAGCGGCGTCTTCATGGTCGGCCGCTCGTCCGGCTCCGCCGGCGTCGAGCCTGGGGTCCCGGACTGCGCGTCCAACTCCTATCCCGGGAGCCTCATCCCCTGCCGGCCCACGGCGCAGCTCGTGGTGACGGGCGCCAATTTCGAGAACTGGCCCGGCGCGGGCAAAGCCGCGTCGGTGGCTATCGCCGCGGGCGTCTCGGTCGCCTCCGTGACCTACGGCTCCACCTGGCAGTTCACCGCCAACTTGAACGTGAGCACGGCCGCCGCCCAGGGCGTCTACGGCGTCACCGTGGTCAACGCGGACGGGCAGGCCTCCGCCGCGATTTCGTCCACCTTCACCGTGACTCTCCCCACGGCCACGATCACGTATCCGTCGCCGGACTCGGGCATCGGCGCCGGGAATTTTTCCCCGGGCTGGGAGAACGTGGCCTATGCCCCGCCCGCGGGCGGGGGGCTCATCGCGAATAATTTGAACGGCTACGTCGTCGACTACGACACGTCCGTCGCGCAAATCCAAGGCGCGGCGAGCTACTTGCCGGCCGCGGGGCAGACCGGCCTCTCCATCTCCCAGGTCAAAATCGAGCGGTTAAGCGGCGTCGGCGCCGGCGATTTCTGGAACGACGCCCTTCAGGGCTTCCAATCCCCCACGTCGTTTTCCGCGCCGGCCTCCGAGTCCGAATGGATCGGCGCGGGCGCCGGCAGCCCCTGGTCCTACGCGGGCTGGGCGGCCTCGGGACAAAGCGACGGCGCGAGCTACGCCTTGTTTTACCGCGGCAGAACCGCGGACAACGGCTGGTCCTATCCCGTCTCGACGATGGACGTCGTGGCGCAGGGCGCGCGGCCCTCGGCGCAGATCAATAATCCCCTGCCCAGCGATCTGGTGGTCAACGCCGCCGGCGTCAACTACATCGGGCTTTCCTTCGACGACGCCTTGACCGGCGGCCTGGAGGGAGCCGGCCTCGTCCAGGCCGCCGTGCTCATCGAGGACACCAACACCTTTTCCTGGACCGGCTCCTCCTGGAGCGCCGTTCCCGGAGACATCTACATCACGACCAATTCCGCGAGCATGACCATGGAATATTATCCGCCCCTGGCGCCCGTGAATCTTCCCGCCATCAACGCGGCCACGTTTCCCCGGCTTCCGACCTTCAGCAACGGCCGGCAATACACCATCAAGGCCAAGGCGGCCGACGCCTTCGGAGCGCAGACCAGCCCGCCGGCCTCGGAGAGCTTTTTCTACGACGTCACGAACCCCACGGTCACGGTGACGGCCCCCCTCATCAGCCAAAGCTCGGCGGCGCCCACGTGGCTCAACTCCTTCGCCTCGGCGGGCGGGGGCGTCGACGACGCGGTCCTGGCCGTGGTCAACACCATCAACGTCTACGTGCAGATTTCGGACGTTTCCAGCGGGCTTTCCGCCAACCAGTTTTTGACCGCGGCCGACACCTTCACCGCCGCCACGGCCAATGCCGCGGACAACTACTGGTATATCCCGTTCACGGCCAACAACTCCTTGAAAACCTGGCAGGACGCGATTTCCGGCGTTCCCTTCCTGTCCGGGCACAAATACCGCCTGGCGGTCTACGTCTGCGACTCGGCCCAGCCGGGCGGCAACTGCGCCGGAAACAACGGCGCGGACGCCGCGGACCCCAACGGCAGCGGCGGCGCCCCTCCGGCCTTCGTCGGCTTCTTCAACTTCACCAACCTGCCGCCGCTCTCGGCGCAGATTTTCCCCACCGCCGGCGCCTTGCCCAACGCCTTCGGCGACGACGGGAACGGCCACGTTTCGGTCAGCGATCTCTTCGGCACGGCGCAGGACGGCGGCGGCACGGCCGGCATCCAATACGAGGAATACCAGTTGGCGGACGTGGCCAACTGCGGCACGCCGCTGCCCGCCAACATCGACACCTGCGCCAACTTCTGGTTCTCGGCCGACACCGCGCCCGGCAACAGCGGCAGCTACGCGGGCGACCTGCCGCCGGCGTTCTACGCCTTGAACGTGGGCGACAGCCCGCCCTGGAACGTGGCCGGGACCACCATGACGGGCGCGGATCTCCAGTGGGAGGTGTGGCACGCCACGGGCATTCCCTGGACAAGCGTCGACGGCCACGAGTTCGAGCTCATCACCCGCGCCGTCGATAACGCGGGAAACGTGCAGGTGAGCTACTCCACCACGGTCTTCACCTACGATTCCTCCGCGCCCGTGACCGCGGTCTCGGCGCCGTCCGCCAACGAGTCGTTCTCCGTGGAAATCAGCTCCATCTCGGGAACCGCGGCCGACGCGCCCTCGCCCTACAATGCCGGAGTTTTTAAAACCTTCGTCGGCATTCAGCGGCAATCGGATGGGCAGTGGTGGACCTCCAGCGGTTGGTCCCCGGCGCGCGCGGACATCGCGACCGGCCTCAACACGGGCGTGAGCCCCAACACCTGGGCCTACAACATCCCCGCGAGCTTCTGGACGCCCATCGCGGCGGAAAGCCCGCCCGCGGACCGCTTTTTGGTCTACGCCTGGAGCGAGGACAACGTGCAAAACGAGGTGGTCTCCTCCACGCCGTCCGTGGAGAACATCGAGTCCTCGGGAACGGCCAAAATCGCGTTCGAGTACGACGTGGTGCCGCCGTCGTCGACCGTGTCGGCCCCCATCGATCAAAACTGGTACTCCGACGTGGCGCCTTATACCCTGCCCAACCTGACCGGAACGGCCGTCGATAATCCTTCCTACGTTCAAGTCAGGAGCTCGGCCGACGCGGCGGGGCTTTCCGAGGTCAAGGTGGAAATCCGGGACGAGACCGACTGCATCTTGAATTCGTATTCGCAATGCAAATATTGGACCGGATCGCAGTGGCTGGAGGAAGCCACCAACTCCAGCGTCTTTAATCTCGCCAACATCCCCTTGAACGGCAATCCCAGCTACTCCACATGGACGTTCTCCATCGCGAGCCTGATCAGCGGCGGCAACCTGACCAGCGGACACCAATACCGCATCCGCTCCGAGGGCATCGACAGCGCGGTGAACGCCAACGGCAACCCCGCCGGCAACGTGGAGGGACCGCCGAACGTCCAGATTTCCCAGGACGCGACGCCGGGCTCCTACGCCAACGTCCATTTCTTCCAGTGGGACTCCTCGGCGCCGGCGACCGTCATCCAGAGCCCGGCCGACGGCAGCAATCAAAACAGCGTCGCCTCTCTTTCGGGGACGGCGCAGGATATCCCGGCCGGTTCCGGCAACAACGCGGGCTTGGGCATGACCTACATCGCCATCTGCCAATCCAACACCGGCGCGTGCGCGTCCGGGAGCTACTTAACGTCCTTGAGCGGAGGCAGCTTTAGCGGGACCAATCCGGCATGGTTCCCGGTGACGCCCAGTTGCCCGTCCGGCATCAACAGCCAATGCACCTGGAGCCTCTCCACCACGGGCGTGGGCTGGACCAGCGGGCAGTTCTACAACGTCCTGGCCTACTCGACCGACGTGGTCAACAACGCGGAGACGCCGGCGGCCTCGGACGCGGCCAATTCCAACCACGTGCAGTTCAAGTTCGTGGGCGGCTCCGCGGCCGGGCACATCCAAACCCCGTCCCCCGCCGACGCCACGTTCCCGTGGTACGAGCCGGGCAACTTGGCGACCATCTCGGGCACGGCCCAGGGCGGCACGGACGCCTGGCTGGTGCTTGAGGACACCGACACCCAGCAGTATTGGTCCAGCTTCCAAAACGCCTGGGTCAACGTGAGCACCATCGCGCACGCGGGCGCCATCTCCGGAAACGCCTGGAGCGACGTTTTCGGCTCCGGAAACTGGCAGGTCAACCACAATTACTTCGTCGGGCTGGTGGTCTGCAACGCCACGGGCGGATCGTGCTCGTCCAACTCCTGCGCCTTGGCCACGCCTTCCAACTGCTTGGACCACGATATTTTCGTCGTCGATTCCTCGGCCCCCGTCGTCGCGGTGACCCTGCCCGCGGACGGCGGCGCTTACCGCGCCGGCGCGCTCTCGACCTTGTCGGGCACCATCAACGACCCGACCGCGCCCAACCAGGCCAACAGCCTCAACGTCGGCGGCGTGTATTTCACCATCACCCGCGTGGCCGACAACGACCAGTGGTCCGAGTCGCTCTCCACCTTCGTCGCCAGCGGCGGGACCGGGACCCAATTGGGCGCCGCCGCGCAGGGCGGCGGGCTTTTCACCTACACCACCTCGTACCTGCAGAATAACAACGTTTTCAAGGACGGCTACCAGTACCAGGTCGATCTCTTCGCCTCGGACTTGGCCGGCAACGCGGGCTCGGCCGCGGGCGTCGGCTCCACATTCCGCTGGGACGTGACCGTGCCCACGGCCGCGGTCACGGTTCCCATCCCGCCGCCCGTTTACGTCAACTTCCTGCCGTCTATTTCCGGAACCGCCATCGATCCAAACCCGTACCCCGCGGACCCCCACAGTTCGCCTTCGGGCCTGGCGCAGGTGGGCGTCCTGCTGCAAGATCAGACCAACGGCGGCTACTTCAACGGCTCGGCCTTCACCAGCCCGGCGCCCTCCACGCAGACCGTGGCCTGCGCGGGCCAGACCTGCGGTTGGAGCTATTCCGCGGGCGCGTCCACGCAGGTCTTCAACGGATATTTTTCCGACGGCCTCTACACCCTGACCGTCATCGCGCAGGACCAAGCGGGCAACACGCAGCGCTCCTTCGGCCTTGATTTTTCCTCCTTCACTTTCGCGGTGGACAAGACGCCGCCCAACGTCAGCATCGGGTTCCCCGTCTCCGGGGCCGACTATTCCTCGGCGACCATCACCGCCCAGAACATTTCAGGCGCGGCCGGCGATCCGGCGAGCAACGGCGTGGCCTCGGGCTTGAACGCCGCCGACGGCATCGATATCCAGCTATGGTACCTGCAGTCCGGCACGACGCATTACTGGACGGGCGGCAGCTGGTCAACGGTCGTCTCCACGCTGACCTTGCCCGGCAACACGAGCTGGAAACTGCTGGCCCTGCCCAGCGAAGCGCAATGGTCCGCGGTGGGCGACACCACGTTCTATCTGCAGGTCCGCGCGCACGACGCGTCCACCTTGGCGGACGGGACGGTGAGCCCGTCTACCGGCAACGTGAGCGCCTGGGACGGACCCATCTCCTTCATCGTGGACGATACCACGCCGACCGTCACGCTGAGCTGGCCCGCCAACGGCTCCTACGTGGACGCGCTCTCCTCCATGACCGGCGCCATGTCCGACAACTTGTCGGGCGTCAATTTAGTGCAGGTGCGCGTCACCACCAATCCCGCGACCGGCCCCGACTGGAACGGCAGCGCCTACACCTTCGCGGGCGTGCCCGTTTGGCGCTCCGCTTCCTTATATATCAGCTCCTGGACCTACCCCGGCGCCACGGGCGACAGCTTGAGCGGCGCCTTTGCCAGCGGGCAAACCTACGATTTGGAAGTGCGCGCGCAGGACAACTCCGGGAACCTGAGTTCGCCCGCGATCTATACAGTGACGTATGACACCGTGCCCATCGCGGCCATGGTGTCGCCGGCGAATAATGAATATCTGACCGGCTTCTCCCAGGCCACGGGCACATGGTCCGATCCGGCGGGGCTCGCCGCCGTCCAAATCGCGGTCCAAGATGTGCAAACGCATAATTTTTGGAACGGCTCGGCTTTCACGGCTTTCGGCGGCGGCTCGTGGCTCTCGGCGAATATTTACTCTTCAAGCTGGGTTTATACCAACGCCAATTTAACCAGCTACATCAACACGAACTTGACCCAGCCGCACGCCTACACGCTCTATGTCCGCGCGGTGGACGGCGCCGGCAACGACAGCGCCTATCCGTCCGGCGCGCCGGCGTCCGGCGGCAACACGATGGACATCGACTTTTTCCCGCCGACGTCGATTTCCACCTTCCCGGCCAGCGGTGCCGACATTAACGGTTCGGTGCAGGACCTCGCGGGCACCGCGGACGACCAATCGACCGACGGGACCCAGGGCGTCGGAGTGACGCAGGTCGACCTTAAGCTTTTCCGCACCAGCCTCTCCGGCGCGACGCAATACTGGAATCTTTCTACGTGGGTCAACGGCATGCCGGGCGCTTTCAACATCCCCACCTTTCTTTCCGGAGGCATCGGCGGCATAGGGGATTGGAGCACGCAGGCGGCGGCCTTGCCGGAATCCGCTTTTAACGGGGCCTCCAACGAGGGCTGGCTCTATTCCATCGTGCCCCAGGGCACGGATATGTTGGCCAACGTTCAAGCGACGTTTTCCACGACTACGTTCTTAATCGACCGCACCACGCCCACGGTGACCATGAGCGTGCCCGCCTTGCCCGAGGTCTACATCAGCACCGCGGGCGTGGCGCTGTCCTCGGGAACGTTCACGGATCCCACCCCCGGAGGCGGCGGCCTCATTCCCTCGGGCGTCAAGCAAGTTCTGGTGGAGCTGGAGGATGTCTCGGGCGGGGTGCATTCGGGCGGCGGCCAGTGGTGGAACGCCAACACCAAATCCTGGGGCACGGAGACCAGCACCACGGCCGTCATCTATCAGTCGTCCTGGGTGTTCACCGCCCTGCCCTCCGACTGGACGCGGGGCGATCTTTCTCCCGACGGCCGGACTTACGTCCTGCGCGTCCTGGCCGCGGACAACGCGGGCAACACGGGCGTGTTCCCGAACACCAATGTCGCGGCCGCGACTCTGGTTTTCGACGGCAGCCTGCCCCTGGCCGGCATCTCCAGCCCCGCGGACGGGAGCATCGCGACGAGCCTCGCGGCGATCTCGGGCACGGCGACGGATTTGCTGGTCAACGGCTCGTCCTCGGGCGTCAACGCGGTTTACCTGAGCATCCAGAACGCGCCCAGCAACTCGGATTCCCAAAAGAACCATTATTACGACGCGCTGGGCAATAATTGGAGCAGCCTCGTCCCGGTGTGGAACGCGACTTCTTGGAACGGGACCAACTGGAGCTTCAGTTCCGTGAACATCAACGCGACCCTGGTGGTCAACGACAACTATATTCTCATTTCCACGGCGGTGGACAACGCGGGCAACATCCAGTCGCCGCTGCCCACGGCCGGCGCCACCGGCTACGCCAGGGTGACCTATCAGCCGCCTCCGGCCGCCACCGCGATCACCATCCCGCAGAAACTGATCTACTACAACGTCTTGGCCAACATCCAAGGCACGGCCAACGGCAATACGGCCTACGTGGATCTGCAAATTGCGCGCGACGATACGGTCCCGCCGCAATGCTGGGGCGGCAACGCCGGAAACGGCTGGATGTCCTGCGGCTCCGCGAACGCGACCTTGAACGGGACGCCCACCGCCGGAAACTGGAGCTTCCCGTTCTACAGCACGCAGACCATTCCCAGCTGGATCAACAACACCAGCTACACCGTGACCGAGACCGGATACAACTCGGTCAACCTGGCGGAGAGTCCCGGCCAATCCGCGCTTTATTACATCGACGAGTCCTCGCCCATCGCGAGCGTGGGCTACCCCTCGGACGGCTCTTACCTCAACACGCCGCCGATATCGACCGGCACGGCGCAGGACCAGGTCATCAATGGCATCTCTGCGGGCGTCCTGGACCCGGGCGGCATTTCCATTCAATTGCAGAGGGCCTCCGACAACGACTACTGGAACCAGCAGCAAAGCACCTGGACCGCCGGCTACGTTTTTGGACAGAGCACGGCGACTTATTTTGTCGCCGGATCGTCCTGGAGCTTCACGGCGGACGTTTCCACGCTGGCTTGGCAGGACGGCACGACCTACAAGCTCTCCGTCCAGGCCGAGGACAAGGCCCAGGGCGGAGCCGCGGGCAATATCGAAGCCTTGACGGCGCCGATGACCTTCACTTACGACACCAAGCCGCCTTCGGTTTCCATCACCCAGCCCAGCGGCCCGCAGAACGCTCGGCAAAGCCAGGTGGGCACCATCGCGGGCAACGCCTCCGTGGGCGAGGCGCCGCTCTCGCAGGTCCAGGTCCGAGCCTACGACGTGACCGCCCTGGCCTATGCCAACCCGGGCGGCGGCCTGGCGTTTACCTTGCCGTCGAACCAAGCGGACTCGGCGTGGTTTTCGGCGCCGGGAGGAGTCAGCTGGAGCACGGCCGCGGCCGTGCCGTTCGTCGAAGGCTCCACGTACTCCGTGGAAGCGCGGGCCGAGGACTTGGCGGCGAACTACTCGGTTCCTTACGCCACCTACACATTTATTTATGACTCGCAGCCGCCTGTTACGACGGTTGTGGCGCCCGCGAACGGGAGCTACGTCAACGCTCTGCCCGTGATTACGGGAACCGTGCAGGATCGGCCGGCGTCCAATCCGGGAATGATTCAGGCCGTCAACGCCCGCATCGAACGGCTGGATACGGATCAGTACTGGACCGGAAACAGCTGGAATAGTTCGGTCGTGACGCTGGGCCTGCCGGTCGCGGGCGTGGATATCTATTCATCGAGTTGGGACGTCAATATCTCCCAGCTACCGACTCTCGGAAATGGCGGGCTGATTTCCGGGACGTCTTATTACATCACCGCGGCCTCGACCGACAACGCCATTCCCGCCAACCTGGAAGCCTTCGGCAACGCTTTCTCCTCGACGTTCACATATGACGACACGGCGCCGACGTCGGTGGTGAGCGCGCCGGTGAACAACACGTTCTACGGGTCGCTGGGGTCGTTGAGCGGCGTGTCTGCGGACAACGTCGGGGTGTCGACGGTGGCGTTGAGCGTCGAGGACATCGCGGGG
>DATLUA010000081.1:0-49012 GCA_035533295.1 Elusimicrobiota bacterium | reverse complement strand
CTCCTTGAACGGCCCTTGCGGGCCTCTCATCCAGAAAAGATGCCTTTCCCGGATTATACGGCGTATTAGCCAACCTTTCGGCTGGTTGTTCGCCTTTCAAGGGCAGGTTGCTTACGTGTTACTCACTCGTCTGCCGCTAAGTTTGCGATAATCTGCAAACCTCGCTCGACTTGCATGTGTTATGCACTCTGCCAGCGTTAATTCTGAGCCAGGATCAAACTCTCCATTTAAAGGGGCTGGGCGTTTTCCGGAGGGCTAAGAACCCCCGTACTTCCGCTTTTCCCAAATGGAGAAGATCGCTCTTCTCACTTTTGTGCCGGACGCTCAAGGTCGAACGCCCGGCGCACACCGACTTAATTCCTTAGCGCTCCGTTCTGAAAAAAACCGAAGTTTTTCACAGCTCTGGAGCGCTTATTGGCTCGCAAAACAATTTTCAAAGAGCGAAAAGCCCCACCACCTCTTGCATGCTGCGCAAGAGGCAGCGGCTACTTTGTACGTCTTGTGGCCCGCGGGCTTTCGCCCCGAGCCCAAGAATGTTAACACAACTCCGCGCATATGTCAAGCGTTTTTTAGGAATTATTTTTTTCGACGAGAGCTCCACGGACGGGCGCGCAATAATTTCAGCGCGCCGCCGCAACGAGCGCGCTTTACTGGACGCGAACCGGGTGCCGCTCCCTACAAGACCTTATGTAGTTTTTTGCTTGACGCCGCGATAAAAATTCCCCCCTTGAAAATTCCGCGTTCCGGGGCTATACTCCTGCGCATCGGAAAGCGTTGACTTCTCGCATGGAGGACTATCGACGATGATCGCAAAACGTGCGCGCAAGCCTGCCCTGAAGAAAGCCGTCCGCAAAGCCGCCAAGCCCAAGACCCTCAAGACAAAGACCCTTTTGTTTAGGCCCACGGCCGGACCGTCGTTCGAGCCCGAATTTCAGCAGCCTGCCGGCCTCTCGCGGGGCGAATTGGCGTGGCTGAGCCTCACCCGCGCCGATCACGAGGACGACCGCTGGGGGCAGGTGGAGGAGCACCTGCTGGGCCAGGCCCAGGAAAAGGAGCATTCGCTCCGGCGTTGGAAGTACTTCGCCCGGTAAGCCGTCCGGGTGCTTGAGTTTTTCGACACGCACGCCCATCTGGGCGACGGCGTGTTCGAAACCGACCGGGAGACCGTGTTGGAGCGGGCGCGCGCCGCCGGCGTTATAAACATCGCCGAGATTGCAGACGCTCCCGCAGAGTGGCCGGGCGCCCTGGCGCTAAGCCGGGCCCGGCCACTCCATGTTCGGTGCGCCCTGGGCCTGCACCCGTACTACGCCAAGGAGTTCACGCCGCGGCTTTTGGACTCGCTCGCGGCCAAGGCCCGGTTGCCCGAGGTCGCGGCCGTGGGCGAAATCGGCTTGGATTACGTCAAGACCGACACGCCCAAGGAAGTCCAGTTCGTTGCTTTCCGCGCGCTCCTGGCGGCAAGCCTGTCCTGGGGCAAGCCCGCGGTCATCCATTGCCGCGGCGCCTACGAGGATCTGCGCGCGGTCGTGGGCGATCTCTGCCCCGCACCGCCCGCGGAGTTCCGTTTCTGGGGCGTGGTGCACTGTTTTTCCGGCGGGGAGGACGACGCGCTCTTCCTTATAGATCGCGGCTTCGCGCTGGGCGTGGACGGACCGGTGACCTATCCCAAGAATGACGGCCTACGCGCGGCCCTGCGCGCCGCGGGCTTGGAGCGCCTGGTGCTGGAAACCGACAGCCCGTATCTGCCGCCGCAGAGCTCCCGCGGCAAACGCAACGAGCCCGCGGCCATCCCCGAAATCGCGGCCAAGGTAGCGGAAGTGTTCGGGAAAAGCTTGGAGGACGTGGCGCGGGAGACCACGGCGAACGCCCGCTCGCTCTACCGGATTGCCGCGGCCACGACGGCCTAGGCCGGCCTAGCGGTCCGAGATAAAGACGTTCTTGACTTCGCTGTAGAGCTCGAGCGCCTTCATGCCCAGTTCCCGCCCCACGCCCGAGGACTTGCATCCCCCGAAGGGCGCCTCGATGTGCACGCTCGACGATGAGTTGACGCTCAAGACGCCGCTTTGCACCCGGCGCGCGAGGCGAATGGCGCGGCCCACGTCTCGGGTCCAAATCGAGCCCGACAAGCCGTACTCCGTGCCGTTGGCCAGGGCCACGGCCTCGTCCTCGGTCTTAAAAGGCGTGGCGCACAAGACCGGCCCGAAAATTTCCTCCTTGAACACGCGCATGCGCGGCTCCACGGCCGCGAACACCGCGGGCGTCACGAAAAATCCGCCGCCCAAGTCCGGCGCGTCGCCGCCGCAGACCAAGTCCGCGCCGTCCTCGGTTCCCGCCGCCACGTAGCCCAGCACGCGCTCTTTCTGTTTTTTTGAAATCAGCGGCCCCATCTCGGTCTTGGGGTTCTGTGGGTCGCCCACGCGCAATTTCTTGGCGCAGGCCGCGACCTTCTCCACGAAGCGCTCGTAGACCTTCTCCTGCACCAGGGCGCGCGAGCGAGCGCAGCAGTCCTGCCCGGCGTTGGAGAACACCGCGCCGGCCGCGTCCTGCGCGCAGCGGTCCAAGTCCGCGTCGGCGAAAATCAGGCTGGGCGATTTTCCCCCCAGCTCCAAGGACACGCGCTTTAAGCTTGGCGCGGCCAGGGCCATCAAATGCTTGCCCACGGCGGTCGAGCCCGTGAAGGAAACCTTGCGCACCTGCGGGTGCTTGACCAGGGGCTCGCCGGCCTCGGGGCCAAAGCCGGTCACCACGTTGACCACGCCGTCCGGAATTCCCGCTTTGGCGCAGAGTTGGGCCAGGCGCAAAGCGGTCAAGGGCGTTGCCTCCGCGGGCTTTAAAACCACCGCGTTGGCGCAGGCCAGGGCGGGAGCGATCTTCCACGACGCGATGACCACGGGATAGTTCCAGGGCACGATGAGCGCGCACACGCCCACCGGCTCTTTAAGCGTAAAATCCAGGCCCGAGGCGCTCACCGGGATGGTCTCGCCGAAAAATTTGGACACCGCGCCCGCGTAATACTCGAAGCAGCCGGCCGCGGCTTCCACTTCGCCCTTGGCCTCGCCGATGGGCTTGCCCGCATTCTGGGATTCGAGCCGGGCCAGGGCATCAAGGTCGGCGCGAATCAACCGCGCCACCTCGAAAAGCGCGCGGGCCCTTTGCCGCGGCGTGAACTTGGACCACGGCCCCTGCAGAGCTTGCTCGGCCGCTCGGACCGCCCGGTCCGCGTCTTCTTGGCCGCCGCGCGCGACCTGCGCCATGGTCTGCCCGGTCGCGGGGTTTGTGACCGGCATGGTCTGGCCCGTCGCGGCGGGAACTTCCCTGCCGCCGATCCAATGCCCGGCGCTCGAAATTTTCCCCGTGGTTTTTTTCTCAGCCTTGGCCGGAGGCATCAGAAATAGTTGGCGGTGATGCCGCCGTCGGCCACCAGGGCCGCGCCGTTGGTCCAGGAGGACTCATCCGAGGCCAAATAGAGCGCCAGGTTCACGATGTCCTCGGACTTTCCAAAGCGCCCCATGGGGATGCGGTTGATGCGCTTGGCCTTTTCCTTGGGCTCCTTCAAGAGCCAGTCCATCAAGAGCGGCGTCTCGATGGGGCCGGGACAAATGGCGTTTGAGCGCACGCCCTTGGGGCCGAACTGCACGGCCAAGGACTTGGTCAGCGCGATGACCGCGCCCTTGGAGGCGGTGTAGGCGTCCTGCGGAACGCTGCAGCCCACCAACGCCACGAAAGAGGCGACGTTGATGACCGCGCCGCCGCCGGCCTTGATGATTTCAGGGATGGCGTACTTGCACATCAGGTAGACGCCCTTGACGTTGACAGCGTAGACCTTGTCCCAAACCTTCTCGTCCGTGTCCACGACCGAGCGGTCGTCGTCCGGAAAAATCCCCGCGTTGTTGTAGAGCACGTGCACGGCGCCGAAGGATTTGACCGCGGCCGCGACCGCGCGGCGCACGTCGTCCTCCCTGGACACGTCCCCGGCCAGGACCGCGACGCTTCCGCCGCTTTTGCGGGCCAGCTCGGCGGTCTTCTCCAGGGCGTCTTTTTTCCAGTCGCAGGCGAAAACCTTGGCGCCCTCCGCGCAAAAGCGCAGGGCGGCGGCGCGTCCCATGCCCGAGCCCGCGCCGGTAATGAGGCAAACCTTCCCTTGCAGTCTGTTCATGGCCCCATCATATAAAAAATTTCAGCGGCCAAACGCCGGTTGCACAATCCAGCCCTTTTTGCGCGCCTTGGCGTCCAGCTTCTTATCGCCGTGGTCGATGAGCACGCGCACGCCCTTGCCGTAGCCGAGCAGGGCCGCGTCGTCGGAGGAAGCGCCCACCACCAGATCCGGAGCGCGCCCCAACGCCGCGACGACGGCCGCGGTCTTGGCCCCGCGCGCGGGCACGTCCCCGTCGATGTCGCCGGTCATGACGCCCTTGACCGCCTTGACGCGGATGCCCACCACCCGCGACGCGGGCACGCCGGCGGGCGCCGTCGCGGCTTCCAGCACGGGCTGGGGATCCTGGTCCACGACCCAGACGTCGAAGCCCGCCTGGAGCAGCGCCGCGACCAGGCCGCTGACCTCGGGCACCACGCGCAGGCCTTCCTCGACACGCGCCGGGCTTCGGTCCTCCGGGCCGGCGGCGAATATCCCCGCGCCCAGCGGGCGCTCAAGCTGCGCGTTGATAACCGTGGCGGCGTAATGCCGGGCCTCCTCGGGCGTGAACCCCGCGAAGAGTTGGGCCAAGAACGCGCGGCACGCGGACCAACTCTCGTCCTCGCACTGGTTCTGGTAGGACTGCACGAAATACTTGCGGAACTGCAGGTAGGCGGGCTCGTCCTCCCAGATGCTCTGCGGCAAAATGGAGAACTGCTGGTAGGCCGCGAATATTTTTTGCCGGCCGTAGGCCACGGGGATGATGCGCCAAAACTCCGGGGTGATTTTAAAGCGCGCGGACAAGACCATCTGGTCAAAGACTTCCGCGGCCGCGTCGTGGACGAAGAAGACGCCCTCCCAGGACAGGACCGCGACGGGAGGCTTCCGCGCGTCGTAGCCCTTGCTTGAAAATCCCTCCGCCGCGATGAGGCCGTCAATCGCCGTCCGCGCCGCGGGCGTCCACGCGCCCGGGCCCAGGACGTCTTTCGCGGACTCGGCCGAGACTTTTTCGGGCGACTGGGCCGCGTCGTTCTTCGCGCTTTTTTCGGCCACGGCCGATTTTTTCCCGTCGCCTTCGTGGTAGTGCGGGTTGCGCGGCGTGTAGTACGCGCAGGCGGCGGCGCCAAAAGTCGCGCATAACGCCGCCGCGCAAAAAATTCTCTTCATTTTTTCGACTCGGAAAAATTGTGAATAACGACTCAATGTTATAAAATATTTCCCTGTTGCCGGATCAAAAACAAAAAACGCAAGGGGTAATCATGGGCATGAAAAAGACGGATGTGTTGAAGGAACCCATCGTTCACTTCGACATAACGAAGCACAACGCCGTGGCGATGGTGGAGGCGATGTCCAAGATGGCTTTCTCGGCCAGGGACCTCGCCCGCGCCGCCGCCATTTACGATCAGATGCTCGCCGACAAGGACTGCGGCGTCATTCTCTGCCTGGCCGGTTCCTTGTTCTCCGCGGGCTTGAAAAAAATCGTCTTCGACTTGGTCTCCCACAACATGGTCGACGCCATCGTCTCGACCGGCGCCAACATCGTGGACCAGGACTTCTTCGAGGCCCTGGGCTTCAAGCACTATAAAGGAAGCAAGTGGGTGGACGACAAACAGATGCGCGCGCTGCGCGTGGACCGCATCTACGACACCTTCATCAACGAGGACGAGCTGGGCCTCTGCGACTCGACCATCTCTGAAATCGCCGGGACCTTGAAGCCCCGGCCCTATTCCTCCCGCGAGATCATCGAGGAGATGGGAAAATACCTGGTCAAGCGCTGCAAGGTCAAGGACTCCGTCGTCCTCGCGGCCTACCAGAAGAGCGTGCCCATCTTCGTGCCGGCCTTCTCCGACTGCTCGGCTGGCTTCGGCTTCCTGCACCACCAGTGGCACAACCCCGAGGAGCACGCCTCCATCGATTCGGCCAAGGACTTTCTGGAACTGGTCCGCGTCAAGCTCCAGGCCAAGGAGACCGGCCTTCTGATGATCGGCGGCGGCGTTCCCAAGAACTTCGCCCAGGACATCACCGTCGGCCCCGAGATGATCGGCCTTGAGACCACGATGCACAAGTACGCCGTGCAAATCACGGTAGCGGACGAACGCGACGGGGCGCTCTCCGGCTCCACGCTGCGCGAGGCCTGCTCCTGGGGCAAGGTGGACACTGTTTATGAGCAGATGGTCTACGCCGAGGCGACCATGGCGCTGCCGCTCTTGGCCTCCTACGCCTACCACAAGGGCTCGTGGAAGAACCGCGCGGCCCGCAAGTGGAGCGAATTCCTGAACGACGAGAAGTCGAAAATCCCAGCGCCGCTGCGCTAGACAAGCCTACCGGTTGGGCAATGGGCCCGGCTCGGCGCTGGAGCCGGGCCTTTCGCTTTTAACCGGCCGCGGGGGCTTGGGCCGGGTGCAGGGACGCCAAGTCGAGGTAGAGAAGCACGAAGACGGCGGCGGTCCAGATTTTAACCAGCGCCCCGGGAAGGGCGAGCACGAAGACGGCGGGGGTCAAGGCCCACGCCATCGCCGGCGCGGGAAGCGCGCGCAGGAAAAGAGCCAGGGGCACCGCCAGGACGATCTTGCCCAAAACAACGACGATAAAGCCCGCCAAGCCCGCGACCGCGGTGTTGCCGATGACTTTGCCCACGTGGGCGATCATGATCTCCTTGCTGCGCGAAAGCGCGTCCGCGCCGTGGCGGCCTTCCAAAAGAACCGCCAAGTGCGCGAGCATGTAGCGGATGGCCCAAAGGATGCCGGGAACAAGGAGCAGGAGGGCGCCCAGAATAATCCACCCCAGCACCTGGAGATCGACCAGGAGCAGCGGCACGATGACGGCCTGCGCCAGGCCCAGGGCCTGCCGCAGGTTCGCGGCCTGCCCCCGCGCGCGCTCCGCGAGCGCCAGAATCAGGGCGGCGTACCCGATGGAATCGGCGAGCGCGCCCAGCATGCCGCAGGCGATGAGGGCCGCGGCCGCGGCGTAGCGTCCGGCCTTGAGCGCCTGGGTCAGGGCTTGCTTGCCAATCGGGATGCCGCTGATGAGCGAGCCCGCGTGCACGAGCAGAATCTTGGCCGCGAGCGCCAATAAGACGATGCCGATGAAGGTCGGCGGCCGGCTTGCCGCCAACGAAAACGCGTCCGAGAGAAGCGCGCCCAGGCGGCGGGCCTGGCCCGCGACCGGCGCGGACCCGGCGGAACCGACCGGGATCGACCGCGGGCGCGGGGCCGCGAGCACGCCGGAAAACTCGGGCAGGCTTTTGGCCGGCACCCAAGCCTTCGCGCCCTCCGGGCAGACCTTGGTCTCCGGGTTGAATCCTTCCAGGCGCCAGAGCAGTTCCGGCTCGAAGGGCCCCATGGGTTTTTTCTCCGCGTCGTCGTAGACGTAGAATCTCATGCGCCCTCCTGAGCGGCGGCTTAGGCGATTTTAGCCCCGCACGACGGGCAAAAACGAGCGCCGGCTTCGGCCGGAACGCCGCATTTGGGGCAGATCGACTGAAGAGGTTTGCCGCAGGCGGAGCAAAAGCGCGCGCCAGCCGGGTTTTGCGCGCGGCACGCGGGACAAACGAGACCCGTCGGCGCCGGAGCGGGCTTGCCCGTCCCCGCCGCGGCCTGGCCCACGAGGCCCGACATCAAGTTGCCGATGCCCGCGCCCGCGCCCAAGCCCGCGCCCAGGCCCATGCCGATGCCGGCGCCGCCGCCCTCGTTGCCAGCGGCTTTTTCCAGCGTGTCGAAGGTGCGCTTGGTGTTATAGGCGTTTCCCAAAATGTCGAACTCGGCGCGGTCGGCCAGGGCTTTTTTGAGGCGCACGACCGTCTCGTCGTCCGTGGGCACATCGACCGAGTCCAAGAAGAAGTTGACCAGCCGCACGCCGTAAGCGGAAAAGTCCCCGGAGAGCTTCGCGCCCATGGCGGAAGACATTTCCTCCAGATGCGCGGAAATCTCCAGAACGTTTATCTTCTTGTTGACGATGGTTTCCGCGATGTAGTCCTTGGCCCGGGCCAGGAGCGCGCCACGGAAATAATCCTCCAAGCCGTCCAAGGTGAACTCGGGGAGCGTTGCGGAGAACTGGGTCACGAAGGCGCGCGAGTCCGCGACCTGCACGCCGAACTGCCCGAAGGCGCGCACCGGCAAGAACACGTTGAACTTGGGATCCTCGATGGGAATGGGGGTCTTGGTCCCCCACTTGACGTCTAGGTGCGTGGCCTTGTTGACGAAGTAAATCTCCGCGGCAAACGGCGTGTTCCCGCCGAAAGGCGCCTCGATGAGTCCGCGCAAGAAGGGGATGTTGGCGGTCTTAAGCGTATGCGTGCCGGGGCCCAGGACGTCCTGGGCCTGGCCGCCCTTGAAGAACACCGCCTCCTGGGCCTGGTTGACGATGACCTGCGTGCCCCAGCTTAAATCCTGCGTGGGGAACTTCCAGACTAAAATATTCGCCGACCCGTCGTACTTGACGCGATCAATCGTAGCCATTAAAGGTTTCCTCCCGGAAAACAAAGCGCTTTTTACTGTAGCCCCGTTGCCGCTCGCCTGTCAAGCCCGCCAAACGCCTACCGCGCGCGGCTCTTTAAGGCTGCTTGGTAGGCGGTGGACGCCGCCGAAACGGAAGCGAACACGGCGACGGACGCCGCCGCGGGGCCGCTCGTTAAAGAAGCGGCGCCCAAGAGCGGGCAATGCCGGCGCAAAAACAGCGCCAGGGCGGCGGCGGCTGGGAAATTAAAGGACGGGTTGCCGTTTTTGTCGTTGGTGAAGATGTCCGCGTTGGAAACCGGACAGGAATTTCCGGCCGCGTCATGAAAAACGGAGGTCCGCTCCGGGTGGGCGAAGGACGCGCTGCCGGTCTGCCAGCCGGCATCCAGCCACACGCCACCCGCGCGGGAAATCTCCACGCCGCCGTTGTTGTTCATGGAGACCATGGGATCCTCCGTATAGGAAACGCCCGGGACGGATTCCAGGCGCGCGGTCTTTGGGGAGAAGAAAAAGGCCTGGCCCGAGGGGGCGTCCACTTCCAGCCGGCCATCGTCAAGGAAGCGGTAGGACGCGGACTTTCGGCGCGGAAAGAAAAAATAGCTGCGCGCGCCGGTGGAGGTGTCCTCCGGCCCGGCGATGGAGTCAAAGACCATGAAGAGCCCGCTGCCGTCCAGGAGATACTGCCGGAAGACCAGGCCCGCGGGGTCGGCCGGGGCGATTAAAATCGCGCAGCCCTCAGTCCCGGAGTCCAGCGTCTGAACCTGGATGGCGCCGCGCGCCACGCTCGATGGGACGCAGGCCGCCCGCGTCGCCGCCGGAAGCGCCGCCAAGGCTCCGGCCAGGAAAAAAATCACGGACGAAGATTTTATTTTCACGCGCTAAAAGTCTACCAAAATGCCGCGGCGTGGTTCCGGCCTAAAGACCGGCGGAGGCCAGGGCCGCCTTCGACTCCCGGTAGAGCGCTAGGCGCTCGGCGCGGAAAATCAGGCGCAGGTCCGCGCGGGAAAATCCGTAGCGGGCGCCGAATTGGTTTAGGAGCTTGGCCTCGGGGCGGGTGACCGGGCCCTCGGCCAAAATGGCGCGCGCGAGGCCGCGCAGGCAGGCGCGCGCCTCGTCCTTGTTCTTGGGCACGGGCAGCCGCACCTGTCCGCTTCGCGCCGCGACCAGGAGCGCGGGAATTTTATTGGGCGCGATGCCGTAGCGCTTGGCCAGCGCCGCCATCATGCCCTCGGTCGCGGGACTGGTCTTGCCGTCGGCCGCGACCACCAGCGCCACCACGGTCAGGGCCTCGGCGGGCGAGAGGTTTTCGGCCCAGGCATCGGCCGAGAGCGCCGCGGGCGCGTCCAGCGTGTGGGCGGGCGGCGTCCACAAGGCGATGGGCTCGATGTCCTCCACCACCCACTGCCGGCCGCCGTCGTTAAACGGCGTGCCGCAGTACTCGCAGCGGGCCTGGTCTCTCTGGGTCTGGGGCGCGCCGCAGTTGGGGCAGCGCGCGGAGCAGAGCCCCGAGCGCGCCTCGCTCAAGGTCCCGTGCTTGCGCTTTAAAATGAACACGTGCTGGCGCAGGACGTTCTCGCGCAAGGACGCCTTGTCCTCGCGGCCGGCCCATAAATCGGCCGACCACTTAATCTGGACGTGGGCCTTGTCGAACGCGGCGCCGGGCTCGACGCATTTGACCTCGACGGCGCCCACCGCCGCCTCGCGGTAGCTCTCGTTTTTGGCGGAGAGATCCGCGCGCAGGGTTTCCAAGAACTCGGGGGAAGCCACGGCCGTGGCCGCATCGGGCTTGCCCTCGAAAAACGCCATCTGCCAGCGCCAGAAGGCCACCGAGGCCCGGTCTTCCAAAAATTGCGCGTTCAAGGCCGGGTCCTGCGCGGCCAGGTCCGAAAATCCCGGAATGTCCCCCTCGCCGCCGCGCGGGGACCACTCGCACTCCTGCGTGATTTCGCACAGGACCCAGTCGTATTCTCCGGAGTTGACCCAGGACTTGCAGCTCGCGCACTGCCCCGCGTCGGCCAAAGACAGGGGCGCGCCACAGTTGGGGCAACAGCCCTCGATGAGGCCCGCGCCGCCAAGCGTCTTGGCGCCCGGGCGGCGCAAAAAGGTCCAGATTTCGGAGAACTCCCGGGCGGAGGAATAGCCCGAAAGCCGGCGCCCGTCGCTCAAAGAAACCGTTTCGTCCGCGGCCGAGGCCAAAAGGCGCACGTGCAGCGCATCAAAGCAGCGGTCGGACTCCATCTCCAAAATATCTGCGCCCAGCACCTGGACCTGGCTCATGTCGTTGCGTTCCCCCAGGGCCTTTTGCATCTCGATTTGGATGAGGAAGCGCTCCATCACGCCGTCGGAAATAAAGGCCCGGGCCGGCGCGAGGTCCTGCCGGCTCCAGGCCGACTGGATTTTCAAGAACGCGTCCTGCGCCCGCTTCAAGAACGCCTCCGCGTCGAACTGGGGGTCGCGCGCCTTTAACGCCGAGAGGCTCTGCTCCAGGCCTTGCCGGTCCTGGCAGTCCCCGCCCTGCGCGATGGTCCGGTGAATTTGCCCGGTCGTGGCCAGCACCGGGTCGGCTTGACCGTAAATCTGCCAGGCGACGTAGCCGATGACCAGCGTCACGGGCAGGCCGATGACGGGGTCCTGCGCGACGAAGGCCAGCCACCAGTACAGAAGAATGCCAAGGCCGCCCCCGCCGCCGCCGGAAAATCCCGCGCCCCCGCTGGAAAAGCCGCCGCCACCAAAGCCTCCGGAGTAACCGCCGCCTCCGCCTGCGCGCGCGAAGGCCTGGGCCGCGTCAAGAAGAAGGATGAAGAAGGAAACGGAAAGAACGGACGGCAGCGGCAAACGGCCCGGGGAAAATCCGTTCTTCGTTCTCAAATGCCGAAGTTAAGCCCCGCGCCGATGCCCACGAAGTTCTGGTCCTGCCCGCCGACCTGGGTGTAGCGCTCGTAGAAGGCGTGCACGTTGAGCATGAGGAGGTTGACCGCGCCGCCGACCACGTAGGCGCCCGAGGCGCCCACGCCGTTCTTGAAGGTGGTGTGCGTGTAGGAAATATACGGCGTGACCAGGGGCAGCATGCCCATGGCGAGCTTCAGGCTCACCGAGGTGTCCGGGAAGCCTTGCACCACCGCGTTGACGCCCTGGATGATCTGGGCCTGATCGGCCGCGGAGCCGGCGATGCTGCCGTTGTAGACCGACTTGGTGATGTCCAGGGTCAGGATGTTGTCCAAAATGGCCGCGCCGGCCGAGCCGCGCAGGTTGGTCTGCCCGATGCGCGAGAGGCCCGCGCCGGACAAATTCGCGTTGGTCTCGTCGTAGTGCATGACCCCGGCGCCCAAGTCCACGCCGGCCAGCCCTTCGGGGGCCGAGCTCATGTTGGTCAGGCCCGCCGCGCCCTGGGCCTGGTACTGACGCAGGCGCGAGACCTTGCCCGTTCCCGGGCCAAAGCTGATGGTGCCGTCCACACCGTAGAAGTTCTGCTTGAAGCTAGAGGTCTGGCCGGAAACGCCCGGGGTCGCCCCGCCGGTCAGGCCCACGCCCCAAAGGCCGGTGTCGTAAGCCGCGCGCAGGGAGTAGGTCTTGTAGGTCTGCCCGCCGCTCAAGTCGGAGTGGTACTCCGAGAAGGCCGGCATGAGGTGGAAGGCCGCGCCCACGTCCACGGAGGCGTCGGTGCCTTCGTAGCCGTGCGAGCCGGAAAGCTGGGTGAGGGACGGCTGGATGAAGAAGGCGCGCGCGGACGACGGCGCCAGCGCGGCCGCGGCCAGGACGGCGGACGCCAGAGCGGAAAATTTTTTCATGTCGGTTTTATCTCCTTGGTTTTCTCGCCGCCCGAGCCCTCCCCCGCTTGCCGGGGGAGGGCCGGGTGAGAACGCGGGCTTTAAGCCTTGGGAGTCTGCCCTTCGGTCGGGAAGGAATTGGTCTTCCACTCGGCGATGCCGCCGGAAAGCTCCTGCACGTTGAAGCCCTTCTGGGCCAGCGCGAGCGCGGCCTTGGGGGCCAGAGCGCAGGTGATGGTCCAGCAGTAGGTCACCAGGGTCTTGTTCTTAGGCAGCGTCGCGAAGTGCTTCTGGAGCTCGGTGAGCGGGACGTTCTTGGCGCCCGCGATGTGCTCGGCAGCGTAGGACTGCGGATCGCGCACATCGAGGATGACGACCTTGCCATCGTCCCAATCCTTCTTCAGCTGGTGGGGGGTGGTCTCGTAGGCGAGCTTGGCGGAAAAATAGGCGGCGGCCTGGATCGGCGTGGGGGTGTAGGTCGCGGTCTTCGGGGTCGTAGGGGTCTTGGTTGGATGCTTTCGGGTCGTAGTCGCGGGCATGGGCTTTTCTCCTTGTTCCGAGATCGGAACGGGCGGCGTCCCGTCGACCCATTATACCATGAAACGGCCGCGGCGGCAGGCTGCTGCTGGCTTGCCCGGCGCGCAAAGAGGTATGATCAAAACCGGCCCTAAAAAATCTTACGGCCCGGAGGACGATTCAATGGAAAGAACCGCAGAAAAAACGACCGCGAAGTACGCGCTTCCCAAGCTCCCCTACGCTCTGGACGCCTTGGCGCCGGAGCTTTCCAAGGAGTGCCTAGAGTACCACTACGGCAAGCACCACCAAGCCTATTGCGACAACTTGAACAAGCTCATCGCCGGAACCTCGTGGGCGACCACGCCCCTGGAGGATACTATAAGGAAGGCGGACGGCGGCATCTTCAACAACGCGGCCCAGTTCTGGAACCACAGCGTCTATTGGGAAAGCCTCGCGCCCAAAAAAGCCAAGGCCCCCATGGGCGATTTGCTCCAGGCCCTCGGCAAGCATTTCGGCTCCTTCGATAAGTTCAAGGAAGCCTTCACCAAGTCCGCCACCACGCTCTTCGGCTCGGGCTGGACTTGGCTGGTCAAGAAACAGGACGGCTCCTTGGCCATCCGCAACACGCCCAACGCGGACGACCCGCTCAAGTACGGCGAGAAGACGCTTCTGGCCTGCGACGTGTGGGAGCACGCCTACTACATCGACTACCGCAACTCCCGGGCCAAGTACATGGACGCCTACTGGGCGCTGGTCAACTGGGACTTCGCGGCGAAGAACCTCGCGGCCAAGTAGCTTAAAGCCCTTGTTCGACCCCAATTCGGCGTCGACGCCGGACTCCGGGGTGTTCGGCCTTCCTTGTACAGAGAAGGACGCGGCCCTGGTCTACGTCCCGGTCCCCTGGGAGGCCACGGTCTCCTACGGCGGCGGGACGGCCGCGGCCCCGGCCGCGGTGCTGCGCGCCAGCCGCCAAGTGGACCTCTTCGACGGCGACGTGGAGAAGCCATATGCGGCGGGGCTTTTTCTGCGGCGAGAGGATCTAAAAATCCGCGCCCTCAACGCCCGGGCCCGCGCGGCCGCGCGCAAAATCATCGCGGCGGGCGGCGCCCTGGGGAAGAAATCCCTGCGAAAGCCCGCGGCGCTGGTCAACGCTCTGGGCGCGGAATTAAACGCCCGCGTGAAAAAATCCGTCTCGAACGTTCTGGCCGCGGGGAAAATCCCCGCGCTGCTGGGCGGCGACCACTCGGTTCCCTACGGCGCTTTCGCGGCCGCGGCGGAAAAATGCGGCGAGTTCGGTCTGCTGCATTTTGACGCGCACCACGACATGAGAAAGGACTACGAGGGCTTTCGCTGGTCGCACGCCTCCATCATGAGAAACGCCCTGGACGGCATCCCGGAAATCTCCAAAATCGTCCAGGTCGGCATCCGGGATTTCTGCGAGGAGGAGGCGGACTACGCCGCGGATATGGGCCCGCGCGCGGCGGTTTTCTACGACGAAGCCGTGCGCCGCCGCCTGTTCGCGGGCGAGCCCTGGAACGAAATCGTCCGCGACATCGTCGCGAGCCTGCCCCAAAAAGTCTGGATCACCTTCGACGTCGACGGCCTCGACCCGGCCTTGTGCCCGCACACCGGCACGCCTGTGCCCGGCGGGCTCTCTTTTTCGGAGGCCAACCGCGTCCTACGCGAGGTGGCGGTCTCGGGGCGGGAGATTCTGGGCTTCGACCTAGTGGAGGTCTCTCTCCCGCCGCGCGGGCAGGGCGAGTGGGACGCCAACGTGGGCGCGCGGCTGCTCTACAAGCTCACGGCCTGGACGCTGGCCAGCCGCGGCTTGGCGAAAATTCGCTAAGCCCGCCCGCGGCCGAGACAACGGCGGGAGCCCCGGCGGACGCGACGGCCGGCGCCTGATCGGCGCCGACGGGAGACACGGACCAGCGTTCGTGCCGCAGATCCAGGTACCAGTTTAGGCGGGTGATGAAGTTGCTGCCGAGGATGACGTTGACGCCGCGGTATTGCAGAATGCCGGAGAGGTGGCGCAAATCCATCCCGATGGCGTAACCGTCCAGGTGGCATCCCCCAATTGAGACGCCGCCTTTGATGCGGTAGATCGTCGTTTTCTCGATGACGCCGGCGGCGTCGCTGGTCCCGGTGAATCCCGCCGGAGCGAACTCGTCCTGGTGTTTTTTGATGTATTTCAAGTCCACCGCGGTCAAGGACGTGCCCGTGTCCCACAGCGCCGGAATGTTCTTTCCCCCCAAGCTAACGGAAATGATGACGTGCCCGGTAGGAGTTCGGGAGATGCGCTCGCCCGGCGCGGAAAAAGACGGCGGCTGGTTCGCCACGAGGACGGGGGCCGCGCCGAAATCAAACTCCAGGCTGTCCTTCGAATAAAGCGCGTCGATGCCGAGGTAGCCTTCCGCTCCGTAGAGAAACGGGCTGCCCGGGGCCGCCTTCGGCTCACGGACGCGGAAAATCTGCGGCGCGCCGAAATCGATGGTCCCCGCGCGCAAACCGCGCGTTTGGACCAACTCCGTGTCGACATGTTTTCCTGAGGCGCCCTCCATCGCGGCGCCGTTTACTCGTTCAAGGCCCATGGAAAAAGCGTCGTCCTTGACGAAGGTCGTGGCATCGCCCGTGTCCAGCACGCAGCGGGATTTATGGTCATCGAAGTCGCAGGGAATCAGCAGAAGCGCGGAGGCCATATCCGGCGGTCCCATGGAGCCGCCCGATGTTTTCTGCACGGTCAAAGGAGCGCTCTCGCGTCGGGAAGACTTTTTTCCCCACCAAGACGCCAGCGGACGCGTCTCGGGGCGCCACGCGGCAGCCGATTTTTGGATGGCGCCAAGACTCGCCGCGAAGCTTGCGTCGCTCATCGCGTCGAAACCGCCCCCGCGGGCGGGCGGCGCGAAGACCGCCCCCGCCGTCAAAACCGCCGCTAAAAGCCCGGAGACAAGCCGTGTTTTTTCCATGCGCCTAGTATGGCGGGAAAGCCGGGTCCTGTCGCGTGTCCAAGGGCCTAGGCTCTGGAGGGAAGAAGGGCCCAGAGCCCCGCGTCCCTAGATTCTCTCGAAGTTCCGCTCGCGTTCCCAGTTGGTGACGCCGCGGTCGAAGGCGGCCTGCTCGGCGCGCGCCGTGCGCAGATAGTGCTCGAAAACCTCGTCGCCGAAAATCTCCCGCGCGGCCTTGGAGGCCTCCAAGAGCCGGATGGCTTTATATAAGGACTTGGGCACCGCGGGAACGGCCGCGGACTCGTAGGCGTTGCCCCGGAACTCGGCGGACGGCTCGATTTTCTTCTTGATGCCGTGAAGCCCCGCGCCGATGGCGGCGGCGAAGGCCAAGTAAGGGTTGGCGTCCGCGCCGGGAATGCGGTTCTCGATGCGCAGGGAATTTTTCTCCCCCACCACGCGGAAGCCGCAGGTGCGGTTGTCCCGCGCCCACGCCACCGCGGTCGGCGCGAAGGTCGCGGACTGATAGCGCTTGTAGGAGTTGACGGTGGGCGCGTAGAAATAGGCCAGCTCCTTGGCCAGCGCCATTTGCCCGCCGAGAAAGTGCCGGAACAAACGGCTGGGCTTCCCCCCCTCCCAGAAAAGATTCTTCCTGCCGGCCGCGTCCCAAAGACTCGCGTGGATGTGGCAGCTCGACCCCGCCAGGCGCGCGTCGAACTTGGCCATGAAGGTGAGGCTCACGCCCTTGGCCATGGCGATTTCCTTGGCGCCATGCTTGTAGATCACGTGGCGATCGGCCATCTCAAGAGCCGGCGCGTAGTCAAGGTTGATTTCGTGCTGGCCCGGGCCCCACTCGCCCTTGGAGGTCTCAACGGGAATTCCGGATTTCTCCATCAAATTGCGTATTTCTCCGATGACGAACTCTTCCTTGGCGCCCTGCAGGATGTGGTAGTCCTCGCTGTAGGCGCCGAAGTGCTCAAGGGCCTGGTAGCCCTTGGCCTTGGCGGACTCGTAGGTTTCGCGGAACAAGTAGAACTCCAGCTCCGAGGCCATCTTCAGGGAAAAACCCGCGGCGCGGGCCCGCGCGATTTGATCTTTTAAGATTTGCCGGGGCGAAACGGCCACGGGGCGGCCCGTCTCGTCGGCGACGTCGCAGACCACCAGCGCCGTGCCCGGGCTCCAGGCCAGCGGCCGCAGCGTGGAAAAATCGGGAATGAGCGCGACATCCTGGTAGCCTTTCTCCCAGCTGGTGAGCGCGTAGCCGGGCACCGGGTCCATCTCCATGTCCGCGGTAAGCAGGTACGCGCAGGCGTGCGTGCCGTGGCTCCGGCAGACGTCAAGGAAGTGGCGGGCCGTGGCGCGCTTGCCCATCCAGCGGCCCTGCATGTCCGGGAAAACCGTGGCCACCGTGTGGATTTTTCCGGCGCGAACCGCGCGCGCGAGTTCGTTCACCGTCCAGGTTCCCCCCGCCATAGCCTGATTGTATCTAAACCGCCGCCCGGTTTCAAGATACAATTAAATATGATAATAAAAGATAATAAAAATATATTAATAGATAATATATAATAATAAATAGCACATATTGCTGGAAAAGGGCGCCCACTTGACAGGATTGCGGGCGTTTTATATACTTAACACGGCGCCAAAAACAAAAGTTTCCACGTGAAAACCTCTAAACAGACCAATCATGGCTGAAATCATCGCCATTACCAACCAAAAAGGGGGGGTGGGAAAAACAACCACCGCCGTAAACCTCGCCGCCGGGCTAGCTCTTTGCGGGAAGAAGACGCTGCTCATCGATCTCGACCCCCAGGGGAACGCCAGCTCCGGGGTCGGATTTAATAAAAAAGAGTATAGCCCAAGCATCTATCACGTGCTGTTAGAATTGCTGCCCCTAGAAAAAACTATCAAAGAAACAAGCGTTAAAAACCTGTTTTTAGCCGGCGCGGGGACCGAGCTTATCGGCGCGGAAATCGAATTAACCCCGGTGGCGGGGCGTGAAAATCGTCTTAAAGGCGCGCTAAGAAACTTCATCTCAGATTTTGATTATATCCTCATCGATTGTCCGCCATCCTTGGGCCTGCTCACAATCAACGCCCTAACCGCCGCCAACCGCCTGCTTTTGCCTATTCAAGCCGAATATTATGCCCTTGAAGGCCTAGCCCAATTCATCGAAACTTTCAGCCACGTCCGCGCCGCCATCAACCCGGCGCTTAAGCTGGAGGGGGGAATCATCACCATGTTCGACGCGCGCATGATTCTTTCCAACCAGGTTAAAGATGAAATCTCTAAATTTTTCGGTCCGAACATTTTTAACACGGTCATTCCGCGCAGCATCCGGCTCGCGGAGGCGCCTGGTTTCGGCCAGCCTATTTTCCAGTATGACGCTAAATCGAAGGGAGCGGAGGCTTATCTCGCGCTGGCCAAGGAACTTATCGGCCGCTGTGAGCAGCCGCCCACGCCCGCCCCGCAAGCGCAGGAAACAGGAGTGCCCTCATGAGAAAAGCCCTTGGCCGCGGTCTTGATGCCTTGATTCCACAAGCCACACCGATAACGGAAGCAAGGCGGGGAGAGGCAGTTGCTTCCCAGAAAATTCTTATTTCGAAAATTAGGCCAAACCGCCTCCAACCGCGCAAGTTCTTCGACTCGGAAAAACTACAGGAACTCGCCGCCTCCATCCACGAGCATGGTATTGCGCAGCCCATCCTGGTCTCTTACGACGAACTGAGCGAGACCTATGAGCTTATCGCCGGCGAGCGCCGGCTCCGCGCCGCCGAGCTGGCCGGCTTGAGTGAAATTGAGATTATCGTTAAAAATCCGGTCTCGGATAAGGACCGGCTGGCCCTGGCTATCACCGAGAACATCCAACGCGAGGACTTGAACCCCGTTGAGACCGCGCAAAGTTACCTTAAGATGATCAAAGATTTCGGTTTCTCCCAGGCCGACCTCACCAAAATTCTAGGCAAATCCAAGTCCGCCGTTTCCAACACCCTGCGCCTGCTGGATCTTCCCGACGACATTCAGCGGGCCTTGGCCGAGGGAAAAATCACGGAAGGCCACGCGCGCGCGCTGCTCGCCATCGAGAACGAGGCCGAGCGCCGCCGCGCCTTCTCGGAAATGCTCGAGCAAAAACTTTCCGTGCGCGCGGTCGAGGCCCTGGCCCGAAAGATTAAGGAAGCGCCCGCGCCGGCCCGCGCGGAAAAACCCGCGGACATCCGCGCGTTGGAAAACTCGCTGCAGGAGCAACTCGGCACCAAAGTCGAAATCCGCACCAACATCCAACAGAACAGGGGCCGCGTCAGCATTCATTTTTATTCCTTGGAAGATTTCGACCGCATATTAAAAATCATTAAAAAATAATGATTTTTTTGGTATTTTTGCTCTGGCTTGCGCCCGCGGCTCATGCCCAAGAAAATCCGCCCGCCATTTCCACCGACGCCGTCTTGCCCGCCTACCTGGCCCTTGAGCCGGACATTCGCGCCTTCAACCTCTTCGCGGACGGCGGGCCCGACTCCAACTGGTATGTGGGCTTCAACAACGCCTGGATCGTGAAGCTCCCCACCGCGCCCGCCGGGCAGTTCTCGCGCGCCTACATAGGAGCCCAGCTGGGCAGAGCCAAAACCCAGCCGGACCCCGACGCACCCTGGCGCCGCGACGTGGTCGACGGTCAAATTTACATGGCCCTCTCGCCCGCGCCCGCGTTCTCGCCGGAGCGGAGCTATTTCCTGGCGCAGACCGAGGACATCCCGCGCGAGGCCGACCCGCGGTCGAACGTTTCCAACGTGGGCGCGTCGCGCTGGTTCTGGGCCGAGGTGCCGCTCGGCCAGGTTGATTTCTCCGGTCCCAACTACCTCATCATCTGGTCGCCGAGCCCGAACCTGAACGCCTCGACCAACGCTCCCATTTTGGCGGCGTCCGACAAGCCCTCGTTTTTCTGCGATCCTGCCGGCTGCGCATGGAACAACAACTCGATTCAGGGCGCGCCGCCGCGCCAGCAGGACGGCGCGCTGCAGACCCCCCTGAGCAACCTTATGCCCGCGTTGGCCCTGGAGCTGGTCCCGGCGGGGGCGCACCCGCCCGTCAAGGTCTTCGATCTTTCGGTCCTGCCCAGCGGCTCCGGCGCGCTGGTCCGCTTCTCGGTCTCGGGGCGGGATATTTCTCGGGCTTGGCTGGAAATTTCCCAAGACGATCTCGACTGGCAGCGCGTGGGGCCGTTTTTGGAAAATCCGCCGTTTTTTTTCACGCTCGGCGCGACCCTGGCCCCGAAATCGGGCCAATACCTGCGCGCCGCCGCCCAGGATATCGAGGGGGACGAGGGCCGCAGCGCCGCCTATGCCGCGCCCTAAAAAAGCGGCGGGCCTCGCGGTCGGCGTGGTAGGCGCCAGCGGCATGGTGGGCCGCGAGATACTAAACGTCCTGGCTAAAAGCCGTTTTCCGGTGGGGCGGCTGGCCGTTTTCTCCTCGGGTAAAAAGGCCCGCAGCGTCTTGTTCCGCGGCCGCCGCCTGCCGCTTTCGGCGCCGAGCCTCTCGGCCCTGCGCGCCTGTCGCTTGGTGTTCTTCGTGAGCTCGGACGAGGTTTCCCGGCGCTGGGCGCCGGCGCTGGCCCAGGCCGGCGTCTGGGTCATCGATGACAGCTCTGCCTTCCGGTTAGACGCGCGTGTGCCGCTCGTCATCCCGGAAATCAACGCCGACGCGCTCTCGCCCGCGCAGCGGCTTATCGCCGGCCCCAACTGCACCATGTCCGGCTTGGGCTTGGCCGCCGCGGCCCTGCACCGCGCCGCGGGCATCTTGGAAATCCGGGCCGCGTCCTATCAGTCCGTCTCGGGCGCGGGCTTGGCCGCCTTGGAGGAATTTTTGTCCCAAGCGCGGGCCGTCTCGGGGCGGCTCAACGCGCGGCGCGCGGATCTCTTCGGGAAAAAGCTGCGCGCCCTGCGGCACAAGGCGTTGCCCCGCGCCATCGCCTACAATGTCGTCCCGCAGGTGGGGAGTTTCGCCGCGGACGGATCCTCGGGCGAGGAAAATAAGGTCGCGGCCGAGTTGCGCAAGGTGCTCCGCGCGCCCAAGATCGCGGTCAGCGTGACGGCCGTGCGCGTGCCCACTCTGCGCGGCCACGCCTTGGCCGCTTGGCTACGCCTTAAAAAACCTCTGTCCCCGGCCCAGGCGCGCGCCGTCCTAAAAAAAGCGCCCGGCGTGGTTTTGATGGACGCCCCGGACTACCCGACGCCCGCGGAAATCGCCGGACGCACGGAAGCTTTCGTGGGGCGGCTGCGGCGCGGCGCGCGGCAAGACGAGCTGGCGCTATGGGTGGTTTCCGACAATCTGCTCAAGGGCGCGGCGTCCAATTCGCTGCAAATCGCCCAAGAGCTTCTGCGCCGCGGCTGGCTTTAGGCCGCCCCGATCCGAGCGCGGCGGCGCGCTCGGATTACCGCGCCCTGGCCTTTTCGAGGCTTTTCTCGAGCGCCTGCGTCTGGGCGTTGGCGTTTTGCGCCGCTGCTTGGGCGCCTTGCGCGGCCTCCTGCGCGCCCTGCGCGTCGCCCTTCAAGCCCTGGACGTAGGCCGTGGCCGCCTTCTGCACTTGGTCCACCTGCTTGATGTGCGTGTAGACAAACCACGCTCCGACCGCGACGACCGCCAAAAGCACGAGAGTCTTCATGTCCGCCTCCTTAATCAAGCTTTAGTTCAGGATAAAACGTCGGCGCCGAAAAAAGGAACCAGGGCATTGGGGACGCGCACGCGGCCGTCCTTGTCCTGGAAGTTCTCCAGAATCGCGGCGAAAAGCCGCCCGACCGCCACGCCGCTGCCGTTTAACGTGTGTACGAACTGGGGCGCGGCCTGCGGCGCGGACCGAAAGCGCGCGTTCATGCGCCGGGCCTGAAAGTCGCCGCAATCGGAGCACGAGGAAATCTCCCGGTAGCGGCTTTCGGAGGGCATCCACACCTCCAAATCGTAGGTCTTGCGGCTGGAAAAGCCCATGTCGCCGGTGCACAGATGGATGACGCGGTGGGGGATTTCCAAGGCGGTCAGCGCGGCCTCGGCGTCCGCGGTCAGGCACTCCAAGGCCGCCAATGACTCCTCGGGCTTGGTGATCCAGACCAGCTCGACCTTGTCGAACTGGTGGTTGCGGATAAGTCCCCGCACGTCCTTGCCGTAGGAGCCGGCCTCCTGCCTGAAGCACGGCGTGTAGGCGGCCATCTTCAGCGGAAGTTTTTCGGCCGGCAGGATTTCGCCGCGCACCAAATTGGTCAGCGGCACCTCGGCGGTGGGGATGAGGTAGAGCGGCCGGCTTTGCTCGCCACCATCCTCCGTGGTTTTGTAGAGATCCGCCTCGAATTTAGGCAACTGTCCGGTGCCTTCCATCACTTCGGGAAGAACCAGATACGGCGGAAGAATTTCCTCGTACCCCGCCTTGGCGTGCAAATCGAGCAGAAAAGCGGTAATCGCGCGCATGAACCGGGCGCCGGCGCCGCGCCAGAGCGCGAAGCGCGCGCCCGAAAGCTTGGCCGCGGCCGCGAAATCCAGGAGCCCCAGCTTCTCGCCCAGCGCCTGGTGATCCAGCGGCTTAAAATCGAATTTTTCCGGCGCGCGGCCGACGCGCACTACCGGGTTGTCCGCTTCGCTCTTGCCGATGGGCACGCTCTCGTGCGGCAAATTGGGCATTTCGAGCGCGGCGCGACGCAGCGCGGCCGAGACCTGCTCCGCGTCGCCTGGCCCGCCGCCAACGACGGCGGCCTTGAGTTTGGCCACCTCGGCCATGAGCGCTGCGGCCGCGGCTTCATCCTTGGCGGCCTTGGCCTTGCCGATGTCCTTGGAGAGCGCGTTGATTTTCGCGCGGCCATCCTCCACCAGCTTTAAAATCTCCCGGTTCTTGACGTCCAGGCGCAGCCACACCTCAAGCGCGGGCAGCGCGGCGCCGCCGCGGTTCTTGAGGCCCGCGCGCACGGCCTCGGGGTTCTTGCGCAAAAGCGCCGGGTCGATCATGGGGCGAAGGCGATGCCGCCGCCGACGGTCTGCAGGGGACGCGGATCGCCCGACCGGGGCTCCAGCATCGCCTCGAAGCGCAGGCGCACGGCCGTAAAGCCCGCGGCGTCAAGACGCGCCAAGGTCTGGCGCAAAATCTCCGGATCCAAAGCGACGCCCTTGGATTCGCCCGGCAAAAGCCTCGGGATGCGCCACTCGTCCATCATGAAGGGGACGGCCCAGGCCGCTTTCTTCGCGTCGGACTTGGGCGCCACTTCGAGCGCGAAGTCGTAGCGAATGAGAATGCCCTCGGCCGGGGCGTCGCCCCGGTTGACGGCCTTAATCCGCGGACGGATCCGCTCCGCCGCGCGCGGCGACGCGCCGCTCACGGCCTTAATCGGGACGAACTGCGCATGGCGGATATCCAGGGTCTTTAATCCCCGGCGCGGGCGAATCGCGAACCAGCCGGCTGGCTCCAAGACCACGCCCCGCGGCGCCACGGCCGCGGCCGCCGGTGCCGCAAGCGCGGCCGCCAGAAGAGCGGCAGCGAAACGGAAAGAACGGATGGAACCGGCTCCGTTCATTCCGTTTCTTCCGGTCATTCCTTGTCCTTTGGCAGCGGCAGCTCCGGATCCGCGGGGACGACGGCCGGCTCCACGGCGATGGGCGCCACGCGGGCTATTCTGTCGCCCTCTTCCATGCGCACCAGACGCACGCCCTGGGTGTTGCGGGAAATAGCCTTGATGTCCTTGCAGCGCAGACGCACGGCCTTGCCCTGCTCGGTCATGACCATGAGGTCGTCCTCGTTGGTGACGAGCTTGACGCCCGCGACCGAGCCGTTTCGCTCCGTGGCCTTGATGGTGATGACGCCGCCGCCGCCGCGGTGCTGCCCGCGGTACTCGGAAAGGTTGGTGCGCTTGCCGTAGCCGTTCTCGCACACGGTCAAAAGCGTCTTCTTGCTCTCCGTCGGGAAGGACTCCATGCCGATGACTTGATCTTTCTTATCGAGCCGGATGCCGCGCACGCCCCGGGCCGCGCGGCCCATGGAGCGCACATCGGATTCCTGGAAGCGGATGGACATGCCGGACTTGGTGGCGATGAGCACGTCGTCCTTGCCGGTGGTGTGCTGCACCTCGACCAGGATGTCGCCCTCGTCCAGGGTGATGGCGATGATGCCGCTGCGCCGGATGTTCTCGAAGTCGGAGAGCGGCGTCTTCTTGATGGTGCCGGCGCGCGTGCACATGACCAAGTAGGTTTCCTGGCCTTTTTTCTCCTCGAAGGAGCGAATGGCGATGACCGAGGAGGTCTTCTCCTCGCCGGTCAGCGCCAAGAGGTTGACCACGGCCTTGCCGCGCGACGTGCGGTTGGCTTCCGGAACCTCGTAGGCCTTCAAGGCAAAAACCCGGCCGCGCGTGGTGAAGAACAGCAGCGTGGCGTGGGTGTCGGTCACGAAGAAGTTTTCGATGAAGTCGTCTTCCTTCAGCTCCGCGCCCATGACGCCCTTGCCGCCGCGGCCCTGGGCCGAGTAGGTCGAGACCGGGATGCGCTTGATGTAGCCGCCGCTGGAAAGAGAGATGACGACCTCCTCCTTGGCGATCAAGTCCTCGAGCGTCATCTCCGCGGCCTCGGTGGTGATCTGGGTCTGGCGGGTCTTGCCGAACTTCTCTTTGACCTCTTCGAGCTCCTTGACGATGATGGCCATGACCTTCTTGACGTCGGCCAGGATGGCCTTCAACTCCGCGATGCGCTTGACCAAGCCGTCGTACTCTTCCTTGAGCTCGTCGACCGAAAGCTTGGTGAGTTGGTGCAGACGCATGTCCAGGATGGCCTGGGTCTGGGCTTTGGAAAGCTCGAACTCGGCCATGAGCTTGGTCCTGGCCTCCTCCGCGTCCTTGGCGCCGCGGATGATTTTGATGACGCGGTCCAGATTTTTGAGCGCGATCAAGAAGCCTTCCAAGATGTGCGCGCGATCCAGGGCTTTCTTCAGCTGGTACTTGGTGCGGCGCACCACCACGGTCTTGCGGTGCTGGATGAAGTGGCCCACCATTTCGCGCAGGGGCAAAACGCGCGGACGCCCGTCGACCAGGGAGAGCATGATGACGCCGAAGGAGCTCTCCATGGGCGTGTGCTTGAAGAGCTGGTTTAGCACCACGTTGGCGTTGCCGTCGCGCTTGACCTCGATGACCACGCGCATGCCCTTGCGATCCGACTCGTCGCGGATATCGGAGATGTCGGGAATCTTCTTGTCCCGCACCAAATCCGCGATGGTCTCCAGGAGCGAGGCCTTGTTGACCTGGTAGGGAAGCTCGGTCACAATGATGGCCTGGCGGTTTCCCTTGATGTCCTCGATGTCGGTCTTGGCCTGCACGCGCACGCTGCCGCGCCCGGTCTCGAAGTAGTCCCGGATGCCGGTCTTGCCGCGCAAGATGCCGCCGGTGGGAAAATCGGGGCCCTTGACGATCTTAAAGAGCTCCTTGGTCTCCAGCTTGGGGTCCTTGATGAGGGCCACGGCCGCCTCGCAGATTTCGGCGAGGTTGTGGGGGGGGATGTTGGTCGCCATGCCCACCGCGATGCCCGAGGATCCGTTGACGAGCAGGTTGGGAATCTTGGCCGGCATGACCACCGGCTCGGTCGTGGTGCCGTCGAAATTGGCCACGAAGTCCACCGTCTCCTGGTCGATGTCCGCCAGAACCTCTTCCGCGATCTTGGAGAGGCGGCACTCGGTGTAGCGGTAAGCCGCGGCCGGATCGCCGTCGACCGAGCCGAAGTTGCCCTGCCCGTCGATGAGGGGGTGGAGCAAAGAAAAATCCTGCACCATGCGCACCATGGCGTCATAGACCGCCGAGTCGCCGTGGGGGTGATATTTCTTCAAGACCTCGCCGACCACGCCGGCGCACTTGGAGTACTTCTTGTTGGAGGCCAGGCCCTCGTCGTGCATGGCGTAGAGGATGCGCCGGTGCACGGGCTTCAAGCCGTCGCGGATGTCCGGAAGCGCGCGGCCCACGATGACGGACATGGAGTAGTCGATGTAGGAGGATCTCATTTCCGCGCCGATGTCGCGGGGAATGGTGTTGCCCAGGGGCTCGGGCGTCAATTCAGGCTGCTTCGCGGTCATGATTTATAGCTCTCCTTAAATCAGATGTCCAGGTTCCTGACTTCCTTGGCGTGGCGTTCGATGAAAGCGCGCCGGGGGCCGACCTTGTCGCCCATGAGCGTGGTGAAGGCCTGCTCCGTATCCGCCGGGTCCTCCAGCGTCACCTTCAAAAGCTTGCGGCGCTTCGGGTCCATGGTCGTTTCCCAGAGCTGCTCAGGGTTCATTTCGCCCAAGCCTTTGTAGCGCTGGACGGTCGCGCCCTGACGGCCGGAATCCTTGACGACTTCGAGAAGCTCCTTCAAGCTGTGGCCCTCGGTTTCGGAGCGCTCGGTCTTGGCGCGGAAAAGCGGCTTGGTCTTCTCGTCGCGCATCACCTCGTACCAGCGCAAATCCAGGCCCATGGCCTTCAACTCATCGGCCACCTTGGCAAGCCGGCCGATTTCCCAAAGCTCCTGCATGTCCGGCTCCAAGGATTCCTCGTCCACCTCGGAGGCCGCGCCCTCATCCTCGGCGGCCTTGCCCTTTTCGTTGTCCTCGGCCAGCTTGGCCTTCTGCTCGGCCACGTGCTTGTCGCGGTACTCCTTCCACTCCTTGTCGCTGTAGAAAAACACGTGGTTGCCGGCGGTCTCCTCGACGCGGTAGAGGGGGAGCTTCTTGCCCTCGTAGAAGGATAAAAAGTCCTCCAAGCGAAGGCTCTTTCTCTCCATGTGCCGCAGCAAATTCTCCGTCTCGGCCAGGAGCTTAAGAAGGTCTCGCAGATCCGCGGCGTCGAGCTTTTTGGATTTTCCGTTGGCGGGATTAATCGCTGTAACCTCGACCGCGGCGCGGCCCTCGTTCAAGAGCCACTGCTCCATCTTCTCATCGGTCTCGACGTACATCTCGTTCTTGCCCTTCTTGACCTTGTAGAGCGGCGGCTGGGCGATGTAGATGTGTCCGCGCTCGATAAGCGCCTTCATCTGGCGGTAGAAGAAGGTCAGGAGCAGCGTGCGGATGTGCTGGCCGTCGACGTCGGCGTCGGCCATGATGATGAGCTTGTGGTAGCGCAGCTTGTCGAGCTTGAAGCCCTCGTCGCCCTCGGCCCCGATGCCCGTGCCGATGGCGGAAATGAGCGTGCGCACTTCCTCGTTGGAGAGGACCTTGACCAGGCGCGCTTTCTCGACGTTCAAAATTTTTCCCTTGATGGGTAAAATCGCCTGGAAGGCGCGGTCCCGGCCCTGCTTGGCGCTGCCGCCGGCGGAATCTCCCTCGACCACGAAGAGCTCCGCGCGTTCGGGGTCACGCTCCTGGCAGTCGGCCAGTTTGCCGGGCAGGGACGAGCCGTCCAATACGCCCTTGCGGCGCGTCAGGTCCCGGGCCTTTCTGGCCGCTTCGCGGGCTTCGCCAGCCTGCATGGCTTTCTGGCAGATGGCCTTGGCCGTGGCCGGGTTCTCCTCGAAAAACGTGACCAGGACGTCACCCACGATGGATTTGACGATTCCCTCCACCTCGGCGTTGCCCAGCTTCGCCTTGGTCTGGCCCTCGAACTGCGGGTTGGGAATCTTGGCGGAGAGAATGGCGCAGAGCCCCTCGCGGCAGTCGTCGCCCGTGACCGCGTAGTTCTTGCCCTTGAGCATGTCGTACTTCTTGATGTACTCGTTGATGACGCGGGTCAGGGCCGAGCGGAAGCCTGCCAAGTGCGTGCCGCCGTCCGGCGTCTTGATGTTGTTGACGAAGGTGAAGACGTTCTCCGAGTAGTCGTCGTTGTACTGGATGGCGAAATCCACAGCCACGTCGTCCTTGGTCTTGGAGAACGTGATGGGCTCGGCGTGCACGGCCTTCTTGTTGGCGTTTAAATACTGCACGAACTGCCTGATGCCGCCCTCGTAGTGGAAGGTGTGCTTCTTGTCCTCGCGTTCGTCGATGATGGTGATTTTGGCGCCGGCGTTCAAGAAAGCGAGTTCCCGCAGGCGGTTGGAGAGCGTGTCGTAGGAGAACTGGTGGCCGTTGAAAATGTCGGGATCGGGCTTGAAGGTGACGCGCGTGCCGTGCTCGTCGGTCTTGCCCGCGGCCGTGACCTCGTGCTCGGGCTTTCCGCGCCTGTAGGTCTGGACCCATATCTTTCCGTCCCGGTAGACCTCGGCCTTGAGCGTTTCCGACAGGGCGTTGACGCAGGAGATGCCCACGCCGTGCAGGCCGCCCGAGACCTTGTAGGCGCTCTTGTCGAACTTGCCGCCCGCGTGGAGAATGGTCATGACGACTTCCAGCGCCGACTTGCCGCGGATATTGGCGGGCAGCTTGGGATCCTTCATCGGATCGACCGGGATGCCCGAGCCGTCGTCCAGGACCGTCACGGAATTGCCCTGGTGCAGAATCACCTCGACCGCGGTGCAGCGCCCGGCTAAAATTTCGTCGACGGAGTTGTCCACCGCCTCGTAGACCAGGTGGTGGAGCCCGGAGGGCCCGGTCGAGCCGATGTACATGGCCGGCCGCTTGCGCACGGCTTCCAAGCCTTCCAAAACCTGGATTTTAGAGGCGTCGTAGTTTTGCGTGGGTTGCGTCGTGGTCTCTGACATGGTCTCCCGCCTTTGGCCCGAGGCGCCCTTGCTTTTCGCGCCCGCGGGCTTGTTTTTTTTAGACGATTTCGCCGCCGTCACTTCACCGCGGCCCTCACGGATTTAATCCACGGCCTGTTGAAATATTTATTGAGCCTGCGGGCCATCTCCGGCGCGCGCAGTTGCAGCTCCTGCGCCGCGGCGGCCGAACCCGGCCGCACGTACAAGACGCCGCCGCGCAGGCCGACGAGGCTCCAATGCCGGGACAAATGCCCCAGTTCCCGCTCCCAAACCGAGTTCAATATGGACACCTTGTCGCTGGAGACTCCCACGCGCGCATGGACCGCGCGGACCAAGTCCGCGGCGTTCTTCCACGGCACGCGGCCGGGCTTCTTTGGATCGCGAAGCAAAGCGCTGGCTCCCAAGCCTAAGCCCTCATGGGCATAACCACGAAGCGATAGTCGCTGCCGCCCTCGGGCTCCAAGAGCACGGGGTTGGCCGGCACGGTCATTCCAATCGCGACCTTGTCGGAGTCGATGTGCTTCAAGGCCTCGAGAATAAAATGGGAGTTGAATCCGATCTGAATGTCCCCGCCGGCGTAATCCAGAGGCATCTCGTCGAAAAACTCCAAATTCTGGCTCGCCGCGGAAATCTCCAAGCTTCCCTTCTTGAAGGCGTATTTGACCGAGCCGCCGCGCTCGACCGCGCACAGGGCCGCGCGCTTGGTGACCGCGATGAGGTCCTTGGCGCCGACGGCGATGGAGACGTCCTTCTTGGAGGGGATGACGTTCTCATACTGGGGGAACGTCCCCGTCACCAGCCGAGAAAGAATCGTGGTCTCCTGGATTTGGAACCAAATCTGGTTTTCGGTCACGCCGACCCGGATTTTTTCCGTGGACCCGGCGTCGACACCCAGCGTGTTCAGGAGTTTTTGCAGCTCGTTCAAGGCCTTGGCCGGGACGATGACCTGAAAATCCGTTTCCTTAGGCACGATGCCGGGCTTGGCGGCGAAGGCCAGGCGCCGGCCGTCGGTCGCGACCATTTCTAGAAGCCCCTTGCGCGCCCGCCAAAAGACGCCGTTCAACGCGTGCCGGGTTTCGTCCGTGGACGCCGCGAAGACGGTCTTTTGGATCATGTCCTTTAATATCGCCGCGGGCGCGTCGAAGGCGTTTTTTTGGTTGAACTCGGGAAGAAGCGGGTACTCCGATTTGGGCGCGCCCAAAATATTAAAGCGCGATCGTCCGCATTTAAGGAGGATGCGGCTGCCTTCCTGGACACTCAGGGTCACGTCCTGGCCGTCCGGCAGGCTGCGCAGGATGTCGGAAAATTTCTTAGCTGGAATGGTCACGCTGCCTTCCTGCTCCACTTCCGCCTTGCAGTAGTGCTTGATGCCCATTTCCAAATCGGTGGAAACAAATTTAATTTTGGAGCGCTCCGTCTCCATTAAAAAGTTGTAGAGAATGGGCAGCGTGGTCCGGGCCGAGAGCGCGGACTGGATTGTTTCCACGCTTTGCGCCAGCTCTTCTTTAGTACAGTGTATTTTCATTCGTCCCTCGTATTAAAAGGTTCCCTTAGGTTGATAACTCAAAAAAAACAGGCGATGGCCGGACTTTTTCTCTAAAATCTCTCCACAACCTGTCCACAAATCGGCCCCAAAAATCCAATTCACCAACGCGGCCCCTCAAAATCAATGGTTTTCCACAGCCAGAATATCGGATTTTAGCTTGTTGGCCATCTCCAGGAAAAACGGATCCTCGGCCAGCTGCTTCTTCATTTTCTCCCGGGCATGGATGACGGTCGCGTGGTCCTTGCCCCCGAACGCGCGGCCGATTTCCTTTAAGGACAAATCGGTCATGACGCAGGACAGGTACATCGCCAACTGCCGCGGCAGGGCCACGGAGGCCGAGCGCTGGTGCCCCTTGATGTCCTTGATGTCGAGAGAATACTTGTAGGCCACGACGCGCAAAATAGTTTCGACCCGGACCGGAGAGGCCTCCTCCTGTCCCAAGGAATCCTTCAAAATGTCCTTGGCGGAATCGACCGAGAGCGGCGCCCGGGTCAGCAGGGAGAAGGCTTTCAATCGGATGAGGCAGCCCTCCAAAGTGCGGATGTTGGTCTTGACCGACGAGGCCACGAAGATGACGACGTCCTCGGGAACGTAGAAGCCTTCCATCTCAGCCTTCTTGCGCAAAATCGCGATGCGGGTTTCCAGGTCCGGCGGCTTGATGTCCGCGACCACGCCCCACTCGAAGCGGGAGATGAGCCGCTGCTCGGTCTGCGACATCTCCTTGGGAGAGCGGTCCGAGGAGATGACCACCTGCTTCCTGGCGTTGAAGAGCGAGTTGAAGGTATGCAGAAATTCCTCCTCGCTTTTTTCCTTGGAGATGAGAAACTGGATGTCGTCGATGAGCAGGCAGTCCAAAGTTCGGAACTTGGCTCGAAACCCGTCCGGGGTGCCGTGGCGGATGGAGTCGATGTACTCGTTGACGAACTGCTCCGAGCTGATGTAGAGCACGCGCGCGCGGGCATTATTGCCGCGCACCGCGTTGCCGATGGCGTTCAAGAGGTGGGTCTTGCCCAGGCCCACGCCCCCGTAGATGAAGTAGGGATTGAACTGCGCCCCGGGGCTCTTGGCCACGGCCTCGGCGGTGGCGTGCGCGAAGCGGTTGGAGTCCCCGACCACGAAGTTGGAGAAAGTGTAGCGCGGATTGAAATCGCTCGACGAGAAATCGGTCTGCGGCCGCGGCGCGGGGATGGGGTCGGCGGGAGGGACGACCTCCTCCAGGTTGCGGGAAATTTCGTATTCCAGCCCCTGGGCGCCGCAGCCCTGGGACGCGAGAATTTCGACGAGCCGCTTCTGGTAGTTTTGCCTAATCCAGTTCGAAAAAAATTTGTTGGGCACCCTGAGGCGCAGGATGCTGTCCCGGAGATCCATGGCCTCGATGGGCTTGAACCACAGGTCTGCCTGGTCCTCGCCGATTTCGGAGCGGATTTGCGCGACGGCTCCGGCCCAGGCGGTTTTGGGGTCCTGGATATTCACAGCTTGTCCACAGATGTGTATAGAAGGCAAGGAATCAAATTATTATTGGAAAAATAAAGATATTTTTGCACCAAAAAAACCGTTCCGGCCTTCATCCGGAAGAAACGGGAACGTCGCTATAATATCTTATTTCGCCCGGGAAAGTCAACGCGCAGAAAACCGCCGTCGCGAAATTGACAGGCGACGAGGAAAGTGCTTCAATATACGCGGATAATTTGCGCATGGATATTCAATTAAGCGCCAAGCAGATCAAGATTACTCCAGCTATCCGATCCTACGTTGAGGAGAAGGTCGGCAAGACGCAGCGATATTTCGACCACATTATCAACGCGCAGGTCTTCCTGTCCGTGCAGAAGCGCTTCCATAACGCGGAAATCGTCGTGCACGCCCCTGGGCAGACCATCCGCGCCCTGGCCATGGCCGCGGATTTGTACTCCGCCGTGGATTTGGCCGTAGACAAGATTGACGCGCAGCTCAAGAAATTCAAGGAGCGGCTTAAATCGAAGCACCGGTCCTCGCGCGCGGCGCCGCCGGCCGATCTGGCGCCCACGCCGGCCGAGGCGCCCGCGCCGCTGCCGCCGCTGCCCGTCATCAAGCAGATCGTCGCGCCCATGACGCCGGAGCAAGCGGCCCGCGAGATGGAGTCCTTGGGCCACAATTTCAGGATTTTCCAGGATCGTTCCTCCAAGCAAATCCACGTTGTTTTCCGCCGCGACGACGAGTCCCTGGCGATCCTGCGCCCGGTCCAAAAAAACGGCGGATAAAAGACGGTGAGCTTCACCGTCGGCGATCTTTTCCGCGAGCAGGGGCGGGCCCTGCGGTTGCGGCTGACCAGCGGCAGCCGCGGCATGAACCGCGCCATCGCGGTTTCGGAGCTTAACCGCCCCGGCCTGGCGCTGGGCGGCTTCCTGGACCATTTCCGCGCCGAACGCATCCAAATCATCGGCCAGGGCGAGCGGGCGTACTGTCTCAAGGCCCCGCGGCAAAGCCTCGCGCGCTCCTTGTCCGCCATGCTGTCCTGCCCGGGCATCCCCGGTCTCGTGCTCACGCACGGCAAGAAGGCGCCCCGGGCGCTCGCCGAGGCCTGCCGGCGGCACGGCGTGCCGCTGTTTTGCTCCGCGCTCGACACCGCGTCCCTGGTCGACGATTTGAGCGATGTTTTGGAATCGCGCCTGGCCCCCGCCGCGGTGATTCACGGCGTCCTGGTCGACGTCTATGGCCTGGGCGTCCTCATCCAAGGCGACGCCGGCACGGGAAAATCCGAATGCGCCGTCGAGCTCTTGAAGCGCGGGCACATCCTCATCGCCGACGACGTCGTCCAGGTCCAGCGCCGCCGCGGCGGCATCCTTCAGGGCACCTGTCCCGAGGCCTTGAAGCACCACATGGAGGTCCGCGGCCTGGGCCTCATCGACGTGGGCCTTCTTTTCGGCGTGGGCGCCGCCTTGGACCGATCCCGCATCGAGCTGTCCGTCCGCCTGGAGCCCTGGGAAAAAGCCTCCGGCTTGGACCGCCTGGGCTTGGACCGCGAGGAAACCAGAATTCTGGACGTTCCCGTCCCGCTTTTGCGGCTGCCGGTGAGCCCCGGACGCAACCTCGCCATCCTCATCGAAATCGCCGCGCTCAACGAGCGTCTCAAGCGCCAGGGCTATTTCGCCGCCCAGGCGTTCAACCGGCGCCTCATCCAGAAAACCCGGGCCAAGGCCAAATGAAGGCGGCCGCCGGAAGGGGCGCGAAAAGAGCCGCGGCGGCAAGCGCGCGGAAGATTTTCGTCATCAGCGGCATTTCCGGCGCGGGCAAGAGCCAGGCCCTGAAGGCCTTCGAGGACCTGGGGTTTTTCTGCGTTGACAACCTGCCGGTCGCCCTGTTGAAGGGCTTCGCGTCGCTCATGGCTTCCTCGCGCGACTGGCGCCTGGTCGCGCTGGGCATGGATATCCGCGAGGGCCGGCTTATCGGGGATTTGCCCAGGGTCCTGGACGGCCTCAGGCGCCGCGGCATCGATCACCGAATTTTGTTCCTGGAGGCCTCCGACGCGGCCATCATCCAGCGCTTTTCAGAAACCAGGCACCGCCATCCGCTGGGTTTGAAGCTCCCCGAGGCCATCCGCGAGGAGCGCCGGCGCCTGGTTCCCATCAAGGCCATCGCGGACAAGGTCATCGACACCAGTTCCATGACCCTGGGCGAGCTTAAAGAAGCGGTCTCGGCCACCCTTGAGCTTTCCCGCCCGCGCGAGATGACGCTTTCGGTCGTCTCCTTCGGCTATAAATACGGCCTGCCCATCGACGCCGACCTGGTCATGGATGTGCGCTTTTTGCCCAACCCCAACTATGTCTCCGGGCTGCGCCAGAAAACGGGTTTGGACCCCGCGGTCGCGCGCTACGTCCTGGCCCGGCCCGGCGCCCGCGAATTTTTGAACAGGTATCTGGACTTGGTCTCCTCCCTCATCCCCCAGTACATGAAGGAAGGCAAGTCCTACCTGACGGTCGCGGTCGGGTGCACCGGCGGCCGCCACCGCAGCGTTTGCCTGACGCACCAATTGGCTCGGGAGCTCAAGAAAAAAGGGCACCCCGTCCAGGAATTCCACCGGGACGTAAGCCGCTGACGCCATGCAGGAACAAGAGCTGGAGATCAAGAATCGCCTCGGCTTTCACGCGCGGCCCGCGGCCCTTTTCGCCAAGGAGGCCGCCAAGTACAGGAGCTCCATCACCGTGTGCAAGGACGGCCTGGAAATAAACGGCAAGAGCGTCCTGGGGCTTTTAATGATGGCGGCGGAAAGCGGCTCGCGCCTGCGGGTCCGCGCCGAGGGCCCGGACGAGAAGGAGGCCCTGGCCGCCATCGCCCGATTGTTCGCGGAAAAGTTCCAGGAGGACTAGGATGCCGAGGCCGCGGCGATGATCGTCTTAAAGGGAATCGGCGCCAGCCCGGGCGTGTCCATCGGCCGGGCCTACGTCCTTGAGGACGAGGAGCTCGTCGTCACGCGCCTGGACGTCGCGCGCGGGATGCGTCCGGGCGAGGTCCGGCGCTTCCGCGCCGCGCAGAAGGCGACCTACCTGGATCTGGACGCGGCCGAGGCCAAGGTCTTGAAGCTCCTGGGCAAGACCCACGCCAAGCTCATCGACGCCCACCGCCTCATCTTGAAGGATCCGCTCATCGTCCGGGAGGTGCCCCAGCGCATCATGCGCGAAGGCGTCAACGCCGAGTTCGCCCTGTCCGAGACCATGGAGGCGGTCAACAAGCAGTTCGAGAAGATGGACGACGAGTTTTTCCGGGAGCGGCGGCACGATCTCCTGGACGTGGGCCGGCGGCTCTTGGGCCACCTCATGAAGCTCACGCATAAAAGCCTTTCCGACGCGACGTCGGGCTCCATCGTGGTCGCGAAGAACATCCTGCCCTCGGAGGCCCTGGGCCTCCAAGACGCGAAGATCATGGGCTTCGCCACGGATTTGGGCGGCAAATCCAGCCACACCGCGATTTTGGCGCAAAGCCTCGAGCTTCCGGCCGTGGTCGGGCTTTCCAACGCGAGCCGCTCGGTCAAGACCGGCGACGCGGTGATTTTGGACGGCGAGCAAGGCGTGGTCATCGTGAACCCCAGCCCGGAAACCGTCGCCCGCTACCGCCGCGTCCAGCAGGCGGAGGAGGAGACCAAAAAGGAGCTCTTGGGCCTGCGCGGGCTTCCTGCGACGACCCTGGACGGGAGAACCTTCGGTCTGGAGGCCAACCTGGACTCCCTGGAAGACATCAAGGGCGTGGCCGCGCTCAACCCCGACGGCATCGGACTTTTCCGCACTGAGAGCCTTTTCTTGAACCGCACTGAGCCGCCGGGGGAGCGGGAGCAGACCGACGCCTACGCCGAGGTCTTGAAGGCCTTCGAGCCAAAGCCCGTGGTCATCCGCATCGCGGATTTGGGCGGCGATCGGATGGCGCAGCTGGGCCTGGAAGCGCCCAAGAGCGAGGCCAACCCGTTTTTAGGACTGCGCGGCATCCGGCTTTTCCTGCGCCACCCCGACGTCTTGAAGACGCAGCTGCGGGCCATTCTGCGCGCGGCCGCGGGAAAGGACGTCAAGATTCTTTTCCCCATGATTTCCTCCGCCGAGGAAATTCGCGGCGCGCGCGACATCCTGCAGCGGGCCCAGGACGAGTTGAAGGCCTTGGGCGTCCCGGCGACCAAGAGCCTCAAGGTCGGCATCATGGTCGAGGTGCCCTCGGCCGCGCTGCTCCTAGACGCCTTCCTGCCCCTGGTCGATTTCGTGTCCATCGGCACCAACGACTTGATCCAATACGTTCTGGCGGTCGACCGCATCAACGACTATGTCGCCCAGCTCTACGATCCGTTCCATCCCGCGGTGGTGCGCATCCTGGATATCATCGTCAAGGCCGCGCACCGGCAGAACAAGCCCGTGAGCCTGTGCGGTGGCATGGGCTCCGATCCACAGGCGGTGCCGCTCGCCGCGGGCCTGGGCGTCGACAGCCTCTCGGTGTCGCCACGCTTGTTTTTGCGCGTCAAGCAGACCCTACGCGGCCTGCGCTACGACGCCGTGGCCGCGGCGGTGGGAAAAGCGCTGTCCTGCATCGAGTCCGAGGGGGTGCGCCGCGCCATCACGGAAGCGGCGCCGTTCTTGTCCTCGCGCGCGCCGGGAGAGTGACGGCGGTGGGCACCGAGACGCTGCGCAATTTTTCAATCATCGCGCACATCGATCACGGCAAGTCCACGCTGGCCGACCGCATTTTGGAGAAGACCGGCGCCGTCGAACTCCGCCGGATGCAGGCGCAGATGATGGATTCGATGGAGCTTGAACGGGAGCGCGGCATCACCATCAAGGCCAAGGCCGTGCGCCTGGACTATTCGCTGGACGGCAAGGCCTTCGCCTTGAACCTCATCGACACGCCCGGGCACGTGGATTTTTCCTACGAGGTTTCCCGCGCCCTGGCCGCCTGCGAGGGCGCCCTGCTCGTGGTCGACGCCACTCAGGGCGTCGAGGCGCAGACCTTGGCCCACGCCGCCCTGGCGCAGGAGCTGGGCCTGCGCGTCATCCCGGTCATCAACAAGGTCGATTTGCCCTCGGCCGACGTCGCGGGCGTGGCCGAGCAAATTCGGCAGACCCTGCAGATAACCGATGAGCCCGTGCTGGCCAGCGCCAAGCAGGGCGTGGGCACCGAGGAGGTCTTGCGCGCCGTCATCGAGCGAATCCCGCCGCCGCAGGGCGACCCCGCGGCGCCGCTCTCGGCTCTGATTTTCGACTCGAGCTACAACTCCTACCGGGGCGTCATTCTTCTGGTGCGGGTCAAGGATGGAAGCCTCTGCGCCGGTGCCAAGATCAAGTTTTTTTCCACCGGGCACGAGGTCCAGGTGGAGGAGGTGGGCTACCTCAAACCCAAGCCCGTCCCGGCCCCGAAGCTTTTCAGCGGCGAGGTGGGCTACGTCCTGTGCGGCATCAAGGACGTCCATCAGGTGAAAGTCGGCGACACCATCATGGAGTCGGCCCGGCCGCTCGCGGCGCCTTTGCCCGGCTACCGCGACGCCAAGCCCGTGGTCTTCGCCGGCGTTTTTCCCTTGAACGCCTCCGACTACGAAAATCTCTCCGCCGCGCTGGAAAAGCTCAATCTTGAAGATTCGTCGTTCAGCTATCAGACGGAAAAATCACAGGCGCTGGGCTTCGGCTTCCGCCTGGGATTTTTGGGCCTGCTGCACCTGGACATCGTCAAGGAGCGCCTGGAGCGCGAGTTCGGGCTTTCGCTCATCGCGACCAGCCCCAACGTGGTCTACCGCATCCGCCGGCGCAGCACGGGGGAAGTTCGCGAGGTGGACAACCCGGCCGACTTCCCCGAGCACGGCGACGTTGAGAGCATCGAGGAGCCCTTCGTGCAGGCGACCATCATGGTTCCGGCCCAGCACCAGGAGGGCGTCTTGAACCTTCTTAAGGAAAAGCGCGGCGAGTATGCCTCCATCGACTACTTGCCCGGCCAGCGGCTCCTCATCAAATATCTCCTGCCCTTCTCGGAGATGATCCTCAATTTCTACGACCGTTTGAAGTCGGTCTCCAAGGGCTACGCTTCTTTGGACTACGCGCCGCAGGGCTTTCGGCCCTCCGATCTGGTCAAGGTGGAAATTCTCATCCACGGCGATCCGGTCGACGCGCTCTCGCAAATCGCGCACCGGGACAAGGCGTATTATCTCGGACGCGCGCTGTGCGCCAAATTGAAGGAGCTCATTGACCGGCAGATGTTCGAGGTGGCCGTGCAGGCCAGGGTGGACGGGCGCATCGTCGCGCGGGAGACCATAGCGGCCAAGAGAAAGGACGTGCTCGCCAAATGCTACGGCGGCGACATCACGCGCAAGAGAAAGCTTTTGGAAAAGCAGAAGGAAGGCAAGCGCCGGGCCAAGCTCTTGGGCTCGGTCGAGGTCCCGCCCGACGCCTTTTTAGCCGTCCTGCGCCTGGACGACTCCGGGCGCTAAAAGCGGCGCGCGTTCCGCCCCGCCTTGATTTATCTTCCCCGTAAAAGCTAGCGTCTATCCTGATGGAAGGGCGCCTTTTTTTTATCGGCTTGGCCATGGGGGCCTACGCGTGGGCCAGCCGCCGCCTCGAAAAATCGGAAAGCCTCGACACCCCCAACAAAATCGGCTTGTGGCACGCGCTGTTCTGCGCCCTCGCCGCCTTCTCCGCGGTTCTGGTCCTGATGGTCTCGATGCAGGACCGCGCGCGGTTCGCCGCCCCGAGCGGCCTGCTCTCCTCTTCCGAATTTTATTTCAGCCTTGCCGCGGCGGCGGCGGCGGCCCTGCTGGGCTTTTGGCGCGGGCGCAGGGCCGGAAACAAGGCGGACACGCAGGACTACTACCTGGCCGAGGACCTGGAGTGGTCCGAGACGGTCTTTTCCGCCGTCTTGCTCGCCGCGGTGCTCATGTATTTCGTTCTCCAGGCCTTTAAGATTCCCTCCGGGTCCATGGAGAACACGCTCCTTATCGGCGATCACCTCTTCGTCAACAAGTTCATCTACGGATTCCAAATTCCGTTCACCGATAAGCGCGCGCTGGCCCTGCGCTCGGTCAAGCAAGGCGACGTCATCGTGTTCCGCTTCCCGGACGAGAATCCCGACGCCCAGCATTGCGGCTCGAGCCAGTACGGCAAGGATTTCATCAAGCGCGTCGTCGGCGTGCCCGGCGACGTCGTCGCGGTCAAGGACGGCGTCCTCTACGTCGACGGCCAGAAGCAACCGACGCCGCCCGAGGCGAAATACGTGGATGGGCCCAACCGGCAGCCGGAATCGCTGCTGGCCAAGAGCCTCTCCGGCAAGCAATACCAGACCCTGTGGCAGACCCACCGGCTTGACGCCGTGCTTCAGGACGTGCAGCGGGACTACTTCGGCCCCGTGACCGTGCCGCCCGGCGACTATTTCGCCATGGGCGACAACCGCGACCGCTCCTGCGACTCGCGCTACTGGGGGCCGGTCGAGCGCAAGGACATCCGGGGCAAGGCCTGGTTCATTTACTGGCCGCCCTCGCGCGTCGGCCTGATTCATTAAGGCCCCGCCGGCCATGCGCGTTTCCCGCCTGCTCCTGCCCGCGTTGCTGGCCTGCGCGGCGCCGATTCCGGCTTTGGCCGCGCCGCCGCGGATTTTGCTCGCGCGCTACGCCGGCATCATTAGTCCGCCCGCGGCGGAGTATTTCGAGCGCGCCCTGGCCGCGGCGCAAGAGGGGGGCGACCAAGCCGCCGTCATCGAGCTCGACACGCCCGGCGGCCTGGACGCCTCCATGCGCGACATCGTGCAGGCCATTTTCGCCGCCAAGGTCCCGGTCGTCGTCTACGTGGCGCCCGCGGGCGCCCGCGCGGCCTCGGCCGGCGTGTTCATCACCATGGCGGCTTCCGTTGCGGCAATGGCGCCCGGCACCAACATCGGCGCCGCGCACCCGGTCGAACTTGGCGGCGGCTTCGGAACCGCGAAGCTCTCCGGACCGGAGGCCGTGAAGATTAAGAACGACGCCGTGGCCTACCTGCGGGCCATCGCGCAAAAACGCGGGCGCAACCAGACGTGGGCCGCGGCGGCGGTGGCGCAAAGCCTCTCCATCACCGCGGAGGAAGCCGTCCAAAAGAGGGTCGTCGATTTGGAGGCGGACGATTTGCCCGATTTGCTGCGGAAGCTCGACGGCCGGAAAATTCCCGGCATTGCCCGGCCGCTCGACACGCGCCAAGCCGCCGTCGAGTTTTTTCCCATGACCGGGCGCGAGAAAATTCTCTGCGCCCTGGCCGACCCCAGCGTGGCCGCGGTCTTGATGACGTTGGGAGTCTCGGGGCTGCTCATCGAGCTCTACCACCCCGGGCTGGTGTTTCCCGGCGTCGCCGGCGCCGCGGCGCTCATCCTGGCGTTCTACTCCTTCCAGACCCTTTCCATCGGCGCGGCGGGATTTTTGCTGCTCGGCTTGGGCCTGGTTCTTTTTCTGCTCGAGTTCAAGTTCCACGGCTTCGGGCTTCTGGCCGTCTCCGGCGCGGCCGCGGCGCTCTTCGGCTCCGCGATGATTTTTAGAAGCAGCGGCCTGCCCACGCCCTGGGTTTTTTTGGTGGAAAGCCTGGCCGTCCTGGCGCTGGTTTTTGGAAGCCTGTCCTGGATCGTGGCCCGGGCCGTGCGCCATCCCGCCCGGACCGGCGCGGAGGGCTTGGTCGGCGCGCGGGGCACGGCGGCGACGGAGCTTGATCCTTCCGGCAAAGTCGCGGTTGACGGCGCCGTGTGGGACGCGCAAAGCCTCTCGGGCCGCATCGTGCCCGGCGCGGCCATCGAGGTCGTGGCAGCGCAGGGGCTGCTCTTAAAAGTGCGTCCCGCGAAGACTTGAATATTCAACCCGGAGGCCCCATACTCTGTATATAAGGAAGGGGCTTGGGGCGGGGGCCCGAAGCGCGCAAAACTGATACAATAAAAAGCAGGCCATTTTAAGGCACGAGGCAAAACTTTATGTCCAATCGCTTTACCGAACGCGCCCAGCGGGTCATCTTGATCGCGCAGGAAGAGGCCAAGCGCCTCAACCACGACTACGTGGGCACCGAGCACATTCTCCTGGGCCTCATCGCCCTGGGAGAGGGCGTGGCGGCGCAGGTGCTGGCCAACCTGGGCGTGGACCTGCGCCGGGTGCGCTCCGAAATCGAGAAAATCGTCGGCACCGGCGACAACGTCATGCTTCTGGGCGAAATCCCCTTCACGCCGCGGGCCAAGAAAGTTTTGGAGTACGCTGTCGAGGAGGCCCAGCACATGGGCCATTCCTACGTGGGCACCGAGCATCTGCTCTTGGGCCTCATCCGCGAGGAGGAGGGCGTGGCCGCGCGCGTGCTAGAGAACTTGGGCCTGCGCCTGGACGGCGTGCGCGAGGAAGTCCTGAATCTTTTGGGCGAGGGCCAGCAGGGCCAGCACGCCGCGGGCCAGCAGCCCAGCACGCCGACGCGCACCAAGTCCAAGACTCCGACCTTGGACGAGTTCGGCCGGGACTTGACCATGATGGCGCGGGAAGGCAAGCTTGATCCCGTCATTGGCCGCGCCGATGAAATCGAGCGCATGATCCAGATTTTAGCCCGGCGCACCAAGAACAACCCGGTCTTGATCGGCGACCCGGGCGTGGGCAAGACCGCCATCGTGGAGGGCCTGGCCCAGCGTATTTCCTCGGGTGACATCCCGGAGATTTTGGCCTCCAAGCGCGTGCTGACCCTGGACCTGGCGCTGGTCGTGGCCGGCACCAAGTACCGCGGCGAATTCGAGCAGCGCTTGAAGAACATCATCGAGGAAATCCGCCGCTCCAAGGGCGCGGTCATCCTCTTCATCGACGAGCTGCACACCGTCATCGGCGCGGGCGCGGCCGAGGGCGCGATTGACGCCTCCAACATGATCAAGCCCGCCTTGTCGCGCGGCGAGCTCCAGTGCATCGGCGCCACCACCTTGGACGAGTACCGCAAGTACATCGAGCACGACGCGGCCCTGGAGCGGCGCTTTCAGCCCATCGTGGTCGACCCGCCGTCGGTCGAGGAGACGATCGAGATTTTAAAGGGCCTGCGCCACAAGTACGAGGCGCACCATAAGGTCAAGTACGACGACACGGCTCTGGAGGCCGCGGCCGAGCTGGCCGACCGCTACATCTCGGAGCGCTTTTTGCCGGACAAGGCCATCGATCTCATCGACGAGGCGGGCTCGCGCTCGCGCCTGCAGTCCTCCCAGGTTCCGCCGCACTTCAAGGAGAAGGAGGCGGAAATCGAGAAGGTGGTCAAGGACAAGTCCTCCTCCATATCCAACCAGGAGTACGAGAAGGCCGCGCGCCTGCGCGACAAGGAAAAGGAGTTGAGAAAGGCCCTCGAGGACGGCAAGAAAAAGTGGCGCGAGAAGCGCGACTTGGACACGCCGACCTTGACCGACGAGGACATCGCGGCCGTGGTCTCCAAGTGGACCGGCGTGCCCGTGACCGCCTTGACCGAGTCCGAGACCGAGCGCTTGGTGCACATGGAGGACAACCTCCACAAGCGCGTGGTCGGGCAGGAGGAGGCCATCCGCATCATCTCCCAGGCCATCCGCCGCTCGCGCGCGGGCTTGAAGGACGTCAAGAAGCCCGTGGGCTGCTTCCTGTTTTTAGGCCCCACCGGCGTGGGCAAGACCGAGGTCGCCCGCACGGTGGCGGAATTCCTCTTCGGCAACGAGGAGGCCATGGTGCGCATCGACATGTCCGAGTACATGGAAAAGTTCGCGGTCTCGCGCCTCATCGGCGCGCCCCCGGGCTACGTGGGCTATGAGGAAGGCGGGCAGCTGACTGAGGCCGTGCGCCGCAAGCCCTACTCCGTGGTGCTCCTGGACGAAATCGAGAAAGCGCACCCCGACATCTTCAACATCCTGCTCCAGGTCATGGACGACGGCATTTTAAACGACAATCTGGGCCACAAGGTGAGCTTCAAGAACACCGTGGTCATCATGACTTCCAACGTGGGCGCGCGGCTCATCTCCCACGGCAAGTCCATCGGCTTTACCGCCGACGCGGATAACCCCGAGGAGCGCGACTACAAGAAGATGAAGGACACGGTCATGGACGAGGTGCGCCGGGTGTTCAATCCCGAGTTCATCAACCGCGTGAATGAAATCGTGGTTTTCAGGCCTTTGGACGAGGAGGAGATGAAGAGCATCCTCACCATCATGCTCGGCCGCGTGCGCGCCAAGATGGAGCCGCAGGGCTACAAGATCGAGTTCTCCCCCGAGAGCGAGGCGTTTTTGGTCAAGACCGGCTTTGACGCCAACTACGGCGCCAGGCCCCTGGCGCGGACCATTCAGCGGGAGGTCGAGGATCCCTTGGCCGAGGCCATCCTTATGAAGAAGTTCGAGCCCAACGCCACCATCTACGTGGACATGGACGGCGCGGGCGAGAAGCTGGCCTTCAGCGCGAGCCCCGTCGCCAAGGTCAAGCAGCCCTAGTCCGCCGAGGCCGCTATGACCTCCGGGCGCCGCCCGTCGTCGTCGCCGGCCAAGCCTCGGCGCGGGCGCGGAGGGCCCGGCGCGCTTATCGCGGCGGCCGCCCTCGCGGTGCTCTCTTCTTTCGCGCTGGGCTACAAGCTCGACTGGAGCAAGGCCGCGTCTCCCGCGCCGGCTCCCGCCGTCGAGGCGCATTTCCCGGTTTCCGCCCTGGCCGGAGGCTTGGCCATGCCGGGAAGCGCCGCCGCGCCGGCCGACGCGGAGTTCTCCAGCGGCCTCATGACCCCGGAGAAATGGCGCGAGATGACCGAGGGTCTCTATCAAATGGCCCAGCGCTACCCCGCGCCCGTCGCGATTTATCTGCAGGACTTGAAGAGCGGGGCCGTCTGGGCCTATCACCCCGATGAGACTTTTCGCGCGGCCAGCCTCATCAAGCTGCCGCTCATGGTCGCGGTCTTCTACAAAATCAAGGACGGCGGGCTTTCCCTGGACCAGCGCCTGGTCGTGACCCGCGACAACCGCACCGGCGGCTCGGGGACCATCAAGTGGAGCCCCGACGGCACCAGCTTCACGGTCCGCGATTTGCTCATCCATCTCATCAGCGAATCGGACAATACCGCGGCCAACATGCTCTTGAACGCCGTGGGCGTGGGCTACGCTCAGCAAAAATTCCGGGAGATGGGCCTGGTTCACACCTGCATCCACCGGGCCGGCATGAGCCTGCGCAGCGGGCGCATCGCCGACGACAACTATACCACCGCGCGCGAGATGAACATGCTTCTGACCAAAATTTATCGCGGCCAGCTGGTCAGCCCGGAGGCCAGCCGCATGATGCTCGACATCCTGCGCTATAAGAAGGACGTGGCCTCGCGCCTGGCCAAGGGCCTGCCCTGGGGTTGGGTCATCGCGCACAAGACGGGCCTGGAGCGCCGCGCCTGCCATGATTCCGCCATTTTTTTCACGCCCTACGGCGACTACACGCTGACCGTGCTCACCGGCCAAAACCGCAGCTACCACCGGGCCAAGAACTTCATCACCGAGATGGGGCACCTGACCTTCGCCTACTACGGCGGGCGCCTGCTGCGTTGGCGCCGCGACTACTACGCGCGGGCGCTGCGCCGCGGGGCCACCGCGCGCGGCGAGGTCCGTTAGGTGCGAAGGGTCTCGGCCTAGCCGCCGATGCCGCGATCAAGCCGGGCCTGGCTTTTTTGGGGAGCGGCGCTTTTCTGCGCGGCCTGCGCCGGAGAGGCCCTGCCGCCCGGCCTGCTGCGCCCCGTGCAGCGCGGCATCTTGAACGTCTCCTTGGGCGAAAGCCGCCGCCGCGCCGCCGCCGATTACCCGGGCCTCAAAGCGTGCCCATCCCAGAGCGAGCTTTCCGGCCGCGTGGCGCGCTTCGAGCTAGGCGCGAAATGCGTCAAGAACCTGCCCAAGGGCGTCGAGGAGATGTGGCTTGGGTTCGACGACCCGCGAGGACTCCTGGGCGGTCGCTTGGCGGAAATCCAAGTCGTCTACGACGCGGCCTTCACGCAGCAAAAGCCGGCCGACGCGCTGGCCGGGGACGTGTCCTTGATTTACGGCCCACCGCGGCGCACGGAGGGAAAATTTTGGTGGGCGGACCAGGACACGGTCATGCGCGTGTTCTACGCCGAGATTCCCGGCGGCGCCGCGGATTCCGGCGCGGTGAGCCTGCGTACCAGCTTTCAGCTCGTGGACGCGAGCTTGTTCCGGAAGTAGCCGCGCCCGTGCTTTAGGCCACGGCGCGGGAGATGATGGTCTTGACCACTCCCTCGACGCGGAAATCGTCCCGCGCGGCGAAGAAGGGCTCGTACTTGGGGTTCAAGGAAATTAAAATCACGCCGACCGGGTCCCTCTTGATTTTTTTGATGAGCGCCTCTCCCTTGTTGACGCAGACCGCGATGTCGCCGCTCTCGGCCGAGGCCTGCCTCTTGGCCAGCACCAGGTCCCCGTCGTAAACTCGGGGCTCCATCGAGTCGCCCTTGGCCTTGACCAAAAAGGCGGCGGCGGCCGAAAACGGGATGAGGCGCGTGGACACGGGGATGCGGTCGACGGGGGTTCCGTCGAGCAGGGAGCCGCGGGGCCCGCAGCGGGCCAGGCCGTAAAGGTTGAGGCGCGCGAGGCCGGTTTCGGGAGCCCCCAGGACCGCGTAACGGCGCGGGTCGGCCGGGTCGCGCTTTAAATGTCCCAGGCGCTCCAGTTGGCGCAGGTGGTACGAGACCGTGTTGGTGGAGACCACGCCTATTTCGCGCGCCAGCTCCCTATATGAAAGGGGCTCCTCCAAGTGCCGCGAGAGAATCCTGAGCAGCTTGTCCTGCAGGGGGCTGAGTTTCGTTTGGGCCATGAGAAAAGCATAGCAAATATAGAACAGCTTGCAAAGTGTTCTATATTATGTTCTAATAACGAATCGGGAACTTTTTGAGGGGCACGGTCGTAATAAGGGATGTGGTAGAATTTAATCCGGCGCGCCCAAGGCAGGGCAGCACGGGGGAGATAAAAACATGGCAACGACGACGGAGAACGGAAAGGGCAAAGCCTTGGAGCTGGCGCTGGCGCAAATCGAGAAGGCCTACGGCCGCGAGGCGATCATGAAGCTGGGCGATCGGGCCGCGAAGATCAAGGTGGAGGCCATCCCCACGGGAATTCTGTCCCTGGACTTGGCCCTGGGCGTGGGCGGCTTTCCCCGCGGCCGCATCATCGAAATTTACGGTCCGGAATCCTCCGGCAAGACCACCTTGGCCCTGCAGGCCGCGGCCGCGGCCCAGCGTCTGGGGGGCTCCGCCGCCTACGTGGACGCGGAGCACGCCATGGACCCGGCTTACGCCAAGCTTTTGGGCGTGGACATCGACAATTTGCTCATCGCCCAGCCAGACTCAGGCGAGGAAGCGCTTGAAATCACCGAGAAGCTGGTGCGCTCGAGCGCCTTGGACGTCATCGTCATCGACTCGGTCGCCGCACTCGTGCCCAAGGCTGAAATCGAGGGCGAGATGGGCGACTCTCACATGGGCCTGCAGGCGCGCCTGATGAGCCAGGCCCTGCGCAAGCTCACGGCGTCGACCGCCAAGAGCCGCACGTGCCTTATCTTCATCAACCAAATCCGCCACAAAATAGGCGTCATGTTCGGCAACCCCGAGACCACCACGGGCGGCCTGGCGCTCAAGTTCTACGCGACCATGCGCCTGGACATCCGCCGCACCGAGAACATTAAGGAAGGCGACCAGATCGTAGGCGTGCGCGCGCGCGTCAAGGTGGTCAAGAACAAGGTGGCGCCGCCGTATCGCACTGCTGAGTTCGAGATGCGCGCCGGCGAGGGCGTTTCACGCGAGGGCTGCATTCTCGACATGGGCGTCGACGCCGGCATGGTCGAGAAGTCGGGATCCTGGTTTCTCTACGGCGGCGAGCGCCTGGGCCAGGGCCGGGAGAACGCCAAGGCCTACTTAAAGCAGCACACGGACACGGCCGAGAAAATCGAGACCGCGCTGCGGCAGAAATTTTTAACCCCGGCCGCGCCGGAAGGCGAAACGGCGGAGAAAGCCGCGGCGGAGGAAAAAACTCCCGCCGCTGAGAAGGCTCCGGCGCCGGCCCGGACGCGGACGCCCCGGGTGGAAGCCGCCGCGCGCGCGTAAGCGGAGCGCCAGCCCATCGTCGAGGAATACCTTAAGTATTTGTCCCTGGAGCGCGGGCTTTCTCCCAACACCTGCAAAGCCTACGCCGGGGACGTGGGCGCGTTCCTGGCCTTTTTGGCCAGGGCAGGCAAGGCGCCGCTGGCCGCCGCGCGCCAGGATGTTTCCGACTACCTGTGGACTCAGAAGGAGGCGGGCTTGAAGCCCGCCTCCCTGTTCCGCAAAATCGAGGCCGTCAAATCGTTCTACGCCTTCCAGGCGGCCGAGCGCCGAATCAAGGAAAATCCCGCCGAGGGCCTGGGGCGTCTGCGCCTGCCCCGGCGCCTGCCCCGCCACTTGGAGGAGGATGAGATGTTCGGCCTGCTGCGCGCGGCCTTGGGCCCGGACTGGAAGTCGGCGCGTCTTACGGCCATGCTGGAGCTGCTCTACGCCACGGGCGCGCGGGTCTCGGAGCTTCTCGCACTTAAACCCGAGGACGTCAACCTGCAGGACGGCTGGATCCGCGTGCTGGGCAAGGGCAGCCGGGAGCGCATGGTGCCGGTCCACGCGCGGGCGTTGGGCGCCTTGACGCGCTACCTGTCCTTCCGCGAGAAAAAATTTCCAACCGGCGCGCCGCCGCGGCTTTTCTTGGGGCAAGGCGGCAAGCCGCTTTCGCGGGTGCAGTTCTGGCGGGAGCTAGGGAGCCTGGGCCGGCGCGCGGGCCTCTCGGCCAAGCTCCACCCGCATTTGGTCCGACACACCTTCGCCACGCACCTTTTGCGCGGCGGCGCGGATTTGCGCGTGGTTCAGGAGCTCTTGGGGCACGCAAGCTTGTCCACCACGCAGATTTACACCCACCTCGATCCGTCGGGCTTGAAGGCCGCGCACCAAAAGCACCACCCGCGCGGCTAAAGAAGGCTCGCCGCCGAAAAAGGCTTAGCCGCGCTTCTCGACGACCATCGCGCCGCCCATGCCGCCGCCCGCGCAGGCCGCGATGAGGCCCAGGCGCGACTTGGGATCTTTCTTCAGCGCGTAGAGGAGGTTGAGCATGAGCCGGGCGCCGGTGGCGCCCAACGGGTGGCCCAGGGCGATGGAGCCGCCGTGGGGATTGAGGCGGCCCTCGTCGTATTTTCGGCGCCAGTCGTGCCCGAACTTTTCCTTGCCCACCTTGAAGATGGAGAGCACCGTGGCGGCGAAGGGTTCGTGCAGCTCGATGTCGTCCAAATCCGAAAACTTCACGCCGGCGCGTTCCAGCGCCACCGGCGCGGCCAGGGCCGGCGCCACGCCCATGTGCGCGGGATTGTTGCCATAGAAGCCCCAGCCCTTGATCTCGCCCAGAATTTCCAGGCCCAGCGCCTTGGCGCGGCCTTCCTCGGCCACGATGACGGCCGCGGCGCCGTCGGAGCGGGCGCAGGAGTTGAACAGCGTCACCGTGCCGCGGTCGCCGTCCTTGTAGGCCTTGCCGTCCATGTATTTGCCGAAGTCGCGGTAAAAATCCTTCAGGGAATAGGCCGAGTTGTCGAAGAGCGCCGGCGCCTTGCCCATGCGCTCGGGCTTCTGCACCAGGTCCTCGCGCAAAAACGGGTATTCGTCTTTTTCCAGCGCCACCGCGCCCGCGGCCTTGGCCGGGGCGACGTGGGCGGGGTAGAACCCGTCGTTCCACCCCGCGATGGTGCGGCGGAAGCTCTCAACCGCGTAGGCGTCTTGGTCTTGGCGGGAGACCCCGTTGATTTGGGCCACGACCTCGGCCGTGCCCGCCATGTTGATGTGCTTGACCGGATCGGTCAGGCCTTCCTCCATGGAATCGATGATGGCGACGTCCGAGCTTTGCGGAAGGCTCGCCCACTTGTTCTTGACCATGTCCAGGCTGCGCAGGTCCTTGGCCCCGCGCGAGCCCGCGATGGTGTAGGGCAGGCGCGACATGGACTCGGTGCCGGCCGCGATATAGAGATCCCCGTCGCCGGCCAGAATGAAGCGCGCGGCCATGGCGATGGACTCGATGGAGGACACGCAGTTGTTCTGCACCGTGACCGACTGGGCCTTCTCGGGCAGTCCCGAGCGCAGCAGGGCCACGCGCGCGATGTTGGGAGCGGAGAAATCCTGGCCCACCCAGCCGGCGATGAGCCCGTCGACGGCGTCCTTGGGCAGCCTGGAGCGCTCCAAGAGCGCCGCGATGGCCTCCTGGAGCAGATCCGGCGCCCGCAGGCCCGAGAGCGAGCGGGAAATGTGGCCGATGGGGGTGCGCGCGCCGACGCCTAGAACGATTTTTTTGTTTTGTGCCATGGGGAACCTCTCTTTTTTAGATTATAGTCTTTGGGGCTGATCTTGATCAATTGACGCCAATCAACCCGGGCCCTTGACCGGCCTTCTTTGGCGCCCGCCCCGGACGCGCTAAACTCTAAGTAGTTTCTGCTCGGGAAGTCTGCCATTTTCTCATCGAGAACCGCCCACCGGCCGGCTTTGTTCCGGCCTCGAATTGCACGCAATCGGCTGAAAATCCCCGAAAAACCCCGCACTTCGGCTTGACGGCGATCTCCGGTTTTG
>DATLUA010000080.1:0-6051 GCA_035533295.1 Elusimicrobiota bacterium | reverse complement strand
AAGCTCGCGTCCGGGCTACGCGATGAAGGCGACCAAGCCCGGGGCGACGGTGGGCATCGCGCTGGAGAACTTTGCGGGAAGGGAAGGGAAGGGAACGAAAGGGGGAGGAAGGACAGGAAAAATCCTGTGCTTCGTGCACGTGGGCGAGGACGCTTCCTTATATAAGGAGCGGCTGGACCAGGAACAGAGTGAAATAAACGAGCAGAACGGCGTGATTTCGGATTTGCGCCTGCAATTAAATCGTCTGGAGGAGCGTTTAGGTGACGGAAAATAGCGGAGCAACGGCCAATGGCAACGGCGTCGCGATTCGCGCCGAGAAATTAGGGAAGCAGTATAAGATTCAAACCTACCAGGACAAGACGGTTTTCCGCCAAATTCTCTCCTTCATGGGCCAAGGTCCGGCCCGCAAGCCCTTGTGGGCGCTCAAGGGAATCGACCTTGAGGTCAAGCACGGAGAATGCCTGGGGCTCATCGGCCCCAATGGCGCCGGGAAAAGCACTCTCTTGCAGGTCTTGGGCGGCTTCCTGACTCCTACGGAGGGAATGGTGGAGCGGCGCGGCCGCATCACGCCGTTTTTGGGCTTGGGCGCGGCGGCTTATTCCGATTTGCCCGTCTTGGACAACCTGCGGCTCATCGGCTCGCTTTTAGGATTGACGTCCCGCGAGATGGCCAAGCGGCTGGACGACATCGTGAAATTCGCCGAAATCGAGGATTACCTCTACGCGCGTTTGAGCGAGCTTTCCTCCGGTTATCAAGGGCGGGTCATCTTCTCGGCCGCGCTCTATTCTCCCATCGACATCCTGCTCATCGACGAAATCTTCGCCGCTGGAGACTCGGCCTTCCAGAAAAAATGCATAAAGGTCATGGATTCCCTGCGGCAAAAGGGCACGACCGTCATCCTGGCGTCCCACGGGCTGGACTTCGTCAAGTCCTATTGCACCCGCGTTGTTTATCTGGAGAGAGGCGAGGTCCAGAAGGACGGCGATCCGGAGGCGGTCATCGGGGAGTATCTCGAACGTCACGGCTTGTCCAGCGACGACTAGAGCAGCAGGTAGTCCCCGATCTTAGGCTCTTGGCTTCGGAAAAAAGCCAGGCCGCCCCACCATAGCGCCGCCGTTAAGAGGGCAATCCCGCCGAAGGGCAGAAGCCCGGGGAATTTGCCGTCGATGAGAACTTGGCGCGTCATCTCGATGACCGCGGTCATGGGGTTGCAGAGCCAAAGCAGGCGGCGCTTGGCCGGGCTGATGACGTCTAGAGTGTAGAAGATGGGCGTTAGGAAGAATCCCACGTTGGTGAGAATGGCCCAGATGCGCTCGAAATCCGGGTAGCGGGCCTCGAAGACGGAGAGGAAAAGCGAGAGCGCGGCGACCAGCGCCACGAGAAGGGCGTCGACGACCGGGAATGCGATCCAGGACCAGCCGGGGCGGACTCCCAGAAGGATGATGAAGACCAGCATGACGCAGAATTCGAAGAGGTAGGACATGGCCCCGCTCAAGACCGCCGAAAAAGTGATGAGTTCCTTGGGCAGGACGAAATTCTGCGCGATGCTGCCGCGGCGCCGCAGCGAGCTCAGGCCGTAGGTGGTGCCCATCTGGAAAAAGTTGTACTGCACCACGCCGATGAGCAGGTAGGCGGGATAGTTGGCGGTCCTGTTTCCCATCCATTTGGTGAAGACAATATAGAGCACGGCGAACATGAGGACAGGGTTGAGCAGGGTCCAGAGAAATCCGTAGAAGGTGGATTGCTCGCGCATCTTCCACTCGGAGAGGGCCATTTCCTTCAGGCGGCTGAAGTAAAGGGCGGGCTCCCTCTCCGCCGAGGCGCTTTTGTTTTGGGCGTCCATTTTTTCGTTCATTTCAAGGCCCGAGACAATCTAGCAAAATTTGCGCGCCTTTCGCAGGACTTTGTCCAAGAGATAGGGAAACAACCGAGCTTTGCCGCAAAAGCCGCAGGGCCGTCCGGGCGCGGGAATAGGCGATGGGCGCTAGGCGTCCAAGCGTTTTGGGGCCCAAGCCCGCCATGTACTCGGCCATCTGCGGGACGCCGCGGCCGACGACCAAGTTTTCCGCCAGAGCCGCGGCCGCGCGCCAGGAGGAGGCCCCCGCGGCCTCGGCGGGCCGCCCATCGGCGCGGCGGCCGAGGAAAATCCGGCGCAGCGGCGCCGAGGCGCCCAGCCGTTCCTGGAAGAACTCAGCGTCGATGAGCCGTTTTGGGCCGTAGCGTTCGCGCTTGAAGTCCCGGATAAAACGCTCCGGAACGTCGCCTAATTGAGCGTCTGGGCGCAGGCTCCAACGCAGGGGAAAAGGATGGACGAGGCCGTGGGCGCAGACCAGCGGCGCGTCTTCCGAAAGGAAGCGCGTTTGCGGCGAACGCCGGAAAATTTCAAGGGCCAGGGAACTTTTGCCGCCGCCCGAAGGCAGCAGGACCAGGGCGGCCTGGCCGCCATGTTCGAGCCCCAGCGCGTGCACGCGGTGAAGCCCTCTTTTGTCCAACGCCTCGCCCACGCGAGACAAGACCGCGAGAAAAGCCAGCTCGCGCAGGCGTTCCTTCGATGCGCAGGCGATATGCCCTTGGCCGCTCGTGAAGTCAAAACTGGCCGCGGGGCCGTCGCTGTAGCGGATGAGCCGGAGATTTCCGCGCTGATAAACGGTGAAGTTTTTGGTTTTAAGAATGGGAAATTTTATTCCAATGTCCGGGGCTCTTGAGCGCGGCTCCGGTTCCAGGATCCAGGAAAAAACGGCCGGCGTCGCACCCGGTGCGCCCAGCGCCGACGCTTCCGGCGTGAAACACGAGAAATCGCGGCGCAGATCGTCTAAAACTCCCGGCTCGGCGCCGGCGATGCGGACGCCGACGCCGTAAAAATCCAGGGAAATTTCAGGAAGGGGAGGGGAGATGGAACCGGTACCCGACGCCATGAACGGTTTGAATCCTGCCGCCCGCGCCGCCAAGCTTGCGGCGCAGGCTTTCCACGTGCTTGTCGAGGGTGCGGGTTTGCACGCCCTCGGGATATCCCCAGACGGCCTTTAAAATATCGTTTTTAGGCTTGGCGATTTCGGGGTTTCGCAAAAAATAGGCCAGAAGATCGAACTCCAGCCGGGACAGGGGCAGCGGCCGGCCGGACAGGCTGGCGAAACGGGAAAGCATATCCAGAGAGATTGAATCGGCCTCCAGCCGATGGGCGGGTTTTGATTCCGGGGGCGCCGTCCAAGCGCGCCGGCGCACAAGCGCGCCGATGCGGGCCAGGAAAATACGGGCATTGAAGGGGTTGTAGACCACGTCGTCGGCCCCGGCGTCGAGCAGTTCCACCGACGAGAGCCGATCAATTTTTGGATTGACGCAGAGAAGCGGCGGCGCGCCGTCGGCCGGCCCGCTGCGCCGCCACGAGGCGATTTCCTCGGACATTTTGGCGATGGGGGCGCTTCGCGCTAATATGAAAAGACCGGCGGCATCGGCCTGGAACCGGCGCGCCGCCGGCAATGAATCGGTCATGTTGATTCGGCAGCCTTGAGACTGGAGAGGCTCCAGGACTTCATCTCTGAGCTTATCTTCGCAGGCGATGGCGATTTTGACAAAACTCAAGGCTGCGGCGTTATCCGCGGAACGGGGGGGGTGTTTCTCGGAGATAGGAGGCGCCAAGCCCCTTGATTGTATGAAATTATCCTGGTATTGAAAATTAAATTTATTCCTGCGATAAATAGCATGGCTCGGTGCGGCAGATTCTTGCGATTATAAATGAAGCTGCGGCGTCAGCGGGCTAACAGGAGGCTGGAAAATATTTTTCGCGCGAATTCCGGGAGCGAGGGATCGCGCGCGCCCATGGAAAGAATGACATCTCCCTCGCGCGCTTCTTTGGCGATAAGGGCGGGAATGTCGTCGCGGTGGGGGGCGAACCGGGCTCGGCGGCCGCGCGCCGCCACGGCGTCCGCGATGCCCTCGGTGGAAATGTCGCGCGTCACGGAGCCTCCGGCGTAGTAGATTTCAGGCATCCAAAGCTGATCGTCCGGATCCAGCGCGCGCGCGAATGCGTCGATGAACTCGTTTTTCAAGAACCGCGCGGGCGCGTACCCGTGCAGTTGGAAGACGGCCAGAACGCGACGGGCGCCCAATTTCGCGGCCCGAATGGCCGCCTCGATTTTCGCCGGATTGTGGGCGAAATCGTCGATGACCCGGACGCCCCGGGCTTCGCCGATGAATTCAAAGCGCCGGGCCACGCCGCGGAATTGGGACAAGGCCCGAGCGGCAGTTTCAAGCGGAACTCCAATGGCTCGCGCCGCCGCGATGGCGGCCAGCGCGTTCTCGACGTCATGGGCGCCGGGGCAAGGTAGGATAAATTGAGTTTGTTCAACGCTGAACTTGGAGCTTAGAGGTCCGAGTTCAACGCTCTCCGCGCGAAGCCCTCCGCCTTCGCCGAAAACAAGGCTGCCCGCGCGTAAATCCGAGAGTCCGGGGTCGGCGGAGATAAGGCAAGTCTTGGAGCGGCTCTTGAACTCGCGGAATAAATTCTTGAGTTCCGCGACTTCCTTGTGGTCCTTGCTGACGTTGAGAATGACGCCGAGCTGCGAAGCGTAGCGCACGAGAGTCCCGTCGCTCTCATCGGCCTCGATGACGAGCCAATCGCTTTTGCCGCGCCAGGCGTTTCCAATGAGGCCGCGTTCCTTCAGCTCGACGAGTTCTCCGCCCGTGATGATGGACGGATCGAGCCCGGCGCCGGAAAAAATCGCGAAAATCATCGCCGCGACGGTGGACTTGCCGCTGGTTCCCGCGACCGCGATGGTCTTGCGTTGGTTCGCGATTCGCGCCAATTCGTCCGCCCGGTGGCGTATTTCAATTCCTGCGGCGCGGGCTTCCTTGATGTCGGCTATTTCCAATTCCACCGCGCCCGAGACGACCAGATAATCAGGCTTTAGGGCCAGCGCGCTCGCGTCCTGGGGAAAAATCCTGATCCCGAGGTGCTCAAGATTTCTGTGGGCCGGAGAAGCCTCGCCGCGATCAAAGGAGCGATCGGAACCGGTCGCTTGTCCGCCGCCCATCGCGTGGAACTGGGCCAAGGCGCCGACGCCGCTGCCCGCGATCCCGACATAATGAACCCGATTCATCGCGGGTCATGCTACAAAATCGCCCGGCGCCATGAACAATTACTATAATTGGGCGCCCGTTTTAAAAGGAGCCAACTTCATAATGAACATCGCGAACCTCCGTCACGCCGTCGTCAATTTTGATCACAGGCTGTTCGTTGATTTCAACAGCCGCTGGACCTGCCATTTTTTCAACGTGGTGATGCCGGTCTTGACCGATTTTCAAAAAACTAAGGTGGGCCTTTTTTTGGTCATTCCCGCGGTTCTCGCGATCTGGGTATGGCTTCGGGGAAAGCGAGGCGTGAGGACTATCATCGGGCTGGCCATCGTGGTCGGCCTGACGGACCTGGTTTCTTTTCGCGTGCTCAAGCCCATGTTCCATCGTCTGCGCCCGGAGTACACGGCGGGATTGCCGGTCGTTTTGCGGGAAGGCCGCCACGGGCGCTACGGCTTCCCGTCCAATCATGCGGTCAATATGTTCGCTGCGGCCGGGTTCCTGACCCAGGCCGAGCCCGTGCTGGCGCCCGTGGTCGCCGCGGCCGCGGTGGTCATCGCCTACAGCCGCGTTTACGTTGGAGCGCACTTCCCGCTGGACGTCTCCGCCGGAGCGATTTTTGGTTTTTTTGCGGGCTTGCTGGGCGGCTTGGCCTTCAAGAAGATTATGGACAAGCGCAGGCGGGCCTGACGACCGTTCTGTAATTCCAGTCCTTGCGCCTATAGCCCGCTAGGCGCGCGCTCTCGGTAGGCCTTGTGATCTCCTTCTCCGAATTGTAAGCGGCGACAATGATGGAAATCGATGGAAGCATCTTTGTATTGTATAGAATGAGCTATCGGCAGGTTGAGGGGCTCCCCGTCTGTCCGACCACCGTGGACCTGATTTAAGGTAGCCGTTGTCGTTCGAAGAGAGGAAGATATCCGTCGTCGGCCGTTCCTCTTTTCTTTTTGCTTCTTTTTCTTTTCTGTGAATTGCTGTGGA
>DATLUA010000079.1:0-1724 GCA_035533295.1 Elusimicrobiota bacterium | reverse complement strand
ATGGCCTTGAAGTTCGGCGCCACCGCGATGGATTTGTCGGAAGCGCTCCATGTCTATCCGACGCTTTCCGAGGCGCTTAAAATCTGCGCGCAGGGATTCTTCAAGGACGCGACCAAGCTTTCCTGCTGCGCGGAATAAAACGCTCTGAGGAAAATTTCAAGCCCGGCATCACGCGAAGTCGGCATGACCGCTGTAACATTTTCGGCTTGGGCGCGACTCATTATTGACGCCGTGCCAATAAGACCAATAGAGGGGGGCGACGCCGTGACTCAAACAGAGACGCAGACGCAGCAGAATCCCGAGGCCGTTCTGGAAGGGATTAAAAAGAAGCTGGGGTTCGTGCCCAACATCTACAAGGAGATGATCAAGTCTCCCGCGGCGTTCGCGGTCTACGTCGGCGGAACGCGTGCCCTGGAACAACACGGGACCTTTAAACCCGACGAACGGCAGGCCGTCATGCTGGCCGTCTCGGCCTGGAACAAGTGCGATTACTGCGCGAGCGCGCACGACCTGCTCGCCAAGGCTTCGGGCCTATCCTCGGAGGATGTCGCGGCGGCGCGCGGCGGCGGCGAGCCCGACGACGCGCGAATCAAGAACTTGGTTCGGGCCGCGCGACTGATTCTGGACAAGCGGGGATTTCTAAACGAGGAGGATCTGCGAAGCCTGGAAAATGCGGGGATTCCCCGGCCGCAGCTCTACGAAATCATCGCGATTGTCGGCTTGAAGACCATCTCCAACTACCTCAATCACGTCAATCATACCGATATCGATCTCCAGTTCAAGGCCTAAGCTTTAACCGGCTCTCGGGGGACAGCCGTACATGATGCCTTTATGTGGTGGAATGTGGAGCGGGAGATTGAACGCGGGAGGCTTGGTTTTTCTGCTGCCGGCAATTGTTGCCGCCGGATGCCGCCAGCCTCATCCGAAGACATCTTGGAACCAATCCCGCCTCATCGCGGCGCTGGCGAACCCGGATGTGGGCATCAGGGAGGAATCGGCGCGCTTGCTGGGAGAAAGAAGGGACGACTCCGCTTTCTGGCCGCTGGTCCGCGCCCTGGGCGACCCGCAATGGACCGTGAGGAACGACGCCGTTGAATCCTTGGCGCAGTTAGGTGACCGAAGGGCGGAGGTTCCGCTCCTGAAATCCTTAAAGGATCCGCACTGGTGGGTGCGGACCTCGGCCACCCAGGCTTTGGCGCAGATGCAATCGCGTGCCGCCGTTGTCCCGCTAATCTTCGCATTGCGGGACGATAACGAATCGGTCCGAGTCGGCGCCGCCGAAGCCCTAGGCCAACTGGGAGACAAGCGCGCCCGCAAGCCTTTGGAAAATGCGCTACGCGATCCCATCAGCCGGGTCAGGGCCGCCGCAGCGGACGCCCTCGGAGAGTTGGGAGGCCGCTGATCTGTAACTTTCCCGTTCTGAGTTAGACTAATCATCAGCGAGGGAGCGTTCCTCCCGAATTGATGTCATACAGGAATCAACTAAGGAGAGATGAATGAATAAAACAGCGAATAAAGCGCTCCTGGGCGCGGCCGTTGCGGGAATCATGGGAGCCTGCATCATGGCGGCTCCGTCCGCGGTCTCGGCCAAGAGGATGAAAGCCCCGAAACTCATCAAGTGTTTCGGCGTAAACAAATGCGCGGGCTTCGGCAGCTGCGGCGGCCAAGGCCATAAGTGCGCGGGCAAGAATTCCTGCAAGGGACTTGGGTGGCTGCTCATGCCC
>DATLUA010000078.1:0-14694 GCA_035533295.1 Elusimicrobiota bacterium | reverse complement strand
TTGGCAAGCTGCAAATTCGTCATATGACACCATATAATAATATATAGTGTTATATTTCAAGCAGAAAATGCGGGAATCCGGTAAAGCAAACACGGATTCCCGCATTTTAACGACGGTTAGAATCTACTTTCGATTTTCCTGGGCGCGCCGGGCTCCGGTCCGCGTGCGCCGCGATCAGGTATCCGCCCAGCACGAAGAGATAGGTGGGCGGATAGGCGACGGCGCGGTTGACCGTGGTCTTGGCCGCGAGGCCCTCGGCGCGCGTAATCATTGAAACCCAGTCTCGCGGCGCCGGGCGGCCTAAACTTCGACGCAGACCTTGCCGAAGTGCTTTTGGGATTCGAAATACTTGAAGGCGCCGGCGATGTCTGAGAGAGGAAACCGGCGGTCGATGACGGGCTTGATGCCCTTGGCCTCAATCGCGCGAATCATGTCCTCTTGATCGGCCCGGCTGCCCACGAAAATCCCGCTGATGCGGATTTGGTTGGCGAAGATGGCCGGAAGCGCCACCGGACCCGCGAAACCGGTCAAGACGCCGATCAAGGCCACGTGCGCGCCCGTCGCGCAGGCCGCGAGCGACTGCGCCAGCGTGCCCGGGCCGCCGACCTCAATCACGTGGTCGACGCCGCGCCCGCCGGTCAGTTCCCGGACCTTTTTGCCCCACTCCGGCACGGCCTTGTAGTTGACGACCGCGTCGGCGCCCAAGCGCTTCAACTTTTCCAGCTTCTCGTCGGACGATGAGGTGGCGATGACCCGCGCGCCCGCGGCCTTGGCGAACTGCAGCGCGAACAAGGACACGCCGCCCGTTCCCAATGTCAGCACCGTGTCGCCGGGCTTGACCTGGCCGCGCACCACCAAGCCCCGCCACGCGGTGACGCCCGCGCAGGACAGCGTGGCCGCCTCGGCGGGCGTGTATCCCGCGGGCGCCTTGGTAAACGCGTGCGCCGGCATGCAGACAAATTCGCGGGCGTAGCCGTCCACGCTGTCGCCGGGCACGTCCCGCCGGGTCTCCGCCGTCATCTCGCCGCCCAGCCAGTAGGGAAAAAACGTGCTGACCACGGCGTCGCCGGCCTCGAACTCCTTGACGCCGTCCCCGACCGCGAGCACTTCGCCGGCGCCGTCGGACAGCGGGATGCGGCCGTCGGCGCTGGGAATTTTGCCCAGCGCCACCATGTCGTCGTGGTAATTGATCGAGTTGGCCCGAATGCGGACCAGCACGTCGCCCGGCCCGGGCGTGGAACGCTCTTCCTGGGCCAGCTGGAGGCCGTCCAAGCCCCCCGGCGCTTTGAGCCTGACCAGCTTCATGGGTTTTTCCCGGCCCGCGGCGCTACCTGACCTTGCGGGAGAAGCGGTCCTTCAAGCCGGCGTCGATGAACGTGCCCAGGCCCTTGCCGGCCTGCGCCAGGGTCTTCATCTTGCTGATGTTGGCCGGGTCGGCGCTCTGGTTGGTGTAGAGGTAGACCGAGCTGTCGGCGAAGCGGATGGCCATGGAGTCTTTATCCATTTTGTAGCTGACGACCGTGGACTTGCCGCTTAAGTTCTTGTATCGGTGCGTGATTTGGAGCTTCTTGGCTTTTCTCATAGGAAGATTATGCGACAAATTGAGGCGAACGCCAAGAGGTTGCGGAAGGCTGCGCGACGCTTGCTATAACCTCACGATGGATTGGCAATGTCCCTATTGTGGTCGGCACGCGACACTCAGTGACGCAAATATCCATACGAACCGACGCAAGTATTCTACCAATGACGGAGGATTCTTCATTTTTCCCCGGACACGCGTGGTCAAAACTAGTGAATTTGTAGTGCCACTATAATGGGTGGCTAGGGGCGGTGGGTGGTGTGGTGGGGGCGGTAGATAGGGGTGGTGGCTAGGGCGGTGGATAGGGTGGTGGCTAGGGCGGTGGATAGGGTGGTGGATAGCCGCGCGGAGCCCAACAAAAAGCGAGGGCGGGATGGATTTTGATCCGTCCCGTCCTGTTCCTGCCGGTGCGGCGTTGCCTAAGTTCAATTGAACTTCGCGTCGGCCTCCGGCTTTTTAGCCTCCATTAAGGAGGCTCTTTTAGCGGGCCACTCCATCCGACGTTCCGTCTGCCCGCCCATCACTCAATGCCGCAACGTTCCGGCTTGATTCGCCGGCGGGAATGAAACTTCCGCGTCGTGCTCTTCGAGCGATTGCGCCGATTCAAGAACCCATCGCCTGCGCGCCGCGATGCGGCATTTCTCCGCCAGCGCGCCATGACTCTGTCGGGCAACGTTTTGGCTTGCCCGGCTGCCGAGCAGGGCCGGTCGCGGCGGACGGAACTTTTCCGGGCCCGCGCTCGTATAAAAGTAGAGCGGCCATGAAAGACTTGGTTTTAGGCTCCCCCATCGAGCGGCGCATTTATCTCATTCGCGGGCATAAGGTGATGCTGGATTCCGACTTGGCGGATATCTACGGCGTGACGACGCCCAGGCTTAATGAACAAGTCCGCCGCAACGCCAAGCGCTTTCCGCCCGATTTTATGTTCCAGTTGACGAAGGATGAAGCCAAATCTTTGAGATCGCAATTTGCGATCTCAAAGATGGGACGCGGCGGCCGGCGCTATTTGCCTCGCGCTTTCACAGAACATGGGACCGTCATGCTTTCGGCCGTTCTGCATACGCCCGTGGCAATCGACACGAGCATCCAAATCGCGCGCGCCTTCGTGAAGCTGCGGGACATGATTTCCACGCACAAGGAACTGGCCGCCAAACTCGCGGAGTTAGAGCGCGCGGTCGCCGGTCACGACAAGCACATCCAGTCTCTCTTTGGCGCAATTCACCGGCTGACGGCGCCGGTTCTAAAGCCCAAGCCCCCCATTGGATTCCAGCCGGGCCCGCGCCGCTAAACAACGGGCTTAAAGCCCCGTCATTTTTAAAAAGCTTTCGGGGAGCCGCGCCCCTTTGAGCGCGATTTTGGAGGCCGCCGCGTCGATTTCCTCAAGGTCTCCGGCGCCGAGCTCGACGCCGAGAGCGCCCAGGTTTTCCTCGAGGCGATGCGGCTTGGTGGTACCCGGAATGGGAACAATCCACGGCCTTTGCGCCAGCAGCCAGGCCAGGGCGATCCGCGCGGGTCAGCTTCCCGCCGGCCCGAATGCCGATGATTTTTCCGCCGCTTTCCGGCATGAACGTGATCATGATTCCCTCCGATTCCGACGCCGGCGAAGCTACTTGGCCGCGGGCGAGGCCAAGCGGTGAAAGCCGAAGACAATCAGCGCTAGAAGCGCCAAGCCCGGCAGCGCCGAGGCGTGGCTGCCGAAAATCGCCAGCACGTTGGAGCGCCCCGCGAGCACGATGGGCACGGCCAGCAGGATGCCCACCAAGGCTTCTCCCGTGATGAGGCCCGAGGCCAGCAGCAGCCCGCGCTGCTCCAAGTCCTTTTCCTCGTCCGGCGTGAGCGCGCCGCCGGGCCGCGACATCATTTCCCTATGCGGCCCGGCACTGCTTGCCTCCCGGCTCGCGGCGCCCGAACGCTTGGCCAGCGCGCGGCGCGCCAGGTGCGCGACTATGCCGCCCACGATCATGGGCGTGGAGAGCTCGAGCGGCAGGTAGATGCCCACGGCCACGGCCAAGACGGGCGTCCGAAACGCGGCTCCGCGCTTTTCCAGGGCCAAATCAAGCGCGATGATGGCGACGGCCAGGCCCATGCCGATAAAGACCATCGTCCACGGCAAGCCCCCCTCGAAGACCCCCTTGGCGACCGCGGCCATGAGCGCGGCCTGCGGCGCGGCCAGGGAATTGGGATGCGCTGCGGTGCCGGGCCCGATGCCGTAGGCGGCCAGGAGCAAATTCAAGATGGGCGCCATCACCACGGCCGAGACGACCACGCCCACAATCAGCATCACCTGCTGCTTCCACGGCGTGGCGCCGACCAAGTAGCCGGTTTTTAAATCGTGCAGGTTGTCGCCGGCAATCGCGGCCGCGCAGCAGACGACCGCCCCGATTAAAATCGCCGCCGCGGCGCCCGAAGCCCCGGTCGCGCCAAAGACGCCCAGCAGCAGAAGCGAGGCAAAGAGCATGGTCGCGATGGTCACGCCCGAGACGGGGTTGTTGGACGAGCCCACCAAGCCGGTCATGTAGCCCGAAACCGCCGAGAATAAAAATCCGAAGACCACCATGATGGCCGCCATGCCCAGGCTCATGACCGTGTGCCCGACCAAAAAGCGGTAGAGCAAAAACAGAGGCACGACCGAGGCCGCGATGACGGCCAGCACCCACTGCATCGGGATGTCGCGGTCGGTGCGCGCGACGGCGGCCGCGGCGCCGTCTTTGAGCCGGCGGTAGGCCGCCAAGCCCGAGGCAATCCCGCTAAACACGCTGCCGCGCATGCGCACCAGCGCCCAGAGCCCGCCCACCACCATCGCGCCCACGCCCAGGTAGCGCGTCTGGCTCGACCACACGGACAAGGCGTAGTCCGCGGCGCTTTGCCCCGCGGGGACGCCGCCGTGCAGCCAGGTCAGAAGCGGAATGGCCACCCAGAAGTTCAAGAGGCCGCCAAAAAGCACCAGCAGGGCGATGTTCAAGCCCACGATGTAGCCCACGGCCACCAAGGCCGGCGAGAGATCGCCCCCGATATAGAAGAGGCTCTTGCCGCCAAAGACCCCCGCGGCCCACTCGGCGGTCTCGTTCCACAGCATGAAGCCCGTTTGCGAAAGCTTAAAGAGCGCCGAGACAATCGCCGCTCCGGCCACCAGCTTGACGCCCGAGCCGCCGCGCTCGCCGGTCTCAAGCACCTCCGCGCAGGCGATGCCCTCCGGGAACTGCAGCGGCTGCTCGACGATGAGCGCGCGGCGCAGGGGCACGGTGAAGAGCACGCCCAGGATGCCGCCGAGGCCCGCGATTAACGTCGTCTGCAGGAAATCAAAATGCTTCCACGTCCCCAAAAGCACCAACGCGGGCAGCGTGAAGATGACGCCCGCGGCCAGGGCCTCGCCGGCGCTGGCGCAGGTCTGCACGATGTTGTTCTCAAGGATGTTCGACTTCTTAAAAAGCCTTAAGATGCCCATCGAAATGACGGCCGCGGGGATGGACGCCGAAACGGTCATCCCGGCGAAGAGCCCCAAGTACGCGTTGGCCCCGGCCAGAATCACGGTGAGCAGCACCGCGAGCAGGACGGCCTTCACCGTTATCTCGGGAAGATGGGTTGAGGCCGGAACGAAGGGCTTGAAGGCTTTGGGCTCGGCGACTTTGTCTGTTTTCAGCATGGCGCGAAGGGCTCCCCTATCGGGGCGCCAATCGTTTATAGCAAAACGCGCCGGGCCCGCGCGAACGGCCCGCATTTTTCTAGAATAAGGGCCAGGCATCGCCCCGGGTGATGGGGCCGGACCGTTGCGAGCCGATAAATGAGGAAGTACGGAGGAATTTATGTCCGACGAAGCCAAGTGCCCGTTCCAACACGCAGCCGGTGAAGGCCCCTCCAACCAAGACTGGTGGCCCAAGGCGCTCAAGCTCAACATCCTGCGCCAGCGCTCGTCCCTGTCCGATCCGATGGGAAAGGGCTTCGACTACGCCAAGGAGTTCAAGAGCCTTGATTTTAAAGCCCTGAAAAAGGACCTCCGGAAGCTGATGACCGATTCGCAGGACTGGTGGCCGGCGGACTTCGGCCACTACGGGCCGCTCTTTATCCGCATGGCTTGGCACAGCGCCGGCACCTACCGCGTGGGCGACGGGCGCGGCGGCGCGGGCCGGGGCAGCCAGCGCTTCGCGCCGCTCAACAGCTGGCCGGACAACGTGAACCTCGACAAGGCCCGCCGGCTCCTGTGGCCCGCCAAGCAGAAGTACGGCCGGAAAATCTCCTGGGCCGATCTGATGATCCTGGCCGGCAACGTGGCCCTGGAATCGATGGGCTTTAAGACCTTCGGCTTTGGCGGCGGGCGCGCGGACATCTGGGAGCCCGAGCAGGACGTCTACTGGGGCGCTGAGGAAAAATGGCTGGAGGACAAGCGCTACTCGGGCGACCGGGATCTGGAAAACCCGTTGGCCGCCGTGCAGATGGGGCTCATCTACGTCAACCCCGAGGGCCCCAACGGCAACCCCGATCCGGTCGCCGCGGCCAAGGACATCCGCGAGACCTTCGCGCGCATGGCCATGAACGACGAGGAGACAGTCGCGCTCATCGCGGGTGGCCACACCTTCGGCAAGACCCACGGCGCCGGTGACGTGAAGCACGTCGGCCCCGAGCCGGAAGCCGCCCCCATCGAGCAGCAGGGCCTGGGCTGGAAGAACCGCTTGGGCACGGGCGCGGGCGGCGACGCCATCGGCAGCGGTCTGGAGGTCACCTGGACCGCCACGCCGACCACGTGGAGCAACAACTTTTTCGAGAACCTCTTTAGCTACGAGTGGGAGCTCTCCAAGAGCCCGGCCGGCGCGCACCAGTGGACGCCCAAGGGCGGCGCGGGCCAAGGCAAGATTCCGGACGCCCACGACGCTTCCCAGCGCCGCGCGCCCGCCATGCTGACCACGGACCTCTCGCTGCGCGTTGATCCCGCGTACGAGAAAATATCGCGGCGCTTTTACGCGCACCCGGACCAGTTCGCCGACGCGTTCGCCCGGGCCTGGTTCAAGCTGACTCACCGCGACATGGGCCCCCGCGCGCGCTACCTGGGGCCCGAGGTCCCCAAGGAAGAGCTTCTCTGGCAGGACCCCATCCCCGCGCCCGGCCGCAAGCTCATCGACGCCAAGGACGTCGCCGCGCTCAAGAAGAAAATCCTGGCTTCGGGGCTCTCCGTGTCCCAACTGGTCGCCGCGGCCTGGGCCTCGGCGTCCACGTTCCGCGGCTCGGACAAGCGCGGCGGCGCCAACGGCGCGCGCATCCGCCTGGCCCCGCAGAAAGATTGGGCGGTCAACGAGCCCGCCAAGCTGGCCAAGACGCTCAAGACCCTGGAGCAAATCCAGCTCGCGTTTAACCGCGCGCAAAAAGGCGGCAAGCGGGTCTCGCTGGCCGACCTCATCGTCTTGGCCGGCGGCGCGGGCGTCGAGAAAGCGGCCAAGAACGCCGGCCACAAGGTCGCGGTCCCCTTCACGCCCGGGCGCATGGACGCGTCGCAGGAGCAGACCGACGCCGCCGCCTTCGCCGTCCTGGAGCCCGCTGCGGACGGCTTTCGCAACTACCTCAAGGCCAAGTTCTCCGTGTCGGCCGAGGAGCTGCTCGTCGACAAGGCCCAGCTTCTGACGCTGAGCGCGCCCGAGATGACGGCGCTTGTCGGCGGCCTGCGCGTCCTGGGCGCCAACACGGGCCAGTCCCGGCACGGGGTCTTCACCAAGCGGCCGGAGGCGCTGACCAACGACTTCTTCTTGAACCTCCTCCATATGGGCACGGAGTGGAAGCCCCTTTCGCCGGACGCCGGGGCCTTCGAGGGCCGCGATCGCGCCACGGGCAAGGTCCAGTGGACCGCCACGCGGGTCGACCTCATCTTCGGCTCCAACTCCGAGCTGCGCGCGCTCTCCGAGGTCTACGCGAGCGCGGACGCGGCCAAGAAGTTCGTTCAAGACTTCATCGCGGCCTGGGACAAGGTGATGAACCTCGACCGCTTCGACCTGGGATAATCGCCGGGGCCGTGCACATCGTCCTGGCCGAGCCCGAGATTCATTGGAACACGGTCGTCCGCGCATGATGAAAAACAGCCCCGGGAAAAAACTGCTTTTGGCGTTTTTGGGCCTAGCCCTGGGGCTTATGGCCGCCGAGGTCGCGGCGCGGCTGGAGGAGCGCCGCGTGGGCGCTTATTTCTACGCTCCCGCGAACATGGGCGCCTGGGGCGACAAGGCGTTTCGCCCCTCAAAAATTTTCGGATGGGAGCACGTGCCGGGCGTCTTCGATTTCAATTCCCTGAGCTTCGCCAACCCGAACTATCCGATTCGCAAGGCTCCGGGCGCGCGCCGCGTCATGCTCATCGGGGACAGCTTGGCCGAAGCCTACGGCCGCACGCTGCTTCGGCGCATGGCCGCCGGCCCTCCGCCGCGACCCAATATCCAGCTTTGGGACTTGGGCGTGGGCGCCTACAACATCGCCCAGATCGCGGAGATGCTCCAAAAACGGGGGCTGCGCTACCATCCCGACTTGGTCGTTCTTTTCATCTGCCCCATTGAGCTCGATCCTCATGAACCGACCTTCTACAAAAGGAACGGGCGGCTCGTGATGCTGCCTTGGCTCGGCACCAAACCCATCGGCCTGGCTTTCGGCCCCTTGTGGCGCTGGTCGGCTCTTTACCGGCTGGCGGTGCTAGGCTACTTGAATGCCCGCCTGCCTCAGTTCGAGCCGATGCCCAACCGGGAACAGTTCGGCCTAAGCGCCATGAGGCGAATTAAGAGCGCGTGCGCCCGGGCCGGGGTCCCCCTCGTTGCCTTCGTCTTCCCCTACCTGATGCCCTACTCGCAATACACGGCCCGGGAAAAAAGCGACTACCATGCGTGGCTGGATATCCTGCGCCGCCTCCGCGTCCGCTTTTTCGATTTGACGCCGCTCATGGACGGGCACCAGACGCAGGCCATGCGGCAAACGCCGAGCGATTACATCCACTTCGGCGCCGCCGGTCGCGACATGGCGATGGGCATGGTTTACCGTCTCATCCGGCGCAACGGGCTGCTCCCAAAATAATTTCCGCCCGAATGATCGGCGGGCTTGCCCGGTTCGCGGCGGGCAAGGCCCGCGTTCTTGTAAAATGGGGCCGTGCACATCGTCCTGGCCGAGCCCGAGATTCATTGGAACACCGGCAACATCGGGCGCACCTGCGTCGCGACCGGGACAACGCTGCACCTCGTGGGCAAACTGGGGTTTAGCTTGGACGCCGCGGAAATTAGGCGCTCGGGCCTGGACTACTGGCCCAAGTTGAAGCTGGTCCGGCACGAGAGCTTGGACGATTTCTTCTCTTCCCTGCCCCAAAGCGCCTCGCTGCTGTTTTTCTCGGCCCGGGCGACGGCGCCCTTTTGGGACGCGCCCTACGAGAGCGAGAGCTATCTTGTCTTCGGCCGGGAATCCGCCGGCCTGCCCGCGGCCGTCTTGAAGAAGTTCTCGGACCGCCTCTACCAGATTCCCGTGGGCCCAAACGTGCGCTCCTTGAATTTGTCCTCCGCCGCGGCCGTGGCCCTCTACGAGGGCCTGCGCCGCATTCGGAATTCGCCGCCAGGTTTGGCATAATGACCGCGACGGCCATCTAATTTTCAGGAGGAGCACGCCATGTTTGTCATCTCGGGAGCGACGGGGCACGTCGGGTCGGTCGCGGCCAAGGAATTGCTGGCCCAGAAAAAGCCGGCCAAGGTCGTGGTCCGCGACGCGGCCAAGGCCGAGGCTTGGACCAAGCGGGGCGCGCAGGCGGCTGTGGGCAGCCTGGACGACAGCGCGTTCTTGGCCGAGGCCTTAAAAGGAGCCCAGGGCTTTTTCGCCATGATTCCCCCTAATTTCGCAGCGCCCGATTTCTACGCCGCGCAGACCAAGACCGCCGATTCCATCGCGACCGCGGTCAAGGCCGCCGCCGTGCCCCACGTGGTGATGCTCTCCTCCGTGGGGGCCGATCTCCCCGCGGGCACCGGCCCTATCCGGGGTCTGCACTACCTGGAAAACGCCTTGCGCCAAACCGGAACGACCTTGACCGCCATCCGCGCCTGCTACTTCCAGGAAAACGTCGGCAACGTCCTGGCCCCGGCGCGCCAAGCCGGAATTTTTCCCAACATGTCGGGCTCGGCCGACTATGCCTTCCCCATGGTCGCCACCAGGGACATCGGCGCGCTAGCCGCGGCTTCCTTCCTTAATAAGCCCGCCAAAAGCGAGGTGGTGGACCTGCAGGGCCCGAGCTACTCGAACCGCCAGGCCGCGCAGCTGCTGGGAAAAGCCCTGGGCAAGGAGCTTAAGATCGTCGAGGTTCCCGCGGCCGGCCGCGTTTCGGCCATGGTCCAGGGCGGCATCCCGGAGCACGTCGCCAAAGTCTTCGCGGAGATGTACGAGGGCTTCGAGAAGGGCCTCATCAAGCCCAAGGGCGACCGGATGGTCCACGGAAAGACCGAGCTTGCCGAGGTCGTCGCCGCGCTGACGGGCTCGTCCGCCGCCTAGGAGCCGAATCCAGGCGCGCCAAGCGCTAGTGCTTGGGCGAGAAGGAGCCGCCGCACTTTATTTTTCCGCTGGGCCCGTCGCTGGAGGCGAGGAAATAGAGAGTGCCCCCTCCGTAAACATAGGTGCCTTCCCACGTCAACGGAATCGTTTTGCGCGCGCCCGCGGCGGGAGGCAGCTCGAAGGTGAAGTCGTAATGCAGCCCGTAAGGCGTAAAATAACCATGACCGGAGCCCGCAACGCCCGTGACGGAGCGTATCGTGAAGTAGCCGGAGGCTCCGGCGGTGAATTCCCTTTTCTGCTCATCCCAGCTCATTGTCGTGTCGTTCACGATGATGGTCTTTTCCTCTCCCGCCTGGCCGGAACATTTTATATTCCCCGCGTAGGTCCCGTTGGGGATGGGGCCCAGCGCATAGGCGTTAACCGCGCCAAAAAGAATCAAGGCTAAAGTGGCGAGTCTCATGCGTGCTCCTTTAGGGAGGACTCGCTATTATGGGGCGGAACCTCGCTCATTTCAAGCCCACGCCCAAGACGCGGCCGCCTCAACTCTTGGGGCGGCTCTCGCCCAGCACCCGCGCCCAGTATTTTTTTAAAAGCTTCTTGCGGCCCTGCCGCAGGTCTTGGCCGCCGCGCGCGGCCGGGTAAGGATCGTCCGACCCCATCATGCCGCGCCACACGATGCGGTTAAAGAGCGCCGAGTTGATTTTGTCCTCGACCTTGAAGTTAAAGCCGCGCGTCTTGGCGGCCCAATAGGCGGCCGCGTGGCGCGAGGCGGCGTAGAGCCGGCCTTCGGGCGTCGCGACCTCGGCTTTTTCCGCGGGCGTCTCGGGCGGCAGGGGCAGCGCGGTCGCGCGCAGCACCTCGGGCACGAGCGCGGCGTAGCTCCAGGGAGAAAGCGCCTTGGTAAACGCGTCCGCCATGGGTTCTTCCACGGCGTCGTTGATGCCCAGGGGCTTTAAGCCCAGAACGCCCTCGATGGTGCTGAGCAAATTGACCGTGGTGTAGTGCGTGGAGACCACCGCGTGGCGCTTGACGTAGGGACCGATGACCAACGCCAGGCTACGGTGCGCGTCGACATGATCCGGCCCGTTCTGCGCGTCATCCTCGACCACGAAGATAAGAGTGTTGTCCCGAAAGGGGCTATTGGCCACCGCCTGCGCCACCAGGCCCACGGCGTAGTCGTTGTCCGAGACCTCGTCCTCGAGCGTGCCCGCGCGCTCGATGGCCTGGCCGAACTCGCCGGTGTGATCGCGCATCAGGCGCACCATCTCCAAATTCGGCAGCCGGCCTTGGGCCCGGTAGCGGCGGAACTCCCGGTCCCATTCCTTGAAGCGCCAATAATCCGGGAAGCGCAGGTCGAAGCCGCGGAAATAGGGATCGGTCACGGCCATGAGCTCGGGCTTGGTCGGGAAGGCCACGCGCACATGCGCGGCGTGGGGATCGGTCAGGAGCGGAAGGTATCCCGGGTCCCCGGGCTTGTCGTAATAGCGGGAGAGATCCAGGAAAAACCCGTAGTTGCGCACGCTCAACTTCGCGCGCAGAGCCGCGTCCCACAAGTAGCCCATGCCCGCCTCGCCGTCCGGACCATCGGGGGCGTCCACGTCCGCCGTGCCGGGCAGAAGGTTCGGATCATCGGGCGTCGCCGGGTTGGCCGCGCGCCGGGCGGCGAGCGTGGCGAAACCCACGTTGATGTTCCGGCTGCCGCCCTCGTAGTCATAGCTCAAGCCCCGCCCGGCGTAATAGAGCGGGATGGTGGCCTCGACCATCTGCGTCGCGCGCGCCGCGGTCGACCAGTTCCAGCCGTTGCCGCTGACCTCGCCGCTGTCGTAGAAATTATCCATGTCCACGAAGTCCAAGGCCAGCTGGTGCTGATTGGGCGTCAGCGGCCGCGGGAACACGGCCAGGCTCGGGTCGCCGTTGCCTTCCGGCAGATCGCCCAGCATCTGGTCGTAGGTGCGGTTTTCCTTGATGATGTAGATGACGTGCTTGATGCGCCCATGCAGGAAAGCCATCATGGCCGCGTCCGCGGCGCGCCGGGCGTCGGGGACGTAGTGATCGTTGTCCGCGACCTGCATGGTCAGGGCCGCGAGCTTTTGCGCGCTCGGCACGGGCACGGCCTCGAAGCCGCCCTTGGAGAGCTGGAGGATGAACTGGTTTTGCCCGCGGCAGGCGTCCAAAGACCCGCGCTTGGTCGAGAGCGCGCCGCGGCAGCCGCCGGGATTGGGCCCGGGCACGCTGTGCGTGTTGGCGACATAGAGCGTTTGGCCGTCGGGACTTACGCTCACCGCGCTCGGGTACCACGCCGTGGGAACGAGGCCCGCGACTTGGCCCAGGGCCGCGCCCGCCTTCGGGCGGTCCGCGAGCTTGATGACCGCGACGGAATTGGCGCCGCCGTTGCTGACGTAGAGAGTTTTTTCATCCGGAGAGAGCGCCAGGCCGTTGGGGTTGCTGCCTTTCAAGTCCCTCAGGTTGGCGAAGATGGACTTGGGCGCGGTGGTGCCAATCACGCCCAAGAGGCGGTCGGCGCGCGCATCCACCACGGCCACGGCATCGTCCGTGCCCAAGGCCGCGAACAACAGGCTTTGCGCGCGGTTGAAGATCATCTTGTTGGGCTCGCCGGGGAGCGCGATGCGCCGGGTAACCTTGGGCGCGGCACCGGAAATATCCACGACCACGATTTGCCGATCGCGCGGACTAGACACGTACGCCCTGTCGTCGCCGCGAATCGCCACCCAGAAGGGAAACTCGCCGCCGGGCACGCCCTTTAAGCGCGGGTTGATTTTTCCCGGCCGCAGATCCAGCTCCGCTATTTTTCGCCGGGATTTTAAATCAATGACGCTGACGGAATCGTTCTCGAAATTGGTCACGACCAGCTTTTGCCCGCTTGGCGTCACGGCTAGGCCCGCCGCCTCGGGCTTGACGTCGATGCCCAGGCCTTTTGCGTGCCCCAGGGAAATGGTCGCGCCGTTCTCGGCCCAGACGCCGCCCTGCTTGGAAAAGACGTGCACGTCGTCGTCGCAGCCGCCGGAGACGTAAAACTCCCGGCCGTCCGGGCTCCACGCGGCGCCGTCGAAGGTGTTGGGCGCGCGCAGGGCCTGGAGTTGGCGCGGCACGGTCCCGGAAATATCGAAAAGAAAGGCGTACTCCTCGGAGTCCGCCGGAATCTCGCGGCCCGAGCGGGAATTAAAGCGATTGTACCCGCTGGTCAAGACCAAAAGCGTCTTGCCGTCCGGGCTTTTGACCTCGGTGACCGGCTGGCCCGCGCGGTAATCGGGCAGGCCGGGCAGTCCGGGGTCAAGCGGAATGAAGTACGAGCCGGCCGAGGCCAAAGGCGTGATGGCCATGCCCGTGGGCAGCAGTTGCCGGGCCGGGATGGGCGGCGGCTCGGGGGTCAGCGCCCGCGGCTTTTGCGTCAAGAGCCGCCCCGCGCGGAACGCCGCCAAAATCATGGCCGCGGCGATGAGCGCCAAGCCCAGTTTTTCCCGGATTTTCATTTCTCCTCCTCAATATAAAGCCAGCCGCACCACCGGCCGTAGGCCACGAGCGCCGCCAAGAGGCCCGGAATCACGCCCCAGATCGGAATGTTCACGTGTTTTCCCTTTCGGATCCGGCGCCGAAAACGGCGTAGCCGATGGCTCCATCGACTTTCATGCCGTATCCATAGGATTTCAATTGGGCCCGCAGAGCCGGCCCTTCGCCGCTCTCGTACTCCAGGGTAATCCGGGGATGAAAACGGCCGATGGTGCCGCTCGCGCCGCGCAAAATCTCCGCCACGTTCCCCTCCGTGTCGATCTTGATGATGTCCACGCGCGAAAGCCCGTTGTCTTGAACCAATTCGTCGACGCTCGCGACCCGCACGGAAACCGACCGGCCCGTGCGGCGCACCAAGGAATGATTGATGGCTCGCTCGTGGACGAAAAGTTCCGCCCGGCCGGGCCGCTCGTCGACGGCGGCCTCGACGATTCGGACCTGTTTTAAGCCGTTGCGCGCGATATTCTCCCGCAGCAGGCGGCAGTTGCCCGGATGAGGCTCCACGGCCACGACGGTTCCCCCGGCGCCCACGGCCCGCGCGGCCAAGGCGGAATAGACGCCTACGTTGGCCCCCAGATCAAGCACGGTCTCCCCCGGCTTGGGCTCGAAGCCGGAAACGGCATAATCCCTGCGCCCATGAATGGCATAAAGAGGATCGTAAGCCGTATGCAAATCCATCTTGAGCTTGAGCCCCTGCCCGCTCGCCACATCGACCATGACGTCGGAAAGGCCCATACGCTTGAGCCATGTTAACGCGCGAAGATGGCGGTCCCCCCGGCGAAAAAAGATGAAAATAAAGTAATAAAGAGTGAGATAACCCAGCCTGGCCATCCGGCCGCCCCGCACGGAGAGATGAAAGCGATAATTGTCCTTGATATTGGCGATCGCTTCGGAAATGGCCATATTATTTTCATTTTATCATACCATTCGTCTCCCGGAGGCGCGGCCGGATTCCAGCCGCGTCACGGCAGGAAAATCGAAAGTAGATTCTAACCGTCGTTAAAATGCGGGAATCCGTGTTTGCTTTACCGGATTCCCCATTTTCTGCTTGAAATATAACACTATATATTATTATATGGTGTCATATGACGAATTTGCAGCTTGCC
>DATLUA010000077.1:0-21740 GCA_035533295.1 Elusimicrobiota bacterium | reverse complement strand
TAAACAACAAGATTCGCGTCATCCAGCGGCGCAGTTACGGGCTGCGAGACGAGGACTACTTGCGCCTCAAGGTCCTCACCTGCATGCTTGATCCGATATGAAATCAAGCGAAAATCACCCACTCAGTTTGGAGAAGACCCTATAAAACGTTCGCCCCGGCGGGAAGCCGGGGCGAATCTCCTAGGCGGGATGCGGCTCTGTTGTCGTTCTTGGTGCCTGACTGTTGCGAACCTGGAGAAAGATTACCAAGGCCGCGTCACGAAAATGTTTCGCGGCCGTGAAGAAAATGTTGCCGCGCGGCCGGGCATTTTATATCATCACCCGGTGACGCGCAAAGCGCTCGGGAAAATCGCGGCCGCGTTCTTCTGCGGCTGCCTGTTCCTGCTCACCATCCACGACTTGGCTCACGCCAAGGAGAAGCACCCGGCGCAGGATCACTGCCCGGCCTGCGCGCTCATCGCGCGCACCGCGGCGCACAAGGCCAAGGCCGCGCCGCACGTCGTCTCGCACGCGACGCTGATCAGCGTCGCGCCTCTTCCGGCCGTCAAGCCCGTCTGCCGGGCCTTGCCACGCGCCGCCTCCCGCGATCCGCCCACCGCCTAAAAAACAGTCCGTCCCTCCGTTCCCGGGTTCGTCCCCATTCGTGCGATGATTTCTAATTTGGAGGTTTTCATGCGTTCAATTTTATTATGCGGCCTATGCGCGTTCCTGCTGCCGCTTTCGGCTTGGGCGGATTCGCAAGGCGCGTCCGCAGTCGAGAGCGGCATCATCACGTCCTACGTTCCCAGCGTGCCCAAGCTCTTCCTGCCCGACTTCGGCATCGCCGGGGATTTCGCCTACCAGCACTCCAGCCTGAGCAAGAAGGATCCGCGCTACGACAACGGGGCCATCAACCAGCCGCAAATACGCGACGGGCAAATCGTGGCGTTCTCGCCCATCGATCCTTACGCCAACGCCCAATTCACGGTCGACCTGCCCGGCAACGGCACGCCCAACGTTCAGGAAGCCTGGGTCTACTTCGACAAGCTGCCGTGGGGCGTGGACGTCCGCGCGGGGCGCTTTTTGCCCCAGTTCGGGCTTCTGGATCAGCAGGACACCTTCCAGCTGGCCATGCTCAACCGCCCCAGCGCCATCGGCGACTACATCGGTTCGGGCGGCATGGACGCCTCGGGCGCCGAAGCCGACTTCTACGTGCCCAATCCGTGGGACTTGAACCTCAAGGCGGACTTGAACGCCGTGGAAGGGGACGTCCTGGGCGGCACGGCCCAAAAAGGGGAGCTGGCGTATCTGGGAACGCTCGATTATTCCGGAGATTTTTTAACCTCCGGATCCATCGAGGCCGGAGCCAGCGCGGCCCAGGGGCCGTCCCCCTACGGGCTTGCGGAAACGCTGGTCAACCCGTACTTCCAGATCCAATACGCCCCGTCCCAGCGCCGCGTCTGGACCTGGAGCGTGGAGGGCATGCTGGCCGAGCGCCAGGGCCTGGGCGGCGCCAACTTCAAGAAAAGCGTCTACACCTTCCTGGACTACAACTTCGCGCTTTACTACCACTTGGGATTCCTCGTGGACGTCGCGGACCTGCCCGGCGCGCTGCCCGGCGTGACTTACCCCGGCGCCTTCCCGGACGCCTTCGCCGGCGCGCCCTCCTACGGCACCCAGGTGAGCTTCGCGCCCAGCTTCACGTGGTTCGTTTCGGACAATACGCGCCTGCGGCTGCAATACACGCACACCACGCCCGTTGGCTCCGAGCGCCCCGACGAAACCGCGTCGTTTCAGGTTACCTTCTCTCTTGGCAATCTAAAGCAGCTTAACTAGGTTCAATGCGGAAATTGGAGAACTTTATGCTGAAAAAAATAAAATTCGTTCCGCTGTTTTTAGCGGCGATTTTCTGCGCCGCGGTTCCGGGCGCGTGGGCGGGACGCCTGCGCGTTTTGGCCACGACGGACTACATCGCGGCCTTGGCCAAGACCGTCGGGGGAGACAAGGTGTCGGTGGACTACCTTTCGCCCGCGGGCTTCGACGCGGACGGCTACTCGCCGCGCCCGCAGGACATCTTCAAGGTCCATGAGGCACAACTCTTCCTAATGGTTGGCTTGAACCTGGAGGACTGGGCGCGCGACGTGATCAACGCCGCCAACAATCCGCACCTGATCAAGGCTCAGCTGTACCATGGGATCGATATCTTGGACAAGCCGAACGGCCCGATTAACTACAGCTTCGGCGACATCCATCCTTACGGCAACCCGCATTTCCAAACCGATCCGAAGGACGGCGGCATCATGGCCGAGAACATTTACAAGGCCCTGGTCTACGCGGATCCCTCCAATCAGGCCTATTACGCCAAGAACCTGGCCGACTTCGAGGCGCGGCTGACCAAGGCCGAGGCCCGCTGGGACGCGGAGCTGGCGCCTTATAAGGGAGACGCCATTTTGCCCTACCACGAGTCCTGGCACTACTTCGCCGTGGCGTTCGGCTTCGTCGATCCCGATCCGCCCTTCACCATCGAGGAAAAGCCGGGCTTCGTCCCCTCGCCGCGGCGCATCGAGGACGTCATCCGGGACGGCAAGGCCGCCCACGTCAAGCTGGTCATCACGGAGCCGTACTATGACGTTTCCATCGGCCAAGCCGTCGCCAATGGCATCGGAGTGCCCTGCGCGGTCATCTCGCTCTACGGCATCGGCGCGAACCCCAAGGAGACGGACTACATCTCGATGATGAACGTCATCGTCGGACGAGTCGCCCGGGCTTTGAAGGAGAGCACGACCCATGCCGGCTGAGCTTCTGCGCGCCAAGGGCTTGAGCGTGGGCTACGGCGCCCACGCCGTCCTGCACGGAATCAACTTCTCCATCGAGCAGGGGGATTTCATGGGCGTCATGGGTCCCAACGGGGCCGGCAAGACGACGCTGCTCAAGACCTTCCTCGGGCTCTTGAAACCCTTGGCCGGGAAAATCGAACTGACGGGGGCCGGCGGAGGCCGGCCCCTGTTCGGCTACGTGCCCCAGAGGGAAAGCCTGGATTTGCATTACCCGCTGACCTCTCTTGAGGTGGCGCTCATGGGCCGTTTCGGCCGCATCGGCGCTTTGCGCCGCCCGGGCGCGGAGGATGCGCGCATCGCGCGGGCCTGCCTGCGCCAGACGCACATGGACGCCCACGCGGACACGCCCTACCGCAAGCTCTCGGGAGGGCAAAAGCAGCGCGTGCTCATCTCCCGGGCGCTGGCCTCGGAGCCCGAGATACTGCTTTTGGACGAGCCCACCAACGGCATGGACATCAACTCGGAGAAAGCCATCATGGAGCTTTTGACCGAGCTGCAGAAAGAAAAGGACGCCACGGTCGTCTTCGTGACGCACTTGATGAGCACCATCGAGCGCTACGCGCGCCGCGTGGCGCTCATCACGTTCCAGGGCAAGCTCCTGGTCGGAGCCAAGTCCGAGATGCTCGCTCCCGACGTGCTGGCGGAGGCCTATAAAAGCCGATGATGCAGATTTGGGCGGTCCCATTTTTAAGGAACATCCTGCTGGCCGGCGTCTTTGCTGCCGTGGGCTTGGCGCCTTGGAGCGTCTACGTGGTGCTGCGCCGTATCGTGTTTTCCGGCGCGGCCGTGGCGGAGGTCGCCTCGGCGGCCGTGGCCTTGGCGGTGCTCTTTCAGGTGGCGCCCTTTCCCATCGCGCTGGCCCTGACCGTGCTGAGCTTTTTGGCGCTCTCGCGCCTGGCCGATTCCACCAAGTTGCCGCCGGAGACCTTGGTCGGCATGCTCTACGCCGGCGGCTCGGCCGCCTCGGTGCTCTTGATCGCCAAGGCGCCGCGCGGCGAGGCCGACATCTTGAACATCCTCTTCGGCAACATCCTGACCGTGCCCTCGGCCATGCTGTGGATCATGGCCGGCGTCTTCGGCGTGCTCTCACTCCTGCAGTACTTGGCGGCCAAGGAATTCCTGATTTCCGCCTACGATCCGGACATGGGGCGCACGCTGGGCATCCGCGTGGGCCTGTGGAACATGATTTTCTACGGCGCGCTGGGAGTGGCCGTGGCCGTGGCCATCCGCGCCGTGGGGGCGCTCCTGACCTTCACGCTGCTGGTTGCTCCGGGCGCCTCGGCGCTGTGCCTGACCGGGCGCCTGAGCCGCGCCTTTAAGCTGGCGTTGGCCTTTGGGATCATTTCGGCCGTGGCGGGAGTGGTTCTGTCCTACCAGTTCGATCTGCCGACCGGCTCGACCATCGTCGCCATTTTGACCGGCCTTTTCGTCGTGAGCTTCGCGGCGGGCCGGCTGAGGGCCTAGGCGCGCGGGCCGCAGGCGGGACCTTTCCCTTGACGCCCGACGGGAGCGGGGCTATACTTCGGGCATGAGACCAGGAGGTCTCCTCGTGCTGGCCCTGGCCTTGGCAGCGGGGTCGGTCCACGCGTCCTCGGTGGACGCGCCGCTCATCGTCGCGGCTAAAAACGGCCAGTTGGCCGACGTGGTTTCGGAGTTGGCCCAAGGGCAGAATCCCAACGTGACCGGCATCTACGGCTACACTCCGGCCATGTGGGCTATTTCCCGCGGCAGCCTTCCCATCCTTCAGGCGCTCCTGGCTCACGGCGGCAGTCTTCCCGCGGCGACCGCGAATTATATCCCGCTCGTTGAGGCGGCCAAGAGCGGCAATACCGACATCGTGGGGTTCCTCCTAAAGCAGGGAGACGCGGTCAACGCGCGCGATTCCCAGGGAGACACGGCGCTCTTCTGGGCCGTGGAGCGCGGCAACGCGGATACCGCCTCGGCGCTCATCACCGCGGGCGCCGACGTCAACGCCGCCAACGCGCGGAGCCAGACCGCGCTCATCGTGGCGGCGCAATTGGGCGAGACCGATTTGATCAACCTGCTCGCGAGCCAGAAGGCCAATCTCAACGCGCGCGACTCCTTCGGCTATACCGCGCTCATCTGGGCGGCGCACAACGGCTTCGCGGCCGCCGCCAAGGCCCTGGTGGCCGCGGGCGCCGACGTTTCCCTCCAAGGCAAGGACGGCCTCACCGCCAAGGCCGTGGCGCTGAGCCGCGGCTACGCGGGCTTGGCGCAGTCCCTCTAGACGGAGGCGGGCCGCGGCGGCGCGGTCGAGGCCGGAGGCCGAGCGTCGCGCGGGCCCTCGGGAAAGGCGTTGGCTCGCGGCGGCGCGGTCAAAAGGGCGTTTCGCGCTCGTCCCCGGCGCAGCGCCAGGCCGACGAGCCGCTCGATGAGGCGCTTGGGGGGCACGCCTGAAGCGCGCCATAAGTTCGGGTACATGCTGGCCGACGTGAACCCCGGGATGGTGTTGATCTCGTTGAAGTAGAGGCGCCCGGATTTGGGATCCATCAAAAAGTCCACGCGGCCCATGGCGTAGCCGTCGATGGCGCCGAACGCCGCCAGGGAAAGCTCCCGCGCGCGCCGCGTCTGGGCGGCGGATATCCGCGCGGGAATATAGCGCGCCGAGCCGTCCAAGTCGAGGTACTTGGAGGCGTAGCTGTAGAACTCGGTGTTGGGAACCACCTCGCCGCAGATGGAGGCTTTGAGCCTCAGCGGATGGCCCGCGGGCAGCGCCGGATCGCCCAGCACGGCGCACTCGATTTCCCGCGCCCGAGGCACGGCCTTTTCCAGCAAAACCTTGTCGTCGTAGCGCAGCGCTTCCTTGACCGCGGCGGCGAGCTGCCCGGGGTTGGCCGCGCGGGAGACGCCCACGGACGAGCCTTGCCGGGCGGGCTTGACGAAAAGCGGAAAGCCCAGCGCCCGGGCTCCCGCGCGGGCCTGCGCCAGGCTTCTGGCGACGCGGTAGGCGGCGATGGGAATGCCGGCCTCGGCCGCCAGGCGCTTGGCCATCTCCTTGTCCATGCCCGCGGCGGAGGCGAACACCCCGCAGCCGACGTAGGGAACGCCGAAAATATCCAGGAGCCCCTGCAGCGTGCCGTCCTCGCCGTGGGGCCCGTGCAGGACGGGAAAAATCGCGTCCGGCCGCTTTCGGAGGTCGCCCAGCTCGCGCGCGATGTCCATGGGGCGGCCCGCGAAGCGCGGCCGCGCCGCGGCCTGCGCGACCCGCGAGGCCAGGATTTTCGCCGGGGCCTTGCGCCAAAGCCCGAGCGGATCGATGTAGACGAGCTCGGGAGAAAAGCGCGCCCGGTCGAGGGTCTCGTAGATGAACTTGGCCGAGACCAAGGACACGTCGTGCTCCGCGGACTTGCCGCCGCAGAGAATCCAGAGCCGGGTTTTTTTCATGGCGGCGGGCGCGGGCGTCAGCGACCCTTGGCCGCTCCGTTTTTAGAGAGCAGCGCGGAAATCTTCGCGGCGAAAACGGCCTCTTCGAAGGGCTTGATGAGGACGTCCTCCGCGCCCGCCCGGCCCGCTTTTTGCGCGCCGGCCTCGTAGCCGCTCACGATGAGGACGGGCACCCCGGCGGTCTTGCGGTCCTTTTTGAGGCGCTCCAAAATCGAGATGCCGTCCATGCCCGGGAGCATGAGGTCGAGGATAATGAGGTCTGGCGCGCGCTTGGCGATTTCCGCGAGGGCGGCGCCGCCGGTTTCGGCGGCCGTGACCTCGATGTTGTCCCCCAGGCGGCTCAAGAAAATCACCATGAGCTGCAGAAAGTCCATGTCGTCCTCGACCACCAGCACGCGCGGCGCCGCCGTTCCCACGGATCCTTTCGCCGCGGGCTTGGCGGAGAGCGGCAGCGCGAACTGGGCTAGGCAGCCCGAGGCGGCGCCCTCGGGGCGGCCCGCGAAGATGCTCCCGCCGTGCTGCTCTAGAATTTCCCGGCACAAGAAAAGGCTTAAGCCCAGGCCGCCGTGCTCGCGGGCTAGGCCCCGCTCGGTCGCGGAAAAGGGCTCGAAGAGCCGGCGCTTCTCCTCGTCGGAGAGCCCGGGGCCCGAATCTTGGACGCTCACGCGGGCCTCGCGGCCGTCCGAGGACAAAGCGACGCGCACGGCGCTTTTTTCCGGGCCGAACTTGACGGCGTTGAGGACCAGGTTGTCGATGACCTCGCCCAGCTTCTGCGCGTCGGCCTTGACCCAGATTTCCTCCGCGCCCAGGCGCTGCTCCAAGGTCATGCCCTTGCGGGTTTTTTCCCGGATGGGACGGGCCAGGCGCTCGGCCAAAAACGCGCGCAGATCCAGGGCCTCCAGCTTGATGTTCTTCTTGCCTTCCTGGAGCTCCCGCGCCGCCAGAAGATGGGTCATCACGCGCAGCAAATCCTCGGCGCGGCCGTAAATCGTGTCCAGGGATTTTTTCTGCTCCGCGGTCAGCGGGCCCAGGGTCTCTTCCTTGAGAATTTGGACGTAGCCCATGATGACCGAGAGCGGCGTGCGCATCTCGTGGGAGACGCTGGCCAGGAATTCCTTCTTGTGGTTCTGCAGTTCGTGGTCGCGGCTTTCTGGAGGCATCTTCCGGATTTTCCTTTCCTTATGGTTATTCTACCACCCTTGATTGCGCCGCGCAATAAAGTTATTCTTAAGGGCAACGCCAATTTTCATGCCGACCGAGTCAAATCCGGTTCCCGCAGAAGTCGAGCGCATCCTTTTGGACGAGAGGGCCCTGCGCGCCCGCGTCGCGGAGTTGGGCGGCCAAATTTCGCGCGATTACGCGGGCAAAAAGCCCGTGCTCATCGGCATCCTGAAGGGCAGCGTGGTCTTCCTGGCCGACTTGATGCGCAGCCTGAGCCTGGACTGCTCGGTGGACTTCATGAGCGTCTCCTCCTACGAGGCGGCGGATTCCACCGGCGTGGTGCGCGTGAACCTCGACTTGAAGGCCAGCGCGGCGGGCAGGGACCTCATCGTGGTGGAGGACATCGTGGACACGGGCCTGACCCTGCATTACCTGCTCGACAATTTGAGAACCCGGGGGCCCCGGAGCCTGGAGGTCTGCGCGCTCCTGGACAAGCCGGAGTGCCGGCGCATTCCGGTCAAGGCCAAGTACGTGGGCTTTCCCATTCCCAACGATTTCGTGGTGGGCTACGGGCTCGACTTCAACGAGCGCTACCGCAGCCTGCCCTACGTGGCCGTTCTGAAAAAGGACGCGATCAATCATGGAAAATAAGAATTTCAAGCAGCTGGCACTCTGGGCCCTGGCGTTCATCCTTCTGGTCGCGCTCTTTCGCAACGTGAAGGCGCCCGAGCAGCAGATCAAGATCCCCTATTCCGAGTTCCAGGCCAAGCTCAAGGCCGGCGCGGTCACCAGCGTGAAGGTCCAGCCGGATCTCATCGAGGGCAAATACAAGGGCGCCGGCGGCCAGAGCGTGGACTTCGAGACTATTCCCCTGCCCGACGCGAATTTGGTCCAGGAGCTGGAGAACAACCACGTCTCGCGCTTCGAGGGCGAGCCCGACCGGAGTTGGATCACGAGCCTGGCCGTCAACGTGGGCTGGATCGTGCTTTTTTTCGTGTTTTGGTGGCTCTTCTTTATCCGCCAGGTCCAAGGGGGGGGCAAGCAAGCCATGTCCTTCGGCCGCAGCCGGGCCAAGCTCTCCGACGGGGCCAAGAACAAGACCACGTTCGCCGACGTGGCCGGCTGCGACGAGGCCAAGGAGGAGCTCCTAGAAATCGTGGATTTCTTGAAGAACCCCGAGCAGTTCAAAAAGCTCGGCGGCAAGATGCCGCGGGGCGTGCTCCTCTTCGGCCTTCCCGGCACGGGCAAGACGCTTCTGGCCCGGGCCGTGGCCGGCGAGGCGGGCGTGCCGTTTTTCTCCGCCTCGGCCTCCGAGTTCGTGGAAATGTTCGTGGGAGTGGGCGCTTCCCGCGTGCGGGATCTCTTCACCCAAGCGAAGAAAACGTCGCCGGCCGTGATTTTTATCGACGAACTAGACGCCGTGGGGCGCCACCGCTTCGCGGGCATCGGCGGCGGACACGACGAGCGCGAACAGACCTTAAACCAGCTTTTGGTCGAGCTGGACGGCTTCGAGCAGAACCAGGGCATCGTGCTTATCGCCGCCACCAACCGTCCCGACGTCATCGATCCGGCGCTTCTGCGCCCGGGGCGCTTTGACCGCCAAATCAACGTTCCCGCGCCGCACTTGAAGGGCCGCGAGGACATCCTGAAGGTCCACTCGCGCGACGTGAAGATGGCGCCCGAGGTGGACTTGGCCCTGGTCGCGCGCCGCACGCCCGGTTTCTCCGGCGCGGACCTGGCCAACGTGGTCAATGAGGCCGCGCTCCTGGCCGCGCGCAAGAAAAAGGAAGCTATCGAGACCGTGGATTTGGAGGAGGCCATCGAGCGGGTCATGGCCGGGCCGCAGAGAAAGTCCAGCCTCATGTCCGACAAGGAAAAGCACATCGTCGCCTACCACGAGTCCGGGCACACGCTGGTCGCCAAGATTCTGCCCGGCACCGACCCCGTGCACAAGGTGTCCATCATTTCGCGCGGCCACGCCCTGGGCTACACGCTGCAGCTCCCGACCGAGGACAAATACCTCACTTCCAAGTCCGAGATTTTAAACCGCCTGGCCGTGCTCTTCGGCGGCCGCTGCGCTGAGGAGATCATCTTTTCCGATATCACCACCGGCGCCGCGGACGACATCGCCAAGGCGTCGGCCTACGCGCTGCGCATGGTGACCGAGTTCGGCATGAGCGAAAAAATCGGCCCCTTGTCCCTCAAGAAGCCGGACCAGGAGATTTTCCTGGGCCGGGACATCGCCCAGCCGGCCAACTATTCCGACAACACCGCGCGCCTGGTCGACGAGGAGGTCAAGCGCATCGTCACCGAGGCCCAGAACAAGGCCCGCGATATCCTCTCCACGCACAAGCGCGCGTTGGACGCCTTGGCGGCCAAGCTTTTCGATCGCGAGGTCTTGAACGGAGAGGACATCGATGCCATCCTTCAGCAAGCCGGCGCCGCGGCTTGAGCCGCGCGCCTGGGGCGGGGCCAACGGCCCGCCAAAAGTCATGGGCGTGGTCAACGTGACCCCCGATTCGTTCTACGCCGGCTCCCGGGCCGCCACGGCCAAGGCGGCGGCCGCCCGCGCCAAGCGCATGAAGGACGAGGGCGCGGACATCATCGACATCGGCGGCCAGTCCACGCGCCCGGGCTCCCTGCCGGTGACGCTCCAAGAGGAGATCCGCCGCGTCGTTCCGGCGGTGCGCGCGGCGGCCGAGGCCACGGGCCTGCCGGTGTCCGTGGACACGGACAAGGCCGAGGTCGCGCGCCTCTCGCGCCTGGCCGGCGCCGCGATTTTAAACGACGTCTCGGCCCTGCGCGCCGAGCCGGACTTGGTCCATGAGGCCGCGAAGTTCGACGCGGTCATCCTCATGCACCGGCTGGGCGCCAGCTCCGCGGCCATGCAGGACGACCCGCGCTACGCGGACGTGGTCGCCGAGGTCCGGGATTTTCTGGCCGAGCGCCTGGAGTTCTTCGCCCAGGCCGGCGGCGACAAGGCCCGCGCGCTCATCGACCCCGGCATCGGCTTTGGCAAGACCCCGGCGCACAATTTGTCCCTGCTCAAGCACTTGGACGCCTTCTCCCGGCTGGCGCCCGTGGCGCTGGGCGCGTCGCGCAAGTCGTTTTTGGGCGCCATCGTCCCGGACCAGGGCCCCGCGGACCGGCTGCCGGGGAGCTTGGCCGCGGCCGTGTGCGCGGCCGCCGCGGGCGCGGCCGTGGTGCGCGTCCACGACGTGGCCGCGACGCGCCAGGCGCTCTCGACTTTTTGGGCCGTGCGCGCCGCGAACTAGCCATGGGCGCCCTGTTTGGAACCGACGGCGTGCGCGGCATTCCGGGGCGCTACCCCTTGACGCCCGAAGCCCTGCGCGCTATCGCCTTCTCGGCGGGAAAAATCCTGGCGGAAAAGGCGGCGCAGGCTTCCCGGGCGCCGGCCGTGCTTATGGGCCGAGACACGCGGGAAAGCGGGCCCTCCCTGGCGCGCGAGTTGGCCGCGGGCTTTTCCGCGGCCGGCTGCCGCATCCAAGACGTGGGCGTGATTCCCACGCCGGGAATTTCCTGCCTCATTCCCCGCGTCGGGGCCGCGGGCGGCGCCGTGGTCTCGGCCAGCCACAACCCCGCGCGCTTCAACGGCGTCAAGTTTTTCGACGCGGCCGGCTTTAAGCTGGGCGCCCAGGCCGAGGGCCGCATCGAGCGGGAGGCGGCCGAGCCCGCGCGCTCCCTTCGCCCCCGGCGGGCCGCCGCGGCGCCCCAGCGGCGCCCGGACTTGGCCGGCCTCTACGCCGATTTCCTGCGCAGCACCTTTCCCTCCAACTTCGATTTGTCCGGCATGACCATCGCCTTGGACTGCGCCAACGGGGCCGCCGCCAAAATCGCGCCCGCCCTCTTTTCGGATTTGGGCGCCAAGGTCGCGCCCCTGGGCGTCGCGCCCGACGGCCGGAACATCAACGCCGGCTGCGGCGCGCTGTTTCCGGGGGCCGTGCGCCGGGCCGTGCTGCGCCGCCGGGCCGACTGCGGCATTTCTTTCGACGGCGACGCGGACCGCGCGCTCTTCACCGATGAGAAGGGCAGGCTCTTGGACGGCGACGCCATCATCTGCCTGGCCGCCCTGCGCTTAAAGCGCCTGGGGCTTTTGCGCAAGAACAAGGTGGCGCTCACGGTCATGTCCAACTACGCGCTCTTGCGCTTTCTGGAATCCCAGGGCATCGCGAGCGTCTGCGTGCCGGTGGGCGATCGCAACGTGACCGACGCCATCGAGAAAGAGGGCTTGAGCCTGGGCGGCGAGACCTCGGGCCACGTGATCTTCCGGCGCTTCGCCGCCACGGGCGACGGGCTTTTGACGGCGCTGCAGACCTTGGCCGCGCTGCGCGAGTCGGGCGGCCCGTTGAGCGCGCTGGGCCGCGCCTTCCGCGCGGTGCCCCAGGCCATGGAGAACGTGGAGACCGACTCCAAGATTCCGCTCGAGGATTTGCCCCGCCTGCAGAAAGTCCTGCGCCGCGGCGAGAATGAGCTTCGCGGCCGGGGCCGAATTTTGCTTCGCTATTCAGGGACCGAGCCGGTCCTGCGCATCCTGGCCGAGGGCCCGAGCAAAGCCCGCGTCCGGGCTCTGGCGCGAAGCCTGGCCGAGACGTACCGCCGAGAAACAGGACAAGAGGGAGAAAGAGCATGAAGATTTCAAGCCGCGTCAAGTTGGGAGTCAACATCGATCATGTCGCCACGCTGCGCCAGGCCCGCCAGGAGGCCGATCCGGATTTGCTGGCCGCGGCCCAGGTCTGCCGCCAAGCCGGGGCCAGCGCCGTCATCGTGCACCTGCGCCGAGACCGGCGCCACGTTCAGGATGAGGATTTGCGCAAGCTCTGCGCCGCCAAGGGCGCGGTCTACCTGGAAATTTCCTCGGAGCCCGCGATGGTCGCGGCCGCCCTGAGGGCCGGTCCCGAGTCGGTGTGCTTAGTGCCCGAGCGCCCCGGCGAAGTCACCACCGAGGGGGGCTTGAACCTCGCCAAGAGCGGACGCGCCGTCGCCGCCGCGGCCAAACGCTTGAAGGCCAAGGGCCTCGGCGTGAGCCTCTTCATCGACCCCGAGGCCGCCGGCGTGCGCGCGGCCAAGGGCCTGGGGGCGGACACCGTCGAGTTTTGCACCACGGCCTACTGCGCGGCGCGCGGGCAAAAAGCCGCGGCCCAGGAGTTGGAGCGCCTGGAGCTGGCCTCCTACCTGGCCTACGAGATGGGGCTCGCGGTCCACGCCGGCCATGGCCTGGGCTACCACAACGTCAAGCCCGTCGCGGACATCCCGCACCTGGACTGCCTCAACATCGGATTTTCCATCGTGGCCCGCTCCGTGTTCGTGGGCTTGAAGGCCGCGGTCTCGGAGATGAAGGAGCTGGTCTCCTAAGAGAAGCGCATGTGCGGCATCGTCGGCTACAGCGGGCCCCGGCAGGCGGTCCCTATTTTGCTGGAGGGATTAAAGCGTCTGGAGTACCGGGGCTACGACTCGGCCGGCGTCGCGGTTCTTGAAAAGGGCCGCATCGAGCGCCGGCGCGCCAGCGGCAAGCTCGCCAATTTGGAGGCCCTCCTGCAGGAGGCGCCGGTCAAGGGCACCACGGCGCTCGGGCACACCCGCTGGGCCACGCACGGCAAGCCCTCCGAGGAAAACGCGCATCCCCACGCGGACTGCGGCAAATCCCTGGTGGTCATCCACAACGGCATCATCGAGAACTACATCGAGATCAAAGAAAAGCTCGCGGCCAAGGGCCACGTCTTCGAATCGGAGACCGACACCGAGACCGCGGCGCACCTCATCGAGGAGAAGTTGAAGAACCTGCGCGGACCGGGCGGAGCCCTGCCGCCGCACCTGACCGAGCCCCTTCTCTTCGAGGCCGTGCGCCAGGCCCTGGCCGAGGTGCGCGGCGCCTACGCGCTGGCGGTGCTCTGGGACAAGGCCCCGGGCGTGCTCATCGCGGCCAAGACCGCGTCCCCGCTCATCATCGGCCTGGGCCAAGGCGAGAATTTTTTGGGCTCGGACGTCCCGGCTTTTTTGGAGCACACGCGCGAGGCGGTGTTCTTGGACGACGGCGAGATGGCGGTCTTGAAGCCCCAGGGCTGCACGTACTTTAATTTAGCCGGCAAGCGGGTGACGAAGTCCCCGACGCACATCCCATGGGATAGGCGCACGGCGGAAAAAGGCGGCTTTCGCCACTTCATGATGAAAGAAATCCACGAGCAGCCGGAAGCCTGCGAGGATACTTTGCGCGGGCGGCTCCTGCCGCTGCACGACGGCGTCTTGGAGCGCGAGTGCGGCCTGAAGGCCCAGGCCTTGAAGGATCTCCGCCGCATCCACGTCGTGGCCTGCGGCACCGCGCTCAACGCCGGCCTCATCGCCAAGTATTGGATCGAGGATTTGGCGCGCGTGAGCGTGCAGGCCGAGCCCGCCAGCGAGTTCCGCTACCGCGGCGCCGTGGTCGAGCCCGGCGATTTGGTCGTGGCCATAAGCCAATCCGGGGAGACCGCCGACACGCTGGCCGCGGCCAAAATCGCGCGCGAGAAGGGCGCCAAGATTCTCTCCGTGTGCAACAGCGTGGGCTCGGCCCTGACCCGCGCCGCGGACTTCAACTTGTACACCCACTGCGGGCCCGAGTTCGGCGTGGCCTCGACCAAGGCCTTTTTAGGCCAATTGGCGGCCTTGGCCGCCTTCGCGGTGCACTGCGCGTCCGCGCGCCAGACCATCGACTCCTATCGCGGCAAAGAGCTCATCGACGATCTGGTCAAGCTCCCGGGCCTGGTGCGCCGCGCGCTCAAGCTCGACGCCCGCGTGCTTGAAATAGCCAAGCGCTACCACAAGAAGGAGCACTTCTTGTTCATGGGCCGCAACTTGAACTACCCCGTGGCCCTGGAGGCGGCGCTTAAGTTGAAGGAAATTTCCTACATCCACGCCGAGGGCTACGCCGCGGGAGAATTGAAGCACGGCCCCATCGCGCTTTTGGACAGCGACATGCCGGTCGTGGCCGTGGCCACCCGCTCGCGCACGGGCGAGAAGATGTGCTCCAACATCGAGGAGGCGCGCGCGCGCGGCGCTCAGATTATCGCCTTGGCCAGCGAGGGCGACGCCGCCCCCAAGGCCGCGGAGACCCTTTTCGTGCCGCTGGCGCCGGAGTTCCTGGCCCCGGCGGTCAACATCGTGCCCTTGCAGCTCCTGGCCTACCACATCGCGGATCTGCGCGGCTGCGACGTGGACCAGCCGCGCAACCTGGCCAAGAGCGTCACGGTCGAGTAGCGCCGTGGCCGCGTCCTTGGGAGTCGACATCGTGGACATCCGCCGCATCCGCGACGCCGCCCGGCGCCGGCCGCGCTTCTTGTCCCGCGTGTTCACGCCCGAGGAAATCGCCTACTGCCAAGCCAAGAGCGATCCGTGGCCGCACTTCGCGGTGCGCTTCGCGGCCAAGGAGGCGGTGTGGAAGGCGGCGGGCGTGTCCGGGATTTTCTTGAAGGACATCTCCGTCTCAAGCGACGGCTCGGGCAAGCCCTCGGCCTTGATCCGCGGGCGCAGGAGCCCGGACGTGGCCATTTCCCTCTCGCACAGCCGCGACTACGCCGTCGCGGTCGCGATGCGGACGCCGTGACCCGCGCCGCGCCGCCCCGTGCGCGGGCCCTGTCCCGGCGGGAACTGCGGCGGTTCTTGACGCCCCGGCGCGCGGGCGATCACAAGGGCGTCTTCGGGCACGTCCTCGTGGTCGCCGGCTCGCGCGGCATGGCCGGCGCGGCGATTTTGGCGGCCCGCGCCGCGGCGCGCTCGGGCGCGGGCTTGGTCACTTTGGCCGTGCCGCGCGGGATTCAAAACGTGGTCGCGGGCCGCGTGCCCGAGGCGATGACCTTGGGGCTCGCGCAGAACGCGCAAGGCGCTTTTTCCCCGGCCGCGGCCGCGGAGCTCGCGCGCGCCGCCGCCAAGAAAAAATTCACGGTCATGGCCGCCGGTCCGGGCCTTTCCCGGAATCCGGGCGCTAGAAAATTTCTTCTCCAGGCTTTGCGCAAGATAAAAATTCCGTCGCTCCTGGACGCGGACGCGCTCAACATCCTCTCGGGCCTAAGCCCCGCCGCGGTCCGGAGCATCCTGGCGCGGCCCGGCGGCTGCGTCGCGACGCCGCACCCGGGCGAGATGGGCCGCTGCCTTAAAACCAGCGCCGCCCGCGTCGAGGCCGACCGCCCGGCCGCGGTCCTGGATATGGCGCGACGCTGGGGCTGCGCGGTTCTGCTTAAGGGGCGCCGCACGCTGGTTTCCGACGGGCGGAAAATTTGGATGAACCAAACCGGCGGGCCGGCCCTGGCCAAGGGCGGCTCGGGCGACGTGCTGACCGGGCTTTTGGCGGGCTTGTGGGCCCAGCGCCTGGCTTCCGGCCGCGGCTCGAAAGACGCGGCCCTGGAGTCGGCGGCCCTGGCCGCCTGGTTGCACGGCAAGGCCGGCGAGGCCGCCGGGCGCCGCGCCACGCCGTGGGCGTCAAGCGCGTCCCGGCTCATCGAGGAATTTTCCGGGGCCTTCAAGTCGCTATGACGGGCTCATCGCGAACCTTCACCACGCAAAGCGCGGAACAGACCGTGGCGCTGGGCCGCCGGCTGGGAAAAGTCCTGCGCGGCGGCGACGTGGTCCTGCTCTCGGGCGATTTGGGCAGCGGCAAGACCACGCTGGCCAAGGGCATCGCCGCAGGCGCCGGGTTTCGGGGCCTGGTCGCGAGCCCGACGTTCACCCTGGCGCATACGTATGGCGCGCGCCGCGGCCCCGTCTACCACCTGGATCTCTACCGCGTGGCCGCGGCCCAGTCCGGCGACATCGGGCTGGAGGATTTTTTGGGCGACGCCGCCGCCGTCTGCCTTATCGAATGGCCGCGCGCCGCCCAGGCGTACTGCCCCAAAGATCGCTTGGAGGTGGCCATCGCGGTCGTCCCGCGCGGACGCCGCCTGACTTTCCGCGGCCGCGGGCCGCGCGCGCGCGCCGTGGTCGCGGCGCTGGAGAAGTCGTGAACATCCTCGCGGTCGACGCCTCGGGGCCGGTGCTGAGCCTGGCGCTTTTATCGCGCGGGCGGGTCTACGCGCTGCGCCGGCAAAAATCCGCGCGCCCCCACGACGAGACGCTTTTTCCCGCCGCGCGGGAGATTTTGAGGCGGGCCGGGCTGGCGCCGCGCGACTTGGACGCGGTGGCGGCGGCCGCGGGGCCGGGGCGCTTCACCGGCATCCGCATCGGCATGGCCTACGCCGCGGTCACCGCCGGAACTTTGGGGATTCCGGCCTTGGCCGTCTCGCGCCTGGAGGCCGCGGCCTTTTCGCGCGGCGGCCGGCGCTGCGCCGCCATCGAGGGCCCGCGCGGCGATATTTTTCACCAGGGCTTTTCCGGCGCGGCGGGCCGCGCGCCCCGCGCCGCGGGCAAGCCCGCCTGGGCCGAGGCGGCAGAGTGGCCGCAAGCCAAAAGCGCCTGGGAGCGGCGCGGCTTTTTTGTTTTTAGCGCCGCGCCCGAGGCCGAGGACATGCTGGGTCTGGCGGCCCTGCGGCTTTCCCAAAAAAAGATTCCCGCCTTCGCGCCGCTCTACTTGAAAACAGCCGGTTATGAAAAAAGACTGCATCCGCCCGGCCCGGCGCGCTGACCTAGACGCCGTCCTGGCCATCGAGGGCCGCTGGACCACCACGCCCGGCTGGAGCCGCGCGCAGTTCGAGCGGGAGCTGTCCTGGGAGCGGGCCTATTTCTTGGTGTTCGAGGAAGGCGGCGCGGTCCTGGGCTACGCGGGCTTATGGGAAATTCCGCCCGAGGGCCAGGTGACCACCGTCGCGGTCGCGCCCGAGGCCGCGGGGCGGGGCCTGGGCCGCCGGCTCTTGAACGCGCTTTTGGCGCGCTGCCGCGAGCGCGGGCTGTCCCGCGCGACCCTGGAGGTCAGCGCGGAGAATCCCGCCGCGCTCGGGCTCTACGAGTCCTCCGGTTTCCGCGTTGTGGGCCGCCGGCCAAAGTTCTATAATGACGGCTCCGATGCCCTCTTGATGGATCTCCCCCTTGACACTGCATAGGCGCGCGGCACTGGCGGTTTTGTCCCTCGGCTTTTTGGCGTCCGCGCCGCGCGGCGTCCGCGCCGCCCGGGCTCCGTCCCAAACGCCCGCGGCGCCCGCGCTGGATTTCTACTTGAAGGCCCTGACGCTGCAAAACCAGGGGGACGACGCCGGCGCGCTCAAGGCCTACCGGGCCGCGCTCGAGCAAGATCCGCATTCCGCCTATATCCTGCGCCAGGCCGCGGACGCGGCCTTAGACGCCAACGACGCGCCCGAGGCCCAAAAGTGGACGCAAGAGGCCGTGGCCGAGGATTCCGGAAACGCGAAGTCCTACCTGCTTTTGGGCCGGGTCGCGTGGTCCGCCGGCGACAAGGCCGCGGCGCTTTCCGCCTTCGGCCGGGCCCTGGAGTTGGACCCTTCGTCGTCCGACGCGGCTTTTTCCGAGGCCGAAATCGAGGCCGCGTCGTCCTCGGACCGCGCCCTGGCGCTGTTGGAGCAATTCCTCCAGCGCAACCCCGGCGAGGACGCCGCCGTGCGCTACGAGCGGGTCAAAATCGAGATCATGGCGGGCAACCTTTCCGCCGCGAAGAGCGATTTAGAATCCGCGGCCGCGGCGGATCCGGAGATAGACACCTTGGAGGGCCGCTACGCCCTGGCCCAAGCCTACGAGGTCAAGACCGACACGCCGGCGGCGCTGGCCCAGTACCAGATCATCCTAGCCCAGGCCGGGCCCAGCGCCCCTCTCCTGGATCGCGTGGGGGATTTGTTCCTGGAGGAAAACGACGAGAAGAGCGCCGGAGAGAATTTTTCCGCCGCGCACGCGCTCGCGCCCGCCGATCCCGAGGCCGACGACTACCTGGCCGCCGCGGCGGAGAGCCAGGGCGATTTTTCCGCGGCCGCGGCCTACATCGATTCCAGCGCCGCGCTGGGCCAGGACCCGGCGCTGTCCTTGCGCCTGAGCTACGATTTGACCCAGGAAGACCAGACGCCCGCGGCGGTCAAGGTTCTGGAGCGCGCCCACGCGCTCTGGCCGGATAACGTCGAGGCGTCCTATTTCCTGGCCTTGGGCTGCCGCGACACGGGCCAAAACGCCCGGGCCGAGGCGCTCCTGCGCGAAATCGTCAAGGCGCGGCCCGATTTTCGCGACGCGCGCTACCAGCTGGCCAGCCTCCTTGAGACCGAGAACAAGATGGGCGAATCGGAGAAGCAGTTCGACGCGCTCTTGGCCCGCGATCCCAAGGACGCCGCGGCCTTGAACTACCTGGGCTATTCCCTGGCCGACCGGGGCTTGGAACTCGCCAAGGCCGCGGGCTTGGTCCAGCGGGCCGTCGCGCTCGACCCCGACAACGGCGCCTACGTCGATTCCTTGGGCTGGGCTTATTTTAAGGAGGGCCGCTCGACCGAGGCGGTGAGCGCGCTCGAGCGCGCGGTCAGCCTCATTCCCAACGACGAGATCATCTGGGAGCATCTGGGCGAGGCCGACGCGGCGCGGGGCGATTGGCCCGCGGCCTGGAAGGCGCTCATGCGCTCCGCGTCCTTGGCCTCTCCGCCTAAAAGCGCCGCCCGCGCCCGCGCGGCGCGCCGGCATCTTCGGACCGGGGAGCTGGGGCCGCTCTACTTGAAATACCTGGGCGCGGCCCAGGGCGGCATCGAGCGCGTCTCGGGGCTCTGCGCGGTGCGCGGCTCCGTGCTGGGCCATGGCTTTTCCTTCGTCGGCCTGCTCTCGTTCCAAAATCCCGACGCTCTCGACTTGGAGTGGCTGGGGCCGCTCTTCACGCCCCTGGTGGACATGAAGCTGGGCCAGGACGGATTTTCGCTCTCGCCCGGCGTGCCCGCGGCCGGCGGGCTTGACCCCGCGGCGGTCAAGTCCGCGGCCCAGGCGGCGCTGGAGCTTTTGCGCGGCTATTTGAGCGGCGCGATTTACGCCGCGGGCCCGGTCCGCTACGTCAAGCCGTGGTTTTCCAAGCCGCGGCTGGAAAGTCCGTCCTGGATACTGACGCTTTCCCGCGGCGGGCTCTTCGTCGAGAAAATCAGCTCGCCGCGCCGGCCCGGCGTGATCCTGTCCCTGCGCAGTTTTTCCTTCCAGAAAAGCCGCGCCCTGCCGCGGGATTTCCTGTTCTCGGGCCGCGGCTTTAGCCTGGACATCGCGCTCACCCAGGTCCACGTGCAGTTCTCTCCGCCGGCCGCGGCGCCATGAAAATCCAATGCCCGGCCAAGATCAATATTTTTTTGGAGATCGTCTCCAAACGGCGCGACGGCTATCACAACATCGCGAGCCTGATGGCCAAAATCCACCTCTACGACGTCCTGGACCTGGATTGGGCGCCCGGCGGGGAGCTGACTTTTTTAATCGAGCCGCAGGAAGGCGCGCCCGAGGTCCCGGCCGGCCCCGACAACTTGGTTTTTCGCGCCGCCAAGCTCTTGCGCGAGGCCGCCGGGGTCAAGCGAGGCGTGCGCCTGGTCTTGTCCAAGAAAATTCCGGTGGGCGCGGGCCTGGGCGGCGGCTCCTCGGACGCGGCCGGCGCGCTTCTGGGCTTGGCCAAGCTCTTGGATATGCCCAAGGGCGCCAAGACCCGCGGGATTCTTTTCGACATCGGCCGCAGCCTGGGCGCGGACGTGCCTTTTTTCCTGCAGCCCTCGGCTTTCGCCCTGGCCCGCGGCATCGGCGATCGCTTGACGCCCCTGAAGGTGGGACATACCCTGCCCTACATGATCCTGGCCTATCCGGGCGTGGCCATCTCCACGGCCGAGTCCTACAAAGCGCTGCCCAAAGCCTCCCGTTCCGACGTGTTGACAAGGCTTTCCCAGCTTGATAAACTGGCGCGAGGCCTGGAAAAAGGCCGTCCCATCGAGAGGCTTTCGGGGCTGTTTTTCAATCGCATGGAGCAGGCCGAACTCTCTTCCTTGCGGACGGTGGATCAGGCCAGGGCCATTCTCGAGCGGGCGGGGCTTTCGGGCGTGCGCATGTCCGGATCCGGGTCGTCGGTATTCGGGTTCGCGGCGTCGCACGAGGACGGGCGCCGGGCCTTGAAGCGCCTCTCGGGGTATCCCTGGAAGGTGTTTTTAACCTCCTTGGGCGGCTGACGCGTTGCAAATAACGGAAATCCGGGTTCATCTGCGGGAAGAAGACAAGTTGAAGGCCTTCGCCACCGTGACCTTCGACGACTGCTTCGCCGTTCGAAACATGAAGATTATCTCCAGCAATAAAGGGCTCATTCTCTGCATGCCGTCGCGCCGTCTACCCGACGGCACCTACCAGGACGTCGCGCACCCCGTGACCATGGGCTTCCGCAAGGTCCTGGAGGACAAGGTTTTGGCCTGCTATCAAGAAGAGCTCAAAAAGAAGGCGCCGCCCGCGGGCCCGGCGCCGGCCGGCGGCGTTGTCTGATGGCGTCGCGCAAGAGACTCCCAGGTGGTGTAATGGTAACACAGCGGACTTTGAATGCCGTGGAGCCCGTTCCCGCGCCTTCCGACGACAAGCCGCAAAACCGGCCTTTCTCCGACGAGAAATGAGCCTTGCGAGCCTGTGCGCCGCTTACGGCCCGATACCGCCGTTTTACGGCTATTGTGGACACCCAGGTGGACACCTGGAAAGGCGATTCCAGGCCCTTGAAAACTAAACATCGGGGAGCTACAGTATGCCTGCCGCTATGACCACAAGGATTCACTTCGACTTTGACGAGGCCAAGGCGACCCAAGTCGCCGCCCTTCTCATCAGGGAAAGCGGCGGCGCGTCCGATCACTATCTGCTCATGAAGTGTTTTTACGATCTGGATCGGGAGGCTTTGTCCCGATGGGGGCAGCCGATCATCGGCGGCACCTACGAGCGTTTTGAATACGGGCCTATTATAGGCGAGGCGTATCAAGCGTCGAAAATCGGGGCAAAGTCCTTTTACTCTGATCACATCCACCGCGCTGGCAACGAAGTCTCGGTTTCCCGTGACCCCGGTACCGATGATTTGTCAAAGGCGGAAACGAAACTTGCTGAGGAAATTTGGCAACGATGGAAAAATCTCACTTTTGAACAAGCCAGGAAAAAAAGCCATGAGCTTCCCGAATACAACGACCGGGACATGGAGGGCGATGTTATTCCGGTCGAGACAATCCTGGAATGTTGCGGAAAGTCGGAGAAATTCATCGCCGGAGTCGCGGAGGATGTCCGCGCCGCTCAGGTCTTGAAGTCCGTTTTTAAATCTTAAGCCGCGGCATTAAAAGGCATCCCGACATCAAGTAGCTATTGCAACACCTGACGTAAGCCGTCGTCTTCGTATTGATCCGTCTTCCTTGCCGTGATCCTAGCTGTTGCCGTTAGGCCCAATCAAGAGAAATGTCGTTGCCGGAGGGCTTGATGGCCGTT
>DATLUA010000076.1:0-8207 GCA_035533295.1 Elusimicrobiota bacterium | reverse complement strand
GGCAAGCTGCAAATTCGTCATATGACACCATATAATAATATATAGTGTTATATTTCAAGCAGAAAATGGGGAATCCGGTAAAGCAAACACGGATTCCCGCATTTTAACGACGGTTAGAATCTACTTTCGATTTTCCTGGCGAAGGCCCGAGCCCAGATAGGCGAGCGAGGAGACGAAGACCACGACGACAAGCGCGGGGGGCATTTTCATGGGTGCGCGGTGAGGCGACGGGATATATTGTACTGCGAAGGAGGGAGGGTTGGGGTGTGAGACCTCGGACCTACTATCTACCCACCACCCCCACCGGGGTGTACACCACCGGGGTGGTGTATAGGTGGTATACGGGGTGGTGGCTAGGGGTGGTGGGGGTGGTAGGTGGCGGTGGTAGGTGGCTAGGCGGTCCCCCGAATTGACAGCCTTTAATTCGTTTTTCCAGCTATTTTAGACACCGCCCCACCCAGGTGTATACCACCGGGGGGTGGTGGGGGTGGTAGGTGGCTAGCCGGCTATCCACTGATACCGGCCGTCAGGTCCCTTGCGGATGAGGCCTTCCTTCCGCACCTCGCGGAAGATAAACGACTGGCGCGCCTGCGGAAGCGGAAAACGTTTTTTAAAAACGCTTCCTCACCGCGGCGCCGCCAAGCTCAGCGGCGAGAACGCTCCATAATCGTTGCTGCACCCGGTCTTGCTTCCTTCGATGTTCGCGCCCTTGTCCAGGAGCGCCCCAATCACGCCGATATTGTCGGTGTCGGCGGCGCGGCACAGCGGCAAAACGCCGCCCAACCGCCTCAAGGTCTCCAAACGCGCCCCGTTTTTCATGATAAAAAATACACAAAACTAAAGCGGCACGCGGCAGGGTTTTTAGCGCAGAACCAAGTCGGACGCCTGGCCCAGCTTCGCGGGCCAGAGCTGCGGCGCCTGATCGCGGTTGACGCGCCGGGCCGCGTCCTCGACGCGCGGCGCGCTTGAGATTGGAGCGGGCGCCGGCGGATAGGGTGTATAGCCAATTTGGATAGCCAAAAATGGCTTTGAGTGCTCATCGAGCCGTGGTAAGCTGGAGGCATGAACCAAAGCCTGGCTCAATCATCGGCCTAGGAAAGTCTTAAACTTCAGAACGCCCAGCGAGGTCTTCAATTCCTTCACTGGTACACTTGCTCCTTGAATTCACCAGCAGCCTGCTAGGCGAAAATCACCCCTCGTATGAAGAATAATCACAGTCTTCCAGGTCGCAGATGTTTGCGGCCTTGGCCGCTTTGAGCATATCCGCCTGAACCCGGCCGATGGCGGCCTGGCCCTTGCGCGCAATCACGTTGTGCTTCTCCACCGCCAAAGTCTCGGCTGCGATCTCGCCCAGGTTCGGGGTGGACCCGATGTTCGGAAGATGTTCATCGTTGACGGAGTATGCCCATCCGAGCGTCCTTGGTATCTCATCGTAATTGTCTTTCACGTACTGCCTGATGAGCGCGCCGTCGTCCTTGGTGTTTTTATCCAATTCCTTGATGGCTGCCATAGAGGCGTCGATCTTGGCGCAGACGGCCTCGATTTGGGGTTCGGTCATCGCTTCGGCCTGCTGCCGCGTGACGACGGTGCGCTGCCCGTTTTGAAAGTAGTAAACGGAATCTCCGGAGTCCGCGTGAGCGGCGGCGACGAAGAGCGGCAGGGCCAGCACGGCGGCGGCGAGAGAAGAGAGTTTCATGAGTTCCTCCTTGGTCCTTCAACGTCCTATGGCAAGAGGATAGGCGAAAGCGCCCGGCCGCGCCTGGGCCCCATGGGTCAAGCTGCCGGGCTAAAGGGCCTAGGCCAAGGGGGCCCATGCGGCTCCCAGCGCAAAAATCCCAAGCGCAATTTTCCATACCACGAAAAAGGTTTCGCTGCTTATATCGCCCCTGGCAATGGTGAGGTGAATAGGTATACGCGGGATTAGGCCCGCTCATCCGGGATAGCCTGGCGCGCAAGGAATCTGACGGCGCCTACGCCTGGATCGGGGGATAGGGATCCCCCCGATCCCCTATCAACCCCCTCTTCATCTCGAATACAGATAAAACGCGGTTTTGGGGATGGCCAGGGGCATTATCCGTCCAGATTTTTTGAAGGTCAAGATAGCTCGTGTCCCAGCTGTTCGCCCACAGCTTTGCGCCGCACTGAAAGCCGCCGCCGCCAAAATAAAAACCGCCGCGTTCTTTTTCTGGGCGCCCCCGTTACGCCGCAATTCTACCCTACTCCCGCCGTCAGCGCAGGACCAGGTTGGAGGAGGAGCCCAAGTCCGCGGGCCAGAGCTGCGGCGCCTGATCGCGGTTGACGCGCCGGGCCGCGTCCTCGACGCGCGGCGCGATGTATTGATAGAGCGATTCCAAGGTCACGTGACCATCCGAATCCAGCGCGCCGCCGTTTAGGCCCTTCAAGAGATAGTAGGTGAAGAGCCCGTGCCCGGCCTGGGGTAAATCGCCCGAGACCTGGTTGGCGCGCGAGGCCGAGAGCGCCACGATTTTGCCGCCGGCATTGACGAAGCCTTCGTCCACCTCGGTGACCAAGGGCCGCACGCCCGCGGCCAGCACCGAGCGCCCGCCGGCGCCCGAGAAGCAGGAGTCCAGCGCCACCACGACGTGCTTGGCGGGCAGGGCGCCCAGCTCCTTGTAGAGGCGGCTTAGCGGATAGGCCGTGTCCGAGAGATATTCCGGGTCGCCGTCCCAGGGCACCAGGTAGGCCGCGCCGCTCTCCACGTCGGGCGCGCCGTGGCCGGAATAGTAGAAAAACACCGTGGACTTGGCATCGACGTTCTCGGGCAGCCAGCTTTCGATTTCCTTGACCAGCCCCGTGCGCGTGGCATGGTCGCCGGTCAAAAGCACGATGTTTCGTTCGGGATAGCCCAGGGCCAGCAAATAATTCTTGACCGCCTCGGCGTCGCGGTCCGCGAACTCGGCCGGCGGCAAATTCTGGTAGTTCGCGATGCCCACGACCACGGCGTAGTCGTCCGCGTGCTCGGCCTCGTGGTAGTCGGGCGGAGCCAAGGGAAGAGAATACGCGGGAACGGCGGGAGAAGAAGGAACGGAAGGGGCGGACGCAACGGATGGTGCGGAGGACTCGGATGGCACAGTCGCCGGCGCCGCGGAAGCCGCACTTTGGCTCTGATCAGCCGCATGCTCCTCAAGATACTTGGCCAGCGCCATGTTGTGATTCCGCTTTGCTATGTCTATCGCGGTCCCCTTCTGCGCGTTTATCTCCATGACGTTCGCACCGTGCCCGACCAATAATTTAGCGACGTTTATCGAGTTATATTTAGCCGCGAACATGAGCGGGGTAACGCCAAGATGATTTTTTAAATTAACGTCGGCGCCGTGTACAATCAGCAAATTTCCCATGTCGTAATAATCATGCATTGCCGCGTAAACAAGCGCCGAGTTCCCCTTAACGTCCGTGCCGTTGACGTCAGCTCCTTGTTCCAATAAAAATTTCATCATGTCCGGATGGTTTCCTTCGACCGCCATCGTAATTGGATTAAACCTATTAAAAATACCTACTCCGCTCGCGTTGATATCAATATTTTCGGTATTCGAGAGGAGGCTCTTCACCGAGCCTAAATTGCCTAAGTAGGCGTCCTTAATCAAGCGATTTTGGGGAGGAGCGACGCAAGCCGACAGCAAAGAAGCTAAAAAAAGGAAGTAGAGCCATCGTTTCGAGTACAAAATCAACTCCAGCGGAAAGTGTATTCAGCCGCTCCAATGTACGGCACCGACAGCCATATCAGCAGTAGAAGTTGTCAGAAAAAGTACTGTTGTTAGTCCTACATTGTCGGCCATCCACTGAGGAGCATCTAACGCTCCCCACCCGATCAGGTAAGAAGCATACGTTGTAATTCCACCAAGGGCAGTAATCAAGGTTCCTACTCCGCTCTGTCCCATGCCTATCATGGCAAGCCCCATTAATGTGGCGAAACCAGCTAAGACAGCTGCAACTTTTGCCATCCACACAGCAATAGTCTGCCAAATTTCAGAAGTAATAGTGCCTATGTAAGACAACCATAAAAACGCTGTTGCAACAGTCAATAGAAGTCCAGCCAAAGCTAAAAGTTTACCGGCCCAATCAACCATCCCCGCCCAAGGCGCGGCCGTGGCGCCCGCCGAGGGCGGCGGAGTCGTCGTCGTTCCGCCGAAGTTGCCGCTGCCTTGAGAGCCGCCGTTGGTCGGGCCGCCGTTGCCGCTGCCGTCCTGGCTGGGCGCGGGCGCGTTGCCCGAGCCGCCCGTGATGCCGGTGCCGGCCAAGGACGAGCCGCCGCCCTGCCCCGTGTCGAAACCCTGGCCCGAGGCGGCCTGCGCCATCTGCGGGTTGGAGGAGGTGGTGTAGGGGTTCATGCCGTGGATGTTCCTGAGCTGCCCCATGGCGCCCAGCCCTTGCCCCGAGCCGCTGCCGGGACCCGCGAGCGCCTTCAAGCCTGAACCCGAGCCATCAAAAGCGATTTTCCCGGGAGTTTTCCCCGCGGATTTTTTTCCGCCCGCGCCGGGAATGCCGCCGCCAAGCCCGGCGGACAATCCTTCCAAGGAAGATCCGCCGGCGACCGAGGACGGCCCGCCCAAATCGGAGCCCATGCCGCCGACGCCGCTTCCCAAACCCTCATCCGAGCCCGCGCCCTGCCCGGCGGCCTGCGCCTTGGCCTTGGCGGCGGCCAGGGCCTTGGCTTTGGCCAAGGCGTCAAAGGGCGAGGCCGCGCCGTTGGCTGCCGCGCCCGCGGCGCCGGTCCCGGCGGCGGCTCCATTCCCGGCGGCCGCGCCGTTTGCGGCTCCCGCCGCGGCGTTGTCCGCGCCCGCGCCGGGAATGCCGCCATTGGCGTCCGCCAGGCCCAGGGAATTCTGGTACCACGGCTTGCTGGTGGGCAGGCCCGAGACGCTGCCGTAATTGGGTTTGGCGAAAATGTTCCCCAGCCCCTTGGCGCCGGCCTGTCCCGCCGCGCCGGGCTTCAAGGTTTTTCCAACTTGGTAAGCGCCCACGCCCAAGGTAGACACCGCGACGATAATCGCCATCTTCGCGCCCAGGGAGAGCCCCGCGCCCGCGCCCCAAGGCGTTGAGGAGCCGCTTAGGAAATCGGGCAAGAACGGCAGGAGTTTGTCTTTCTTGTTCTTTTTCCGGCCGACCTTGGCCAGCTTGACGACGGGAACCTGCGCTTGGGCGTCCATGGTTTATCCTATCCTCTCGCTCGGCGCGGCCTCGATGACCACGACCTGGGCGCTGGGCGGAGTAATTGAGGCGTAGCCGCCCAGGCTGCCCGAGCCGCCCGTGCCGCTCATGCCGCCGCCCTGCATGTAGGCGCCCATCGCGGCCACGACGGCTCCGACGCCGGCGTATTTGGTGATGTTTTGAAGCAATGTCTGCGTATCTCCACTGGCGCTCTGGGAGAAGATCATCGCCACCGCGCTGGCGGCGATTAGTCCTCCTGAAAGAGTAAACATGGAACCGACAGCCTGTTGGCCTTGACCGCCGATGGCCGCGCCCAGAGTAATCTCGATGATGCCCAGCAGCGCCGCGAGGCCAGCCAGTACCATGGCAAGCGTTTCCCCATAACCGGCGATATCTTTCACTTTGTTTGCGATAAAGATAAGGAGAGCCGCGAGGAAGGCCATGAGCATCGCCTCGTTCAACATCCCCTGCCACGGCGCGGCGCTGGAACCGGCCGTCGGCGTGGGCGGCGCGCCGTATTGCTGGTTGTTGCTGCCGCCGTTGGTGGGCGCGTTCGCGTTGCCCGCACCGGAGCCCGTTCCGGCCCCGCCCAGGGAGGCGCCGGCACCCGCGCCTCCGATGGGCGTGCCGCCGCCGCTGGTTCCCGCGGTGTCGTAACGGCTGGCGCCCCCGCCGTAGCCCGGGTTGGTCATCTCGCCGTTGACTTGCCTGGCTTGCCCGACGGCGCCGCCCAGGCCCAATCCGCGCATGCCGCTCTTGGCCAAATCAGCCAGACTGCGGCTCGTCCCAGCCAACGAGCCCACCGACGCGGCCTTCCGGCCCGCCGAGGGCGCGCCCTTGGAGGCCGCGAAAGTCCCGCCGCCGCCCCCGCCGCCGATGCGCCAGTCTCCGGACTTAAATCCGTTGTCGTTCAAGGTGGGGATGCCGTGCGCGCCGGCTCCGCCCGCCGCGCCGCCGCCCGCCGCGCCCGCCTTGGCTCCGGCGGCGTTGCTCGCCAGCGCGGCCCGCGCCGCGGCCGGGTTGGCCGCGCGCAAGCTGGCCAGCGAATCCTGGGCCCGGCCGCCGCCCGCCGCCGCGCCCGCGCCCGAAGCCTGTCCGGCCGCGCCCGCGGCGCCCGCCGAGGAACTTGGCGGCGCGGCGAAGGGCCAAAACGAATGGACGCCCGCGGCGCCCGGCGCCTGGCGCATGGCCTTGTAGCCCATGTAGCCCACGCCGCCGGCCAAGGAGCCGCCGGCCAGCGCCACCGCGATGACGCCCGCCTTGGTGGCTAAAATTCCGCTGCCGAAACCCAGGCGCGAGAGGCTCTGCAACAACCCCTCGCCACCGGCGGCGGACGCCGCGTCCTCGCCGCCTTCCATCACGACCGGGTTGCGGCTCAAGAGGGAAAACAGCCCGCTCCAGAATCCGGAGGATTTTTTCTCCGCCTTGTTCACGTCGGGCCTAATGTCGGGTTTTGGCAAGTTCATAAATCGCCGTCCTCATGCGCTCATCATGCCCATCATGAGCATGGGCAACATCATCATCATCATCTGCATCATCGCGTTTCCGGAATTGGGCGCCACCGGCATCGGCGCCGGCGGCGTGATTTTCTTGATCATGAGGTCCTTCGGGTTCTGCTTCAAGCTCATGGGCACGCCGCCGCCGCCGATGCCCACGCCCGAGTCGCTCTGCCCGCCGCCGGCCATGGCGCCGATTTGCCCGGAGGCGCGCGCGCCGTCAAAATTGTTGGAGAGCCCCGAGGCCGCGGCGGCGTTGGAGGCCTCGTTGGCCGATTGGACCGCGCTTTGCGCCGCGGACTTCAAGGCGCCCAGAGCGCCGCCGCCGGCCGGGGCGTTGGCGCCGCTTAAATCGGAGGCGTTCTGCAAACCCGTCTTGGTCTGGCCCTCGCTGAACGATCCCGAGGCCGAGCCCAAGATGGGCGGCGGGCTATACGACGCGCTCGAACCCCCGTCCCCGCCCGTGCCCGAGCCGTTGGAAAAGCCCGAGCCCAGGGAAGGCGATTCGACGGGAATCGCCGCCGAGGCCGCCGCGCCGGAAAGCCCTCCCGCGCCGCCGCGCCCGGACATGCCCGCGATGGCCGACAAATCGTCCGCGAAGGTGCGCGGCTTGGCCGCGGCCGCCTTGGCCGCCGCGGGATGCGGGAACAAGCCGTCCATGGCCGCGCCCCCTTCCTTTGTATAGGCTCCCTGGCCCTGGCCGTTCATGGCCAAGCCGCCGACGGGAGCGCCGGGCGCGCCCGCGCCGCCGGCGCCCGCGGGATTATTGAGGGAATTCAAGCTCTGGCGCACGGTCATCAGGTTGCGGCCGAACGCGCTGGCGTCCATGCCCTGGCCGGATTGGTAGCTGGGATAGGAAATCCAGACCCCGACCGCGGAAAAAATAAGCAGCAAAACCCACCAATATTTCTTGAAGGGGTCGCTGTTCTTGGAGAATTTGATGGTCATGGACGTTCCGTCGCCTCTTTGGGAGTTTAGCCCCGGGCCATGCCTTTGTCAATAGAAAAGGACTTTAATTACCGTCTTTTAACCGACGTCGGGCTTGGAGACATCCAAGGCCGCCGGCAGCGGGGCGGCAGCGGGCGGCACGGGCGTCGAGGCGGCCAGGGATTTGGGCGGCTTGCCGTATTCCTGGAAAATGGCCGCGATCTCGTCGTAGTCGAGCTCATCGCGGGCCTGGAGCTCGGCGGCGAAGCGCTCCACGATGGGCCAGTCGGCCTTCAAAGTGCGCTCGACCTCGGTCATGGAGTCCTGCAGGAGCTTCTGGGTCATGCCGTTGAGCTTTTGCTTCAAATCGTCCGAGAGCTGGTCGGCCGGGATGCGGGTAAAATCGCCCACGAAGCCGTTGTCGCCCATGCCCAGGCGCCAGACCATGTCGTGCGCGATGGTCATGGCGTTGGAGAAATCCGAGGACACGCCGTCGGTGGTGACGCCGTACTTGATGCGCTCGGAAACGTAGCCCGCCAGCGCCACCTTGATGTGCGCCTTCAAGGTGCGCGAGTCGGAGCTGTACATTTCCTCGCGCGGAATCGAATGCACCAC
>DATLUA010000075.1:0-11507 GCA_035533295.1 Elusimicrobiota bacterium | reverse complement strand
GGCGGCACGGGCGCTGCCTCGACTTTCTCCGTGTTGGCCGCCACGATCTGGCGCACCTGGTCCGCCACCCGGTAAAACCGGTCCGATGGCGTCACGTTCTCGATGCCCTGATGCGGCCGCTTGAAGTTGTAATACTCCACGTATTCGCCGAGCTTGGCCTGCGCCTCCTCGAAGCTCCCGAGCGGGTTCCTCGCCAGGCATTCCTGGATCACGTTGCGCCAGAACGACTCGATCTTCCCGCACGTCTGCGGGTGGTACGGCCGGCTGCGGATGTGCCGGATGCCGAGCTTGAGCAGCATCTCCGTGAACTGGCTCTTGCCCCGCCACGAATAATACTGCCGCCCGTTGTCGCTCAAGACCTCCTTGGGCAGCCCGTGTTTCTCGATCGCCGCGCGGAACACCTCCTGCACGCTCTTGGCCGTCTGGAACCGATAAAGACCCCACCCGACGATGAACCGGCTGTGGTCGTCCATGAACCCGATCACGTACACCCGGTACTGGCCCTTGATCATGAAGCTCATGATGTCGGTCTGCCAGAACTCGTTGGGCAGCGCGCGCTCGAAGCTCTTCACCTTCGCCGGCCGGTTTCTCCGCCGGCTTCGACCCAGGATCGGGCCGTGTCCCTTCCCGCGCAGCAGGCGCCGCACGGTCTCACGTGCCAGGCTTAGAAAGCCATGCCGCGACAATTCTCCCTGAACCTTCCCGACGCCGGCGTCGGGGTCCGCCCTCTTGATTCCGTCTACCAACCGCTCGGCGGCCTCAACTCGTTGGCTTCGCGCCGGCGCGGCTCCTCCCGTCGGCTGAGTTTCAAGCCCGGCGATGCCGCCCTTCTCTTACTTCGCCAACCACCCGCAAACCATCGATGGCGAAACGCGGTAGAGCGATCTCACCTCGTCCAGCGTCAACCCACTCTGCCTTGCCTGCACGATTTCCAACTTCTCGGAAACGGCCCACTGCTTCTTCAACGACTTCTTTTTTGAACGCATCTATCCTCCCTAAATGAACTCCATTGGGGGGATGAGATGTCAACAGATCTAACGGCTAACGAACGTCTCAATTCTACTGGATGGGATACGGCACAATTTCGCCACGGAGCTTATTTCCAAAGGGGCGGACATCCGGACGGTGCAGGAATACCTGGGGCACTAGAGCCTGACCATGGTGCAGCGCTATACGCACGTGACGGAGGGAATCCGGCGCTCGACCATCCAGCTCTTAGGCCGGGAGAACCTGCAAGAAACCCCTGCGATTCCCCTACGCTCCGAAAACAGCGTTTTGAGTGGAACTAAAAAAGTAGTTGATTTAGTTGTAAAATAGTATTTCGGTTGGGTGGCTGAGCGGTCAAAAGCAACGGTCTGTAAAACCGTCGGGCCATGCCCTACGCAGGTTCGAATCCTGCCCCAACCACCGTTTTGGCATAATCGTCGCAAAGCTAAGGAGTCACTATGCCGCTCAACATCGTCGTTTGCGTCAAGCACACGCCAGCCACCACCTCGGTCTCGGTGGATTCAGGCACCGGCAAGGTCAAGACCGCCGGCCTTTCCTACGGCTTGAATCCCTTCGACGAGTACGCCGTCGAGGAAGCGGTGCGCTTAAAAGAGCGCGTGCCGGGCTCCTTCGCCACGGCGCTGACCTTGGGGCCGGACGCCGCCGAGGCCGCCCCGCGCGAGGCCATCTCCCGCGGCATCGACGCCGGCGCGATTGTCACGGGTCCGGAGTTCGACGGCGGCGACTCCTACGCCACGAGCCTCGCCTTGGCCGCGGCGATTAAGAAGCTGCACGCGCAAAAGCCCGTGCACCTGGTTTTATTCGGCAAGAACACCAATGACGGCAACTCCGGCATGGTGGGCGGCCTGGTGGCCGCGTGGCTCGACTGGCCGGGCGTTCTCTCGGTCAAGAAAATCGAGGCCGTCGACGAGAGCTCGGCCGCGGTGTGGCGCGCGATGGAAGACGGCGTTGAGACCGTGAAGGTCAAGCTCCCCGCCGCGATTTCCACCATCAAGGAAATCAACGAGCCGCGCCTGCCCTCCTTGAAGGGCAAGATGGTGGCCAAGAAAGCGGCCGTCGCCAAGTTCAGCGCGGCCGACCTGGGCTTGAAGCCCGAGGAAGTCGGCGCCGCCGGGGCCAAGACCTCGGTGTCGCGCCAAAGCCCGCCGCCGTCGCGGCCCGCCGGCATGAAGGTCGAGGGCGCCACGGCTGCGGACAAGGCCAAGAAGCTCGTGGACATTCTCATCGAAAGGAAGCTAATCTGATGCCCGGAGAAAAAAACGTTCTCATCGCCGCTTTGCCCCAGCGCGGCAAGCTGCCGCCCGCCGTTTATGAACTGATTTCCGCGGGCAAGGCCGCGGCCGCCGCCACCGGCGGAGCGGTCTCGGCCGTCGTCTTTGGCGCCAAGGCCCAGGACTTCGCCCGGGATTTGGGCGCGCGCGGCGTGGAAAAAGTCCACGCCGTCTCGGACGCGGCTTTGGATCAGTTCGTGGGCGAGGCCTACGCGTCGGCCGTGGCCGCCTTGGCCAAGCAGGAAGGCGTCGGGGTCGTGCTTATCGCCGCGTCCGTGGCCGGCCGCTCCTTGGCGGCCCGACTCGCGGTCCTTTTAAAGGCCGGCGTGGCCGCGGAAATCTGCGAGCTCTCGGGCTCCGGCGGAAATCTTTCGGCCAAGCGCTACCAATACGGCGGCAACATCGTCGCCGAGTTGGCCTTCAAGTCCGACGTGAAGATTTTGACCGTGCAGCCCATGGCCTTCGAAGCCGCCGCGGCCCAAGCCGGCCAGAGCGCCCAGGTCGTCCCCTTCGCGGCGCCTGCAGCGTCCGCGCGCACGGAAGTCGCTTCCTTCAAGGCCGACGAAGGCGGCGAAATCGATTTGGGCGCGGCCGAGCGCATCGTCTCGGGCGGACGCGGCCTGGGCAACGCGGAGGGCTTCAAGCTCATCCGGGAGCTCGCCCAGACCTTGGGCGCCGCGGTGGGCGCCAGCCGCGCGGTCGTCGACGCCGGATGGATTGCGTATAAGCACCAGGTGGGCCTGACCGGCCGCACCGTGCACCCCAAGCTCTACGTGGCCTGCGGCATCTCGGGCCAAATCCAGCACCTGGCCGGCATGGCTTCTTCCGCCAACATCGTGGCTGTCAACACGGACGCGGCCTGCCCCATGATGGAAATCGCAACCTTGGCCGTGGTGGGAGACGTCTACGAGGTCCTGCCCGCGGTCATCTCGGAAATCAAGCGCCGCCGCGGCGCATCCGCTTAAAGGTCCGTCTTAAACGGGTGCGTCCGGGGCGTCGTCTCTTCGTTCATTCCCCGGCTCTTCAGGAACGCCCCGGCCAGATGCTCCTCGGCCTGGCGCCAATCCGCCTCTGCGGCCGAGGCGCCGACCTCCAAACTGCCGCCCGCGATCATGGCGTGGCCGCCGCCGCGGTTGCCGCCGCCCAAGAGGCGCTTTAGGAGCCGCCCCGCGCCCGCGCCCGGATCGGAAGATCGCAGCGAGACGTGCAGGCGTCCGGCGTAGCGCCCGGTCACCAAGGACCAGCGCATGCCCTCCAAGGTCAGCAGAAAATCGGCGATTTGCGCGACCAAGTCCGGGTTAGGAAGAGTCCCCAAGTGCACGCCGACCACGTCGCGGCAGACAAAGGCGTTTTTGATGCCGCGGCCCAAGGTCGAGAAGAAAAAAGCCGGGCGGCGCGGGTAGCTGATGCGCCAGAGCGCCTTCATCTGCGCCTTGGGCCAGAACGCGCGGTAGGCCGCCAGGTCACGCGCGCCGGCTTCGCGCCCCAGGTTCTGAGTCTCGGAGCCGATGCCGTAGACAATCGCCGTGGCCAGGCGCGTGGGCACGCGGATGCCGCTTTCCAGGATGGCCTCGGCCAAAATCGTGGTGGTGGCGCCCACGCTCTCGTCGATGAGCACCAAGTCGCCCTGCGTGTCCGCGTGACGCGGATGGTGGTCGACGATGATCTGCGGGTGGCGACGCGGCGGGCAACGGTTGTTCTTAAAGGGCGGCTGGGTGTCGACCAGCGCCAGGTGCGGCGCCTGCGCCAACTCCCCTTTCTTAATCGAGAAAGCCGGCACTTCCAGGCGCTCCATCATGAGGCGGTTCTCGGAGCGGCCGACCATCCCCCCATAGACCACGCGCGAGCGGATGCGCGCGTAGTGCTGCGCCAGATGCGAGAGCGCCCAGGCGCTGGCCAGGGAATCGGGATCCGGATGGTCGTGGGTCAGCACGACCAAGGGGCGCAGGCGCGCCGCGTTGTCCTTCAAGTAGCGCAAAAGCCTTTTGGCGTGGAAGGCCGTCTTCATCGCGGCGCGACCAGCACAATCCAGAGCAGCACGGCGATGCCCAGGGCGATGAGCTTCTCGCGCGTGTTGTGCCGGACGAAATGCAAGACGTCCTTGGGCAGGGGCGCCGGCGCCTTGGCGAGATAAAAGGACTCAAGCTCCCGGTGGAGATCCTCCAGGCCGTCTAAGGCGCGCAAGCCTCCATCGCGCGCGATGGAGACCGTGCCCTTTTCTTCGCTTACCACCACGCACAGGGCGTCGGTCTTCTCGGCTAAGCCCAGGGCCGCGGCGTGGCGCGTGCCGAATCCCGAGAGCTTGGCGAAATCGCGCGAAAGCGGCAGGTGCGCGCCAAAGCGCGTTAAGCGGCCGTTCTCCAGCAGCACCGCGCCGTCATGGCCCAGCGAATGGTAATCGAAGATGCTTTCCAAAATCGCCTCGGAAATCTCGCCGTTTAGGCTCCACCCGCCCTCGGCGTGGCGTTCAAGCGGATCATGGCCCTTGACGACGATAAGCGCGCCCACCTTGGCGTGGGCCAAAGTTCCGGCCGTGCGCACCAGAATCTCCAGCTCGCGCGAGAAGTCCGTCCCGTCGCCGCTGCGCTTGAAGCTCCACAGGGCCAGGCGCTCGAAGAAGTGCCTGATTTCCTCCTGGAAGATGACCACGATGGCGATGATGAGGACCGCAAAGAAGCCCTGGAAAATCCAGATGGTCATGCGCATGCCCATCAGGCGCGCGAAAACGTAGAAGCCGGCCAGAATCAAGAGCCCGCGCGCGACGAAGGCGGCGCGGGCGCGCTTGAACCACACTAGAAAGGAATAGATGATGAGCGTGACGCAGACGATGTCGAGGACGTCGGCCAGGCCTGGCGCCCGGACCAGGTTCATGTCGAAGCGGCGGGATCTTTTTGCGTGTCGCCCATCATGTCCGAGATGGTCCAGATGAGGCTCTTGCGGTCGTAGGTGCAGAGCTCCACCTTGTTGGCGTCCATGTGGATGGCGTCGACGGGGCAGGCCTCGGCGCAGTAGCCGCAGAAAATGCACAGGCCCAAGTCGATGTCGAAGGTCTTGGCGCGCTTTTCCACTATAACGTCCGGGCTGTCCTCGGCGGTGATGTGGATGCACTTGGCCGGGCAAATGGTCTCGCACAGCAGGCACGCCGTGCAGCGCGGCGCGCCGTCCGCGCGCTTTAAGAGCCGGTGGCGGGTGCGCGCGCGATGGCCCAGCACGGCCGGGTCCTCGGGATATTGGATGGTGACCGCGCCGGGCTCGCCGTTCTTGAGGCCCAGAGCGTAGAGCGTGTGCCGGGCCAGGTTCACGAAAAGATGCCGGAAGGTGATGAGCAGGCCCTTCCAGACCTCGACCAGATAAATTTGTTCCGCAAAATTGTGCTTGGGACGCTCGACGCTGCGAACCGTTATCGCCACAGGTAAACCCCCCACACGGTCACGATGAAATTGAGCAGGCACAAGGGCAAAATTTTTTTCCAGCCCAAATCGAGCACCTGGTCGAAGCGGAAGCGCGGCAACGTCCAGCGAATTTGCATCAAAAGCAGAAGGACGAGGAGCACCTTGACCGAGAAGGAGACCACCATCAGGACGCCGCCCGCCATGCCGGTCAGGTGGACCCAGGGAATCTGCCAGCCGCCCAGGAACACCGCCGCGACCAGGCCCGAGATGACTATGGACTCGATGAAGTCGGTCATGAGGAACATGCCAAATTTCATGCCCGAGTACTCCACGTGGTAGCCGATGATTTCGGACTCGCCCTCGGGGATATCGAAGGGCGCCCTCTTGGTCACGGCCGCGCCCGCGGTCAAAAAGAGGATGAAGCCCAGGGGCTGCAGGAAAATGCCCCAGGCCGGCAGCCAGCCGTGGATAAGGCGCCCCTGCCAGATGACCGCCTGCTGCAAATCAAGCGTCCCGTAGATGAACATGGCGCCGGCCAGGGCCGCGCCCAGGCAGACCTCGTAGGAAATCATCTGCGCCGCGGCGCGCAGCCCGCCCAAAAGCCCGTAGTTGGAGCCGGACGCGTAGGCCGCCATCACAATGCCGTGCACGCCGATGGACAAAAGCCCCAAGACAAAGAGCAGGCTCATCGGGCTCGCGATGGGCTGCAAATCCCACAGCCGACCCGCGACCGAGACGGTGCCGCCGAAAGGCAGCGCCGCCAGGCACAAAAGGCCGAAGCCCAGCGCGATGATGGGCGCCAGCCCGTGGAATGGCTTGTGCACCTTGGCCGGCACGAAATCTTCCTTGGTGAGCATCTTCAGGGCGTCGGCCAGCGGATGGAAGAGGCCCAGGATCGTGATGCCGAAGATGTCGGCCCGGTTGGCGCCGACCCGGTCCTGCATCACGGCGCTTTGCTTTCTCTCCACCCAGCCCAAAAGCCCGGCGATGTTCATGCCGAAAGCCACGGCAAAGGCGACCTTGACGAAGAGCCAGAGGACTTGAATGACCATTTCGCTCATCTGGCCGCGGCCTCCATCTCCAAGTCCTTGGCCTTTAGGCGCTCGCCCAGATCCTTGAAAATTTTCCAGTCCGGCCGCGCCGCGCCCAGCGGCTCCAAGGCCTTGCGGTAGGCCTGCGCCTTGCCCTCGAAATTGGTGAAGTGCCCGTCTTCCTCCACGTAGGCCGTGGCGGGCAGGCGGTAGCCGACATGATCGCCGGTCTGCGTCTTATGCGGGCCCTGGAACACGCTCACATCCAGGCGCGACAAAAGCTCCTGCGCGCCCTCGCGGGAATGTTGCGCCCAAACCGAAACCGCGTCGCGCTCAATGATGTAGAGGCCCCAAATCTCCTTAGCCTGAATTTTTTTGGCGAGGTCGCCCCAGGACGCCGAGGCGATTTTCGCGCCAAAACCCAAGGCTTCGCCGCCTTTCAAGTTGGGAACCTTCTCTTTCTTCCTTAAAAGATCGTCTTCCTCGCCCAATTGATCCGGTTCGGGCTTGAACAAGAACGTCGTGACGCCCAAGGCATCCACGAAAAGCTTCTTAAACTCGGCCCAATCCTCGTTGGAGAGCATGCCGGACGAGATGACCGCCAGGCCCTTGGCGCCCTTGGCCTCGATGCCGCCCTTAAGCGCCCGGGCAATCCCGGTTAAGGCCTCATCCCAGGGCAGCTCCGTCTTGGCGGGCTTTAACTGCATGACGCGGCCGATTCTATCCTCGTCCAGGTTCTTAAATCCGTAGCGGCCCTCGTCGCACATCCAGTAGCCGTTGACCTCGGAGTTATGGCGCGGCTTCAAACGTACCACGCGCCGGCCCTCGAAATGCCAGGGCCGCGTGGTGTTGGTGTGCACCTCGATTGAGCAGCCGCGCGAGCAGCCGGGGCAAATCGACGGCGTCCTGTCCAGATACCACACGCGCACCTTGTAGCGAAAATCGCGGTCGGTCAGCGCGCCCACGGGGCAGACGTCCACCACGTTGCCGGAATAGGCGTTGTCCAAGGTTCTTCCCGGAGCCAAATCGATGACTTCCTTGTGCCCGCGGCTGAAAACCCCCAACTCGTTGGTCTTGGTGACTTCCTCGGTAAAGCGCGTGCAGCGCGTGCACAAAATGCAGCGCTCCTGATCGAGCATCACGTGCTCGCCGATTTGTTTGCGCTTCTCCTTGTGCTCCTTGTCCTCGCGCACCTGGCTTTGGTAGCGTCCGACCTTCAAATAGTAGTCCTGCAGCCCGCACTCGCCGGACTGATCGCAGACCGGGCAGTCGAGCGGGTGGTTGACCAAGTGCAGCTCCAAGGACGATGACTGCCAGCGCTTGGCGGCCTCGGAGTCCGAGCGCACCACTAGGCCTTCCTTGACCGGAAGCCGGCAGGACACCGCGGGCTTGGGCATGCCTTCGACTTCCACGACGCACATGCGGCAGTTGCCGGGATTGCCCAGAGCCGGATGATAACAGTAATAGGGGATATCGACGCCGGCCTGCAGCGCGGCCTCCAAGACCGGAACGCCCGGCTCGGCCTCGATGGTTTTCCCGTTTAAGGTGAACTTAGCCATTCTTCTTGGCTCCGGAAAGGTAGGATTCAAAATCTTCCGGGAACTTCTTCAGGTACGCGCGCGCCACCGCGCCCACGGTGTCGCCCAGGGCGCAGATGACCTTGCCCGTGATGTTCTCGCCCATGCGGGTGATGTTGGGCAGGTCCTCGGCCACGCCGCCGCCCGAAAAAAGCCGCTCCAAGATGCGCACGGTCCAGTTGCTGCCCTCGCGGCAGGGCGTGCACTGCCCGCAGGACTCGTGGGACAAGAAGCGCTCGGTGTTGTGCGCCACCTCGGCCATGTTGACCGTCTCGTCCATGACCACCACGCCGCCCGCGCCCAAAAACGTGCCGAACTTCTTGGGCCCGTCGAAATCCATGGGCATCTCCAACTCCGTGGCGTCCACCGGAGGCGTGGAGGCGCCGCCGGGCATGACGGCCTTCAACTTCTTTCCGCCGGGAACTCCGCCCGCGGCCTCCACGATCTTAGAAAGCGGCGAGCCCATGGGAAATTCGTAGATGCCGGGCTTGGCCACGTGGCCGCTGACGCTGTAGACCCCGGTGCCGCCGGTGCGCGGCACGCCCAGCTTGGCGAAGGCCTCGCCGCCCTCGTTTAGGATGGGCGGGAGCATGGACAAGGTCTCCACGTTGTTGACCACGGTGGGCTGGCCCATCAGGCCCGCGACCGTAGGAAACGGCGGGGGCTGCCTGGGCCAAGCCTTCTTGCCCTCCATGGTTTCCAAAAGGGCGGTGTCGAGGCCGCAGATATACGCTCCGGCGCCGCGCATGATTTGGATGCGGCAGGAAAACCCTTTGCCCAGGATGTCCTCGCCGATGAGGCCCGCCTTCTCGGCCTCGGCGATGGCCTTGGTCAAAATCTTGTACTGCACGCCGTACTCGCCGCGGATGAAGATAAAGGAGTTCTTCGCGCCGATGGCGTAGGAGGCGATCAAGATGCCTTCCAACATCTGGTGCGGGTTGGCGGTCATGATGACCCGGTCCTTGTAGCACGCGGGCTCGGACTCGTCCGCGTTGGTCACCACGAAGCGCGGGCCGGGCACCTTGTCCTCGGGCGGCACCGTGCCCCACTTCATGCCGGTCGGAAATCCCGCGCCGCCCAGGCCGCGCATGTTGGACTTCTTGACCTCTTCGATCAAGTCCGCGCGCTTCATGGACAAGGCCTTCTCCAACGCCTTGTAGCCGCCCTGCTTGCGGTAGGTTTCGAGCTCGCGCAGTTTGGGGTTATCGTAGTTCTTGGTGAGCACCGTGGGCACGCCCTTGGGCGTGCCCAGGTAAAAGCCGTCCTGTGAGGGCGCGTCCTTCTTGGCCGCGACGTCGGCGATGAGCTCCGGCGTGGCCTTGCCTTTTAAATCGTCGCCCACCAAAAGCGCGGGCGCGTAGTCGCAGGCGCCCAGGCACTCCATCTCCTCGAAGCTGAACTCGCCGTCGGGCGTGGTCTCGCCTTCCTTGACGCCCAAGGTCTGTTCCAGGCAGTGCGCCATCTTGTCCGCGCCGGCCATGGCGCAGGACAAGCCGTGGCAGAGGCCGATGCGCCGGCGCCCCGCGGGCTTCTTGGTGAACATCGGGAAAAACGTGGCCACGCCATGGACGTGGGACAAGCTGGTCTTAAAAATATTCGCGACGTGCCGCTCGTCTTCCGGGGTGACGCAACGGCGCCACTCCTGCACCTGGCGCAGGGCTTCCAAGAGCCCCATGATGGGGTACGGGTAGTGCGTGGTCCAGGACTTAAGGATTTTCTCCTGCTCCGGCGTAAAGGGCGCCTGGGGCGCCGCCACGGCCGCGGCCTTGCTCATGGTTTGCCTCCCATACCCTTCGGACGCAAACCATTTCCTTTGGTCATCGGTCCAACTCCCCTCCGATCATGTTCACGGAGCCGAAGGTGGGGACGATGTCCGCCACCCAACCGCCGTTTAAAAGCTTGGGCAGGGCCGCCATGATGTAGAGGCACGGCGGCCGGCAGCGAATCCGGTAAGCCCGGTCGCTCCCCGAAGAGACGATGTGGAAGCCCAGCTCCCCGTTGCCGCCCTCGACGGCGAAATAAGTCTCGCCGGCCGGGACCTTCACGCCCCAGCTCCACATGACCATCTGGAAGTGATCCATCAGGCCCTCAATGTTGCCGTAGGTCTCTTCCTTGGGCGGCAGGACATGGCCGCGGTCGCGCGTGCGCGCCGTGCCGTCGGCGTCCCGGCCCATGCCTTCCAAGGTCTGGTCCACCTTGGCCCGGTACTTATAAAGGAGGGCGGTGTCGCCGTGCTTGCCCTGATCCTGAAAAACGTAGGCCTCCTCCATCTCGGAGGGCTCTAGGCTGTGCTTGCCCTCGGGCATCTGCTCCAAGCACTGCTCCACGATGCGCATGGATTGCTCGATTTCCGCCAGGCGCGCGAGGTAGCGGTCGAAATTGTCGCCCTTGGTGCCCACCGGAATCTCGAAGTTGAGCCGGTCGTAGATCAAATACGGGTGGGCCTTGCGCACGTCGTAGGGCACGCCGGTCGAGCGCAGAAAGGGCCCCGTGATGGCGTAGGCCAGGGCGTCTTCCTTGGAGATGATGCCCGTGCCCTCCATGCGGTCGACGAAAATCCGGTTCTTGGTCAAGAGCTTGTCGGAATCGGAAATGTCCTTGCGGATTTTTTTGAAGATTTCAAGGCACTTGGCCTTGAAGTCCGGCGGCAAGTCGCCCTTGACCCCGCCAATGCGCGTGTAGGAAGTGGTGATGCGCGCGCCAGTCAGATGGTCGATAAGCTGGTAGAGATACTCCCGCGACTTGATGAGATATAGGAAGACCGTGAACGCGCCCAGCTCCATGGCCGAGGCGCCGACGCAGGTCAGGTGATCGGTGATGCGGGAAATCTCGGAGGCGATGACGCGGATGTACTGCCCGCGCTCGGGCACGGTGATGCCGCAGAGCTTCTCCACGGCCATGGCGTAGCCCACGTTGTTGATGAGCGGCGAAACGTAGTTCAAGCGGTCGGTCCAGGGAACCACGTTGTTCCAGGGCTCGACCTCGGCGTGCTTCTCGAAGGCGCGGTGCAGGTAGCCGATTTCGGTTTCGGTGTTGACGATTTTCTCGCCCTCGATTTCCAGAATGAGGCGGATGATGCCGTGCATGGCCGGGTGGGCCGGGCCCATGTTGAGCAAATAGGTCTGGTGGCGGCGGCCGGGGGCCGCGGGCTCGCCGGCGATGTCCTGCGCGGTTTTAATCATATTTGACGGTCGGCTCGCTGTGATTGAAGCTGGGGTTGCCCGCGGG
>DATLUA010000074.1:0-35497 GCA_035533295.1 Elusimicrobiota bacterium | reverse complement strand
TTAATATCTTGGGCTTGCCGTCCTTGGTCGCGTGCTCCATGGCCACGATGACCCTCTTGGCCCCGGCCACCATGTCCATGGCGCCGCCCATGCCCTTGACCTTCTTGCCCGGAATCATCCAGTTGGCGATGTCGCCGGTCTCGGAGACCTCCATCGCGCCCAGAATCGTGGCGTCCAGGTGCCCGCCGCGCACCATGGCGAAGGAGTCGTGCGAGCCGAAGTAGCAGCAGCCGGGGAGCTCCGTGATGGTCTCCTTGCCGGCGTTGATGAGATCGGGGTCCTCCTCGCCGTCGAACGGATAGGGGCCGTAGCCCAGCATGCCGTTCTCGGTGTGCAGCGTGATCTTGACGCCCGGCGGCAGAAAGTTGGAGGCCAGCGTGGGCACGCCGATGCCGAGGTTGACGTAGTCGCCGTCCTTAAGCTCCAGCGCCGCCTGCTTGGCGATGGCGGCGCGCTTGTCCATGTCCTTGGCCATGGCTTTTAAGCCGCCGCGGCCGCGCGCGGGCGCACGGTGCGCTTCTCGATGGGCTTCAAGTATCTCGCGCCCTGAAAAATGCGGTCCACGAAAATGCCGGGCGTGTGCACCGAATCGGGCTCCAGCTCGCCGGACTCGACCAGCTTTTCGACCTCGGCGACGACGACCTTGGCGGCCGTGGCCATGACCTGGTTGAAGTTGCGCGAGGTCTTGCGGAACACGAGGTTGCCGGCGCGGTCGCCCCGCCAGGCCTTGACAAACGCGAAGTCCGCGCGCAGGGGCTTCTCGAAAACGTAGTTGCGGCCGTCGATGACGCGGGTCTCTTTACCCTCGGCCACCAGCGTGCCGTAGCCCGTGGGGGTGAAAAATCCTCCGATGCCGGCGCCGCCGGCGCGGATGCGCTCGGCCAAGGTTCCCTGCGGGTTCCACTCGACCTCGAGCGTTCCGGCCAGGGCCATCTCCTCGAAGGCCTTGCACTCGCCGCCGTAGGACATGATCATTTTCCTGACCTGCCCGTTCTTGATGAGCTGGCCGTTGCCGTGCTCGTCGGTGCCGCCGTTGTTGGAAACCAGAGTGAGGTTCTTGACGCCCTTGGCCTTGACCGCGGCCAAGAGGTTTTCCGGCGTGCCGCAGAGGCCAAAGCCTCCCACCATGATCACGGCCCCGTCGCGCAGATCGGAAAGCGCTTCCTCGGGGCCCCCGACCACCTTGCCCGGCATGGCGCGTTTAAGCGGCGGCGACCGCCCGGCGCGAGGCCTTGGCCGGCGCCTTGCCCAACAGTTCGTCGCGCAGGGCCTGGGCCTTGTCGGTCTTCTCCCACTCGAAGCTGGATTCTTCGCGGCCGAAGTGGCCGTAGGCCGCGGTGGCTTGGTAAATGGGGCGGCGCAGCTTCAGGCTTTGGATGATGCCCTTGGGCGTCAGGGAAAAGTGCTTGCGCACGGCGGTCTCCAGGCGGGCCTCATCGATCTCGCCCGTGCCGTGCAGGTCGAAATAGACGCCCACGGGCTCGGCCACGCCGATGGCGTAGGCCAGCTGCACCGTGCATTCCTCGGCCAGGCCCGCGGCCACCACGTTCTTGGCGATGCAGCGCGACATGTAGCAGGCCGAGCGGTCCACTTTCGTCGGATCCTTCCCGGAGAAGGCGCCGCCGCCGTGCGGCGCGCGTCCGCCGTAGGTGTCCACGATGATCTTGCGGCCGGTCACGCCGGTGTCGGAGGCGGGGCCGCCGACCACGAACTTGCCGGTCGGGTTGATCAAAAACCGGGTCTTGGCGTCGATGAGGCGCTTGCCCAGCACCGGGCGGATGACCGCGTCGATGATTTCGTTCTTGGCCTTCTCCGTGATCTGGGAGCCGGTGCGATCCAAAATCTCCTCGGTGTGCTGGGTCGAGAGCACCACGGTGTCGGCGCGCAGGGGCCGTCCGTCCAGGTACTCCACCGTGACCTGGGACTTGCCGTCGGGGCCGAGGTAGTCCAGCGTCTTGGCGCGGCGCACCTCGGAAAGCTTCTGCACCAGGCGGTGGGCCAGCATGATGGGCAGCGGCATGAGCTCGGGCGTCTCGCGGCAGGCGTAGCCGAACATGATGCCCTGATCTCCCGCGCCGCCGGTGTCCACGCCTTGCGCGATGTCCGGGGATTGGCGGCCAATAGCGTTTAGGACCGCGCAGGAGGCCGCGTCAAAGCCGTACTTGGGGTGGTCGTAGCCGATGCCGCGCACGACCTTGCGGACCAGCTCGTCCACGTCCACGAAGGTGTCGGTGGTGATTTCCCCGCCCACGATGACCATGCCGCGGGAGACGAAGGTCTCGCAGGCCACGCGGCCCGTCGGGTCCTCGGCCAGGACGGCGTCCAGGACGGCGTCCGAAATTTGATCGCAGACCTTGTCGGGATGGCCCTCGGTCACCGACTCCGAGGTGAAAAAGTAGCGTCCTTGCCTCTGCATGGGATTCCTCCGGCCTTCGGGATTGAATTAAACTGAGGCTTATTATACCATAGTTCAAAATCGGCCGGCGCGACACTTTTCGCGGCCGTCCAGCGTCTCATATCCGCGCATCGCGCGAATCAAACGACGGAGGCACTCATGAAGAAAACCATGGCCGGACTTCTCATCGCGGTTTTGGCCGCGCTCGTATCCGCGGGCGGCGCCGCGGCGGCCCAAGGCCGCTGGCGCAAGAACCATCCGCGCCAGGCTCAGGCGCTCAACCGCACCCGCCGGCAGCAGAAAAACGCCAACCGGCTCTACAAGAACGGCAAAATCAGCAAACGGCGGCGCAACAAGATCGTCCGCAACGACCGCCGCGTACGCCGCGAGGATCGCCGCATGGCCCGCCGCAACGGCGGCTACATCACCAAGGGCCAGCAGCGCTCCTTGAACCGCCAGGAAAACCGCAACCTGGGCCGGATGCACAACGACGCCGGCAAATCGGGCGGCTCCCAAGGCTCCGGAAGCCAGGCCCCCAGCCAGCCCTCGTCCGGGCAGTAGACTCCTCTACTGCCGGATGTTGAGGACCGCGGCCTCGTAGACCGAAATGCTTTCCTTGACGTTGCCGCCCGCGCCCAGGATGCAGTTGGACAGGCGCACGCCGCGGCCCACGGTCACGTTGTCGAAGAGAATGCTGTTGTCTAGGACCGCCGACGAGGCGACGCGGGCCCGGTCGCCGACCACGGTGTGCGGGCCTATTTCCGCGCCGGCCTCGATGACCGAGCCCTTGCCGATGAGGCACGGCGGGCGTAGAATCGCGCGCGGAGAAATATTGACGGCCTCCTCGACCCACACGCTCTTTTTGATCTCCCGGCCCGGGATATGGAGGTTCACGCGGCCCGCCAAGCAGTCCACCTGGCAGCGCCGGTACTCGGAGAGGTTGCCCACGTCGCACCAGTAGGCGCGCGTCTCGTAGGCGTAGATGGGCGCCTTCATCTTCAAGAGCTTGGGCCAGAGCTCGTGGCCGAAGTCGTAGGGCCGGCCCTTGGGCATGAGCTTCAGGACCTCGGGTTCGAACAAATAAATGCCGGTGTTGACCTTGTTGGAGAAAACCTGGCTCCAATTGGGCTTTTCCATGAATCCGGTGATGCGCCCGCGCTTGTCCGAGAGGGTCACGCCGTAGTCGAAGCGCGAATCGATAGCTTTTAGCGCCATCGTGGCCAGGGATTTTTTGCGGCGGTGGAAGGCCAGCATCTCGGTCAGGTCGATGTCCGAGATGCCGTCGCCCGACATCACGAAGAACGGGCCGTCCTTGAAAAAATGCTCCGCCTTCTTGATGGCTCCGGCGGTGCCCATGAGCTTGGGCTCGAAGGAATAGGACACGTCCAGGCTCCAGCGGCTGCCGTCGCCGCAGTAGCCGCGCACCTGCTCCGGGTAGGCGTGGAGGTTCACCATGACGTCGGAGACGCCGTGGCGCAGCAAATTGTCCAGGACGTGGTGGATGACCGGGCGGTTGACCACCGGCACCATGGGCTTGGGAATCTGGTAAGTCAGCGGACGAAGCCTGGTTCCGGCTCCGGCGGCCAAAAGCATGGCTTTCATGGGTTCAACGGACCTCCCCGGGTTGGATTTTAATGCGCCGCGGCGTCCACGTACGCGCCGGCGCCGGCCCATTTGCGGGCCAAGTCCAGCATGTCCTGGGTCTTCTGCGGCGAATCGGACTCGGCGTAAATGCGCAAGAGGGGCTCCGTGCCCGAGGGCCGGATGAGAATCCAGTTGTCCCCGGCCAGGATGATCTTCAAGCCGTCGATTTGAACCAGCTCCTGGATTTCCAGGCCCGTGATTTTTTTGGGCAGCTTCTTGGCTATTTTGGCGGCGTAGGCGGCCTTGTCCGGCACGGGCTTGTTCAAGCGCAGGTCCATGCGCTTGAAGCACGAGCGGCCGTGCTTGGCCTCGATGCCGCTTAATATCTGCGCGGGCGTCTTCTTCAGGGTCAGGCACATCTCCAAAAGCAGCAGCCCGGTCAAGAGGCCGTCCCGTTCCGCGATGCCGCCCTTCCAGGCGTAGCCTCCCGACTCTTCGCCGCCGAAGGCCGCCTCGCCCGAGGCGATGCGCTCGGCCACGTGCTTGAAGCCCACCGGCAGCTCCTCGAACTCGAGGCCGTAGGCCTTGGCCTGGCGCTTGGAAAGATATCCCATGGACACGGACTGCACGATTTTGCCGCGCAGCTTCTTTTTCTCGACCAGGTACTCGATGAGCATGGGGAAAACCTGGCAGGGCGTGTAGTACTTGCCGTTCTCGTCGACCACGCCGACGCGGTCGGCGTCGCCGTCCAAGGCGATGCCGATGAGCGCCTTCTCGCGCTTGACCGCCTCCTTCAAGTCCTTGAGGTAGGTCTCGACCGGCTCGGGATGAAGGCCTCCGAAAAGCGGATCGCGCTCGGCGTGGATGGCGGTGATCTTCTTGGACTTGAGCAGCTCCTCCAGGAGCCCGCCTCCGGCGCCGTAGAGATAATCCACGACCACGGCGCGCTTGAGCCGGGACTTGATGGCCGCGACGTTGACGCGGGACTTGAGATAGCTCAAATAAACGTCGCGGAACGATTTTTCCGCGAATCCCCCGGACTTCGTAGGATGGGTCTTGTCCAGCCAGGACTCCACCGCGGCCGTGACGTCTTCCTGCGCCGCGCGGCCGTCCATCTTAATCTTGATGCCGTTGTAGGCCGCCGGGTTGTGGCTCGCGGTCACCATGATGCCCGGCCCTTTGAGCTTCTTGGTCAGGTAGCTCAGCGCCGGGGTCGGGAACACCTCCGCGCTCAGGATGGTCTTGAATTTGTTACCCTGCATGACCTGGGCCACCTCGCGGGCGAACAAGTCGGAGGCGAAGCGCCTGTCGTAGCCTATGACGACCGGCCCCGCGAGAAAGGGCTTTCTTTGAGACCGCGGCTTGGCCGCCTCTTCCTTGAGGTAGTCCGCGATGGCCTGGGCCGCGCGGCGGACGTTGTCCATGGTGAACTCCCGGGCCATGACGCCCCGCCAGCCGTCCGTCCCGAACTTGATGTCCTCCTCGGCGTTTTTTTCCATGGCTCCTGTCCCTTTCATAGGAAATTTAAAAACGGGAAAGCTCCGCTTCCTTGAGAAGCTCGAACGACATGCCCATCGCGATTCCGGGATTCTCGGCGGCCACGCTTCGCTCCTCGCCGGTTTCGGCGGACAGGTCGTAGAGATCGAAGCCGTTCTTCGCCATGGACCAGACCAGCTTCCAACGCGGGCCGCGCAACACGCGCTCATCCACGAACCGGTCGCTGATTCCGGGCACGTTGCGCTTGGAGCTGGCATAGCCGGTCTCACGCCAGGCCGGCGCGTCGCCCCGCAAAAGCCCCAGAAAGCTTCGCCCCGCGCCCGCGGGTGGGCGCGTCGCCGCTCCCGCGCGTTCAAGGACGGTGGGCATGATGTCCGCGCGCTCGATGATGACGTCCACGCGCGCGCCGGCGCGGCCCGGAAGAGCCGGATCGCGAACGACAAGAGGCACCCGCAGGATGGGCTCGTAAAGCCCCTCGGTGTGCGCCAAAAGCCCTTTTTCCCCCAGCATCTCCCCGTGATCCGCGGTGACCATGACCACGATCGAAGAGTCCAATCCGGCCTCGGTGAGCCGCCGCAGCATTCGGCCGACGCGCTCGTCGGCCGAATGCAGCGCCGCGTCGTAATGGGCGATGTGGTGCGCCAGACAGCGGGCGTCTTTTTTAAACTCGGCCGCCTTGCGGCCCACGGACTCGGAGTATCCCGCGGCCTGGCCGCTATAGGCGCGCGCGAAAGGCACGGTGCGGGTCTCCGCGTCGCACGGCCCGCCGTAATCCGCGTCGAACATCTCCGGATTGTCCGCATGGTAGGGCGTGTGGGTGTCGTCAACGGCGACGTAGAGAAAAAACGGGGCCTTGTCCTTGGCGCGGTTATCCAGCCACTCGCAAACGGCGGGGAGATTGTCGTCGACCGGCGCCGGAATCCGCGCCGGGTCGGCGGCGGAAAATTTGTTGACGTAGACGTCGAAGCCGCGCGCGAAGCCCCACGCTGGAAGCATATAGACCCCGCCGCTGAAGGCCGCCGTCTTATAGCCCGCGCCGCGCAGGGTCTCGGCTAGGAGCGCGGAGGACTCCGGCACGGTCCGCGACGCGTCGTTGACGCAAAGCCCGTGGGCCTCGGGGCGCTGCCCAGTGAAGAGCGTGGCGTAGTTGGGCAGGCACCAGGAGGATTGGCTCAGGGCGCCGTCGAAAACAACGCTCTCGTTGGCCAGGCGGTCGATATGGGGCGTGGTCGGCTTAGGATAGCCGTAGAGCCCGAAATGATCCGCTCGCGCGGAGCACATATCCACCAAAACGAAATTGACGCGGCCGCGGTCGCAGCTTTTCATGTCCACGCAAATCGTATATAATACCCCGCGTTTTTGTCTATTTTCTTATGCCCGGCGCCCGCCCCAACATCGTCCTTCTCATCGTCGACTCCTTGCGCCCGGATCACCTGGGAATCCATGGCCATGCCAAGAACCACAGCGCCAGCCTCGACGCCTTCGCCGCGTCGGGCGCGGTTTTCACCCAAGCCGTGGCCCAGGCTCCCTGGACCCTTCCGTCCGTCGCCTCCATCCTAACCTCGCTTTATCCTTCCGAACACGGCGCCGTTTTACCGCCGGACGGAGACATGAATGATCTCAGAAGCCGTCTCCGCTCCGGGCGCCTGCGCCTGCGCGACGGGCAGAGGCTAAATCCGGGCGTCGCGACCCTGCCCGCCCTGCTCTCCTCCGCGGGATACCGCACGCTCGGCGTGACGGCCAACCCGTTTGGCGCGCCCGTCTTCGGCCTAGCCTCCGGGTTCGCCGAGTATGAGCAAACCGGAGCGCCTTTCCTCTCGGAAACCTACGAAAACCTCGTCTTTCCCTGGCTTGAGCGCCCGGGCGAATGTCCTTTTTTCTTGTGCCTGCACGCCATGGACGTCCACTGGACTTACCCGGCCGGCGGCCTTGATGCCGCCATCATCGCCCGGGCCGATCAGTTCGGCCGCGAATCGGCCCGAGGTCGACGCGCGCGGCTGGCTGAAAGCGACCTCCGGCGCATTCGCGGCGCCTACGATGCGTCCATCCACCGGTTTATCAACATGGACATAGCCCGCTTACGCCACAAAATCTCCTCATTCTCCTTGAGCGCAAATACCATTTTTATCTTCACCGCGGATCACGGGGAAGGATTCCTGGAGCACAACCTGCTTCAGCATGGAAACAGCCTTTACGACGAGCTGCTGCGCATCCCTTTAATTTTCTCCGGCCGCGCGTTTCCCGCCGGCGTCCGGGTGGACGCCCAGGTCCGCGCCATTGATATCGCGCCCACCATCCTGGATATCGCCGGGGCCGCGAAACCTGCGGCGATGCGCGGCGAAAGCCTCCTGCCGTGGATGACGGGAACCAGGAACGATTCTCTGCCGGCCGTCTCCGAACTCTCCTACTTTCATCAATTCTCGCTCGCCGCGCGGCTTCCGCCCTGGAAATACATCGCCGACGCCGGATTGCTCTTCAATATCGCCGAGGATCCGGCAGAGTCAAGGGATATGGCGCGGATCGCGCCGGAAAATCTCGCGGCCGCGCGGAATTTCCTGGACGAATGGGAGAAAACCCTGCCCGGACGCCGGAGATCCCCGGAGGACGGCAGCGGGCAAGACGTGACCGCCATGCTGCGCGCCACCGGATATCTGCCTTGAGCCAAGCGCCGCGGCGGCGCCTGACGCTCGCCGCGGGGCTTTGCGGCCTGGCCCTGTTTCTGGGCTGGGAGGCTCTTGCGCTCAAGGCCTACGTCCGCCAGGACAACGCGCCGCCGTCCTGGAACCAAGCCGAGCAATTGAGCGCGGCCTGGGATTACCGTCGAGCCTTCGAGCAAAAAGATTGGTCCGTCCTGTGGACGCGCGCGCCCGGGCCCGGAGAAACGCCCTTTGCGCCGCTCTACCCATTGGCCGCCGCAACCGCGCTCTCCTTGCCCAAGCCGGCGCAAGCCGCGCTCCTGGTGAACTGGCTCTACCTGACCCTGCTCTGCCTCTGCGTCTTCGGCATCGCCTGGGAATTCCGCCCGGACCTGACCGCCTTGGCCGCGACGCTCATTTTCGCGGGCGCGCCCGCGGCGCAAAATTCGCTGTTCACCCAGCTCCCGGCCTTGGCCGCGACCGCCCTGGCCGCGGCGGCGTATTGGGCGCTCATCCGCTCGGAGCATTTCAAGCGCTGGCCCGCCTCGCTGGCCTTCGGCGCGGTTTTCGCGCTGGGCATGCTGCACCAATGGAGCTTCTTCGCCTACCTGTTCCCGGCCTTCTGGGTCGCGGGCCAAGCCCTGCGCGATGCGGGGCGCCGGCCCAAGGCGCTGGCCGCGCTCGCCCTGGCCCTGGCGGGCTTCGCCCCGTGGACTCTGGCCGCGGCGCCCCTGTTTTTACCCGCGCTGGTCCGCGGGTCCGCGGGCGGGTCCGCCGTCCTTCATCACGGCGGCGTTTTTGACTACTTCCGCGGCAGCGTCGACGCCTTGGGGCTGCCGTTTTTCCTACTGGGCTGGCTCGCCCTTCTCTCGCCCCAGCACAAGCGCCGCTGGGACAGCGCCCGGCTCCTGCCCGCGTGGATCGGCGCCTCCTATCTTTTTTGGACCCTTGCGCCCGGCGGGCAAATGCGCTTTCTTCTGCCCGGACTCCCGGCCCTGGCCGTGTGCGCCGCCTCGGCTTGGCCGGAAATCCTGGTCTGGCCCCTGGCCGGCTTCCAACTCCTTTCCGCCGCGAATTTCCCGGCGGGATTTATTCCCCCCCTCGCCATCCCCACGCCGCTCGGAACGGCCACGACTCTTTTGCCCAGCCGCCCGCCCTCGTCCGCGGATTGGAAAATCGCCGACATCCTGGAGGCCGTCGATAAGCGGCGCGCTCCGCGCGAGCCTTTCGCGGACGCGGCCTTGGTCGCCGACGCGCCCAAGTTCAACCCGCCGGCTTTCGCCTGGACGGCCAAGGTCCTGGGGCTCTCCGGCGTCAACGTGCGCGCGGCGGGCAAGCGCCTGCGCGGATTCTCCCAATTCGTCATTCTAAAGGAAGGCTCTCCGGAGCCTCCGGCCGCTCGGATATCGGACCCGCGCGGCTGGTTCAAGCGCGCCTACGTTCCAGTCCGCTCCTGGCCGCTGCCCGATGGCAGCCAGGCCGTGCTGTTCGCGCAGCGCCGGCTCAAGCGCGCGCCCTTTGGCGGCCGCGCCTATCGTTTTCAATTCTACCGCTCGGGCCCGCTCTCCGCGAAAAACCTGCGCGTCGACCTGGGACCCTGGGACGCCCGCGCGGGGGATTACCCCCGCATCCTGATCCAGGCGCCGCAAATCCTGTTCCATGGATTGGCCCTCGCCCATGTCGCCTTGGAGCTCGACGACGCGCGGCTGGTCCCGGTCAAGGACGAGCCGGGCCGGCGCGCCTGGGACGATGTGCGCTTCTTGCGCGCGGGGCGCCTAAAAATCGTCTCCGCCCGGATCTCCGCGGACGACCTAGCCCTGTTCCTGGAAAACCGGGTGAAGAAATTGGACATTTCCTCCTTGACCCTGGACGCGGGCGTCTTGTCCCTACAGGGCAAGTTTTCCTTCATCCCGGTCTCGGCCGCCGTCCGCGTGGCCCTCGATCGGGGCGCGGGCCGCATCGATTTTAAGATCCTCTCGGCGCGCGCCGCCGGCGTCTCCCTGCCCGCCGCCTGGCTCGCGAGACTTGCCCCGCCGTTCGTGTCCCTTGCGCCCACGCCGGAAATCCCCTTCGCCGTCGATCCGGGGGACGTGACCCTAAAAGGCGGCCGCCTCCTCTTCGGCGGCGGTTGACAAGCCGGCGCGGCGAAGAGATAAAATAAAAACATGCTGGTTTTGGCCGCGTTGGCTTGGCTCTGCGCCGGGCCCGTGCGCGCGCTTTTGCCCAGCGAGGTCAACACCATCGCCGTGGCGCGGGAAGCCTCGCCGTCGGTCGTCTTTGTCACCAACATCGCTTTGGTGCAGAACGTCTTCTTGGACGAGTACGCCGTGCCGCAGGGTGCGGGCTCGGGCATCGTCTGGGACAAAGAGGGCCACATCCTCACCAACTACCACGTGGTCGAGGGCGGCAGCGCCTTCCTGGTGACCTTCAAAGATCACAAGCAACTCACCGCGCGCCTGGTCGGCGTCGAGCCGCGCAAGGACATCGCCGTGCTCGCGGTCGACGCCCGCAAGGAAAAGCTGGTCCCCATTTCCCTGGGGCGCTCATCCGATCTCCAGGTCGGCCAGAAGACCATCGCCATCGGCAATCCCTTCGGCCTCGATGACACGGTCACCCAGGGCATCGTCAGCGCGTTAAACCGCCAAATCGAGGGCGTGGGCGGCGTCGCCATCCACGGGATGATCCAGACCGACGCGGCCATCAATCCCGGGAACTCGGGCGGCCCGCTGCTTGACTCGGACGGGCGCCTCATCGGCATGAACACCATGATTTACTCCAACAGCGGCAACAACACGGGCGTGGGCTTCGCCGTGCCGGTCAGCGTCATCAGGCGCATCGTGCCCGAGATCATCCACTACGGCCACAGCATCGAGCCGGGCCTGGGCGTCAACATCCTGAGCGACCGGCAGGCCTACGATCTGCTTGGGAGCGACGAGGGCGTGGTCGTCGCGAGCGTGCGCCCGGGAACGCCCGCGGCGCGCGCGGGCCTGCGCGGCATCAGCCGGGACCCGGACACCGGCCGGCTCGTCCTGGGCGACGTCATCGTGGGCATCAACAAGACGCCCATCATGGACTACAACGACCTCTACAACGCGCTGGACGCCCTTAAGGAAGGCGACTTGGTCACGGTGAAGACCCTGCGGGACGGGCGCAAGCGCGTCTATCGCGTGCGCCTGATCAACGTCGACTAGGCCGCCGCGGGCTTACTTTTTGAGCGGCGTCCGCGACAGCGCCTCGTACAGATAGACGGCCGAGGCGATGGCGTTGGAGAAATCCCCCAAATGCAGGCTTTCGTTCTCGCTATGCGGGTTGGTGTAGGGATCCTCGACGCCGATTAAGAGCGCGGGCGCGCCGCCCAGGGCCGCGGCGAAGGGCCCCACGAACGGGATGGAGCCGCCGCAGCCGATGAAGGCGGCGGGATGCCCGTAGCCTTTTTCCAGCGCCTTGGCCGCGGCGACGAACGCCGGGCCTTCGGGATCGGTGTTCCAAGCGGGACTGGCCGTCTCGTTGGAAAACTCCACGGACGCGCCCCACGGCGCGTTCTTAAGCAGGTGGGCTTTTAAGAGCTTGAGGACTTTTTGCGGGTCCATGCCTCCGGCCAGCCGCACGCCCATATGGCACCACGCGGCCTCGTTGACGATGTTGGCGCAGTCCTTGCGCGAGGAGGCCTGGACGGCGTTGACCGAGAAAGACGGCCGGTACCAGACGCGCTCCAAAATTTCCCCGCTCTTGCCCAAAATTCGCGTGCGGCGCAGCAGCCCGCTTTGCTCGCGGAATTTGGCCTCGGAATAGTGCAGGGCCTTGAGGCTTTTGCGCTCGGCCGCGGAGGGCCTGCGGGCCTGGGATAAAATTCCCGGCACCGCGATGTCGCCTTTGGCGTCGGTCACGGAGGCGATCATCTTGGACAGGGCTTGCACCGGATCGGGCAGCGGACCGCCCCACATGCCCGAATGCAAGGGGTGATCGGCAGTGCGCACGGCCACGTCCAGGGACGCCATGCCGCGCAGGGCCGTGGTGACGGAAGGAACGCCCACGTCGAAATTGCCGGTGTCGGTCAGGATCATGACGTCGGCCGAGAGCTTGCTCCGGAAACGGCGCAGAAACTCCTCCAGATGCAGCGAGCCGATTTCCTCCTCGCCCTCGACGATGAGCTTGACGTTGACGGGCAGCCGGCCCAAGGTCTTTAGGCACGCGGCCACGGCGCTGGTGTGCGCCGCCACGCCGGCCTTGTCGTCGGCCGTGCCGCGGCCGTAGAGCCGGCCGTTGCGCTCGGTGGGCGCGAAGGGCGGACTCTTCCAGAGTTCCTCCCGGCCCGGCGGCTGCACGTCGTGGTGGGCGTAGAGGAGCAGCGTCGGCGCTCCGGGCGCGTGCAGCCAGTCGCCGTAGACGTAGGGATGCGCGCCGGGCAAAGTTAAAATTTCGACGTTTTCCAGCCCGCTTTTCTTGAGCAGGGCCGCGACGGCCTCGGCCGAGGCCGCGACGTGCTTGGGGTCGAAGCCCGGGAAGCTCACGCTAGGGATGCGCGCCAGGTCTTTTAAATCGGAGACGAACTCGGCGAAATGGCTCCGCGCGTAGCGGGCGGCCTCTTCCACGCTTTCCATCGGCGCCATTATAACAAAAGGAAAAGATAGAATAGCGAGCCATGGGGATCATGAACCGCTACCTGGTCCGGCTCTTCGCGCCGATCTTCATCGCCGCGCTGAGCGTGTTCTTGGGCATCTTGCTCATGAACCAGTTCTTGCGGCTCTTCGCCCTGGCCATGACCAAGGGCATCTCAATTTTCTGGATTGCGTCGTGCTTCACGCGCCTGCTGCCTTTTTTGCTGAGTTTGGCCATTCCCATGGCCTACGTGGTAGCGCTCTTTTTGGTCCTGGGCCAGCTCTCCGAGAACAGCGAGATCCTGGCCCTGCGCGCCTGCGGCTTTTCCTTTCTGGAAACCACCTGGCCATTTTTGGCCACGGCCGTGGCCTTGTCCGGCGCGCTTCTCTACCTCAACCACAAAGCCGGGCCGGACGGCTTTCGCGCCTTTCGCGGCCAGTACGAAAAGGCCGCGGCCCAGATTTCCCGCGTGGTCCTGGAGCCGGGTTCCTTTGCGAGCGTGGGCCCCTGGCGGCTCTTGGCCAAGAAGGTCGACAAGCGCACCGGCGCCCTGCGCGGGGTCTACCTCGCGCAGACCGAGGGCTCCAACGCGGGCCTGGAAATCCGCGCCCAGACCGGGCGCCTGTGGCTCGACAAGGGCCGCGCCATCCACCTGGAGCTCGACGACGGCGTCCTGCAGCTGCCCGACCCCGACCCGGCCAAATACACGGCCGGGCGCTTTGTCTCGGACCGCATCGACGTGCCCCTGGCCGCCGCGCCCGCGTCGCGCGACTTGGACATCCCCGAGATGAGCTCGCCCATGCTCAAGCGCCGCCTGCGCGATCCCAAGACCACGCCCCAGCACCACGTCGAATACACCGTCGAGCTGGCGGTCCGGAGCGCCGCGGCGCTCTCGCCCCTGATTTTTTTCTGGATCGCGGCGCCCATGGGCTTCGCCTTGGGCCGGCGCGGCCGCGCGGCCAACTTCGCCTTCAGCCTGGGCCTTTTGTTCGCCTACTACGGGCTCATCGCCCTGGGCATCGGCCTGGGGCGCCGGCACGGATCCTTGGCCGCCGTCGCCCCGTGGCTGGCCGACGCCGCCGGCGCGGCGCTGGGCGCGGGCATGGCGCGCCGGGCCTTCCGGATATGAGGCTCTTCACCCGCTATTTGGGCCGGCGGCTCTTTGGCGCCTTCGGCGCGAGCCTGGCGCTGTTCTCGCTCATCATCTTCACCGGCGACGTGTTCGACAAGATGAACGCGCTGGCCAGCACCAAGGCGGGCCTGTGGGTCATCACACAGTTCTTGTGGCTGGATGTCCCCTACTGGGCCGTGCGCGTGGTGCCCATGGCGACGCTTTTGGCGACGCTGGTCACCGTGACCCAGTTCACGCAGAGCGGCGAGTGGCTGGCCGTGCAGGCCGCGGGCGTGCCGGAAAAAGAATTCTGGCGGCCGCTCCTGGCCTGCTCGGCGCTCATCGCGCTAATGTGCTTCGCGGCCCAGGAGACCGTGCTGCCCCTGTGCTACGCGCGCAGCCAAATTCTCTGGCAGACCAAAATCCGCCCCAACCCGAACCAGACGGGCCGGACTTACGACGACATCACGCTTTTGGCCGGGCCGGACGAGACCGTGGAAGCAGCGGTGTTCCGCCCCAGCGCCGGGGAAATCGACCGGCCGCTCCTGACCCGCGTGGGCGAAGAAACCACCGAGCTCGACGCCAAGACCGCCCGATGGGACGCGGCACGCGGCGCGTGGATGTTCTATAACGGCGTCGAGCGCACCTTAAGCGGCGATCAGGTCGCCGAAGAAAAAACATTTTCCCAAATCGACTCCGGCCTGCGCCTGCCGCCGCAGAGCCTCATCCCCCGCAGCCAGGACCCCGAGGACATGAGCCTGCGGGAAATCTTGAGTTACATGCGCCGCGCCGCCTACCTGGGCGACAACCGCCTGCGCCTGGCCGCGGCCGCGTGGGGCAAGACCGCCTTTCCCTTCACCAACATCATCCTGTGCGCTCTGGGCATTCCCCTGGCCCTGCGCCTGCGCCGCGCGCCCAAGAGCCTCAGCTTCGGCGCGGCCATGGCCGTGGGATTTTTTTACTTCTGGATGATCCAGGTGGGCCAGGATATGGGCCGGGGCGGCCTTGTCCCGCCGATGCTGGCCGCGTGGCTTCCCAACATCCTCTTCGGCGCGGGCGCGGCGTGGTGGTTCAACCGCGAGCTGCGCTAGCCTCGCCCGCCGAACAACGCCGCGCTGTATTTAAGAGGCTTTCTTCGCCTTGGCCGGCGCGCCGCCGAAGAGCACGGAAAGCTGGATCATGCCGCCGAAGCTCTCGGGGATTTTCGTGCTCTTCCCCTGGCTCTGAATCGCGACCTGGTCCTGGCTGATGGTGCCTGCGAGGTCCACGATGACGTGCAGAAAGTTCAAGCCCGCGCCCAGGCTCCACTGATATCCGGAGTTGGACAGAGCCGTGTTCTTGGACAAGCCCGCGCGCAAGGGGATGTTGATCCACGGGCGGTTGAAGATGTTGATTTCCGTGCCCAGCGCCACCTCGCGCGAGGGCAGGCCCGTCACGGTGTAGTTTCGGGTCAAGTCCGCGTCGGCCGCGATGTTCCACCAGTGGAAGGGGCTAATCGCCGCGCCCAGGCGCACCTGGCGGCCGACGTCCAGCGAGCTCGACACAAGGCCGCCGTTGATCGCGGCCACGGGCTGCTTGAAGGACGGCGCGTTGATGTTGCGCGCCACGATGCCCACGCGCGGGCGGAAGGGCAGGAAGGGCGCCAGTTCGTTTAAGTCCCACAAGGCGCCCAGGTCAATGCCCGGCTCGATGCTCTGCTTAGTGTTGTTGCTCTGGGACAAAGTCGGCTTGGTGCCGCTCACAATTTGGATGCTTCCGTAGCCGGTCTCGCCCACGATGGCCTTCAAGTTCGCGCCGACCGAGAGGCCAGGCACCCAGGGAAGCTCGTGCCCGTAGCCCACGCCGATTTCGGTCATGGAGATGCCGTTGATATAGGCGGTCGAGGCGTTGTTAGCAATGTTGTTGGTTCCCGGCGCCGGGGAGGTACGGATATTGTCAATAGTAGCCGCCTCGCCAGCATAAAACAAGTCATTGGCGAAAAGCACAAGGCGCCCTAGTTTCAGGTTCAACCCCACGCCGCCGTCCAGATTGGCGCCTCCGGCGCCGAGGTTGCTGAGCGCGCTGTTGATGGCGTTCTGGGCGTCCGTTTGGTTCGTGAATCCGCAGGTCGTCGGGTTGGCGGAGCACGCTTGGTTCAGCTGGTTCAAATCCTTGATGCCTTGGATCAACGGGCCGTTGATGCTGGCCTGCGCGCCCACGGGAAGCTCGAAGCCCGACGGGTTCTCCACCTGCCCCAGGCCCGCTGGATTCCAATAAGACGCGATGGGGCCTTGGGCCAAGGCCACGCCCGCGCCGCCCATGCCCATGGCGCGGGGTCCGAAGCTTTGCCACTCGACCGCGAGGGCCGGAGAGGCGGCGGCGAGAAGACAGCAGAAGGCGAAAATGGTTTTTTTCATGGTTGCCGTGAGTGTAACAGACTTGCGGGAGAGCGTCAAGCCGACTTTAGGCACGCTCCCGCGGGCAGTTCCGCCGACGGCGGCCTACTTACTGGGCGGCCGCGATGAAGACGTCGACGAAGGCCCGGTCCGCGCCGGTGCCCGCGTCAATGGTGCCGCCGTAGCTGTAGTCGAGCTCGTAGCCGGGGCCCAAGACCGCCATGCCGGCGTAGGCCCGGCCGACGCGGTAAATGTTCTTGTAGAAAATCTCCCCGTTGAACACGGTCAGCTCGGGATAGAACGTGAAGGCGAGCGAATCGCCCTCGGCGTCCTGGTAAATCGCGCCCACGCGGCCGTTTTTAAGAAGCACCAGGCCGACCTGCGCGCCCTTGGGCTCGCCGCCGACCATGGAGACCATGGGCACATTGCCGGTCCCGTAAATTTTGTCCGGAGCGCCGGCCAAAGCCGGGGCCGTGATATGCACGTGCACGAAAGCCGTGTCCGCGCCGGTGCCCGCGTCGATGGTGCCGCCGTAGTAGTAGTCCAAGGAGTAGCCGGGCGCCAGGACGGGCCGGCCGGAGACGACGGTGCCCAGCGTCACCGAGCCTCTATAAAGGATGCGGCCGTTTTCAACGCTCACATCGGGGGAAAAGGTGAAGGGGATGGAATCTCCCTGGCTGTCGGTGAACACCGCGCCCAGGCGGCCGTTTTTCACTTTCCAGCTAAGCGCGCCCTGGGGATGGCCGCCCACCACCGAAACTTCCTGGGCGGCCTGGGCCATCGCCTCGATGTCGAGCGCTGGCGCGGGAGCGGAAATTGCGGAAACCTTGGCCGCCACCGCGTGGGGCGCCGGGGCCGCGAGAACGTGGGCGCGCGACGCTTTCAAGCCCGCCAGGACCTGGGTCATCGAGGGGAGTTCCTGCGCCGAGGCGGCCGCGGGCAAAAGCGCCAGGACCGCGAAAATTTGAATGCCGAGTTTCTTTGTCATCCGAATGTTCCTCCGATTTGCGGGCTGCGTCATGTCTAAAGATAGGATACGCCAACGCGGGCGCCCAAGCCCATAGCCGCGGGGCAAAATCCGCGTGACAGGCGCGTGACGGCGGCTTAGGACGTCTTGGGCTTGGCGCGGACCGCGCGCAGCTCGGCGAGCATGTCCAAGGCGCCGCGGCCCAGGCTTTGGCCGCCGTCGGTGACCATCACCTCGCCCGCGACGTTGCGGCCCAGCTCGGAAGCCAGGAACAAAACCAAGGACGAAACGTCTTGCTCCGTCCCGAAGCGGCCCAGCGGAATGCTGGAGAGAACTTTTTCCTGCATCTCGGGAGTGGGCCAGAGGTGCTCCCGGGTCTGCGGCACGTCAATGGGCCCGGGCGCGATGGCGTTGACCAGCACCCCGCGCTTGGACCATTCCGCGCCCAAGGTGCGGGTCATGGCCACCACGCCGGCCTTGGCCGCGGCCGAGGGCAAGAGCCCCGGCGCGCCGGTCCAGGCGTAGGCCGCCACCAGGCTCACCACGCGGCCCGAGCCTTGCTCGAGCATGCGCCGGCCGAACTCCAGGGTGCAGTAAAAAGTGCCGCTCAAGACGATGTCGATGATTTTGCGCCAGCGCACCGAGGTCAGGGCCTCGGAGGGCCGGATGAAATTGGCCGCGGCGTTGTTGACCAGCAGGTCCACCCGCCCGAGCTTGTGCGCCGCGCCCTCGGCCAGAGCTTTGACCTGGGCCGCGTCAGAGATGTCGCAGGCCAAGGCCGAAATCTCGCCCAAGGCCGAGAGATCGCGCGCGGTCTCTTCAAGCCGCTCCAAGTTGCGCGAGGCGATGACCACGCGCGCGCCGTGGCGCAGCAAGTCCTCGGCCACGGCCCGGCCGATGCCCGTGCCGCCGCCGGTGACCACCGCGGTTTTTCCCTTGAGCAAATCGGGGCGAAACGGCGAGGGCCCTAGGGCCACCGGGGCCTCCGTTTCTCGCGCAGGGACGAAATTCCCTCCTGCGCTTCCGCGCCGGCCAGGATTTCGATCAACTCCCGGCGGCCCTGCTCCCAGACGGCGCCCTCGTCTTGGCCCATGACCAAGGCGCGGCGCGCGCGCTTGATGGCGGCGTAGGCCTTGGGCGCGGCGCCGGCCAGCATCCTGGTTTCCTTCAGGACCGCGGCGTCAAAGCCTTCGTCCGGAAAAATCTTGTCCGCCAACCCGGCCGCCAAGGCCTCCGCGGCGTCCAAGGTCTTGGCCTTTAAAATCATTTCCTTGATAAGGCCCGGCGCCGCGGACAGGGCGTCCACCTGGCGCAAAATGGGCGTGGTCGGGGAAATGCCCAGGCGCAGCTCGGCCAAGGACACGCGGCCGCGCTCCGCGGACAAAAAGCGGAAATCGCAGGCCAGCGTCAAAATAAAGCCGCCTAAGAGCGCCGCGCCGCGGACGGCCGCGACCACGGGCTTGGGGCAGTCCGCCAAAGCGCGGTGCGCCGCGACCATGGCCGAGAAAAAATCCTGCTGCGCACGGGCGTCGCCCGGGACGAACTCCACCACGTCCAATCCTGAGGAGAAATACTTGGGGATGGCCGACTCCAGCACCACGCCGCGCACCGCGGCGTCCTGCCCCGCGGCCAAGGCGGCGTCCTTGACGGCGGCGAGCAGTTCGCGGCTCAGGGCGTTGGAAGGCGGGCGGTTTAGGCGCAGGACGCGCACGCCGTCCTGGTCTAAAATCTCCAGGCTTGATTGGGGCACGGCTCGATTATAGCTATAATTTCCTCTCTATGAAGCCGGAGCGCATCCCCTGGGCGGACATCGCCGCCAAATGGCAGAAGCGCTGGGAGGACGCGGGACTCTTCAAGGCGCCGCGCGTGCCGCGAGCGGGCAAGAAGTTCTACTGCCTGGACATGTTCCCCTATCCGTCGGCCGACGGACTGCACGTGGGGCATCCCGAGGGCTACACCGCCACGGACATCGTCTGCCGCTACAAGCGCATGCGGGGATTTGACGTGCTCCACCCCATGGGCTGGGACGCCTTCGGGCTGCCGGCCGAGAACTTCGCCATCGCGACCGGCACGCACCCGGCCGACGTCACGCGCAAGAACGTCGCCAATTTCAAGCGCCAAATAAAGGCCCTGGGATTCTCCTACGACTGGAGCCGGGAAATCAACACCACCGACCCCGAGTACTACAAGTGCACGCAGTGGATTTTCCTGCGCCTGCTGCAAAAAGGCCTGGCCTACGAGAGCACCGCGCCCATCAACTGGTGCCCGTCGTGCCAGACCGGCCTGGCCAACGAGGAGGTCTTTGGCGGCAAGTGCGAGCGCTGCGGCTCGGCGGTCGAGAAAAAAAGCCTCCGGCAGTGGGTGCTGCGCATCACCGCCTACGCCGACCGGCTGGAAAAGGACTTGGCGGGCCTGGACTGGCCGGCCTCGACCCTGGCCATGCAGCGCCATTGGATCGGCCGCTCCGAGGGCGCCGAGGTAGACTTCAACTTGGAATCGGGCGGCACGGTCACGGTGTTTACCACGCGCCCCGACACCCTTTACGGCGCCACCTACCTGGCGCTGGCCCCGGAGCACCCGCTGGTCTCCGAACTCAAGCTGCCCCCGCAGAACAAGGCCGCGGCGGCGGCGTATATCGCCGCGGCCAAGAACAAGACCGATTTGGAGCGCACCGATCTGGCCAAGGAAAAAACCGGGGTCTTCACCGGGATTTACGCCTTTCACCCGCTGACCAACGCCAAGATCCCGGTGTGGCTGGCGGACTACGTGCTGCCCAGCTACGGCTCGGGCGCGGTCATGGCCGTGCCCGCGCACGACGAGCGCGATTGGGACTTCGCCAAAAAATACCACTTGGCCGCGCCCTGGGTCGTCCAACCCAAGGACGGCCTTCATTCCGGGGACGGGGCGTTCATCGAGGACGGCGTGGCGGTCGACTCCCCCGTCATCGAGGGCCTGGAAACGCCGACGGCCAAGCAAAAGATGATTGCGCACCTGGAGGAGAACAAGCTCGGCCGCCGCGCGATCCACTACCGGCTGCGCGACTGGATTTTTTCGCGCCAGCGCTACTGGGGCGAGCCCATCCCGGTCATCCACTGCCCCAAAGACGGCCTGGTGCCCGTGCCGGAAAAAGATTTGCCCGTGCTGTTGCCCGACGTCAAGGACTACAAGCCCGCCGGCACCGGCGAGTCCCCGCTGGCCGCGGTGGACTCCTGGGTCAACGTCCCCTGCCCGACCTGCGGCGGGCCCGCGCGCCGCGAGACCAACACCATGCCGCAGTGGGCGGGCTCATGCTGGTACTACCTGCGCTACCTGGACCCGCGGAACGCCGCGCTGGCCTGGGCGCCCGAGGTGGAAAAGGCCTGGATGCCGGTGGATCTCTACGTGGGCGGCGCCGAGCACGCGGTGCTCCATCTGCTCTACGCCCGCTTCTGGCACAAGGCGCTCTACGACTTGGGCGCGGTCACCACGCCCGAGCCTTTCCAAAAGCTCCGGCACCAGGGCATGATTTTGTCGTTTTCCTTCCGCGACGCGCGCGGCGTCTACCACTCCCACGGCGAGGTCGGCTATGCCGAGGACGGCGGCCCGGCCTTGTCCGCGACCGGCGAGAAATTGGATTCCCAAATCGAGAAGATGTCCAAGTCCAAGAAAAACGTGGTCAACCCCGACCAAGTCATCGCGGACTACGGCGCCGACGCCTTTCGGCTCTACGAGATGTTCATGGGCCCCTTCGAGCAGTCCAAGCCCTGGGACACGCGCAGCATCGAGGGCGTCTCGCGCTTTCTGCGCAAGGTCTGGGCTTTGGTCTGGGACGCGCTGGAGAACAAGACCTTGTCCGAGAACGGCGCGGGCCTGGTTCCCCTGCGGCACAAGACCGTCAAGAAGGTCGCCGAGGACATCGAGTCCTTCGGCTTCAACACCGCGATTTCCGCGCTCATGATCTACGCCAACGAAATCCAGAAACAGGGCGCGCCCGCGCGCGCCGACCTGGAGGCGCTCTTGATTCTGCTGCATCCCTTCGCGCCGCACCTGAGCGAGGAGCTTTGGGAGAAGCTCGGCCGCGAGCGCTGCCTGGCGCAGGAATCCTGGCCCGCGTGGGACGAGGCGCTTTTGGCCGCGGAGAGAGTCGAGTACGCCGTGCAGGTCAACGGCAAGGTGCGGGCCAGCTTCGAGTTCGGCCGCGACGCGGGCGAGAAAGACGTGCGCGAGGCCGCGCTGGCCCTTGAGAAAATCCGGACCGCCGTCTCGGGCAAGACCGTGGTCAAGGCCGTGGTCGTGCCCAATCGTCTGGTGAGCCTGATCGTTAAATGACGGAAACCCGGGGGTTTAAGATGAAAAAATTTCGGCCGCTTTTGCTGGTCCTGGCCGCGGCGCTCTGCGCCGCCTGCGGCTCGGAAGGAGACGTGACCTACACCCCGGCGCCGCAGATTCTGCCCAGCAACGTCACTAAAATCGCCATCCGGCCCATCGTCAACAAGACCCAGCAGTTCGGCCTGGAGGACAAGCTCTACATCGCCGTGCGCGACGCTTTCTTGAGCAACGGCCAATACCCCATCGTGCCCGAGGCCGAGGCCAACGGCGCGGTCTATTTGACCGTCACGCGCTACCTTTTAATCCCCATCCAGTACGACGCCAATTTGGTGCCCACGGCCTACAAGCTCACCGTCATCGCGGACCTGCAGTTCATCGCTGTCAAGACCAACACCGCGCTCTGGGACCAGCCCAACATCGAGGAGGACCTGGTCTTCAACGCGGACACGCGCCCCGGCGGCTTGACCGAGGAACAGGCGCGCGAGGAAATCTGGCCGCGCCTGGCCAACGACGTGGTGACCCGCGTCATCCAGGGATTTGGCTCCATCACCGGCGCGACCCAGCGCCAGATTTCGCCCAACGCCCCCTCGACCACGCCCAGCGTCAACCCCGGCGCCGTGCCCCTGACGCCGGCGACCACGCCGACCTACTAGACGCCATGGAGCTTTCCGGCGCGGACCTGGCCAAGGACTTGAAGGCCGGCGCGCGCGGCGTCTACTATCTTTTGGGCGAGGAGGCCGCGGACAAGGAGACTGCCCGGCGGCTCGTCGAGAAGGCCCTGGCCTGCGACGAGTTCAACACGCGCGTTTTTTCGGACGACCTCGACGAAAAGACCCCCGACATCCTGGCCGAACTGGACACCTTGCCCGTGTTCTCGGCGCGCCGCCTGGTCACGGTCAAGGCCCCGGCCTTTCCCGCGGCGCTTAAAAAAGCCTTGGCCGAGTACTTGAAGAACCCCGCGCCGCAGACAACGCTGCTTTTGATCTCCGACGAGCGCAAGCCCGACGCCAAGGACGCGCTGGCCCAGGCGGCCCGGTCCGCGGGCGTGGTCGCGGTCTTTGGCCCCTTGAAGGGCGAGGCCGCCCAGGCCCGGCTGGTCGCCGCGGCCAAAAAATCCGGCAAGACGCTGTCCGAAAGCGTGGCCGAGCTTTTGGTGCGCGAGGCCGGCACGGGCTGGACCGCGCTCGCGCAGGAACTGGAGAAACTTTTGCTTTTTTGCGCCGGCAAGGCCGAGATCACGGAAGAGGATGCCCTGCTCTGCCTGGGCTACCGCAAGGCCGCCGATCCGTTCGCGCTCTCGCGCCTCATCCAAGAGCGCCAAGCCGGGCCCGTGCTCGCGCACCTGCGGCGCTTTTTGGCGGACGGCACGCCGCAGGACCAGGCCTTTCGCGCCATGGCGCAGATGTCGGCGGCCGTGCAAAAGCAGCTGCGCGCCCGAATTTTGACGGACGCGGGGCGTCCCGCGGCGGACATCGCGCGGGCCCTGCGCCTGCACCCCTATTGGGACCGCGATTTTCTGCGCCTGTCCGCGCGGCTGGGCGAAAGACGCCTGCGCGCCGACCTGCTCATTTGCCTCCGCACCGAGCGCGCCCTGAAATCCCAATCCTGGCTCGACGCCCGGGCCGAGGTCGAGGCCGCGGCCGCGCGGCTCTGCCGGACCGTCAAAAAATAATCCGGCCTCGAAGCGGCTTGCTGGACGGAAAAAACGGGGCTACTTGGCGGGAGCGGCTTGCGTCTTGGCGGCCGGCGTCGCGGCGGGAGCCGGCGCCTTTAATCGGGCCAGCAGCCGGGACTTGCGGCGGGCGGCGGCCTTCCAGTGGATGACGCCACGGCGGGCGGCCTTGTCCAAGAGAGCGGAGGCGCCGCGCAAAAGCGTCTGGGTCTGCGCGTCCGAAGCGCCCTTGGCCGCGGCCGCGGAGAGCGCTTCGCGCACAGCCTCGCGCACGGCGCGCTTGTTCGAGCGGTTGCGCAGGCGGCGGGTCTCGGCCTGGCGGGCGGCCTTCTGCGCCGAGGCGTGCCGCATGGTTTTCTTCTTGGCCGTCGTCGCTGTTCCCGCCATATCGCCCATTACACCACTTTCAGGCGGGGAAAGTCAACAAAAAAGCGGCGTCAATCGAACAGCGCGGCGAGCTCGGGAAAAACCTCCGGGCAGTTTTCCCCGCGCAAGGCATCGAGCCTTCGCGTGCTCTCGACGAAGCGCGGCAGGAGGCGGCTCTCGTCCCGGGCTTCCATGAACCGCTCCGCGGCCGCGAACTCTTGGGCCGCGCGCCCGGAGCGGGCGAACGCCGCCCGGTGCCGCCGGTAGGCCGCGACCACGCGCCGCTTCATGGCCGGCGGCAAAACCTGGGCGCATTGCTCCTCCGGATCAAGCAGCAGGTTGATGACGAAATCGTTCCGCCCGATATAGCCCCTCCGCGTCCACTCCCGGTGGAAGTCGGGCAGGTGCAGCGCGTTGAAGGCGCTCAGCGTGGTTGAAACGTTGAATTCAATTCCGGGGCAGCGCTTGAGCATCTCCTCGCGGTTGGAGACGACGGCGTCCCAATTCAAGCCCTTTCTTAGGTACTCGCCGCGGCGGCCGGAGCCGTCCAGGCTGGCGGCGACCTTCACGCTCTTGAAGCGGGACCACGCATCGAGGACATCCCTTCCTTTGAAATGGAGCGTGGAAAAATTCGTGATGTAGTGCAGCCGGACGCCGCAAAGCCCGTTTTGGAGAAGAAAATCAAGGACGCGGTAGTGCTCGTCCATGACCAGGGCCTCGCCGCCGGCGAAAACAATCTCCTCCAGGCCCTCCTCCAAGAGCGGCTCCAATTGCCGCAGGAGGACGTCCCAGTCCTCGTAGGCCCTGCGCACCGCGGGGTCGGCGGGCATCCCCCCCCAGCTTCCGCGCGTCGTCCGCCCAGGCGCTGCTCTGCCTCGGCCCGCACGTTCTGCACCGGAGATTGCAGATGTTGGAAAAACGGATGTCCAAAAAAGGCAGGGAAAGCGCGGGCAGCCCGCCGTCCGGCGCGGTCAGCTTGACCCGATCTTTATAACCGGCCAAGGATTGGTTTCTCTCCTGCCGCATGCTCGCATGCTTGACGCGCTCGAGCGCATAGCAGCCAAAACAGCCCTCCGTCGGAATCCCGGCCAGCATGTCCGCACGCAAGGCCTTCATGCGCGGCGAATTCCACGCCTCCGCGGGCGGCGCCGAGCGAAGGCTCCCCAGCGGCGGCCCCCTCCACGCGCAGCAGGGATGCACTTCGCCGTCGGTCCGCACGTGCAGATGGGTCCATGGAAGAATGCAGAAAACATGATCGCGCATCAGCGCCTGCGCCGCGCCCTTGAGCTTGTCCATATATCCCGATTTCCGCCTCCATGATATAAAGAATGCGCCCGCATTGACCCGCCGGGGCGATTAAGCTATAAAAAACGGGTCCATGGTCCGCCCCGAAATCGTCGATTACCTCAAGGAAAACATCAATCTCTACCCGCCCATGGAGTTGCGTCGCCGGCTCGCGGACGAGGGCGTCTCAGACGTGGATTTCGACGATTCCTTGAAGGCCGCCTTGGCGCCGCCGCCTCCAAAATCCAAAAAGCGCCTGAGCCGCAACCGCAAGCTGCTGTTCATGGCCTCGGGCGCGCTCTTGTGCTTGGGCGCGGGCCTGATGATTTTCCAGCAGTCCTCCGGGCCGTCGTCCCCGCCGGCGGCGACGGACGAGCCCGCGACCGCCATCGGCCGGGCGCAGTCCGCGTTTCTGGGGCACTACGGCTACGTGGTCAGCCTGCCGCCCGGCTACGGCTGCGCTTCGGAGTTCACCGATCCGCGGAAGACCGACGAGCGGGTCTATTTCGCCAAGACCGGCACGCAGCGCGCGGACTTCATCGACACCGGGCTCTACGGCCAGATGGGCATCGTGCGCTTGGACGCCCAGCCCAACCCATGGGCCGGGGAGTTGGACGGCGCCGATGAACTCGCCGCCGTGGTCATGGCGCGCCTCAAAGGGCAGGACAACCAGTTCACGGTCAAGAACATCCAGGTGGGCACGCTGCGCGGCATCCAAGTCGATTTCCAGGCCCCGTTTTCGCACGTGGAGACGTATTTGCTGGGCGACAAGACCATGTTCTCCTTATACGCGGGCAAGAACGACGCCGTCTACCAGTTCATCCTGACCAGCCTGCGCGACGAGGCCGCGGAAGGCTAAGTGCTTGGCGGGTCCTGGCGTCGCGGGGCCCACCGCCCGCGGCCGTCACCCGCCAAACGGCTTCGAAGCGGAGCGACGCCGGCGGCCCGCGCCAATTCCTTTGCGTGACACGGCCTTCCAGGCCTGCTAACCTAGCGAAGGCACAGCCTCAACTGTCACAGCCGCCTTCAGGCTGTTCGATATCAGACAGAATTTTTTCGCCGTCTGGAGCGTAGGCTCGGCTCGGTCGCGGTCGGGACCTCGCAGATCCACGCGCAATTTGATCTTCGAGAAGGCGGCGGGGCCGGCCTCCTTGTCGACGGTGCCCGCAGCCTGGCAGCGATAGCCGTCGATTTTGAGCTTCGCCCGTTCTGCGAGCGCCTCGAAGGTCAGCATCAAGCAAAGGCTGACCGAGGACAAAAGGAGATGTTCCGGGCTCCAGACTTGGTCGGTCCCGCCGAATCCGGGGGGAGCGCCAGCGACGATCTCCGGGCGCGGAGGCGCCGAGAGCACATTTTTGCCGCTGGCCGCGGTCCAATCCAACGCGACGTTGAAATCCATCGGGTAATTCGGCACAATAGACCTCCCTTGCGGGCCGGCAGACTCGGGCATCCTATCAAAATTTCATCCCCGGCGGAACGGATATTCCGCATCACAGCATCGCGCACCGGGGCGTAGGTGACCCACTCCTTTTCCGACAGGGCGCCGCAGACGCGGCGCGGCGGCTTCGTTTAACAGGCCCGGTTGGATGCGTCAAGGCGCTCGGTCGCGGCTGGCGGCCTTGTAAAGGAAGGCCTTTTTCCCGCGTTTCCAGGCCCAACGGCATTTCCCTTGGCTATGGATTTAGCTATACGCCCCCCGTATAGCCCGGCTATAGCTAAATCATAGCCAGGCGTATAGCCAGAGCGGAACTTGCCGCCCGGCTCTTTTTGGACGTGGCCCCACGGGAGTCGAAGGGGCGGCACCGATTTCAAGCCCCGCGGCTCGACTTGGCGGGCGGGCCAGAGGCCCCGGCGGGTATGCTATGATAAAATTCCGCGATGAGACCGGCCAAATCCGCGCCGAAGATTCTGCTCGTCGATGACGAAGAGGACCTGCGCCTCATCCTCAAGGCGGACCTCGAGGAGCAGGGCTACCGCGTCGTCGACGCGGGCAACGGCGAGGCCGCGCTGGACCTGTTCTATAAGGCCAAGCCCGATTTCGTCATCCTGGACGTCATGATGCCCACGATGGACGGCCTGGAGGTCCTGCGCCGCATCCGCCTGGAAAGCCGGGTCCCGGTCATCCTCTTGAGCGCCAAGGCCAAGGAGGTCGACCGCATCCTGGGCATCCGCCTGGGCGCGGACGACTACATCGTCAAGCCCTTTTCGGTGGAGGAGCTCATCGCCCGCATCTTGGCCATCCGGCGCCGCACGCGGATCGAACCCGACGGCGAGGCGGGCTCTTTTTCCGCCGGGGCGCTGGCCGCGGATTTTTCCCGCTGCGAGGTGCGCGTCGCCGGCCGCCGCGCCGCGCTCACCCCCAAGGAGATGGCGCTCCTCAAGATCCTCATCGAGGCCCGGGGCAAGGTGCTCTCGCGCGAGCTCATCCTGGAGCGGGTCTGGGGCTACGACGGCGCCTCCGCTCTCATCGACACGCGCACCGTGGACCAACACGTCGCGCGGCTGCGGCGCAAGCTGGGCGCCGAGGGCCGGCGCGTCGCCACCGTCTCCAAAAGCGGCTACAAGTTTCTCTCCTAGACCGTCACAGAACGCAAACAATAAATTTGCTTTTCCTCCATGGCTTCCTTGCGGGGCGATCTCTAGAATAGCCTCGGGCTTCCGGGCGACGCCCTGGAGGCCCAAATAACGCGACGCAAAGGAGGCCTTATGCTGACGCAAAAAACCACGCAGTTCACCGTCCCGCTGCAAAACAAGCCCGGGGAAATCGCCCGGTTGACGCAAATCCTGGAAGAAGAGCACATCAACATCTCGGGCATCATGGCCGAGACCCACGGCGACGAGGCCGTGGTCCGCTTCCTGCCGGAAAAAGAGGGCGCCGCGGTGCGCCGGCTCCTGCTGGGGGCGGGCTATATGGTGTTCGAAAAGCAGGTTTTCGAGCTGAAACTGCCCAACAAGCCCGGGGAAATCAACCGGCTGCTGAGGCATTTGATCGACGAGGCCGTCGGCCTGGTGAGTCTCTACGGCACGACCGCCGGGGACGAGAGCGCGCGGCTGATCCTGTCCGCGCAGCCCGTTGACAAGGCGCAGACGGTCTTGGCCAAGATGGCCGCCAAGACGCACGCGGTCGCCTAAAAGTCCGGCGCATCCGGGGCGGCCGCTGTGTTGCGACCGCCTCGGATGTCCGGCGCGGGCAAACCAGAGGCGGCCATGAACGAAAGAAAAGACGGGGCGCGGATGCCGGGGCGCTGGGCCATTGTGCTCTCCGGCGGCGAGGGCGAGCGCCTGCGGCCCTTCGTGCGCGAAGCCTTCGGCGATGACCGGCCCAAGCAGTACTGCTCCTTGGCCGGCGGACAAACCCTATTGGAAGAGACGCTTTCGCGCGCGGGGGCGCTTGTCGACGAGGCGCGCCTGGTCACCGTCATCGGCCGCGGCCACTCGGATCATTACATCGCGCCCCCGGAGCGCTTTACCGAGGCGGTGGAGCGCGCCGCGGAGCTCTGCGAGCGCTGGACGGAGGACCTGGTCTTGCTGGGCTCGGCCCCGGACGGGCCCGAGCAGGACTACGGCTGGATTGAGCCCGTGCGCGCCTGGACCACGGGCGGCGGCGCCATGCGCGTGGCGCGCTTCGTGGAAAAGCCCGGCGCGCCCGAGGCCGCGGACTTGTTCGGCAGGAACTGCCTCTGGAACACCATGATCATGGCGGCCAAGGCGCGCACGCTCTGGGAGATGGGGCGCCGCTGCCTGCCGGACCTCATGACGCGTTTTGATTCGATTTTGGACGCCGTCGGCTCGCCTCGCGAGCGGAGCGCGCTTGTCGCCGCCTATCGCGGCATGGGGTCCTTCAACTTTTCGAAGGACGTCCTGCAGAAGCTGCCCGGGCGCGTGCTGGTGCAGCCGATGGCGCCCGTCGAATGGAGCGACTTGGGCCGGCCCGAGCGGATTCTCCGCGCGATGGCGCGGCGGTCGAGTTCGGAAGGGCGCGGCCGGCCGGCGCGGGCCCTAGCTCTTGCCGGAGAGCGTTAGGTCCAAAATCACCACGGCCTGGGCGCGCTCCTGGACTTCCTTGACCATGACCAGGCGGCCCAGCATCTGGTCGACCAGAGCGGCGACGGCGGGCATCTGGGCCAGGGCGGCGCGGTGCGCGGCGCGCTCGGACGTGAGCGCCTTAATCTTCGCGTCTATTTCGGGCAGCGGCGCGCCGCTGGGCGCGGGAATGCGGCGCAGGCCCAGGACCAGAAAGCCGTCCTTCTTCAAGGCGTCCAGGGCGCCTTGCGCCTGCTCGCGCGAGAGCCGGTAGGAGAGCTGCTGGGTCTGGGCGATTTTGCTTGACGCGAAATTTTCCAGCGGCTGGGAGAGCGCGGCGTCCTGCGCGGTGAAGGCCGCGAGCACCTTGGGCAGCGCGGTCTTTAGATACTGCACCCGCACGGTCGCGGTCCATTGCTCCTTATAAGGGGACAAGCCGTAGAGATCAAGCCAGTCGGTGCGCGGCGCGGCGGGCTTCGCGGCGGCGGAAAGGAACAGAAGGACAGGAAGGAACGGAAGGAAAAGAAGGGGACGGAAGGTCTTTGCGTTCATTTTGTTCCTCCATTTATCCCCGCGGGCCGCCCGTGCGAGTGGCGGTGGCGGCGCGCGACCTTGACCTGGGCCATGGCCCAGCGCATGGCGCCCTCGGCCCCGGCCAGCGCCGCGGGGTCGATGTCCTTACGGGACATCTCGGCCTTGGCCTTCTCCGCCGCCTGACGCGCCTTTTCCAAATCGATTTCCTCGGCCAGCTCCGCGGTCTCCACGAAGAGCCGCACGCGCTCGGGCGAGACCTCCACGAAGCCGCCCGCGACCGCGAAAAGATCCGCGCCGCCGCCGTTGCGCAGGCGCACCTCGCCGGCGCGCAGCTGCGCCAGGTAGGGCTCGTGCCCGGGCAAAATCCCCATCTCCCCGTCCCAAGCCGGGACCACCACGGCCTCGGCGCTGGTCTTGGAGACCTGGCGCTCGGGCGAGATGATTTCAACCGCGATGGTCTTGGGCATGCTCGCCTCTCTCTACGCCTCGGCCCTCAAGCTCTCGGCCTTGGCCGCGGCCTCTTCAATCGAGCCCACCATGTAGAAGGCCTGCTCCGGCAGGGCGTCGTGCTTGCCCTCCAAGAGCTCCTTGAATCCCCGGATGGTGTCCTTCAAGGCCACGTACTTGCCGGGCATGCCGGTGAACTGCTGGGCCACGAAGAAGGGCTGGGACAGGAACTTCTGGATTTTACGCGCACGCGCGACCAGCAGCTTGTCCTCATCGGAAAGCTCGTCGATGCCCAGAATCGCGATGATGTCCTGCAGGTCCTTGTAGCGCTGCAATATCTTCTGCACCGCGCCGGCCACGGCGTAGTGCTCCTCGCCCACGACCTTGGGATCCAAAATGCGCGAGGTGGAATCGAGCGGGTCCACGGCCGGATAGATGCCCAGCTCCGCGATTTGACGCGAGAGCACGGTCCGGGCGTCCAAGTGGGTGAAGGTGGTGGCCACGCCGGGGTCGGTCAAGTCGTCGGCCGGGACGTAGACGGCTTGAATGGAGGTGATAGAGCCGTCCTTGGTGGACGTAATGCGCTCCTGCAGGTCGGCCACCTCGGTCAGAAGCGTCGGCTGGTAGCCCACGGCCGAGGGCATGCGGCCCAAAAGCGCCGAGACCTCGGCCCCGGCCAGCACGTAGCGGAACACGTTGTCGATGAACAAGAGCACGTCCTGGCCTTCCTTGTCGCGGAAGTGCTCGGCCTGGGTCAAGGCGGTCAAACCCACGCGGGCGCGCGCGCCCGGCGGCTCGTTCATCTGCCCGTAGACCAGGACGGCCTTGGACAAGACCGGGCTGCCGTCCGAGAGCTTGGCCTCCTGCATTTCGTGCCACAAATCGTTGCCCTCGCGCGAGCGCTCGCCCACGCCGCCGAACACCGAGACGCCGCCGTGCTGCTTGGCCACGTTGTTGATGAGCTCCATAATGATGACGGTCTTGCCGACGCCGGCGCCGCCGAAGAGGCCGACCTTGCCGCCCTTCATGTAGGGCTCCAAGAGATCCACGACCTTGATGCCGGTCTCGAAAATCTGCGGCGTGGTCACTTGGTCGACCAGCGGCGGCGGCGCGCGGTGGATGGGGAGCTTGTCCTTGGCCGCGATGGCGCCGCGCCCGTCCTTGGGCGCGCCCAAGACGTCCATCAGGCGGCCCAGGCAGGCGGCGCCCACCGGCACGGTGATGGGGGCGCCGGTGTCCTCGACCGTCATGCCGCGGGTCAAGCCCTCGGTCGGGCCCATGGCCACGGCGCGCACCGTGTTGTCGCCCAGGTGCGACGCGGTCTCGACCACGAGCTCGGCCGCGCCCGAGCCGTTCTCGGAATGCGGCGTCCTGATTTTAAGGGCGTTGGTGATGGCGGGCAGCTTGCCCGAGGGAAATTCCACGTCTAAAACGGGGCCGATGACCTGGACGATTTTTCCGGTGTTCATGCGCTGCTCCTATGCGTTACGCGCGCGGCTTGTGAAAGCTCGCGGCGATGAATTTTTGCGGCTTGGCCGAATCCGGCGACGAGAACCCCATGCGGTGGAAGCGCACCCCGTAGCGGTGCAGCCCGGCGCGCGCGCCGGGCTTGACGCGACGCACCTCGCCGCGCAGCTCCAGCGGAATGTTGACCCTTAAATACAAGGACGAGCCTTCCTCAAGAATCGCGTCCGACTCAAAGGCCATGCCGCCCATGGAGAGATCGGCGATGACGCCCAGGCAGCGGCGCACGCCCTCGCCCTTGGTCACCACGCCCAGGGACAGGCCCATGGGGAAGCGCTCGTGCCGGCGCTTTTCCGCCGCCTTCTTTTTCGTCATGATGCCAGGGCCTCCGCGCCGCCGACCAGCTCGGCGATTTCCTTGGTGATGAGAGCTTGCCTCTGGCGGTTTAAGTCCAAATTCAAATCGGCCTTGAGCTCGGCGGCGTTCTTGGCCGCCGCGTCCATCGCGTTCATGCGCGCGGCCAGCTCCGCGGCCTGGCTTTCCAGCAAGACGCGGTAAATCTCGGCCTTCACGAAGCGCCGCAGAAGCGCGTCCAAAAGCCGTTCGCGGCCGGGCTCGAACTGGCGCTCGGAGGAGCGGCCGCCGGTGAAATCCGGGCCGGGCGCGATGGGCAAGAGGGTCTTTAAGGAAAGCTTCTGCTGGGCCACGGACTTGAACTCGTTGTAGAGCACGCACGCCTCGCTGGCGCGCCCGCCCTCGAAGTCCGAAATGACCGCGTCGCCCAGAATTTCCGCGTGGGAAAAATGCACCTTGGGGAAGATGCCGGCCAATTCCGCGGTCACCTCGACGTCTTGGCCGCGCAGGCGGTGCAGGAAATCGCGCCCCTTCTTGCCCGCGACCACGACGCGCGCCTTGCCTTGGCGCTGGCGCAGCCATTCCAGAGCCGCCTTGAACAAATTCGAGTTGAACGAGCCGCACAGGCCCTTGTCCGCGGTGACCAAAATCAAAAGCGGCGCGCCCGCGGCGGGCTTGCGGAAAAAGGGATGCGGCTGGAGCGCGCCGTCCGCGGCGCCCGACAGGGTCCAGGCCAAGTCCTCCATGCCGCGGGCAAAGGGCCGGGCCGAGAGAATGGAGGACTGCGCGCGGCGCATGCGGGCCGCGGCCACCATCTTCATGGCGCGGGTGATCTGCTCGGTGGACTTGACCGATTTTATTTTGCGGCGGATTTCGCGCAAGGACGCCATGCTAGGCCTCGACCCTTGGCATCTAGACTCCCGCCGGCACGGCCGGGCCTTGCAGGTAGTCCCGGATGGCGGCCTCCGCCGTGAATTTGGCCTTGAACCCCAGGGCCTTGGCCGCCAGGGCCGGATCGCCCAGGGTCTCGTTCTGATAAAAGGAATAGGGGTTCTTGAAATAGTCGGGCTCCAAGTTGGCGCCCAGCACGGCGTTTAGGGCCGCGATGATTTCGTTGAAGGTGGTCTTGCGGCCGGTGCAGACGTTGTAGGCGCCGCTCTTGGCCTTTTCGGCCAGCACGTTGGCCGCGACCACGTCCTTGACGTAGATAAAATCGCGGTACTGATCGCCGAACTCGAAGACCCGCGGGCGCTTGCCGGCCTTCATCTGCCCATAGAGCTGCCAAATCATGCTCGCCGCCTTGGCCTTGAAGCTCTCGCCGGGCCCGAAGACGTTGAAGTAGCGCAGGCCCACGATGTTCATCTTGCTCTTGGGGTGGCGGCGCGGGAAATCCGCCGCGATGTTCTCCATGACGGCCTTGGAGAAGGCGTAAATGTTCAAGGGCCTGTGCGCGGCCGTTTCGCGCATGGGCACGGGCGTATCGCCGTAGACCCCGGCCGAGGAGGCGTAGACCACGGTCTTGACCTTGTTTTGGGCGGCCCACTCCAAGAGGTTGAAGAACGCTTCGGCGTTGACGCGCATCATCTTGGCCTGGTCCATGACCGTGGTGTCGGTGATGGCGGCTTGGTGGAAAACCGCGTCAACGGGGCCTGCGCGCGGGCCCCAGGCGGCGGCGTCAAAGACGTCCGCGGCGACAAAATCGCCGGAGAAGCCGGCCAGGTTCTTGAAGTTGCCGGCGGAAAAATCGTCCAGGCCGATCACGGCGCGGCCCTGGCGGGCGAGCGCCTTGCAGACGTTCGAGCCAACAAAGCCCGCGGCGCCGGTCACCAAAACCCGGGATTTCATCGCTGGGCGTTTCTCCGCGAGGTCATTTCCTGGAGGCTCAGCGCCGGCGCGGCCGCGAGCGCGTTGAGGCGCTTCAAGTCCGAAGCGGCGGGCTTCTCCACCGTGGCCGCCGCGGCGGGCAGGGCGTAAATCGAGAGCGCGTAGGCCGCCACGCTGTGGTCCCACTGCGAGACGCCGCCCACCGCCTTCACGTCGGCCTCGTCCTTGTCCATGAACTTGCGCAGCGCCGAGCGCTGGTGCACCACCAGATCGGCGAAGGCCGCGGCGGTGTCGGCGTCGGGCACGTAGGAGAAGATGCCGGAGAGCTCGGGCTCGCCCACGGCGGCCAGGGCTTCGAGGCAGTTGAGGTTCAGGATGTGGGACGGCGGCAAATCCTGCGCCCGCGCCGCCACGGGCGCCAAGGCGCAAATCGCCGCCAAGAGCGCTATTCTCACGCTTTGGCTCCGGCGGCCAGGAAGCTCGCCTTGAACTCCGCCACGGCCGCGGTCAGCGCGGCCTTGGCCGCGTCGTCCATGACTTTTTTCTCGCGCAGGGCGCGCAGCAAATCAGCCTTCTCGATGGAGAGCTGCTCCAAGAGTTCCTTCTCGAAGCGGCGCACGTCCTTGGCCGGCACGTCGTCGATGAGCCCGTTGACGCCCGCGAAGATGACCGCGACCTGCTGCTCGAAGGGCATGGGGCGATACTGGTCCTGCTTCAGGATTTCCACCAGCCGCTCGCCGCGCGAGAGCTGCCTCTGGGAGGCCTTGTCCAGCTCCGAGCCGAACTGCGCGAAGGCGGCCAGCTCGTTGTACTGGGCCAAATCCAGGCGCAGGCGGCCGGCCACGGACTTCATGGCCTTGGTCTGCGCCGCTCCCCCGACGCGGGACACGGACAACCCGACGTTGACGGCCGGGCGCACGCCGGAGTAGAAGAGTCCCGTTTCCAGGTAAATCTGCCCGTCGGTAATGGAGATGACGTTGGTCGGGATGTAGGCCGAGACGTCGCCGGCCTGGGTCTCGATGATCGGCAGAGCCGTCAAGGAGCCGCCGCCGTTTTTATCCGAGAGCTTGCAGGCGCGCTCCAGAAGGCGCGAGTGCACGTAGAACACGTCGCCGGGATAGGCCTCGCGGCCCGGCGGGCGGCGCAGCAGCAAAGAGAGCTGGCGGTAGGACTGCGCGTGCTTGGACAAATCGTCGTAGATGACCAGCACGTGCTTGCCGCCCCACAAGAATTCCTCGCCGATGGCGCAGCCGGCGTAGGGCGCGATGAACAAGAGAGGCGCCGGGTCCGCGGCCGAGGCCGAGACGATGATGGAATAGTCCATCGCCCCGTTCTCCTCCAGGGTCTTGGCCACGTAGGCCACGGTCGACTGCTTCTGGCCGATGGCCACGTAGATGCAGATGGGCCGGTTGGGATCGTTTTTCTGGTTCAAGATGGTGTCGATGGCGATCGCGGTCTTGCCGGTCTGGCGGTCGCCGATGATGAGCTCGCGCTGGCCGCGGCCGATGGGAATCATGGCGTCGATGGCCTTGATGCCGGTCTGGAGCGGCTGCGTGACGGGCTGGCGCTCCATGATGCCGGGCGCCACGATTTCAATCGGGCGGGTCTTGGCGGTCTTGATCGAGCCCTTGCCGTCCAGGGGTTCGCCCAGGGGGTTGACCACGCGGCCGATAAGCGCGTCGCCCGCGGGCACGGACATGATGCGCCCGCTGCGCTTGACCGGGTCGCCCTCCTTGACCAGGTGGCCGGGGCCCAAGAGCACGCAGCCGACGTTCTCGCGCTCCAGGTTCAGGACCATGCCGGTGACGCCGTGCGGGAGCTCCAAGAGCTCGCCGGCCATGGCGTTCTCCAAGCCGTAGACGCGCGCGATGCCGTCGCCGACCTGCAGGACGGTGCCTTCCTCTTTAAGCTCGGTCTTCGCCTCGTAGCCTTCCAGCTGGCGCTTGATGACTTCCGTGATCTCTTCCGGTCTAATCGCCATTTAAAGTCTCCCCTAGGTTGCGCAGCTTGCCGCGCAGGCTTGAATCAAGCACCCAGTCGCCCAGGCGCACCACGAC
>DATLUA010000073.1:0-38143 GCA_035533295.1 Elusimicrobiota bacterium | reverse complement strand
TTTAGGATGCTGAAGGACTGGGACGCGACCCACCAGCCCGTGTGGGTCAGAATTCCGGCCGAGAGCAGGGAGAAAGACAGCGTCGTCCAGATGAAGTTGGTTCCGGTCGAGACCGCCTCGGCGGCCTGCGCGCCTTGGGCGGGGTTCTGCGGGATGCGCGGCAAATGCAGGACCGCGAGCGCGCGGTTTAATTTCCCCAGCGTGCCCGTGGAAAAATTTTCAACAATCTGCGGCAGGCCGATGACGAGAAGAAGCGCCGTGCTGATGAGCGCCGCGCCCTGGTGGGCCCAGAGAATCGGCCAGGATAAGACCGCGCCCGCGCCCAAAATGGCGAGGGCGGCTTTTTGCGCCGCGGGATTTTTCCACGCGGTTCGCAGCTTGGCCAGGAGCGGATGCCCCGTTTGGCGGCCCGCGATGACCACGTCCAAGGCGCGGTTGGTCCACTCGACGCCTTGGCCCAGGCGCTGGACGTTGGGCGGCAGCGCCGCCGCTTCGGCGTCTCCCACGCTTAAGGCGCGAGACTTGGGAAACGCGAGGGCCCATTCGGCGTCGGTTCCCACGAGGCCATCCGGGCGCAGCGCGAAATTATCGCCGATGGCGAGGAGGTTGTCTTCCCGCACGCCGTAGCCGCTCTTTTTGAGATGTTGATAGGCGACGCGCCCGCCCGTTCCCTTGGTGTTTTTGCTGAGGATGATCCAGCGTCCAGAATCGCTGTGCGGGTGCAGTTGGAGATCGTTCGCCCGCGCTTTTTGGCCGACCAGAACGGCGAGCTTCTCCGCGCGCGCGTCCCGGGCCTTGAAGCTGAGGTAGGAAATGCCGGGCAGGTGCTCCGCCTCGGAGTCCATGTGATCAGGAGTGACGCCCAACTCCCGCAGGGACGCGTCGATGATTCCCTTGATTTTCTCCTTTTCCCCCGCGTTCCAGCCGTCTTCCTGGATTACGATGGGCTTGCCCTGGTCATCGAAGCGGACGATTTCGCTGCCCAGCCGCCCGATGAAGATCAGATGGCGCCGCAGTTCGGGAGGGATTTTGGCGATGAGCAAATCCTCCGCGGTGGCCGGGAAATGCGGCGAGACCGACGCGCCGTGGAGCATGCTGCGCCCGGTGTTGAAAACCACCGGCACGCCCTTGGCCAGGAGCGTGTTGACTTTTTCGATGGCTTCCTGTGAAAAGGGATTGGCCGGGTCGTAGTTCTTGTGGACGGTGATGGTGTTGTCGAGGTCCAGAAACAGGGCCGCGGGTTGTTCGAGCGGCGCGAGGCCGGCGCCGAGGCCGATTCCGGATACTAACTCAGGAGTAGGAACGCTTTCGACCGGCCTTGCCGCGGCAACGTCCGCATCGAAAGACGCGGCCAGGACTTGGTAGCAGGGTAGGCCGGGAGACGAAAGCAGAATAAGGCCCGCGAGCAGGCAGGCCGACGCGGACGCGAGAGCGGAACGCTTTCTTTCGATCATGGCGCGACTTGAGGCCATTATAGTCCGGATGGCGAAAAATATGGAGCGCCAAAAGGCCCAGGCGAGCCGGGTTAATGGACCCCCTGAGTTCTATATGCTAACGCAACACTTTGAAGGTTTGAAGACTTGCTTTGTGAAAAGCAGGTATAAAAGCCTTTATGCATTTGAATATTCATGAACGAGAAGGGATTGCAGTTTGGAAAAGCGCCGGCTTGTCGCTGCGAGCGATTGCGCGTAAGATTGGACGCCCAGCGAGCACGATATCCAGGGAGCTTAACCGCAATGGCTCTCGATATTGGCCCCACAAGGCTCAAGAGCGAGCGGTGGAACGGCTGGCCACTAGCCACAAACGTCCGCGGCTAAAGAGCCGAGTCATGCATTACGAGGTCGAGCAGATGTTGACCAAGGGCTGGTCGCCTGAGCTGATAGCCGGGCGCATACGTACGCATCGCCCTGATCTGCCGCGGGTTTGCCCAGAAGCCATTTACCAGTGGATTTACACTGATCGGCCAGATCTGGTCGGTTATCTGGCGCGAGCCCATCGTAAACGAAAAAGACGCTGGAAGGCCAAAGCGAACAAAATACGGATTCCCGATAGGAAGTCCATTCAAGAACGGCCGGAAATCGTTAATCAGCGCAAAGAGCCCGGCCACTGGGAATCGGATTTGTTGGTAGGCTCCGGCAAGGCAGCTCTTCAAGTAGCGGTGGAGCGCCAGTCCCGATTGACGCGGCTTAAAAAGATTCCCAACAAGACCGCCAAAGCTTCCCGGCAAGCTTTGGGAAATATGTTGAGCCTAATACCGAGAGCTTGGCGGCGTTCAATCACTTACGACAATGGTTCTGAAAATGTCGAACATTCGCTGTTAAACAAAGAGTTGGGAACGAAATCTTGGTTTTGCCGGCCGTATCACAGTTGGGAGAAGGGTCAGGTGGAAAACACAAACGGCCTAATACGACGTTTCGTCCCCAAGCGCAGCAATCTCGATCTTCTGCCGGAAGGCAAGGTCCGTTCGGTGGAAGAGTGGCTCAATGACCGTCCAAGAAAAGTCTTGGATTTTAAAACACCCAAAGAGGTCTTTAGCGCGGGTGTTGCGTTAGCACCTTGAATTCACCCCCAGGCCGCGACGGATTTATCGGGGTGTCGACTTGGTATAATTCTCAATAAGGCGTTAATTCGGGAGGTTGCCATGCCAACGACCATGAAAAAAGAAACCAATTTAAAAACAGGCGCGGAGACGCTCGCGCTCAAGCAGTACATCGGCGGTAAATGGATCGCGGGAAGCTCAGGCAAGGAAATCCTCTCGATTAATCCCGCGAATACCCAGGACGTGGTCGCGCGCTTTCAAGGCGCGTCGCAAGACGACGCCAAGAACGCGATTGCCGCCGCGCAAAAGGCGTTCCCCGCTTGGCGCGCCACGCCGGCGCCGCAGCGCGGACGCATCCTGGTCAAGGCCGCGCAGATATTGCACGAGCGCCGCGACGAGTTGGCGCGCCTGATGACCCGCGAAGAGGGCAAGATTTTATCCGAGGCCAAGGGCGAGATGGACAAGGGCACGACCTTGGTCGAGTGGTTCGCGGGTGAAGGCCTGCGCCTGATGGGCACCACGGCTCCCTCGGAACTGCCCAGCAACCTGCTCTATACTTTGCGCCAACCTCTGGGCGTGGTCAGCATCATCACGCCGTGGAATTTCCCCTTCGCCATTCCCGCCTGGAAGATTTCCCCCGCCTTGGTCGCGGGCAACACCGTGGTCTTTAAGCCCGCGTCCTTGGTTCCGGCGCTCGCGGTCAAGTTCGTGGAGATTTTGGAAGAGGCGGGTTTGCCGCCGGGCGTCTTGAACTTGGTCATGGGCGCGGGTTCCTCGGTGGGCGACATCTTGATCGAGCATCCCGCGGTCAAGGCCGTGTCCTTCACGGGTTCCAACTCAGTCGGGCGCCGCGTGCACACGCTGGCCGGAGCGCGCGGCATCAAGGTCACCTGCGAGATGGGCGGCAAGAACCCCGCGGTCGTCTGGGAAGACGCGGATTTGGAGCTGGCCCTGGCGGGCGTCTTCAAAGGGGCGTTTGGCTCGACCGGCCAGCGCTGCACGGCCACCTCGCGGCTCATCCTGCATGAGAAAATCGCGGACAAATTCTTGACGATGCTGACTACCGAGGCCAAAAAGATGAAAATCGGAGACGGCCAAGACCCGACGGTGGGCTTGGGACCGGCGGTGGACGAAGCCCAACTGAAGACCGATCTCGATTATATCGAGACCGCCCAAAAAGACGGCGCCAAACTTTTGTGCGGCGGCAAACGTGCGCAAGACGGCGCGCTCGCGCAGGGATATTTCATTGAGCCCACCATCTTCGACGGAGTTGAACCCGGCCACCGCATCTTCAAAGAAGAGGTCTTCGGCCCGGTTCTCTCGGTCACGCGGACCAAGAGCTTCGACGAAATGCTCTCTTTGGTCAACGACTGCGCTTTTGGGCTGACCTGCGCCATCTACACGCGGGACCTGAACTTGGCGCTCAAGTTTTCCGAGGAAGCCGAAGTCGGCATGGTCCACGTCAACAGCCCGACCATCGGCGGCGAGGCCCAGGTGCCCTTCGGCGGCGTCAAGGGCTCTGGAGTAGGCGAGCGCGAGATGTCCAAGGAAGGCCTGCATTTCTTCACCGAACTTAAGACCGTGTTCGTGGACTACACCGGCGCGCGCAGAGAATCGAATCTCTATTAACAAAAACGGTTTAACGCATGGCATACGGAAGTTTCAGATGAAAGTCCGAAGCGGGAGCGGCTCCTGCGTTTGCGGCGCCGTGCGCTTTACGGTTAGTTTCCCCAGCCGTTTTTGTTCGCACTGCCATTGCGAAAACTGCCGCAGGACGCATTCGGCGGCTTTCGTCACCTACCTCGGCTTTAAGTCTCCGCAAGTGCGTGTCCGAGTGGGCCGCAATGCTTTGGCTGAGCACGTCTACTCCTACAAATTGAAGGGAAAACCAATCACTTCCCGCCGCAGATTCTGCCGAAAATGCGGAACGCAGATTTTTTTCGAATCCAGCCGCTGGCCCGGAGAGATTCACGTGCCGTTGGCGACCATCCCCAGCGGAGCGGATCGCGAACCGCAGCTCCATTTTTATTTTGATCGCCGTCCCGCCTGGATAATTCCAGTGAAGGATCGCCTGCCGAAATATGGCGGTAAAACCGGCGGAGAGAGAATCGGATAAGCCTTCAGCCAAAAATTTGTAAGGGAGCTATAATGAGAAAGTCACCCGTCATCGAAAAAGAAAAACCTGAAGCCCAGGCTTCCGCGCGGGCGTTCTCCACCGAGGCCGTGGCCGCGCTCAGGGAGAAGCACGTCATGCCCCTGCCCGGCCCCATGTACTCAAAGCCCCTGCAAATCGTGCGCGGACGCGGACAGTTCGTTTTCGATGAGAAAGGCCGCAAGTACCTGGACGCCTTCGCGGGCGTGGCCACCGTCTCCATCGGCCACTGCCACCCGCATTGGCTCAAGAAAATAGACGAGCAGATGCGCGAGTACTTCCACACGACCGCGCTCTACCTGCATCCCTCCCTGGGGCTTTTCGCCAAGCGCCTCTCCGACAAGGCCAAGGCCGCCAACCCGGACATGGACGTGTGCTTCTTCACCAACTCCGGCTCCGAGGCCAACGAGCTGGCCGCCATGATCGCCAAGAACTACGCCGGCAGCCACGAGTTCGTGGCGCTGCGCCACGCCTATCACGGGCGCACCATTATGGCGATGGCCTTGACCGGGCAGTCCGCTTGGCGGCACTCGATGCCGTATCCTTTCGGCGTGTCCTTCGCCAAGGCGAACTACACCTACCGGCGGCCGTTCGGCACGAGCCCTAAGGAATTCGCGGCTTTTTGCGTGGAGGATTTGGCCGACGTGATTAAAACCTCGACCTCGGGCAAAATCGCGGCGTTCTTCGCCGAGCCCATCAACGGCGTGGGCGGCGTCATCACGCCCGAGCCCGCGTATTTCCCCGGCGCCTACGCCGTCATCAAGAAAGCGGGCGGGCTCTTCATCGCGGACGAAGTGCAGACCGGCGTCGGGCGCACGGGCAACGACTTCTTCGGCATCCAGAAATGGGGCGTGAAGCCCGACATCATCACCATGGCCAAGGGCCTGGGCAACGGCTACCCGGTGGGCGCGGTCATCACCACGCGCAAAATCGCGGACGCCATCAAGGGCAAGAGCCACTACAACACTTTCGGCGGCTCGCCGGTGCAGATGGCGGCCGCGGGCGCGGTGTTGGACGTGCTTGAGTCCGAAAAGCTGCCGGAGAACGCGGCCAAGGTGGGCGCGCATCTTCTGGCGCGCCTAAAGCGGCTCGAGCAGGCTTCCCCCTACATCGGCGAGGCGCGCGGCATGGGGCTCATGCTGGGCGTGGAGCTGGTCAAGGACAAGGCCGGCAAGGAGCCGATGCCGGAGTTGGCGGCCAAGCTCCTCGACATGACCAAGGATCGCGGGCTTTTGATCGGCAAGGGCGGCATTTCGGGCAACGTGCTGCGCATCAAGCCGCCCTTGTGCATCACCAGGGCGGACGCGGACTTCATCGTGGACGCCTTGGCCGAAAGCTTGGCCGCGATCTAGATGCTATCGAATCTTCCTCGGCGGCATCTGCGCCGGGGCCGAAGGATCCCGGCCTAAGCCCCGGCCAATTCGCGCATCGCCGTGAGCCTTTCCGATTCGTGGGCCGAAGCGGCGGCGCGGCTGGCCAAGCTGGGCGTCTTCGAAAGCGATTTAGATGAGCGCTTCCTGCGCGCCGGCGGTCCCGGCGGGCAAAACGTCAACAAGGTCGAGACCGCGGTCCTCCTGGTCCACCGCCCCAGCGGAATTTTCGTGCGCGCGCAAGAAGAGCGCTCGCAATGGGCCAACCGACTGGCCGCGCGCGTGCGCTTGGCCGGCAAGATTGAAGCCTGGAGGCGCGAGGCCGCGGCCCGCGCCCGGCACGAGCGGGAAAAGGAGCGCCGCCGCCGACGCGGGCGCTCCAAGGCGTCCAAGGCGCGCATGCTCGAAGATAAGCGCCGGCGCTCCACGGTTAAAAAAAATCGCCGCCCGGATATATTAGAATAGCCCTCAGCCATCTCCGAAAGCATCAAAAGCATCCTCATCGGCCTGGCATGGACCGCGCTCGCCACGGCCGGCGTCGCGTTCCTGGTCTGTTGGATTAACCGTCTTTACGTGTGGCTCATCAAGCTGCTGACCGCGGGCCGAGGCGCCGCGGCACCAGCGCTCCTCAAGCGCGATCTACGCTTTCTTTAATATCCATTCGCGGCCTGTTCGCTGTTCTGGATTTTTTCTTACGCCGCGCTGACCTTGAGAAACCATTCTTGGATTACGCGCTAAAAAAATATCGGCAAAGGAATGCAACGGCCATTTAATCTCCCCGAACTCCTGAGGCCAGATTCGGTAGCCGAGGAATCGGATATCCGCCGCCCACGCGGGTTACCTTATTTAAGGAAGGAAAATAGAGGCGGCACTGGACGCCTTAGGCGTCTCCAGTGCCGCCATGCCGCAGGCCGGTAGGCCGCGGCCGATCAACGCCGCTAGGAGGCGTTTATCCCCAGATGTGCCACCATGGCTTTTGCACGGGCTTCGGCGCAGACTTCTGAGCCGCGGCCGGGGTCGCCGGCTTGGGCGTCGCTTTGGCCACCATCTTGGTCGTTTTCTTAATGGCCGTCTTCTTGGCCATGTGCTTCTTGGCCGCCACGTGATGATGGCGCCAATGATGCTTGTAGTGATGGTGCGTGGTCGCGGCGGTCGTGGGCGTCGTCGTGGCGCTTCCCAGCATGGGGAGAGCCGCGGACAAGCCGAAGAGGGCCGCGATCAGCAGGGCTGACTTGCGAGGCATTCAGGTTTCCTCCGATGTGCGACATGAGACGACTTAACATTTGTTATTTAAGGAAATTGCAGCGGCGGACGCAACATTTGTTAACAAGGTCGGATTAGGCTGGATTAGGCCGCGGACCGAAGGCGGTCGCGCCAGGCCGCCTCGATTTGCTCGAGCGTGCGCCCCTTGGTTTCAGGCACGAGGCGGTAGGAGAATATCCAGGAGGCCACGGCGAGAGCCCCGTAGAGCCAGAACGCGTCGCCCGGTCCGATCGCCTGGATAAGGCTCAGGAAGGTGAGCGAGACTAGAAAATTGAAGGCCCAATTAACCCCGGCGGCCGTCCCCCCGGCCAAGCCGCGGATTCTAAGCGGATAGATTTCCGAAATGAGCAGCCAAAAAATCGGCCCCAGGCTGATGGCGAAGGAGGCGACGTAGGCCATGAGCAAAACCACGGCCAGGGTCGCCGAAGCGCCGGCATGGCTCGGGTGATGGAAGAACAACCCAAGCCCCCCCAGCGTGACGATCATTCCGCCGGTGCCGAAAAGCAAAAGCGGCCGCCGTCCGACCCGGTCCATGAGCCACATCGCCAAGACCGTCATGAGCACGTTGACCAGCCCGATGCCCGCCGTAGCCAGGATGGCTCCCGAGGCGGAAGGGATGCCCGCCGACTGGATGATGGTCGGCGCGTAGTAGATGACGGCGTTGATTCCGGTGACCTGCTGGAAAACGGCGATGCCCAGGCCGATGACCAGCGCCGGCCGGATCGAGGGGGCCAGCAGGTCCGCCCAGCGGCCGCGCTCCTTGGCCAGGCGCAGAGTCTGCTCGATGTCTTGTATCTCCGTTTCGATGTCCGCGCCGCCGCGGATTTTTTTGAGCACCCGCCGCGCTTCTTCCTCTCGCTCCCGCTCCATGAGCCAGCGCGGCGTTTCCGGCATGAACATCATGCCCAAGCCCAAAAGCAGGCCGGGGATGACCGCCAACCCCAGCATCAAGCGCCAGCCGCCGCTTCCTGAAAAGCCGTAATCCACCAGATAGGAACCGAGGATACCCAGCGTGATGGCCAGTTGGATGAGCGAAACCATCCAGCCGCGCGCGGGAGCAGGCGCAATCTCGGAAATGTAGACCGGCACGGCGCTGCACGCCAAGCCGATGCCGATTCCCACCACGAGACGCCCCGCGATGAGCGCTCCCAACGAGGCCGCCAGCGCGCATAACAGCGCTCCCGCGATAAAAATGATCGAGGTCGCCAGCAGCGTCGCGCGGCGCCCGAAATAATCGGCCAGGCGCCCGCCGGCCAAGGACGCGCAGGCCGCTCCCACCAGCGCCACGCTGACCACCAGCTCCTGGTGGAAAACCGTCAGGGCGAATCTCTGGCGGATGAAAATCAGCGCGCCGGAAATAACTCCCGTGTCGTAGCCGAACAAAAGCCCTCCCACGGCGGCCAAGACGGCCGCCAGGATGACGAAAGGAGTGCCTTTTTCTTCTTTAGCGTTCAAGTTAGAAGCGGAGTCCATTTAGGTTTACCGGCGGCTATTTTACTACACATTCAAGGAACTCGCGACACTTTGCGGCGCCGGCTGGAGTCTAAAAAGACATGGAAGCGGCTCAATGCCGAAGAGCCGTTCCCGGAGGAATAAAAAAAATATGAAACGCATCGTCTCTATTGCGTTCGCTTGCGCGATGGCCATGCCCGCTCTGGCCGGCGCGCTCTACGCGCAGGATAGTGGAAGCAGAAACTTGCCGCCGGCTTATGACCAGGCTTCGAACCTGCGACACAAAGGCAGGCAGGCTAAATTCGCCGCGAAATTAAAAGCGGACCTGGGTCTTACTGATGACCAAGTCAAAAAGCTCTCTGACGCCATGAAAGCTAAATGGGATACCCTGAAAACCTCCGGCGAAGCGCTGAGGGCAGACATGAAGACCTTGCGCGGGCAGATTGAGAAGAAAGCCGCGGACCAAGACATCCAGGCCACGCTCAACAAGCTTAAGACGGATCGCGAGGCTATGGCCGCCGCGATGAGGGGCGCCGAGGCCAAATTCGAGGCCGACACGTCGTTCCTGACCCCAACCCAGCGGGCCAAGATGCTTTTGGGCCGGATGCGCCGCATGCACAAGCATGGGCGAGATGGACACGGGCGCCGTGGGCATGACGGCCCGCCGCCGGCTGGACAGCAATAATCAGGAATTAAGTAGAATAACGGCGCCGGGGTCCTCGGTCAAAGGATCCCGGCGCCGAACCAAGCGATGGCTTCTCAATCCGGTCAGAGGCTGTTTTCCCTAGACGTGTTCCGGGGGATCACCATCGCCGGAATGATCCTGGTCGACTGCCCAGGAAGCAGCGTCGTCCATCCCCTCCTGCGCCACGCCCCATGGAACGGCTGGACTTTGGCGGACCTGGTTTTCCCGAGCTTTCTGGTCATCATGGGGATTTCCCTGGTCATTTCCCTCTCGCGCCGGCTGGCGCGCGGAGAAACCTTCCCGCGGCTCTCGCTCCAAATTTTAAAGCGGACCGTGATTATTTTCGCGTTCGGGCTGCTCATTTCTTTTTTCATTTTCAATCCGCCGACCGGCTTCCGTATTCCCGGAGTTCTTCAGCGTATCGCGGCGTGCTATTTATTCTGTTCCATCGTCTATCTTTCCATCGGCCCGGCCTTGCAAGCTCTTTTGTGCGCGGCGCTTTTAATCGGCTACTGGTTTCTCATCGCGCACGTCCGCGTGCCCGGCTACGGCGCGCCGGATTTCACCCAGGCGGGCAATATCGCCTGCTACATGGATCGCGCCGTTTTGGGCGTCCACATGTGGGCCGGGGCGCTCTGCGACCCCGAGGGCATCCTGAGCACGCTGGGCGCCGCGGCGACCGCTCTTCTGGGCGTTATCTCAGGAGAGTGGCTTCTGGCTTCCCGCGCCAAGAACCGGGAAGCCAAGGTCATGGAATTGGCCGCGGCGGGCTTGGTTCTCATGGCCGCCGGGCTTTTCTGGAGCAGGTCTCTGCCCATCAACAAGCACATCTGGACCAGCTCCTACGTGCTCTTCACGGGGGGCCTCGCCATGGCGGGCTTCGCCTTGTGCTACGGGCTCATCGAGATACTGGGCTTCAAGGCCTGGGGCAAGCCTTTCGAGATTTTTGGGCGCAATCCTCTTCTCGCCTACTTTCTTTCCGGCCTTTTCTATGCCCTGCAGCAGCACATCCATCCGTTCTGGGCCGGGGGCTTGAGTTTCAACGACTGGCTTTGCGCGCGGCTTTTCGGCTGGTGGCTTTCGCCGGTCAACGCGTCCTTGCTCTACGCCTTCGCCTACCTGCTGATCTGTCTCGCCGCGATGCGCGAACTTTACCGCCGGCAGATTTTTCTAAAAATTTAGGAGCGCTCCGGAATTCCATGACGCTCATGCGCGGGAAAGTCTGCCTCGTCACCGGAGCCAACGCCGGCATCGGCAAGGAAACGGCCGCGGGGCTGGCCGTTTTGGGAGCGCGCGTCATTCTGGCCTGCCGGGACATGAAAAAGGCCGCGGCGGCAAAAATGGAAATCCGCGCCGCCGCGCCGCAAAGCCAAGTCGAAGCGATGCGGCTCGATTTGGCGGACCTACGCCAGGTGCGCGCTTTCGCGCGCCAATGCGCGGAAGGCCAAGAACGCCTCGACGTGCTTATAAATAACGCCGGCGTCTGGAAGCGGCGGCGCGAAACGACCAAGGACGGCCTGGAGGCCGTTTTCGCGATCAATCATCTGGGCCCGGCCTTTCTAACCCTGGAGCTTCTTCCCCTGCTCAAAGCAGGCGCGCCTTCGCGGATCGTCTTCGTTTCCTCCGATTCCCATTACGGCGGCCGCATGAATTGGGAGGATACGCAATTTGAAAAAGAGGGCTACGGCTCGGCCGCCTACCGGCAGTCCAAATTGGCCAACGTCCTTTTCGTTAAGGCGCTGGCACGCCGCTTGGATGGCGGCCGCGTCACCGTCAACGCGCTGCATCCCGGAGTTGTGGCGACGGACATCGGCCGCGATTATCCGCGGTGGCTGCTGGCGCTCGCCAAGCCTTTCCGCATGACTGCAAGAGAAGGCGCCCGCTGCTCCATCGACCTGGCGGCGGATCCGCGATGGGATCACGTGACGGGCGGATATTTCAGGAAATCAAAACTTGTTCCGGCCTCCGATGCCGCCCGAAATCACGCGAGCCAGGAAAGGCTCTGGGAAGCCACTTTGGCCATGCTCGAACGCGCGGGAGTGAGCGCAAAACCGCCGGCCTAGGGACGACGGCGAGGCAATATCTCGTCCAAGTTCAGGCCTAGAAGCGGCCACTTGGAGTTTTGATAAATGGCGAAGTATTCCATCGCCGGAATGTCCTTCACCTTGTCTTTGTAAGCCGCCTCGCGAACGTAGGCCTGCCCGCCCTTGTCGATGATGAGCAACTGGTGGGAAACCAAGACGGGCATTGACGAAACATCCGCGCGCACGAGGTTCGCGATGGTGCCCGAGGGAATGTCGCCCAAGACCTCCGGTAAAATATCCATCGGCACGTAGGGCAGCGAGGCCTTCTGGTCGGGCATGTTGGCCCCGAGGCTTCTCCACCTGGCGACGAGGGCGTCCTGCTGGGCGGGATCGAGGCCGCTGATGTCTTCCAGGTTCGCCGCGCTCTTGGTCGCGTACCAAGCGCTCTTGGAGATGGTCTTGGTCGCGACGCGCGTTTGATTTCCGGCAATCTCGCGCGTGATGTCTTTGATGAACCCGGCCTTGATGTTGTTTGGGATCCAGTCCACGGACGCGAAATGATTGCGCGTTTGATAGGAGATGACGCCGTCTTTATACCGGATTTTTTGCAGAAGGGCCGTGCCCCTGGCCAAGTTTGGTTCCAAGGAAAATGCGATGGTCTCCTCAACGAAGGTCGTGCAGTCCAGGGCCGAGAAGCTCACGATGGGATTGCGGTCGAACTCGCCCCGGGGGCCCTCGCCCAGCGGCCCGAGGACGTAAGGCGTGCCCAGAAAATAGGAGCTGACCACGCTGATGCGATCCTGCAAATCGGGATGGTCCGTCTCGATGCGGCCCAGCGCGCGCGCGATGGCATCGGGAGTCATGCCGTAAAAGCTCGCCGAATCCTGGGCGCGGACCGGGAGGGTGCAGGCGCCCGCCAAAAGACAAAAAGCCGCGGGCGGCGCTAGGCGTATCATCCGGCGGATTTTGCTTCGCTCCGGCATCATGACTATAATTATAGGGTCGTCGGCCTTAATTTGCAAGAACAGAAGCGACGCCCATGAAATACGCCTGCATCCACGGACACTTCTACCAGCCGCCCCGGGAAAACCCCTGGACGGGAGAAATCGAGCGCCAGCCCTCGGCCGGCGAGGACCACGACTGGAACGCGCGCATCGCCCGCGAATGCTACCGGCCTAACGGCGAGGCTAAAATTCTGAGCGAAGACGGCGCTCTCGCGCGCACGGTTAATAATTATTCCTGGATGAGCTTCAACTTCGGCCCGACGCTGCTCAACTGGATGGAAAAATGTGAGATCGAAACCTACCGGCGGATTCTTGAGGCCGATCGCGAAAGCCGCAAGCGCTTGAACGGGCACGGCAACGCCATCGCCCAGGCCTACAACCACATGATTTTGCCGCTGGCCAACGCGCGGGACCGCGAAACGCAAATCCGCTGGGGCATCGGCGACTTCATCAGCCGCTTCGGCCGCGTTCCCGAGGCGCTCTGGCTTCCCGAGTGCGCGGTCAACGGCGAAGTCATGAGCCTCTTGGCGCGCCACCGTTTTAAATACGTCATCCTGGGTCCGGAGCAGGCCGCGGCCGTGATTTCCCCCAAAGGCGAACGCCGCGAAGTTCTTGCCGAGACCGTGGACGTGCGCCGCCCGTATTTATGGGACAGCCCGGACGGTTCGGGAAGCGTCGCGGTTTTTTTCTACGATTTGCCGCTCTCCCGAGACGCGGCGTTCTCCCAGTTGATGGCCAGCGCCCTCGGAGCCGCGGAGCGCTTCGTCCAGGCTTTTGGCGGGGCCGATGAGGGTTTGGTGTCGTTGGCTTCGGACGGCGAGACCTACGGCCACCACCAGAAATTCGCCGACATGGGCCTGGCCTATCTTTTGAGCGAGGCGTTTCCCGCCCAAAACGTTTCCGTCGTCAACTACGGCTGGTATTTGTCGCGCCACAAGCCCAAGTGGCGCGTGGAGCTCGCTCCGGGCGGCAAGGGCTTGGGCACCTCCTGGAGCTGCCCGCACGGCGTCCTGCGCTGGACACAGGACTGCGGCTGCGGCTCGGACGGCAAGCCCATGGCCTGGAAAAAGCCCCTGCGCGAGGCTTTTGATTTTCTGCGCGACCGCTTGGCCCCGGCGTACGAAAAGGCCGCGGGCGAGCTCTTCAAGGATCCCTGGGAAGCGCGCAACGACTATATCAGCGTGCTTCGCGACGGCGGCGAGGCAAGCGTGCGGGATTTTTTATCCCGCCATCTGCACAAACGCTCCTCGGCGGCGGACTCCGAAACGAAGGATCGCGCGTTGCTTCTTTTGGAGGTGCAGAAATACGCCTTGTTCATGTACACCAGTTGCGGGTGGTTTTTCCCGGAGATCACCGGGCTTGAGGCGACCCAGAACATCAAGTATGCCCGCCGCGCGCTGGAACTGGCTCAAAAGGCCTGCGGGCTCGATATCGAGCAGGAGTTCGCTCCGCGCCTTCAAGAAGCCTTCGCCGCGGGCGCGCTTAGTCCGCTGAAAGAGGCGGACCGGGAAGCCGGCGCAGCTCCTCCCGCAGATAATGGATGACGACGGGCGCCAAAATCAGCCCCGCCAAACCCAGGCATTTTTCGCCGATGAGCAGCCCCAGGAGGATGAGCCAGGTGGGCAGGGCGAATTCCGTTCCCACCAATCGGCTGTAGATCAGGTATTCCGCTTGGTGGAGGATGAGCAGGAAAACCAGCGTCCCTATCGCCGCGTGGAACGAGACCGTGAAGGCCGCGGCCAGGATGAGAGCCGAGCTCGTGAAAGCCCCGACGATGGGAATCACGCTCAAAAGAAAGGTCGCCACCAGCAGGAAGTGAGTCCACGGCATCCGCGTCAAAAGCAGGAAGACCGCCAGAACGGCGCAGCGAAAAGCCGCGAGAAGGATTTGGATCCGGAATATCGTTTCGAAACCGCCCACGAAAATTGTGGTTCTTTGCGCGAATTCAGCGAGAAAAGCGCCTAGAAGATTGCCCCGGGGCGCCGCGTCGTCTCGGATGCCCATTTTCCGCGAAACGCTCAAATGGTAAAGGAGCGCCACGAGAACGCTGATCAAGATTTCAAAAAGCTCCCGGGTCAGGACTCCGCTGGTCTTGGTCAGGGCCTGGGCGTGCTCCACCACGGCGGAGATGATGACGCCGCGCAGGTCCTCCAGGCTGCCGGGCATGGACAAGCCGTAGTTGGTCGCCAGGGCGTTGAGGCGCGGCAGGACGATGGAAATCATTTCGGGCACGCGCGTGGCCGAAAGCTTGATGAAAATGCCCAGCATCCAGACAAAAAACACGCTGGAGACGAGGAAGACCCCGAACGAAGCCCAGCGCGCGGGGGCGCGCGGCAGAACGCGCGAGAGCCGTTTGTAGGTCAGGTCCAAGACGAAAAAGGAAAAAAGCCCGGCCAACAGCGCGGAGCTCAGCTGCCAGTAGACAGCGGCCGCGGCGAAAACCGCTATCGCCCAATAAGATATTTTCCGCGCGTCGCTCATCGTTTCGCTTCAAATGGTACTCAACTCGCCCGTTCTTGTCCAGCGCGGGGTTTGCCGGGCCGCGTGATTGAAATCTCATTGAAAAAAATCCGGAATCTGCTAAACTTAACGCGTGCCCCGCAGCATCCTGCTGGTGGAGGATGACCCCGTCATCCAAAACCTGTCCAAGAACGCCCTCGAAGAAGCCGGATTCGCGGTCGATGCCTGCGGCACGGTGGACGAGGCCGTTCGCTCCTTCGGCCGCAGGCCGCCCGATTTAATCCTCCTCGACATCGGCCTTCCGGACGGCAGCGGCTTCGAGGTCTGCCGCAGGCTGGGCCTGGGCGAGAGAAAGAACCTGCCGTTCATCTTCCTGACCGCCAAAGGCGACATCAAGACCCGCATGGAGGGCTTCCGGCTGGGCGCCCACGACTACATCCACAAGCCCTTCGCCATCGAGGAGCTTTTCGCCCGGGTCCGGGTCCATCTGCGCCTCAAGCAGGCTCAGGAGGAGCTTTCGCGCCGCAACGCGGACCTTGAAATCAGGGATCGCCTGCGCCAGGATTTGACGGACATGATTCTTCACGATTTGCGCACGCCGGTCGCGTCCATCAAGGGCACGCTCGAAATCGTGGCCAGCCGAGGGCTCATCAGCGAGGGCGACGCCGCCAAATTTCTGCGCCAAGCCGAGAGCGCGGCGGAGTTCATGCTTCTCATGATCAACGACCTGCTCGACGTCTCCCAGGCCAAGCAAGTCGGCCTGCGGCCGGAGTTCTCGCAAGCCGACGTGGCGGCGCTTTTGAAGAAGGCCGCGGACTTGTTCGAAAACCGCTGCCGCAAGAGGAGCATCTCCCTGCGCGTCGCCTATTCCGGCCTGCCCAAGACCCTGCGGACGGATCCGGGCCTGCTCTTCCGCGTCCTCGCGAACCTGATCTCCAATGCCATCAACGCCTCCGCGAAAGAGCAGGAGATTATTCTTTCCTGCGAGCCGATCGGGGGCTTCGCCCGCTTCGCCGTTTTAGACCGGGGGTCGGGAGTGCCCCACGCGATCAAATCGCGGATTTTCGAGAAATACGCCGCCTTCGCGCCCCGCAAGGAAGTCCCCGAAGGCCAAGGCCGCGGCATCGGGCTCAATTTCTGCCGGCTCGCGGTCCAAGCTCTCCGCGGCCGGATACGGCTCGAGGACAACCCCGGCGGCGGCAGCGTCTTTATTTGCGAAGTCCCGGCCCAGGTCGGCGCGGCGGCGCCGCGGGGCTAAAGGCCTATTTCGGCTCGGCGCCGAGGATGGCGAACGTCAGGGAGCGGATGTCCGCGCTCTGATTCTTGAAAAAGGTCCCCCCCGTATAGGCATTGGTCCCGTCCAGCCACGCCATGGTGAAGATCGCGATGGAAGAGCCGTCTTTCCCCGCGCAGGACGCGGAATAATAGTAGACCGGTCCGGAGGCCAGCGTCGCCGATTGAAGCTCCGTCCTAGGAGGATTTCCCGAGCAGTTGCGGTCAAAGATATTCCTCAGAATTCCTGAAATCAGCGGAAAGAGCGTTTGGATGGCGGTTGCATTCACATGGCTTCCGGCGGGATAAATCGAAAAAACGGCGCCCGTTCCATTTCTCGCGACCAAAGCCCCTGAATCGTCCCGTTCGACGCTCCAATTTCCGGGCAAATAAAGGACGGGCCCTAATTTGGACGAATAGGGCGGCAATTGTTCGCCGGACGCTGCCTCTGAGCTGGCCTTGATCGCCAGAACGGCGCGGTAGCGCAGGAATCCAAGCGCAAAAAAAATGAGAGAAAAGGCGCAAATTCCCCCCAATATCACCCAAAAAATCGGTTTAGACTTCCGGCGCCGGGTGTTCTGCAGCATAAAGGGACTATAACCCATCATGCCGGTCTTGTCAATAAAAGGTTGCGCTTCGCCCGGTTATTGTGTAACATCAATCTTAGACGTGTCTTTGAGTTTTTGAGGAACTTAAATGATAGAAACAAAGTCGGCGGCAGCCGCCCGGAAGAAGTCGCTTGACTACACCAACATCGCCTTTTTGACCGCGACCCCCCTTATCGGCATCTTCGGCACCGCTCTTTATGTCTGGCGCTACGGGTTTTCCTGGCTGGACTTGGTGATCTTCACGATCATGTACCTCTGCGCCGGCTTGAGCATCACGGCCGGCTACCACCGCTATTATGCCCACCGCAGCCATGGCGCATCCAAGATTCTGCAGCTTTTTTACCTGATTTTCGGCGCTGCGGCCGTGGAAAACTCGGTCTTGAACTGGGCCTCGGATCATCGGAACCACCACCGCTACGTGGACACCGACGCGGACCCCTATAACATCAACCGCGGCGGCTTCTACGCCCACATGGGCTGGATTTTTTACCGCAATGACACCGATCCCAAAACCCGCTACCAAAGCGTCCCGGATATGCTCAAGGATCCCCTGCTCATGTGGCAGCATCGGTGGTATCTCGCTTTGGTCATCTTGGCGGGCTTCGCGCTTCCCGCCCTGATGGGGTATATGGTGGGCCTGCCGCTGCTGGCCGGACTTCTGTGGGGCGGCTTCCTGCGCGTCACGCTCGGCCACCACATGACCTTCCTCATCAATTCCGCCGCGCATTTGTGGGGCAAGCGTCCCTACAGCCTGGACAACACGGCCCGGGACAACTGGGCCCTGGCCCCCCTGACTTTCGGCGAGGGCTACCACAACTTCCACCACAAATTCCCCTCCGACTGGAGAAACGGCATCCGCTGGTACCAGTTCGACATGACCAAGTGGCTGCTCGCGGCGCTCAAGCCCTTCGGCTTGGTCTCCGACCTCAGAAAAACCCCGGAGCCGCTCATCATGAAGGCCCGGCTGCAAGTGGAGCTGGCCGCGGCCAAGGACAAGATCAGCGCCACCGAGCCGAATTGGAGAACGCACTGGGGCGACAAAATCCACGAGAATCTGGAAGCCGCCAAAAAGCGGGTCGAGGCCGCGATGGAGCGCTACCACCAAACCAAGGTGGAGTACGCCCGCTCCAGGCACGCGTGGTCTTCCGCCATGCGCGGCGGGTTGGAAAGCCGCATGGAAGCCTATCGCACCGAATTCTTGAACGCCCGGATGTCCTGGAAGTCAGCGATGCGCTTGGTCAACCGCCTTTCCTACGCGGGCGCGACCAAGAACTTGATGACGGTCGCGGCCATCCTGGACCTGCTCAAGGCCCGGGTTTAACGCGAGCCCGGCGGGCTCTCAGACGAAGAACGCCAGGACGGCGTTCATGCGCTTGGCGAAGGCCATGACCAGCCCTGAATATTCGACGGGCTTGGGGTAAACGTCGATTTCTTCGCGCAGGTCTTCCCGCGCGATGGGGATGCTGAAGTAGAAGGACGACCCGGCGCCGGGCCAGCTCTCCGCCCACACCCGACCGCCGTGAAGCTCGGCCATCGCGCGGACCAGCGCCAAGCCCAGCCCCGTTCCCGACTTCTGATTCTTGGACTCCGTTTGAGAAAAGGCGCTGAAGAGCTTCTCCAAGTCATTGAGCGCGATGCCGCAGCCGTTGTCCTTGACCTTGAACACCACCGTGCCCGCGTGCTCGAACTTCCCCAAAGCGGCGGACACGCGCACGACGCCCCGGCCGCGCGGCGGAACGTATTTGATCGCGTTGGAAACGAGGTTGCTCAGCATCTGCACGATCCGGCGCCCTTCCGCGGAAACCCGGGGAAGAGGGTCTTCCTTCTCCTGAATAAGCTTGACGGCAGCGGAAAGCGCGGAGGGCTGCAGTATCTCCACCGCGTCCTTAATGAGCTCCTGCGGCGAGCAGGGCTCTTTCTTGAGCGGCATTTTACCGGCCGCGATTTTGGAGTAGTCCATGACGTCGTTGACCAGGGCCTCCAGGCGGATGGTGTTCTTGAAGGCCAAGGACAGCATATGCCTTTCGTCAGCGGAGAGGCGGCCATTAAGTTGATCCTGCAGGATTTCCAGGCCCAGACGGATGGCCGTCACCGGGGCCCGCAGCTCGTGCGTCAGGTAGGACGGGGAAATTTCACCTTGGGAGCGCGCGGAAACGGGCGGCGCGTCCTCTTGGACGAGCATGTCCTCCCAGGCCGGACTCTCTTTGAAGGATTCCATGGTTTGCCTTCCCACGCTTCAAGGGTGCCCCCTCCGTGTTACGAAGAGGTATCCCTGGTGTTGCGATTTTGTTAAAATGGCCTGCCCAGGGGAACTTTTTCAGGGCCTGGTTCGTAGATCAGAAGACGATGAACCGAACGCGGCAGCTGGAGAAGTTTATCGAAGACTACTCGGAGCGGGGCTACCGCTTCGCCTACCAGCTCTGCCGCGACGACGAGGAGGCCAAGGAGCTGGTCCAGGAATCCTTTTTCCGCGTCATCCGCAATTGGGACAAGTTCGATCCCGCCGCGAGCACGGAGAGCTGGTTTCTCACCATCCTGCGCAACCTTTATTTCGACGCGCTCAAGCGTTACGAGCGCAAGAACTGCAGCAGCCTTGACGCGCTGGTGCGCGAGAACGAGGGCAGCGCGCTGGCCTTCACGGAGGTCATCGCGGACGCGCGGGAAGAAGCCCCGTTCGATCGGCTGGAGCGGGAGGAGCTCGGCGCGAAAACAAGAGCCGTTTTGGACGCGCTCATTCCCGAGCACAAGGCCGTCTTGACGCTGTGCGACATGGAAGGGCTGCGCTACGAGGACATCGCCGTCGTGTTGGATTGCCCGCTGGGAACCGTGCGCTCGCGCATCTGCCGCGCCCGCGAGGCGTTCAAGAAAAAATTTTTAGAAATGTGCCGGGAGGTGGTCGAGTCATGACGTGCGGGCAATGCCGGGAAAATCTCTCCGCTTATGCCGACGGGGCTTTGGGCCCCGCGGAAAAAACAAGCGCGGACGCCCATTTGGCCGAGTGCGCGCAATGCCGGGCGGAGCTTCGCTTCATCCAAAGCGCGAAGGCGGCCATCGCGGGCGTTCCCGCGCCCCGGCTGCCGGCCGACCTAAAGCAGACCCTTCTGGCCGAGGCCAGGCGCCGAACGCGCCAGGAATCGCCGCGCCCGTCTTTTTGGAGCGTGCCGGCTTTCCGCTACCCGGCCGCGGCTCTGGCCGCGACCTTCGCCGCGCTGATCGCCATCTTGGCGGTCAGCCGCGAAGACCGGCGCCCCAGCATTTCCTTGGACGCCATGCTGGCTGCGCACGAAGAATACGCGCTCAGCCGTCCCTTGGCGCCGGCGGACATTATTTACTCGCGGCTGCCGGAGCAGGTGGAGACCTCCGGCGGGAGCCCGCATGATCTTTAAATCCGGATCGGCGAAAGCCGCCTTCGTTTCGGCCGCCGCCCTGTTTTTATTCTTTCCGGCTCTCAATACCGCCGCCGCGCGCCTCAAGCGTCCCGATCCTCTTGAGGCTCTACGCAAAAGCTTGGAGGGGCCCACGGTCCCTTATCAAGGCGAGGTCAAAATCCAGAACCACGCGCGCCAAAGCCGGGAGCGCTCCTCCGTCGCCATGAATGTTTTCTGGGCCGGGAACTCCCGTTATCGCCGGGAGATAACGGACAAGAGCGGAAACACGCGGCAAATCATCGTCGCTGATGGCCAAAACGAATGGATTTATGATCCGGAAGGCCGCAAAGCCTGGAAGGGCCCGATTCCGGCCGATTCCCGCGGGGAAATCGAGAGCGAGCTTCGCCTTATCTCCGCCAATTACGCCGTCAAGATTTCTCCGGGGCGCCGCGTCGCGGGGCGTCCCACGTGGCTCCTTGAATTCAAGTCCCGCGCCACCGGCGCGCTCGTCCGCCGGCTTTGGCTCGACCGCGAATACTGGCTGAGCCTGGAAAGCGAGCTTTTTCGGCCCAACCGCAAGGTGGGTTCTTCCATGCGCTTTGCCAGCGTCTCGTTTAATCCTCGGCTTTCCAAGACGCTCTTCGCGTTTAACCCGCCGACGGGCTGGCAGATCATCCCGCGGCTGGCTCCCCGGAAAATTTCCGCGGCGAATGGATCCGAGGACGGCGGGGGGCGCGAGCTGCCGGCGTGGCTTCCCTCCGGCTACGCGTTTGAAAGCGAGGACGCCCTGCGCGGCGGCAAAGACCCGGTCTGGCACGACCGCTTTTCGGACGGCATCAACGTTCTTTCCCTTTTCCAATGCTCGGACAAAGTCCAATTCAATTTTGGGACCACCGGCGCGGAGCCCGTGCAGCTGGCTTCCACGCACGCGAAGCTGGCCTGGACCCAGGACGGCCTCGTGCTCAGCTGGAGCCGCGGCGGGAGGCGCTTCGTGCTCATCGGCCCGCTTGATTTGGAGACTATCGAGCGCGTGGCGGAGTCCGTTCCGTGAGGCCCGGCATGAAATTTCTCCGCTACGAATCGTCGCCCTTTTCGTCGCGGATCATGGATCGCGAGCTCATGGCCGTCATGCTGCGAGAGCGCTGGCTTAGAAAACGCCCCCAGGCGGCCGTCCTGGACTGTCCCTGGCGCGTGGTTCAGCGCATTCCCCGCGCGCTCAGCGAAAGCAACAAGGAGCATTTTCTGGCTTTTTATTTGAACACGCGCAATCACCTCGTCCACGAGGAAACAATCTCCATCGGCACGCTCTCGGCGAGCCTGGTCCACCCGCGCGAAGTTTTCGCTCCGGCCATTTCTCGCGCCGCCGCCGCGCTCATCGTGGCCCACAACCACCCCTCCGGCGACTGCTCGCCGTCTTCCGAGGACAAGGACGTGACCCGTCGGCTCCAGGAATCGGGAGCGCTTCTGGGCATCCCGCTTCTCGACCACCTCATTGTCGGCGCGGGCGGAGATTTTTTCAGCTTCCGCGAACGCGGCTTCCTCAAGGATTCCGGCAAATGAGCAAATGCCCCGGCGTCATTCTGCTTTTTGCCGTCGCCCTTTTGCCGGCCTGCTCCTCGTCTCATTACTATCGCGGCCGCCTTGATGAGGAACGCGGCGACGTCCTGCGCGCGGCGGGCCAATACCAGCAATACCTCTCCCGCGCTCCTCAAGGTTCCTACGCCGAGCAAACCCGCGTGCGTTTGGGAAACATCTACGCGACCCTGGATCGCTGCGAGGAGGCCCATCTTCAATACGAGGCGGCTCTGCGCGGTAAGACCTTGGAGCAACCGTGGCTTGCGCAAGCCCAGGCCGGTTTGATGGATTGCCCCGATTATTTCCCGCTGGGAAGCGTCCGCAGCTGGGTCTACGGAGACAGCGCGACGCTCGGCCGCGAGATGACGCTCGATTGGGACATGAAGCTCTCCAGCTCCGGCGTCGCCGGCCAAATCCAAAGCTCCCTCTACGCCGGCAAAAGCCTGGTCAAGAAAGAAACTCTGGCCTACGTGAAAAAGGATTGGGCCATCTGGGAAAAAAATGGGACCGAGACGGTCGCCGTCTTGAGGTATCCCTTCGTCCCGGGCAGGCAGTGGAACGTGAAGCTGCCTTCCGGCCGCTACGTCTACCGCATCGAGTCGGACGACGCCCGGGTCAAGACCGGCGCGGGCGTTTTCAAGAACTGCCTCAAGGTGCGCGAGATCAATGAGAAGATTCCCGGCTCCTGGGAATACGTCTACTACGCCCCGTCCGTGGGCCGCGTCAAGACCAGCATCGGCGGGCCGGGCTACGAGAACCCCAACACCGAGCTCATCCGCTACCAAGCCGCGGGCTCCCCGACTCCCTAATTTTCTATAATCGTCGCGTGGGAGCCAAAAGCCTGAACCTGCCCCGTCCCCTCTCCCACTCGTCCATCTCGCTTTACAACGAGTGCCCTCAAAAATACAAATTCCGCTACATCGACAGGATCCCGGAAAAGCCCAAGCATTACTTCTCGTTCGGCTCGAGCGTGCACACGGCTTTGGAATATTTTTACGGCGCCAAGGAGCCGCCTGCCCCGAGCTTGGAGCAGGTTCTGGCCTACTACAAGGAGCATTGGATTTCAGCCGGCTACAAGAACCAGGCCCAGGAAGAGCAGTACCGGGAGAACGGCGAGGAAATCCTGACGCTTTTCTACCGCAAGCACGCGCCGGAGTATCACATCCCCCTCTTCGTCGAGTACAACTTCAACATGGAAGTGGGCGGCGTGCCGGTGACCGGCAAGGTCGACAGGGTGGACCGTCTGCCGGACGGGCGCTTTTCCGTCGTGGATTATAAGACCGGGAAAGCCTTGGCGAAGGATCGCATCGCCACCGACGAGCAGCTCACCATGTACCAGCTCGCCTGCGAAAAACTTTTAGGCGCGGAAGTCTGCCGTCTCTCTTTCTATCATCTCCCCAGCCTTACCGAGCATGTCGCCGAACGCCGGGGAGCGTCCGCGATCCGGAAGCTGGAGAACAAGATCGTTTCCACGGCCGATGCGATTTCCCGCGGGGAGTTTTCTCCCGCTCCGGAGGAAAAGAAATGCTTTTGGTGCGACTACAAGCCCCTGTGCCCGGTTTATAAAGCGCAGGACGCGCCGGCGGGAGCGGAAAATGTTTCCGAAAAACGTTTCCTTTCCGCCAGTGCCGCGGCCGGCATATCGGCCGCGGCGCCGCCTCCGGCCGCTTTCGCCGCCGAAGATGACGTCGCCACGCTCATCGATCGCTACGGGGACATCCGCGCCCAGAGCAAAGCCATGGAGGAAGAAGCGCGGCTTCTCAAGGACGAGATCATCGCTCTCTTCGAAAAGAAGGGCTACGTGCGGGCCTTCGGGCGCAAATACGAGGCCATCCGGGCGGCCGGCGAGCGCTGGGAGTTCCCGGACAAGAAGAAATTCCTGGAATTTTTAAAGGACGAAGGGCTCTACGAGCGCGTCCTGGCTCCTTCCGGGCCGAAGGTCCGCGAACTCTTGGACGACGCCGGGCTCGATTCCGCGGTGAAGAAAAAGCTCGCCGCGTTGGCGGAAAAGTCCGAGACCTCGGAACTCAAGGTTGAACCTCTTTGAAGCCCCTCATCCTCGCGCTGGATCAGGGAAGCTCCAGCTCCCGCGCCTTCGCTTTCGACGAGGACGGCCGCGTGGCCGCGCGCGCGCAATTCCCGCTCAAGACCGCGCGTCCCAAGCCCGGCTGGGTCGAGCACGACGCCCTGGAGCTCGCCCGAACCCAGGAGCGCGCGCTCGACAAAGTCCTTTCCGCTCTTCCCGCTTCGCGCGAGATCGCGGGCTTGGCCTTGGCCTGCCAGCGCTCGACCATCGTCTTGTGGGACTCGCGCACGGGCGAGCCCGCCGCGCCGGCGCTGAGCTGGCAGGACGGCCGCGCCGCCGAAGAAGCGGCTCTTTTGAAAAAAAACCCGGAATTCTGGCGCTGGAAGACCGGGCTCTATCCTACGCCCTACTACTCCGCGCCCAAGCTTTGCTGGCTCCTGCGGCAAAGCGCCCGCGTCCGGGCTCTGGCCAAATCGGGCCATCTCTTGGCCGGGCCCGTCGGGTCCTTCATCCTCTGGCGCTTGAGCAAAGGCGCCATTTTCGCCGCCGACCCGACGCTGGCCCAGCGCACCCTCCTCATGAACATCTCGACCCTGTCCTGGGACGAGGACCTCTTGAGCGTCTTCGGCGTGGACCGGCGCATCCTGCCCGACATCCTGCCCTCGGCGGGGCTCTGGGGGCTCATCCACCGCCGCGGGCGCGAAATTCCGGTGCTGGCCTGCCTGGGCGATCAGCAGGCCGCGGTCGCGGGCCTGGGCGGCGGCAGGGCCGGGGCGTGGATCGCGAATTATGGAACGGGAGCGTTTCTCCTGCGCAACTCGGGCGATAAACCGAGGCTCATCCCCGGCCTTCTGGCCTCCATCGGCTGGACGCTTCCCGGCAGGGAAGCCTTTTATTTCGAGGAAGGCACGGTCAATGCGGCCGGAGCCGCCCTGGACTGGATTGCCGCCTTGGGCCTGCTCAAAAAACGGACGGATATCGACCGGCTCTGCCGCGAAGCCAAGAGCGGCGCGCTGTTCTTGCCCGCGCTTGGCGGCCTGGGCGCTCCGTTCTGGGAGCCTCGCGCCAAAGCGGCGTTCGTCAGGCTCGACTCCCAAACCACGCCCGCCGACTTGGTCCGGGCCTGCGTTGAGGGCGTCGCGTTCCTGATTTCGGAGATCGCCGAGGCCATGGGAAAAGCCGGCCCTAAAATAGCCGCGGTGCGGGCTTCCGGCGGCGTCTCGCGCTCGGATTATCTGATGCAATTCCAAGCGGATATCCTGCGGACTCCGGTTCAACGCATCGCCCAGCCGGACGCCACCGCCTTGGGCGCGGCGTCCTTGGCCTTGTGGCGCCACGACCAGCGCTGGAGCCGGCGCCTGCAGAATGCGCCGGTGGAAAGGACTTTTTTTCCTCGACGGAGCGCCGCGGAAGCCCGCAGGCTGCGCGAGCGCTGGAAGGATTTTTTAATCCGCCAGCTGGCCCTGAGCCGCACCTTCGGCCTTTAAGAAATCCCCAGAATTTCCGGCACGTCTCCGACGCTGGTAATTTCGGCGTCCGCGGCGGAAAGATCCTGATCGTCGTTGGCCCCGTTGCGCAGCGCCAGGCAGAAAAGCCCCGCGCTTTTGGCGGCCAAGACGCCCACCCGGGAGTCTTCCACCGCCGCGCAGAATTCCGGCTTGGCGCCCAGGCGCGCGCACACCGCGAGATAACTGTCCGGCAGCGGCTTGGTGCGTCCGCCCACGTCGTCGGCGCTCACCACGGCGTCGAACCAGGGCGCCAGATTGAAGCGCTCCAGGACCATTTCAATCCAATTGCGCGGAGAGGACGACGCGATGCCGGCGGGCTTGCGGCTTTTCTTGACGCGGCCCACGGCGTCAAGAAATCCCTCGGCCAGCGAGACCCTGGTCTTGTAGATCGTCTCCGCCAACCTGCCGCAGTCCTCCAGAAAGGATTCCCGGCTCTCCGCCAATCCGTAGGCGCCGTTCAGGAAATCGTAAAGAGCCGCGGGGCTCAAGCCCGTGACGCGCCGGTAATCCTCCGGCCGCCAATGGGGCACGCGGTGAAGCAGGAATTCCTTCTCGGCGAGCTTCCACTGCAGCTCGCTGTCCACGATGACTCCGTCCATGTCGAAGACGACGGCCGAAATTTTCCGCCTGCGCAGGTCCGGTTTTGCGGCGCCCCGCTCGGGCATCAAGCGCGCACGGCGGGTTCGAGCTGCTGGAGCTTGTAGAGCATGGAATAAAGCCCGCCCTTCGCGACCAGATCCGCGTGCGGACCCAGTTCCTTGAGCTCTCCGTAGTGGAACACGGCGATGCGGTGGGCTTTTTGCAGGGCGAAGAGCCGGTGGGCGATGATGAGTACCGTGCGGCCGGGGAAAAGCCGCTCCAGCGCGTCCTGGACGCCTTTCTCGCTGGCCGCGTCCAGGTTCGATGTGGCTTCGTCTAGAAGCATGATGGGCGGGTTTTTCAGGACCGCGCGGGCGATGGCCAGGCGCTGGCGCTGGCCGCCGGAGAGCTGCATGCCGCGGTCGCCCAGGGGCGTGTGAAGCCTCTGCGGCATTTGCTCGACGAAGGAGCGCGCGTCGGCCACTTCCAGGGCCTTCCAAATTTCGGCCTCGGACGCGCCCTTGCGGCCCACGCTGGCGTTGCCCGCGACGGTGTCGTTGAACAAAATGGTTTCTTGCGCGACCAAGCCCACGTGATCGCGCAGAGACGAGAGCGAGTAGTCGCGCAAATCGACGCCGTCGATGAGGATGCGGCCCTCCTGCGGATCGAAGAGCCGCAGCAGCAAATGCGCCAGCGTGGTTTTTCCGGAGCCGCTTTCTCCGGCGACCCCCAGGACTTCTCCCGCGGCGATCTTCAAATTCAGGTCCTGGATGGCCCACCCATCCCGCGCGGGGTAGCGGAAAGAAACCCCTTGGAATTCTATGCCGCGGGAGATGCTTTGAAACAAAATCGGATGCGGTTTTTCGCGCACGGAGGTTTGCGCGTCCATGACCGCGAAAACGCGGTCGGCCGAAGCCAGCGTCAGCTGGACGGTCGAGTTGAGCTTGGCCAAGTTCTTGAGCGGCGCGTAGGCCGCGGAGAAGCAGCCGATGAAGACGAAAAAGGCCCCGGGCGTCATTTTACCCTGGAAAATCTGCTGCCACGCCAGGTAAAAAACGACCGCCATGACGATGGAGCCGAAGAACTCCATGAGCGGGCCGGAGAGCGCGTCCGCGCGCAGGTAGCGCATGATCTGGTTGAAGAAGGAGTCGTTCTCCAGCTTGAATTTCTCTATGGCCTCGTCCTCGTAGTTAAAAATCTTGACCACCAGCATCCCCAGGAGGCTTTCCTGAAACCGGTGGGTGATTTCTCCCATGGTCTCCTGGCTCTTCTTGCCGGCGGAGCGAAGCTTCTTGCCCAGGATGATCAGGGCCGCCGCGATGAAGGGAAGGACGATGAGCGCCACCAGCGCGAAGTGCCACTGAACGAAGAACATGACGCCGATGAGCACGACGACCGTCAGGGAATCCCGGATGAGGTAAAGCGGCGCGAAGCGCAGGCCGTTTTGGACGTTCTGCACGTCGCTGGTCATGCGCGAGATGATCTCTCCGCTCTTGTTCTTCCAGAAAAAATCCATGGAAAGCTTATGCAGGTGCTCGAAGAGATCCATGCGCAGATCCTGGGTGATCCTCTGCCCCAGGTAGCTCATCAGGTAGCTTTGCGCGTAGGACAGGATCATCTTCATGAAAAAGATCAGGGGGATGAGCCCGGTGATGATGTAGGCCATGTGGACGTCCTTTTTGATGAGGACGTTGTTGACGGCAGGCTCAAGGATCGCGACCATGGCGCCGCTCAGGAGCGCCACGCCGACCATGACGAAGCAGGCCTCGATGAAGCGGACCCAGTACGGCTTGAGGTAAGGAATAAGTCTCTTGACGGATTTCATGCGCTGCGGGACATTGTCCCAAATTTTACGGCGCTAATCCATCGCGGCGCGCGTCCGGCGGCGGGCGCGGCGGATTTCCACGCAGACTTCCCGCGTCTTGGGCATCGCGGCCGGACGCTTGTGGACGCGGACGCTTGCGGCGGCAATCCGGGCGTCGAGGCGCAACAGCGCTTGGGAGATCTCCTCGGCCAAAGTCTCCACGAGGCGCCGCGGGCGTCCCTCGGCCAGGCTCCGGATGAGTTGTTCCGCTTTCTGATAATCAATGGCGCGGCGGAAATCGTCGCTTTTGGCCGCGCGGCGGATGTCGCACTCCAAGCCGGCGTCTATCTCGATGGGCTGCGGGCGGCGGCGCTCCCGGGCCGGAACGCCCAGGCGCGTTCGGCAGCGCACGCCCAAAATCCAGATTTTATCCCTCTGCGCCATTCTTGTATAATTCCATTATGACTTATTCCAAGAAAGTCGTCATCATCGGGTCCGGTCCCGCGGCCTATACCGCTGCCATTTATGCCGCTCGGGCGGCCCTTGAGCCCTTGGTTTTCGGCGGCGTAAGCCTGGGCGGCCAGCTCATGATCACTTCCGACGTGGAGAATTTCCCCGGCTTCGAGGAGCCCATCATGGGCCCGGAGCTGGTCGAGCGCATGAAAAAGCAATGCGAGCGCCTGGGCGTGAAAATCGTCCAGGAAAATGTCTCCAAGGTGGATTTGTCAAAGAGGCCTTTTGCCATGGAGACCACCGAGGGCGTCAAGGCCTCCGCGGAAACGCTCATCATCGCGACCGGCGCGTCGGCCAAGCTGCTGGGGCTTCCTTCCGAGGCGCGGCTCATGGGCCACGGCGTCTCGGCCTGCGCGACCTGCGACGGTTTTTTCTTCAAGGGCAAGGAGATCGCCGTCGTGGGCGGCGGCGACACGGCCATGGAGGAATCGACGTTCTTGACCCGCTTCGCCTCCAAGGTGACCGTCATCCACCGGAGAAACGAATTACGAGCCTCCAAAATCATGCAGGAGCGCGCGCGCAAGAATCCCAAGATCAGCTTTCTCTGGGATACCGCCGTGTCCGACATCGTGGGCGACGGCGAGGTGCACGGCTTGAAGCTCAAGAACTTGAAGACCGGAAAGGAAAGCGACTTCGCGTGCCGGGGCCTTTTCATCGCCATCGGGCACGCGCCCACCACGGCGTTTTTGGGCGGCCAGCTCAAGACCGAGCCCAACGGCTATCTCACGGTCGACAACCGGACGCGGACTTCCATCGCCGGCGTCTTCGCCGCGGGCGACGTCATGGACGCGCGCTATCGCCAAGCGGTCACGGCCGCGGGCACGGGCTGCATGGCGGCCTTGGAGGCCGAGCGGTTCTTGGCCGGGCATGAATAATTTCGCGACCACGGAACGTCCGGCGCCTCTGCCGCCCTGGCTCAAGGTCAAGCTCGCCGGCGGCGAGAACTTCGCGCGCATCAAGGCGGTTTCGGCCCGCCGAAACTTGCACACCGTCTGCGAGGAGGCGCGCTGCCCCAACATCTCCGAATGCTGGGGCGGGCAAAAGGGCGCCGCCACCGCGACCTTCATGCTGCTGGGCGACGAGTGCACCCGCGCCTGCCGCTTCTGCTCGGTTTCGTCCAAGGCCAGGCCGGACGCGCCCGATGCCGAGGAGCCCGCGAAACTGGCGGAGACTCTCCATGAAATGGGGCTCGACTACGCGGTCATCACGACCGTCTGCCGCGACGATTTGCCGGATCAGGGCGCCGGGCATATCGCCCGCGTCATCGGCGAAGCCAAGAAGCGCAACCCCAAGCTTTTGCTGGAAATCCTGATGCAGGACTTCCAGGGCCGCCGCGATCTCGTCGAGATCATCGCCGCGGCCGGTCCCGACGTGCTGGCGCACAATCTGGAGACCGTGGAGCGTCTGACGCCGGCCGTGCGCGATCATCGCGCGTCGTACCGCCAGTCCCTCGATGTCCTGGCCTTCTGCCGGGACATCGCGCCCAAGACGCCGTCCAAATCATCCCTCATGCTGGGCTTGGGCGAGCGCGAGGAGGAGGTCTTGGCCGCCTTCAACGATCTGCGCCGCGCGGGCGTGCGGATTTTGACCATCGGCCAGTACCTGCGCCCCAGCCGCGCGAAAAGAAACCTTCCCGTCGCCGAGTATGTCCCCCCCGGGCGCTTCGAGGCTTACGGCCGCCGCGCGCGGGACATGGGCTTTTTGCACGTCGCCTCCGGGCCCTTCGTGCGCAGCTCCTACCGGGCCGGAGAGCTTTTCCTGAAGGACTATCTCGGTGCCAATCACCTCGGCTGACCGCTCGCGCACCGAGCGCATCGAAATCCTCAGCCCCGAGGGCGTGCGCGATTTTTCCATTCCGGTCGACTTGCCCGCGGATCAACTGCTCTCGCTCTACCGCAAGATGGTCGAAATCCGGCTTTTCGACGAGCGCTCGGTCAAGCTCCAGCGCCAAGGGCGGCTGGGCACTTATCCGATGATCCTTGGCCAGGAAGCGAGCCAAATCGTCCCGGCCTCGTGCCTCAAGCCCAAGGACTGGCTCGTGCCCACCTACCGCGGCCAGGGCGCCTACTACGCGCGCGGCATGCGGCTGCGCTATTCCCTGCTTTACTGGGCGGGCGACGATCGCGGCGTGAAATTTCCCGATGAGAACAACGATCTCATCTTCGCGATTCCGGTGGGCTCGCACCTGACCCAGGCGGCGGGCTTGGCCTGGGGCGAAAAATTAAAGGGCCAAGGCGGCGTGGCCATGGCTTATCTCGGCGACGGGACGTCCTCCAAGGGCGATTTTCACGAAGCGCTGACGTTCTGCGCCGCGATGAAGCTGCCGGCCGTCTATATCGTGGAGAACAACCACTGGGCCATTTCCGTGCCGCGGGAAAAGCAGTCGGCGGGAAAGACGCTCGCGCAAAAGGCCTGGGGCTACGGCGCCTTCGGCGTCCAGGTCGACGGCAACGACGTGTTCGCGATTTATAAGGCGGTCAGCGAAGCCGTGACGCGCGCGCGCGAAGGCCATGGCCCCAGCGTGGTCGAGTGCGAGACCTACCGCTTGAGCCACCACACCACGGCGGACGACGCGGGACGCTACCGCGGCTCGGCCGAGGTCGAGGCGTGGCGCGGAAAAGATCCCATCGCGCGCCTGAAAATTTATCTGGAACGGGAGAATTTGTGGGACGCGGACAAGGAAGCCCGCCTGCAAAAAGACGCCGCGGCCGCGCTTGAGATGGAAATCCAGGCCTACGAGGCGTTTCCCCCGCCCAATCCGCTCGACATGTTCTCGGAAAACTACGCCGCCGCGCCGTGGCATTTAATCGAGGAGCGCGCCGAGCTCCAGAAAATCCTGGAAACCAAGACCGGCGAGGAAAATCTGCCGGTCCTGCCGCCGGCCGAAGGGCGCTTCCCGTAAAATGCCCGAGCTTAATCTGGTCCAGGCCGTCAATCAAGCCCTCCATCAGGCGATGGAGGAAGACCGGCGCGTGCTGGTCTTGGGCGAGGACGTGGGCTTAAACGGCGGCGTGTTCCGCGCCACCGAGGGCCTGCAGCAAAAATTCGGCGCCGAACGCGTGGTGGACACCCCTTTGGCCGAAATCGGCATCATCGGCTCCTCCATCGGCTTGGCCATCAACGGCTTTCGGCCCGTGTGCGAAATCCAGTTCGACGGCTTTTTGCCTTCCGGGATGGATCAAATCCTCTGCCACATGGGCCGCATGAGAAACCGCACGCGCGGACGGCATACCGTCCCCATGGTTCTGCGCTGCCCGCACGGCGGGCTCATCCACGCGCCCGAGCACCATTCCGAATCGCCCGAGGCCTATGTGTGCCACACGCCCGGCATCAAGGTCGTCTGTCCCTCGACGCCCGCCGACGCCAAGGGGCTGCTCATCGCCGCCGTGCGGGATCCCGATCCCGTGGTGTTCTTCGAGCCCAAGCTGCTTTACCGCGCGGCCAAAGGCGAAGTGCCGCAGGAGCCTTATGAAACGCCCATCGGCAAGGCGCGCCAAGCCCGCGTCGGCTCGGATGTCACGCTGATTTCTTGGGGAGCGATGGCGCACACCTGCCTTAAAGCCGCCGACATGCTGGACAAGGAAGGCGTCTCGGCCGAAGTTTTGGATTTGCGCACGCTGACTCCCTTGGACTTGGACGCCATTTTGGCCTCGGTTCAAAAAACCGGCCGCGCCCTCATCGCGCACGAGGCCCCGAACATGGGCTCCTGGGCGGCCGAGGTGAGCGCGCTCATCTCGGAACGCGCCCTTTTGAGCCTCAAGGCGCCGGTCAGGCGCGTGGGAAGCTGGGACATCCGCATGCCGCTGTTCCGCTTGGAGAAGCACTACATCCCGGACGCCGAGCGGGTCCTGCGCGCGGCGCGCGAGATTCTGGCGTTCTGACGAAGCCTTTTGATAAAATCGAGGCGTTGGAAATTGATTCGCAAGGAGCGGCCATGATCTACGATTTCAAGCTGCCGGACATCGGCGAGGGCCTCACCGAGGGCGAGCTCGTCAAATGGCACGTCAAGGAAGGCGACACGGTCAAGGAAAACGATCCGATTTGCAACGTCCTGACCGACAAGGCCGAGGTGGAAATCCCCAGCCCCAAGAACGGAAAAATCTTCAAGCTCGCGGCCAAGGCCGGCGAGAAGGTCAAGGTGCACGAGACCCTGGTCGCCATCGACGTCGCGGGTCCCGACGCAAAGCCCGCCGCGGCGGCCGCGGTCGAGCCCGGAGGGCGAGCAGTCCCGGACGCTCTAAAGGGAAGCGCGTCAGCGCCCGGGGCCGCGGTCAGCGCCACGCCGGCCGTGCGCAAGCTCGCCTCCGACTTGAAAGTCGATTTGGGCAAAATCAGCGGCACCGGCCCCACCGGGCGCATCACCGAAGACGACGTGCGCCGCGCGGCCAATGGAACCGCGCCCTCGTCCAACGGCGCGGTCAAGCCCGCGTCCGCGTCCGCGACCGCGGCGTCCGGCGCCGACGAGCATATCCCCTTCATCGGCATCCGCCGCAAGACCGCCGAGAAGATGGCCGAGAGCTGGCGCACCATACCCCATGTCTCCCACATGGACGAGGCCGACTTCACGGCCCTGGTCAAGCTCCGGCAGGAAATGAAGGCCGAAGCCGAGAAAAAATCCATCAAGCTGACCTATCTGCCCTTCATCATCAAGGCGCTCATTAAGACCTTCAAGGAATTCCCCCAGTTCAACGCGGTCCTGGACGAAAAAGCCGGCGCCATCATCCACAAGCGCGACTGCCACGTCGGCATCGCGGCCTCGACGCCGTCCGGCCTCATGGTGCCCGTGATCAAGGACGCGGAGAAAAAAGACGTCTGGACCTTGGCGTCGGACATCCACCGCCTGGCCGATAAGGCGCGCGCGGGAAAAATCGAGGCCGCGGATCTCTCCGGCGGCACCTTCACCATCACCAACATCGGGCCCATCGGCGGGCTCTTCGCCACGCCCATCATCAACTACCCCGAGGTCGCCATCCTGGCGGTCATGAAGCTTCAGGAGCGCCCCGTGGCCAGAGACGGCGCGGTGCAAATCCGCAGCATGGCCAACTTGGTCCTGACCTTCGACCACCGGGTCACGGACGGCGCGCAGGCGGCGTCCTTCATGAACACGCTCATCAAGGGCTTGGAAAACCCCAAGACGCTGCTTTAAGCCATGGCGCTTTCCACCGACGTCCTCGTCATTGGAGCCGGCCCCGGCGGCTACGTCGGCGCGATTAAGCTCGGCAAGCTGGGCAAAAAAACCTTCCTGGTCGAGAAGGACAAGCTCGGCGGCGAGTGCCTCAACTACGGCTGCATCCCCTCCAAGGCGCTTATCCACGCCGCGGACGAGTACTACCAGCCCAAGGCCGCGCAGGCTCACGGCATGAACGCGGCGGGCTTGGGCATCGACTGGGCCAAGGTGCAGGTTTGGAAGAACAACGTCATCGGCGGCTTTGTCCGCGGCATCGCGTCCCTGGAAAAGGGCAACAAGGTGGACGTTCTCGCCGGCGCCGCGCGCTTGACCGGCCCCAACTCGGCGGTCATCGTCAAGGCCGACGGCGAGGAGACCGTCCAATTCGCGCACGCGCTCATCTCCACCGGCACGCGGCCCGCGGAAATCCCGGGATTTTCCTTCGATGGCGAGTCGGTGCTGAGTTCCAAGGAAGCGCTGGAGCTTCCCGCCGCGCCCGAGCGCCTGGCCGTCATCGGCGGCGGCGTCATCGGCCTTGAAATCGGCACGTTTTTCGCCAAGCTGGGAACCAAGGTCACGGTCGTGGAGTTCATGGATCAAGTCCTGCCCGGCGTGCCCTCGGAGCTGGTTTCTCCCGTTTTGCGCAGCCTGCAAAAGCTCGGCGTGGAGATTCTGACCAAGTCTCAAGCCCTGGGTTACGAGCGGACGGACGGCGGACTTTCCGTGCGCGTCAAGACCGCGGAAGGCGAAAAGACCATCGCGGCCGATAAGATTCTTTTGAGCGTCGGGCGCGTTCCCATCACGAAAGATTTAGGCTTGGACGCGGCCGGCGTTGAGACCGACGCCAAGGGGCACATCAAGGTTAACGCGCGCTATCAGACCAATGTCCCCCACATTTACGCGGCCGGAGACGTCATCGGCGCGCCCTACTTGGCGCACAAGGCTTCGCAGGAAGCCATCGTCGCGGCCTTGGCCATCGCGGGCTTCGAGACCCACGGCATCGGCGCGGTGCCCTGGACCATTTTCACGGACCCCGAAATCGCCTTCGTGGGCGAGACCGAGGAGCAAATCCGCGCGCGCGGGCGCGAACCTATCGTGGGACGTTTTCCCTTCGCGGCCTCGGGGCGCGCCCAGGCCGTGGCCAAGCCGGAGGGCTTCTACAAGGTCGTCGCGGACAAGGAGACGCGCGAGGTGCTGGGCGTCGCCATCGTGGGCGGGAGCGCGTCGGATTTGATCGGCGAGGGCTGCCTCGCGGTCAAGCTTAAGGCCACCGTCGAGGACATCGCCGAGGCCATCCACCCCCACCCGACCTTGTGCGAGTCCATCGTGGACGCGGCCGAGGCCTGCGTGGGCCAAGCCGTGCACATCCTGCCGCCCGTGGTTCGGGAACCCGTCAAGCGCTGACGCCTTCAGATGGACATCCGCTGCCTGGGCCGAGTCGAGTTCACCGAGGCCTGGAAGCTGCAAAAGCAGCTGGTCGAGGACCGCGGCCGGGGGCTTATCCCGGACACGCTTCTTCTTTTGGAGCACCCGCCGGTCTACACCTGCGGCGCGTCGTCCCGCGAAACGCCGCCGCCGGGGCTGCCCTATCCCTATCACGTCATCGAGCGCGGCGGGGACGCCACGTATCACGGCCCGGGCCAGCTCGTCGGCTACCCCATCGTGCACCTGGGCAAGCGCGGCCTGGGCGCCGTCGATCACATCCGGCTCATCGAGGCCGCGCTCATTAAAACCGCGGCGCGCTGCGGCTTGCAGGCCGGGACCGTCGCGGGATTTACCGGCGTCTGGTGCCGCGGCAAAAAAATCGCCTCCATCGGCGTGGCCGTGCGCCAAAACGTGGCTTATCACGGCTTTGCCCTGAACGTCAGCTGCGAGTTGGCGCCGTTCTACCGGATTAATCCCTGCCGCTTGGAGCCGGAGCAGATGGGGACGCTGGCCAAGCTCGCGGAGCGGCCGATTTTGGCAAGCGACGTATCGGGCGCGGCCGCCGCGGCGTTCGAGGAGACTTTCAGGACGGCGTGGGCGGCGGCGCCGGCGGTTCAAGCAGCTTAAGCGCCAAGCCCAAAACTTTCCCCTCCGCCGTCCCAGAGTCCCGGCCGCGCAAATCTACGGGCGAGACTCCCTCGGAAACCCAGGTCTCCGGATCGGTGGCGGAAAACAAGGCCAAGACGCGCGCGCCCGAGGCCGCGGCCAGGTGCATCGTGCCGCCGTCGTTGGCGACCAAGAGCCGGACCATCGAAAAAAAAGCCTTCAAGGCGTCCAAGTCGAAAACCGCGGAGGGAAAATCAAAACCGGCCAGCTCTTTTAAGCGCAAGACCGCTTCTTGCTCGCCGGGACCTTGAATCGCGACGAGGCGCGCGCCCGCCTGGGCCAGGCGCTTGGCCGCGGCGGCAAAGAGCTCCGGCGGGGCGATGCGCGTGGAGAGATGCGCGGCGCCGCCGGGAGCAAGCGCCGCCACGGGACCCGAACCGCCTAATTTTGCGATGAACTCCAGAGCCTGTTTCTTGCCTTGCTGCGAAAATCCCGCGCTTAGCCGCCGCGAAGCGACGTGTACGCCCATGGCTTCCAAGATTCGCAGATTGGACTCGGCGCGCGAGCCGTGGGCCGGCGCCGGCTGGGATTCCCAGTTGTAGAAAATCCGGCTGTAAGGCTTGCCGAACATTTTGGTGCCCGGCCCGGCGACAAGCCTCGCGCCCGAAAGCCGGGCCAGCAGCGCCGAGGTCAAGGACGCTCCGCCCGCGCTCATGACGAAAGCCGCGTCCCACCGGCGTCTAAACGCGCGCCAAAAACGGAACAGCTCGGCCGGCTTGCCCAGCCCCGCGTCCGGGAACACCAGCAGGCTCTCCAAATCCGGATGATCGGCCAGGGCCGGGGCGTTATATCCCCGCGCCACGGCGCAAAGGCTCAAATGCGGAAACGCGGCCTTTAAGTTCGAGAGCACCGGGGTCTGCAGCAGGACGTCGCCCATGCGGCTGCGCTCGAAGAGGAAAACCGCCGCGGCGCCGGGCTTCGCGAGAACCTCCCGCAGGGCTTCGGCTGGAATCTTGCGCCGCTCGGGCATAACCGCGGACAAGGCGCCGTCCAAAAGTCTTTTTCCCAGTTTTTCCGCCTTGCCCGGATCGCTCATCGTCTTTTAGAATCTCACAGCAAAAAAGGAATTAGCCGCTTGGTCCGCCGCATATAGGCGCGGTAGGGCTCGCCCAATGAGTCGCAAAGCGCTCGTTCTTCTATCGCCATGCGATAGCCAAATCCGGCCAGCACGGGAAGCATCAAGCATGCGGCGGAGACCAGCGAGCGCAGGGACAGCGCCACGCCTAGGCAGGCGACGATGCTGCCCGTATAGGATGGGTGGCGGATGTAGCGGTAGGGTCCCCTCTCGACTACTTTTTGATCGGCCGAGACCTGCACCACGCGGGTAAAATATTCCCCCAGGTTCCGGATGGCCCAGTAGCGAAACGCCGTGCCGGCCAAGGCCAGCGCCGCTCCGGCGAACACCGCCCAGGTTCCCAAAAACGGCGGATGGCGGCGCAGCGCGAAGGCGGAGAAATATCCCACGAAAAAGCAGGCCGTGGTGATTTGATAGGAGAAGGCATCCTTGCGCACCGTGCCCTTGCGGCGGTTCATGGTGAGAGCTTCGACGGCCAGGATGACGAAAACCAGCGCGTCCGGAACCCAGAATTCCATAACGCCATCATATCAAAAGTATAATAACGTCTATGAAAGAAATGCCGCGGCCGGTGGCAGCCCACGTGGTTTTGCTCGCGGTCGTCCTGGTCTGGGGATCGACCTTCGTCCTGGTCAAGGACGCGCTCGCGGGCATCTCCCCGCTGCTTTTTAATTTTCTGCGCCTGGCCGCCGCGTTTCTCGTTCTAGCGGCCGTTTACTGGAAGCATCTTAAGACCATCAATCGCCGAATCCTGGCGCAAGGCTCTCTGGTGGGCTTGTGCCTCGGGATGGGCTATCAATTCCAGACCGAGGGCTTGAAGCTCACGACTCCGTCCAAGTCCGCCTTCATCACGGGCTTGGCCGTGGCGATGGTCCCGGTTCTGCTTCTTTTCCCGTGGCTGCGCGCCAAGGCAAGCGGAGCGCCCAAGTCCAGCGCGTTTCTGGGCTCCGTGGCCGCGCTCGTGGGGCTGGCCCTGCTCACCTTGCCGCCCCACGCGCCTTGGAGATCCTTTTTCTCCGGCATGAACCGCGGGGGCGTGCTCACGTTGGCCGGCGCGTTTTTCTTCGCCCTGCAAATAGTGGCGCTCGCCAAATACGCCAAGGACGTGCGCTTCGAGCACATGGGCCTCATTCAAGTCGGCGCGGCGGCGCTGTTGATGGCCGGCACCGGCCCGATTTTCGAGAGCGCCAAGCTGGTCTGGAGCCCGACGGTCATTTTCGCCCTCGCCGTGACCGCGGTGCTGGGGACCTCGGCGGCTTTCACGGCGCAGTCCTTCGCCCAGGAGATTCTTCCCGCCACGACGGTCGTGCTCATCATGGCCTTGGAGCCGGTGTTCGCCGGGATATTCTCCTACCTGTTTTACGGCGAACGGCTGGGCCCCAGGCAGATTTCGGGAGCCCTGCTGGTCATCGCGGGAATCATCGCGACGGAGCTGCTCCCCAAATTATCGCGCGCGCCGCGAAATCTTATAGGGCTCCCCAAAAATCCGACCACGTGCTAAGGTAGTAAAATGACCTTCAATGGGAAGGAAAAAGAAGATGAACGGCAAGCGAAGGAAGCACGGAGCGGATTTGAAAGCGCGGGTGGCGCTGGCGGCGATCAAAGGCG
>DATLUA010000072.1:0-39104 GCA_035533295.1 Elusimicrobiota bacterium | reverse complement strand
AGGCATGCGCGCTCCGTGGCGAATCTGCGCTGGAATTCCCCCAGAGTGCGGGGAAACATGGGGTACCCTGCGGACGTGACTTTTCGTCGCATGTGTCGAGGTTATCTCTATGACCAGGGTCAGTCAAGTGCATAAGCCTATCGAGGGATGACGACCACCGGTTTATCCGCCGTGGACATCGCCGCGGGCGTGGCCGGCGGCAAATTTTCCGCCGAGGACGTCGCGCGCGAGCACCTGGCTCGGGTGAAGGAAAAGGACGCCGGCGTGCGGGCGTTTGTCTGCGTGCTGGAGGACCAAGCCCTGGCCCAGGCGCGCGCGGTGGACGCCAAGAAAAAGCGCGGCGAAAAGTTGGGAGCGCTCTGCGGCGTGCCCGTCGCCGTCAAGGACAACATTCTTATCGAAGGCGTGGAGACCACCTGCGCGTCGAAAATTTTGAAGGGCTACGTCGCCCCTTACGACGCCGAGGTCGTGGAGCGGCTCCGGAAAGCCGACGCCGTGTTCATCGGCAAGACCAATTTGGACGAGTTCGCGATGGGCTCCTCGACCGAGAACTCGGCGTTCTTCAAGACCGCCAACCCGTGGAATACGGACTACGTTCCCGGCGGATCCTCGGGCGGCTCGGCCGCGGCCGTGGCCGCGGGATTTTGCCCCTTGGCCCTGGGCTCGGACACCGGGGGCTCCATCCGCCAGCCGGCGGCGCTGTGCGGCGCCGTGGGCTTGAAGCCCACCTACGGCGCGGTCTCCCGGCGCGGCCTCATCGCCTTCGCCTCGTCTCTGGATCAAATCGGACCCATCGCCCGGACCTCGGCCGACGCGGCCCTGGCGCTTTCCGTCATCGGCGGCCACGATCCGCTGGATTCCACGTCCTCGCCGGAGTTCGAACCGGGCAAGATTTTGGGAGAGCTTCCGCGGAGCCTGGCCGGGCTGCGCGTCGGCATTCCCAAGGAATACTTCATCAAGGGCATCGACCCGGAGGTGGAGGCGGCCGTGCGCGCGGCGCTCGCGGTTTTCGAGAAGCTCGGCGCCAAGGCCGGCGAAGTGTCCTTGCCGCACACGCCCTACGCGATCAGCACCTACTACCTCATCGCGCCCTCGGAGGCGAGCTCGAACTTGGCGCGCTTCGACGGCATCCGCTACGGGCGCCGGGCGCAGGAGGCCGCCACGCTCGAGGAAGTCTACGAGCGCTCGCGCGGCGAGGGCTTCGGCCCAGAGGTCAAGCGCCGCATCATGCTGGGAACCTACGCCCTGTCCTCCGGCTATTACGACGCCTACTACGCCAAGGCCCAGCGGGTCAGGACGCTCATCAAAAAAGATTTCGAGGAGGCCTTCGCGTCGGTGGATGTCCTGCTCACGCCCACGGCGCCTTCGCCGGCCTTCAAGTTCGGCGAGAAAACCAAGGATCCGCTCTCGATGTACCTGTCCGACGTCTTCACCATCCCCTCGAACCTGGCCGGCAACGCCGCAGTGTCGCTTCCCTGCGGCCTGACGCGCGCGGGACTTCCCGTGGGCGTCCAACTCATCGCCGACCGCTTCGCCGACGGCCGTCTTTTGGCCGCGGCCGCGGCCTTCGAGCGCGAGAGGCCCTTCCCGAGGCTCAACTGACGATGAACGAGGAATTTTCCGCCGGCGGCTTGGTCCTGAAGGACGGCCAAATGGCCTTGGTGCAGGTGACCAACCTCAAGGGAGAAACCGTCTGGACCTTTCCCAAGGGGCACATCGAGCCGGGCGAGTCGGCCCAGGAGGCCGCCCTGCGCGAAGTCCAAGAGGAAACCGGCTGGCGCTGCAAGGCGCTTAAGCCCCTGGCCACGGCGCGCTACCAGTTTTCCCGCCGCGGGACGCCGGTGTCCAAAAGCGTGGAGTGGTTTTTGATGGAGCCGCTGGAAAAAGTCGGCGAGCCCGCCGAAGGGGAAATTTTGTCCTGCCGCTGGGCCACGGCCGAGGCCGCGCGCGGGCTGGTGCGCTATCCCTCGGACATCGAGCTTTTGGGCTTGGTGGGAGCCGGGGCTTAAGCGATGGCGACGAAATACGAGATGGTGGTGGGCTTGGAAGTCCACGCGCAGCTGGCCACCCAAAGCAAGCTGTTCTGCGCCTGCCCCACCGACGGCTTCGGCGCCCCGCCCAACAGCCGGATTTGCCCGGTCTGCACCGGGCAGCCGGGCGTCCTGCCGGTCTTGAACCGCCGGGCGGCGGAGCTGGCTTTCCGCGCGGCGCTGGCCTTGGGTTGCCGCATCACGCCGATCTCCATCTTCGCGCGCAAGAACTATTTTTACCCGGATTTGCCCAAGGCCTATCAGATTTCCCAGTACGAGCTGCCTTTCTCCGAGCACGGAGGGCTTGAAATCAGGACCAAAGACGGGCATACTCAGCGGGTGCGCATCCACCGCATTCATATGGAGGAGGACGCGGGCAAGCTGCTTCACGCCATCGGGGCGGAGAAGCTGGATTGCTCGCTGGTGGATTTCAACCGCGGCGGCACGCCCTTGGTCGAAATCGTTTCCGAGCCCGACCTCCGCTCATCCGACGAGGCCTACGCCTACCTCACGGCCTTGAAGGAAATCCTGCAGTACGCCGGCGTTTCCGGCTGCAACATGGAAAAGGGCGAGATGCGCTGCGACGCGAATGTTTCCTTGCGGCCCGAGGGAACGGAAAAATTCGGCACCCGGGCCGAAATCAAGAACCTCAACTCGTTTCACAACGTCAAGCTGGCCCTGGAGCATGAGTTCGTCCGCCAGGCGGAAATCCTGGATTCGGGCGGCCGCGTGGTCCAGGAGACCAGGCTTTGGGACGCGGAGCGGGGCATGACCGCCTCCATGCGCTCCAAGGAGGAAGCCCACGACTACCGTTACTTTCCGGATCCCGATTTGCTGCCGCTCGAAGCGGACGCGGACTGGATTGGGCGCATTCAAGCGGAACTGCCCGAGCTTCCCGCGCGGCGCCGCGCGCGGCTCGCCGCGGAGTTCGGGCTTTCGGACTACGACGCCGAGGTGTTGAGCGGGGATAAGGAGCTGGGGGATTATTTCCTGGCCGCGAAACCGCACAAAAAAAACGCCAAGACGCTCTCAAACCTCATGACCACCGAGTTGCTGGCGCGGCTCAACGCGGAAAGTCTGTCCACGGCTGAAGCCCGGGGAAAGATAAGACCAGAGCACCTGTCCGAGCTCGCCGGAATCGTCGCGGAAGGGAAAATTTCCAGCAAAATCGCGAAAGAAGTTTTCTCTCGCCTTTGGGACGGCAAAATAACAGGCCTGGAAAAAGACGGCAATATTCTTGTCGCCATCGAGAGGCAGGGCTTAGCGCAGGTTTCCGACGAGGGGCGAATCAAGGCCTGGGTTCAAGAGGCCCTGGCCGCCAACCCCAAAGCGGCCGAGGATTTGCGTGGCGGCAAGGAGCGCGCCGCGGGCTCCATCGTGGGCGCGGTCATGAAGCTCTCCAAGGGCAAGGCCAATCCGGCCCTGGTCAACCGCCTTATTAAGGAAGCGGTCAAGTCATGAGGCTCTTGCGCTCCGCTTTTTTATTCGCCGCGGGTGCGCTGGTATTCTCGGCGCTCTCTGCGCGGGCCTACGACACCATCCGCTTCCTGCCGCCGGTTCCTCTGCAGGGGACGCGTTGGCCCGTAGCGTTGGCCGTCGGCTCCGGCCGCTTCTACGTTCTGGATCGAAAGAAAGCCCAGGTGGACGTCTATTCCCTCGATAACGGCAAGCTTCTTGGAACGACGCGCGGCCGCGGGGAGCAAAAGCTCGACTCGCCCGAGGGCATCGCGGTCGGACCGGACGGCCGGGTCTACGTGGCGGACACGGGCAACGACCGCGTCGTCATTCTGGACCAGGACGGCGGTTTCTTGAGCGCGTTTGGCTCCGAGGGCTCCGGCGCCGGGCGGCTCGACTCGCCCCAAGGCGTCGCGGTCGGTTCGGACGGCCGGGTCTACGTGGCGGACACGGGCAACGACCGAGTCCAGGTGTTCACCCCGGGGGGCATCCTGCTTTTCTGGTTCGGCCGAGACGGCAAGCTGCAGGGCCAGTTCCGGAAGCCGACCAAGGTCCAGGTCGACGCGGCCGACGATGTCTACGTGCTCGATTCGGACAACGGCCGCATCCAGAAATTCGACAGCAAAGCCCGCTTCGTCGAATCCTTTGCCGTCGGCGGGCGCGATTTCGCCGTGGATCCATACGGGTTCTCCTATGTGCTCGATTCGGACAACAGCAAGGTCAGCGAAGTCGATCCCCGGGGCTCGGTGCTGGGAGTTTTCGGCACTTGGGGCCGGGGCGCTGGAGAGTTTCGCGATCCGCAGGCCCTGGCGATAGGACCCGCAGGACGCATCTTCATTCTCGACAGCGAGAACAAGCGCGTGCAAGAGGTCGAACTGACCAACAGCTTGAAGATCTCGCCCGTTCCGCCTGATTTGGAGACCAAAATATTCGTGAGCGCCTCCACGCGAAGCTGGAGCCTCTCCGCCGGCGCCTTGGCCGCGGACGGGAAAAACCTCTACGCTTATATTCCCGACAAGCGCCGCTTTATCGCCTTGTCCTCGGGGACCCTGCCGCAAAGCTTCGGCGCGGGCCGAGGAGAGGTGAAAGGCTCCGATGGCTTCGCGGCCAGCTCGCTTGGCTTCTATGCCTCGGATACGCCGGGTGATCGCGTGGTCGAGTTCGACTCCTCCGGCGCTTGGAAGGCCGATTTCGCCGGCGGCCACGGGATGTTCGGCTTCATGGGCCGCTCGAAAGAGGGCCGGGTGGACGACCCGCGCGGCGTCGCGGTCAACGACCGGGGAACCGTCTATGTGGCGGACGCGGGCAACCACCGCATCGACGCATTCAGCCCCGATGGGACCTTCCTCTTCACCATCGGGCCGCGGCTGACGCTGCAGGAAAGCACGCAGACCTACGTTCTGCAAAAACCCGCGGCCGTGGTCTGGGATAAGGACGGCTTCGTCTATTTCGCGGACGCGGGTCTGGATGAAATCTTCAAGTGCGAGCCCTCGGGGGCCCTGGTGGCCGTCTGGGGAGAGCCCGGCGCCGCGCCCGGGCAGTTCGAGGCGCCCTCGGCCATGGCCTACGATGGGCACGATTACCTCTATATTTTGGACAGAGAGTTAAAGCGCGTGTCGGTCTACGATAAGGACGGGCATTGGATGACGGACTTGTTCTCGCCGGGAGACGCTCCGGGCGAACTTTCCCAACCGGCGTCGGTCGCGGTCGCGGGCCAGGGCCTGGTGGTCTCTGATCCGGGGCGCGGCGAGGTCTTGTCCTTCGGCCTGCGCCCGTCCTTGGCGCCGCCCGTCGCGGTGAGCACTGCGGTCAAGGGCGGCATGGCGGAGCTTTCCTGGCCGCCGTCCGAGGATCCGTGGTTCTACGGCTACAGGATTTACCGCGCGGACAAAATCGAAGGCCCTTATGAGGAAGTCGGGGAATCGGGCGCGCCCATGTTCGAGGACGTTAGCGTCAACCCGGGAGGGCGCTACTTCTACCGCGTCGCCGCGGAGGCCAAGACCCACGATGTCGGAATTATGGGCCCTCCGGCCGCGGTTTCCATCGCGGGCCCGGTCAACCTGCCGCCCGTGGAGATTTCCTCGGTGACCTTGGGCGATATTTTCCCCGCCAACTACAAATGGTACCTGAAAAACCCCGTGGGCCAGGCCGTCGTGGTCAACAACCTCAACGTCCCTTACCATGACCTGACTTTCAGCTTCCGCCTCAAGGACTTCATGGATTTCGGCTACGACACGACGATTAAAACCTTGGAACGCCGGAGCAGCGTCGTCATTCCGCTCATCGCCACGCTCAATAATAAAATCCTCGACGTCACGGAGGACACTCCCATCCAGGCGGAGTTCTCCCTGACCTACTTCGACGCGGGCCGCGAGCGGACCGTGTCCCTGACCAGGCCCCTGCGCGTCTATTCCCGCAACGCGATCGTCTGGAGCGACCCGCGGCGCATCGCGGATTTCGTCACGCCGCAGGACCCGCCCGTGGTGGACTTCGCGCGCCGGGCGCTTTTATCCGCGCCGCAAAGCCCCAAGACGGCGGCCCTGAACCCCAACGCGGTGGCCGCGCTTAATGTTTGGGACGCGCTCTCCGCCGCGGGCGTGCGGTTCTTCGCCAAGCCTAGCGATCCTTACGAGACGGTGTCCCAGGACAAAACTTTCCCCGTGGACTACACACAGTTCCCCCGCGAGACCCTGGAGAGAAAGAGCGGCCAATGCGACGATTTGACGACGCTTATGGTCTCGCTGCTTGAGAGCGCGGAGATTCCCTCGGCCATCCTCGACTACCCGGGCCACATGGCGTTCATGTTCGACACGGAAAGCCAGTCGGTCGAGCGCGCGGGCGTGCCCGCGGATTGGCTGGTCAAGTATGACGGCCGCTATTGGGTGCCGGTGGAGGCCACTCTCCTGGGCCAGGGCTTCGTCCAGGCGGTGCAAAAGGCCGTTTACGATTACAAGACCTTGTCGGTCCAGAAAGCAGCCCATGTCGTGGATTTGCAAAAGGCCTGGGGCGACTTCGAGCCCGCGACCTTGCCGGCCGCGTCGGCGCCGCTTCCGACGCCCGACGCCAAGGCCACGGCCCAGGATTTTTCGGCGGCGATAAAAACCATGTTCGATGCGGAATACGCGTCCTTGAAGGGGCAATTGAAAGCCGCCCTGGCCGCCGATCCTAAGGATGCGGTCAGCCGGATTGAGTTGGGGATTTTGGAATGCCAGGCCGGACATCCCGCGGCCGCGCGGCAGGCGTTCGGCGAAGTCGTTAAAAATGATCCGGCCAACGCGGCCGCCATGAACGATTTGGGAAATATAAGCTTTTTCGCCGGAGATTATTCCCAGGCCGCCAGGATGTACCTCAAGGCCGCCGCGACGGCCGCCGCCGCGGGCGCGCCGGATCCGGATTACTCCATGAACTTGCTCAAGGCCGAGCTTGAGATGAAGAACGTCGCCGCGGCCAAAAAAGCCGGCGACGCGGCTGCGGCCCTGGATCCGGATTTGACGCCGGCCGTGCAGGCTCTGCTAGACGGCCGCTAAACTCGTTTGACAGGAGGCTCGTTATGAAAAAAACGGCGGCCGCTGCAATTTTGACCCTGCTCCTTGGCCCGTCTTTGGCCAGGGGCGCTTCTTCGGACACGGCCAAGGCCGACGCGCTTCCCGCCCCGGTCGCGACGTGGCTTCTTCATCTCAAGGACGCCTTGACCCAGACGACGCTGACGAGCGAGTACCAAAAGGGAGATGTGGCGCAGGTGGCCGCGGTGCGCGGCGCGCGGCAGGATGTTCCCGGCGCCGACAAGCCCGTGTGGAAGGGGGGATTCTCGGACCAAGCTCGCGCCGAGCTTAAAAAGGAGCGCGCGGCCTTGGCGCAGGGGGTGACGCTTCTCTTGAAGGGCCGCGTTGCCGAGGGACGGGCTCAAATTCTCGCTTTCGAGAAGCAATACCCGCGCAGCCGCCTGCGCGGCGCGGCCGAGGAGGCGCTCCGGAAAACCGCGCCCGGCGCGCCCGCGGCGCCTAAGACCGACGCGCCAGCCGCGAAATCTTCCCGATAAGCGCGGTCGTCGAGCGGCCGGCGGCCAAGGGAATCAAGGCGACCTTGCCCGCGTATTCGCGTCCCGCCACCTGGCTCTTGCGGTAGTCCGCGCCCTTGGCCAGCACGTCCGGCCGCAGCCGGCGCAGGAGCTCGGCCGGCGTATCCTCTCCGAATTCGACTACCGCGTCCACGCAGGCCAGGGCCGCCAAGACCGCGGCGCGGTCCCTCCAGCCATTGATCGGCCGGCCGGGGCCCTTGCCCAGGCGCCGGGCCGAGGCGTCCGAGTTCAGGCCCACGATCAGGACGTCGCCCAGGCTTTTGGCTTTTTCCAGGCTTTGCACGTGCCCGGCGTGCAGGAGGTCGAACACGCCATTGGTGAAAACGACGCTTTTGCCTTCCCAGCGCCAGGCGTCGCGCAGAGACAGGAGGCGCTTCAAGGTCTTTATTTTATCGCGGGAATAGATGATGGCCATAAAATATCTCCTTTAGCGGCGCAGGGCCCGGAAGAGCGGCGCTTACCTGACGGCGTTAAGCAACTGCGTGCAGAGTTCTTTCAGTTCTTGCGCCCGGCTCATGGTCTGCGGCGCGTATATCTGAATCTGCTCGCCTTCGGCGTAGCCCGCGCCGGAGAAGCTAGGCGCGTCCATGAGCGCCTCATTATAGAGCCATTGCGCGTAGGAGCCGAAGGTTGAGGCGTCGCTTTGCAGGTTCTGCGCGGGCGCGACGGCGTCGGGCTGGGTCTTGGCCCGAGAGCTCAGTGTCTGGACTTGGGATTCGACGTATTGAATATTGTTGACGAAAATATTGAAGTTCGATACCGTTTGGTCGAGTTCCGCCCGGATGGAGGGATTGGGAATCGGCGGCGCGCCGATGATCTGGCTCTTGATTTGCGCCAAATCCTGGCGTAGCTGCGCCGCCTGCTGGATGAGAATTCCGACGTTTTGATCGGCATTCCGGATGTCCTGGGGCAACGCGGCGTCCTGCGCTTTTACCAGGCGCGCTTGAAAGGCCAAGACCCCGGCTTCGCCGCGGTTAAGGTTGAGCGCGAAATCGGCGGGAACCGCGGCACGGGCCGCGCCGCACAAGCTTGCGATTAGAATGGAGGAAAAAATAGTTTTTATCATAGGAGGATTCTAAAGATTTCCCGGCGCCGGGTCAAGGCCGCGGCGCGTCCGCAAGCCAATTCTAGTGCGCCTTGGGCGCGTTGGGGAACAGCGCGTCCTCGATGAGGCCGCACCAAATCTGGATGATTGCGATGTGCGCCTCCTGGATGCGCGCGACCGTGTCCGAGGGGACCCGCACGCAGATGTCGGCCATGTCCTTCAACTTTCCGCCCTTGCGGCCGGTCAGGCCGATGACCAGGAGATTTTTCTTTTTGGCGGCCTCGACCGCCTTGATCACGTTGGCCGAGTTGCCCGAGGTGGAGATGGCCACCGCGATGTCGCCCGGCTTGGCGTGGGCCTCCAGCTGCCGGGAAAACACGTTCTCATAGCCGAAGTCATTGGCAATCGAGGTCAAATCCGAGGTGTTGACCGTCAAGGAAATTGCCGGCAGGGGCGGGCGGTTGCGCTCGAAGCGCCCGACCAGCTCGTCCGCGAAATTCTGCGCGTCGCAGGCGGAGCCGCCGTTGCCGAAGGTCATGATCTTGTTGCCGGCGCGGAAAGTGGCGATCAAGGCCTCGGCGGCTTTTTCCAGCGCCGGAAGCTGAGTCCGCGCGGTCTCCGCGAGCGCGCGGCTTGAATCAAGCAACTGCCGCTGGATGTCGTTTTTGAGCGTCTCGATCATGGGAGGTCTCCAATATTTTCTCGGACAGATGCGTGTCGAAGTCGCCGCCGATGAAGTCCGGGTGCGCGAGCACCTTCTTGTGGAAGCCGATGGTGGTGCGGATGCCGGATATCTCGAACTCGGACAAGGCGCGGCGCGAGCGGGCCAGGGCCTCGGGACGCGTGGGCGCGAAGATCACGAGCTTGGCCAGCAGGCTGTCGTAGTGGCTGGGCACGGTGTAGCCCGCGTAGAGGTGGGTTTCCAGGCGCACGCCCGGCCCGCCGGGCAGGCGCAGAGCCGAAATTTTGCCGGGGCAGGGCGCGAAGTTGTTGTCCGGGTCCTCCGCGTTGATGCGATGCTCCACGGACCAGGCGCGGATTTGGGCGGCGCGGGCTTGGTCGAAGGGAAGCTTTTCTCCGGCCGCGATGAGAATCTGGGCCTGGACCAAGTCCAAGCCGGTGACTGATTCCGTCACCGGGTGCTCGACCTGCAGGCGCGTGTTGACCTCGATGAAATAAAACTTGCCGTCCTGCACCAAGAACTCGACCGTGCCCACGTTGGAGTAGCCGCTCTCGCGGGCCAGGCGCACGGCCGCTTCCTGCATCTCCCGGCGCATGGTTTCGTCCAAGGCCGGCGAGGGGGACTCCTCGATGAGCTTCTGGTTGCGGCGCTGGACCGTGCAGTCGCGCTCGGGAAATGCGACCGCGTTGCCGCGGCCGTCGGCCGCGATCTGGATTTCCACGTGGCGCGGATGGCCGAGGTATTTTTCCAGGTAGACCGCGTCGTCGCCGAAGGCGGCCTTGGCCTCGCTCTGCGCGGTCAAAAGCTGGGTATTGAGTTCTTCTTCAGTGCGCGCCAGGCGCAGACCCTTGCCGCCGCCGCCGGCCGCGGCCTTGATCATGACCGGCAGCCCGATGGCGCGGGCTTCCTTCATGACATCGCCTTGGACTAGGCCCGTGGTGCCGGGCACGACCGGAACTTGGGCTTTGCGGGCCAGGGCTTTGGCCTCGCTCTTGTAGCCCAGCGTGCGGATGGCTTCGGGCTTGGGGCCGATGAAGACCAAGCCCGCCGCGGCGCAGGCCTTGGCGAAATCCTCGTTTTCGGACAAAAATCCGTAGCCCGGATGGACGGCCTGGGCGCCGGTGATTTTGGCCGCCGAGAGGACCGCGTTCATGTCGAGATAGCTCTGCCGCGAGGGCGCCGGCCCGATGCAGACGGCCTCGTCGGCCGAGCGCACGTGCAGGGAGTCGCGGTCCGCCTCGGAGTAGACCGCCACGGATTCGATGCCCATCTCGCGGCAGGCGCGCATGACCCGCACCGCGATTTCGCCCCGATTGGCGACGAGAATTTTTTTAAACATCTCAGGTCTCGATGAAGAACAGGAGCCGCCCGTAGTCCGCGGGCTTGCCCTCCTCGATGAAAATCTTGGTCAGGCGGCCGGAGATCGGGGCCTTGACCGGCAAGGACGCTTTAGGCCCCTGCTCCACGCGGCCCAGCATCGCGCCTTCCTTGACCGCCGCGCCCTCTTCCAGAGCCGCTGCGCGGCCGGGTTCGCCCCATTGGAAAATCCCCACGCCGGGAGAGACCACCGCCGCGTAGCGGCTCGATAGATCCGGTTCCGGGATGACGGGCGCCGCGCCGGGCAGGGAAAAAGAAAACCCATCCTCGCCTTTTTTGAGCGCGACTTCAGTCAAATCCGTGGTCTTGATCCAAGATAGGACGTCCTTCAAGTCTTCGGCGTTCATCGCTTTCTCCTGGCTTTGCCCGTGCGGTGTTGGACCGAGAGCGAACTTCTGGCCTTGATCAGGTTCTGAGGGTGGGCCGGCAGGAGCCCGGAACTCAATGGGTCAAAGGCGTCGGGCAGCATCTTGTGGACGTAAGTTCGGCGCACCTTCTGGCGCCGGGTGCGAGGGTTTAAATCGACGAGGTAGAGCTCGGTCTCTCGGGTCGAGAACTCGCACATCACCTGCCGGCAGGCGCCGCAGGGCTTGGCCGAGTTGGCCACCACGCACACGGCCCTGATTCCCAACTGCCTGCGGGTGACGGCGTTGAAGATGGCGACGCGCTCGGCGCACAAGGAAAGCCCGTAGGAGGCGTTCTCCACGTTGCAGCCGGCGAAGATGCGGCCCGACTCGGTCAGAATCGCGGCGCCCACGGGATAGCGCGAGTAGGGGCAGTAAGCGTTTTTTTGCGCGGAGACGGCCGTGGCGATAAGGCGGGAAATGAGCTTAGACGGTTTCATGAAGTTCCTTGAGCGCGTCCGCGGCTTCGCGCGTGAAGCGGGCCTTTAAGGCCGCGCGCTCGTAGGCCGGCAGAAAAAGATGGTCGACCGAGTCGACGCTTAAAGCCGCCAACTCGCGCAGGGAAAACCCCAGCTCCAAGGCCTGCGCGTACTCGTGGGTCAAGTCGACCGCGAAGACGCCGCGGTCGTCCGTGTTGAGCGTCAGGCGCACGCCCGCCTCGTGAAAGCGGCGCACGGGATGATCCTTCAGGCTCGAAACGGCCTTGGTCCGGACGTTGGAGGTGATGCCGATTTCAAGCGGGATTTTGCGGCGCACCACCTCGGCCAAAAGCTTGTCGTCCTCCATCAGGTGCACGCCGTGGCCGATGCGGTCGACCGAGAACTCCAGGGCCGAGCGCAGGTTTTCCGTGCCGCTGGTCTCCCCGGCGTGGCAGGTCGTGTGAATGCCGAGTTTTTTGGCCTCGGCGTAATAGTCCGCGAACTCGCGCGTGGGGTGCCGGGCCTCGTCCCCGGCCAAGTCCAAGGCCGCGACCGCGGGCTCCTTCATGGTGAGCTTGGGGTTGAACATTTTTTTAAGAAGCGAAAAAGCCCGCCGGTTTTCCGCGGCGCCGTGCGCGCGGAAGAGGCAAATGATGACGGAACTGCTGGTCCCAAAGTCCTGCAATCCTTTTTTAAGGCCGCGCAGGACCGCCGCGACGGCCTCTTCGGAACTCATGGACGAGGAGCACAGGAGCTCAGGCGCGAAGCGGACTTCCACGTGCCGGATGTTGTCCGCGGCCGAGTCCTCCACGAGTTCGTAAGCGATCCGCTCAAGAGCCTGGGGCCGGCGCAGCAGGGGGCAGATGATGTCGAAGGCTTTCAAGCATTCCGCCAGGGAGCCGCACGACGGCGAGGCCTGCACGAAAGGGATGAGGTCCTCGACCGTGTCGGCCGGAAGCTTGGCGCCGGATTCTCGGCCCAGTTCCAGGATGGTCCGGGGCCGCAGGGCGCCGTCCAAGTGGCAGTGGAGTTCGGCCTTGGGGAGGCGGCGCAGAATGTCGCTCATTTTTTTTCTTTGAGATATTTGCCCGCGATGAGCGCGAGCCTTTTGTCCGCCGCGGCCTTGACCTTGCGCGCGTCCGTCACCAAGGCTCCGGCCAGGGCATGCTGGCATGCGCAGTCCCTGGTCCGCGCGGCCAGGGCGCCCACGCCGGCCCGCAGGATTTTCTGCGCGTTCTGCGCGTTGGCGGACAAGGTCGCCATGACCTTGTCGCTGGTCACCTCGTCGTCTTCTTTCCAGCAGTCGTAATCCGTCACCATGGCCATCAAGGAATAGCAAATCTCGGCCTCGCGCGCGAGCTTGGCCTCCTGCGCCGCGGTCATGCCGATGACGTCGTAGCCTTGGCGGCGATGGTAGTCGGATTCCGCCCGGGTGGAGAACTGCGGGCCTTCCATGCACACGTAGGTCCCGCCGCGGCTAAAATCAAGCCCCAATTCCGCGGCCGTGCGGGCCAGGAGCTCGCTTTGCGCCGCGCAGAAGGGATGGGCGAAGGCCACGTGCGCGACCACGCCGCCGCCGAAGAACGTGGAGGGCCGGCCCTTGGTCTCGTCCACGAGCTGGTCCGGAAACACGAAGCGTTTGGGAGCGAGCTCTTCTTTGAGGGATCCCACGGCCGCGACGCCGATGAGCCGCTCCACGCCCATAGACTTGAGCGCGTAGATGTTGGCGCGATAATTGATTTCGGAGGGCAAGAGCACGTGGTCTTGGCCATGCCGGGCCAAAAAAGCGCAGGGCGTGCCGCCGATTTTGCCCACGATGACGGGTCCCGAGGGCGCGCCGTAGGGGGTCTTGACCAGGACTTCGCGCGGGCCGGACAAGGCCGACATGCGGTAGAGTCCGCTGCCGCCGATAAATCCCAGAGAGGCCCGCGGCTTGGCGGTCGTGATGCGCGTCATGGCGCGAACCCTCCCAGTGGCAGGAGCTCTTGAATCATGAGGTCGAGCTTCTTGAAATCGATGGGCTTCTGGACGAACCGGGTCTTGGGGCCCTCGGGAATGATTGTTTTTATTTTATCGTAGGGATGGGCGGAGATGAAAATGACGGGAATGGACGCCGTTTTCGGATCGTTCTGGAGCGATTGGTAGACCGAGGAGCCGTAGGCGCCCGGCATCTGCACGTCGGTGATGATGAGGTGCGGCCGGTGCTCGGAGGCTTTTTGGCGCAGATCGAAGCCGTCCGTGGCGACGACGACGAGATGCTTGCGGGCCGCGAGGAACTCCTGGAGCAGCATGGCGATGTCGGGGCTGTCCTCGCCGATTAAAATCTGGGCGATCATGCCGCGTCGCCGCCGATTTCCGCGATGAGCTCGGGATAGATGGGAAAACGCGCGCACAAGGCGCGGACCTCCGCGCGCAGGGCCGAGAGCTTGGCGGGGGTCTCCCGCGCGGCCACGGCCTCGTCGATGAAGTGCGCCACGGCCTCCATCTCCTTTTCGCCCATGCCCCGCGTGGTGACGGCCGGGGTTCCGAGGCGCACGCCCGAGGCGATAAAGGGTTTTTGCGGATCGTAGGGGATGGCGTTCTTGTTGACCGTGATGCCGGCCGCGTCCAGGGCCGCTTCGGCTTCCTTGCCGGTGACGCCCTTGGGCCGCAAATCGAGGGAGAACAGATGGCAGTCGGTTCCGCCCGCCACGATGCGAAAACCCTTGCCCTTCAAGAAGCGCGCGAGCGACCGGGCGTTGGCCAGCACGCGCGCCTGGTAGTCCTTGAACTCCGGCTTGAGGGCCTCGCCGAAGCACACGGCCTTGGCCGCGACGGCGTGCATCAAGGGCCCGCCCTGGGTGCCGGGAAAATTGATTTTGTCCACGGCTGCGGCGTGCTTGGCCTTGCAGAGAATCAAGCCCCCGCGCGGCCCGCGCAGGGTCTTGTGCGTGGTCGAGGTCGTGAAATCCGTCAACGGCACAGGCGATGGGTAGAGCCCGGCGGCGACCAGGCCCGCGTAGTGGGCGATGTCCGCTGCGAAATAGGCGCCGACCGAGTCCGCGATGGCCTTCAAGCGCGCCCAATCGAAGACGCGGGAATAGTTCGAGGCGCCGGCGAAAATCATCTTGGGCTTTTGCTCGCGAGCCGTACGCTCGGCTTCGTCGTAATCAATGAGCTCTGTTTCGCGCGAGACGTTGATGGGCGCGATTTTAAAGAACTTGCCCGAAAAATTCAAAGGATGCCCGTGCGACAAATGCCCGCCGTGGGCGAGGTTCAAGCCCATCACCGTGTCGCCGGGAGACAAGACCGAGAGATACATCGCGATGTTGGCCTGGGTTCCGGAATGCGGCTGGACGTTGGCGTGCTCGGCGCCGAAGAGCTTTTTAGCCCGCTCGATGGCCAGGGTCTCGGCGACGTCCACGAACTCGCAGCCGCCGTAGTAGCGCTTGCCGGGATAGCCCTCGGCGTACTTGTTGGTGAGCACCGAGCCCTGCGCTTCCAGGACGGCTTGGGACGCGTAGTTTTCCGAGGCGATAAGTTCCAGGTTCTCGGCTTGGCGCCGCGTCTCGCGGGCGACGGCCTGATAGACCTCGGGGTCCTGGGACTTGAGGGCCTTTAGCATGGGGCCGCTCCGGCGGCCTCCTTGACGGCCGCGGCCGGGATGGCGCCTTCCCGGATGACGCGCGGCTCGGCGCCGGTCGCGTCCACCACGGTGGACTCGGCGCCGGGCGCCGTTTCGGCCGAGATGATGTAATCCACCAAATCCTTGAACTGCTCCGCGACGGCCTCGCCGTCCTGGAGCGCGGGCGAGCCGGAAATGTTCGCGCTGGTCTGCGCCCAGGGGACGTCGGAGAGCTCGAGGAGCCTGAGCAGCAGCGGATGGTCGGGGACGCGCAGGGCCACGGTCTGGTATTCGGCGAAAGTGAGCAGGCGCCCTTCTTTGGTGGGCCGCAGGACCAGGGTCAGCACGCCCGGCCAGAATTTCTTGGCCAAGGACTCGGCCAAGGGCGTCCATTCCACCCAGCGCTTGGCCGCTTCGGCGGACTTGACGAACACGGGCAGAGGCTTGGCGGCGGGCCGGCCTTTGATTTGGTAGATGCGGCGGCCGGCGGCCTTGACAAGCGCGGTCGAACCCAGGCCGTAGACGGTGTCGGTGGGAAAGGCGATGATTTTGCAGGACTTGGCCGCCGCGGCCAAATCGGAGAGCGTTTGCGGCGGGGGAAGTTCCCCGGCTTTAAGCCTGATGATGACGGCCATTGGAACGCTCCTTTCCGGGATGAAATAGGACGACGAACTCGCCTAGAATCTCTGTTTTGCGCGCTAAGGCGTCCTGGACTTCGCGCAGGCTGCCCGAAACCCATTCCTCGTAGACCTTGGAGATTTCCCGCGCGGCGCAGGCCGGGGCGTCCGGGCCGAAGACTTCGGCCGCCTCGGACAAGAGCGCGGCGACGCGAAAGGGAGATTCGTAAACGGCGACGGTTTTTCCCAAGGCCGCGGCTTGGGCCAGGAGCCGCTTTCGCTTTCCCGCGGCGCGCGGCAAGAATCCCAAAAACACGAAGGAGTCCGCGGGGAGCCCCGAGCCGGCCAGGGCCGCGGTCAAGGCGCTGGGGCCGGGCAGCGCCGTGACGCCGACGCCCGCTTGGCGGGCCAAGCTCACGATGGAGATGCCGGGGTCGGAAATTCCGGGCAAACCGGCGTCAGAGACCAGGGCCAAGGACTCTCCGCCTTTTAAGCGCGACAGCATCTTTTCCAGGCAGCGCGAGTCGTGCTCGTCGTAGCGCACCAGTTCTTTGGAAAAGCCGAAGTGGGACATCAGCGCCCGTGTGCGGCGCGTGTCCTCGCAGTAGACGGCGTCGGCGGACTTCAAGGCCGCCAAGGCGCGCGCCGTCATGTCCTCCAGGTTCCCAATGGGCGTCGGCACCAAGGAGAGCATCAGCGCGCGGTCGCGGAGTTGGTCGCTCCCTGGCTCGGGGCCTCCGCTTCAAGGCTGAGGAAAATTTCCACGATCTTGGGATCAAATTGGGTTCCCGCGCCGCGCTTGAGCTCCCCGACCGCGACTTCGCGCGGCAGGGCCTTGCGGTAGGGCCTATCCGAGGTCATGGCGTCCCAGGCGTCGATGATGGCCACGATGCGCGCGCCCAGCGGGATGTCCTCGCCCTTCAATCCTTCGGGATAGCCCTGGCCGTTGTACCACTCCTGGTGGTGGAGCACCATCTGCGCCACCGGGCCCAGGAACTTGACCGGCGAGAGAATCTGGTGGCCGATCATGGGGTGCTTCTTCATGATCTCGTATTCCTCGGCGGTGAGCTTGCCGGGCTTGAGCAAAATGGCCTCGTCGATGCCGATTTTGCCGATGTCGTGGAGGAGCGCGGCGTACTCGACGTAGCGGATCATGGGCGTGGGTAGGCCGAGCTCCTGCGCCAGGCGCCGGGCGATGCCGCTGGCCCGCTCGGAATGCTCGTGGGTGTAGGCGTCCTTGGAGTCGACGGCGCGGGCCAAGGTGCGCACCATTTCAAGGTAGAAGGTCTCCAGGCTGTCGAATAAATCGATGTTGTGCAGCATGACCGCGGCTTCGCCGGCCAGAAGCGTGAGGAACTTCACGTTGTAGTCGCTAAAAGGCTTGTGGCCCTCGCGGGAGTTCAAATTTAGGACGCCCACGGGCTTGGACTTGACCAGAAGCGGCATGGACAAGAAGGGCTCGCTGTCCGCCGTTCCCTTGACGTAGCGCGGGTCGTTCTTGGGATCCTCGATAAAAATGGGCTGGCCGGTGACGAAAGATTTGCCCGCGACGCCCTCGCCGGGCTTCAAGGAGAGAGCCCTGGTCCATTCGCGCGCCGGGTTCTTGGCCGCGACGGTCTTCAAGCAGCCTTCCTTCTCTTCCCAGAGCATGATGGTGCCGCGCTCGCAGCCCATGAGCGCGCAGGCGTTCTCAAGCACCGCCTCGCCGAAATCCTCTTTGGAGACGGTTCCCGAGCGGGAAATGCCTTTTTGCTGGAGGGAAAGGAGGCTTGAGAGCAGAAGATCGAGCTTTTCCGAATTAGGCTCGGGAGCGGTCCAAGACTGGCTCTTTTTGAGCGCGGAGACGCGGGCTAGGGCCCAGGCCAAGGCCGCGGCCAGGATGAGGCATACAGAACCGGCAACAAGCGAAGATATCGGCATTTGAGAACCTATTTTATCGAGAGAGCGACCGTCTTAGATTAGCAAATTTTGGGCCGCCGCCGCGCCGCGTGACTCGTCTTGCAGCCCGGCTTTTAGCCGATGCGCCGCACGCGATAGCCGCGAGATTCCAAGTCCGAGGCCAAAACGTCGCGGTGGTCGCCCTGGAATTCGAGGGTGCCGTCCTTGATGGCGCCGCCGCAGCCCAGGCGCCTTTTGAGCTCGGAGAGGAGGTGATCCTTCAGCGTCGGGTGCATGATGAGGCGCTCCACGCGGGTGACGCCGCTGCCCTTGGCTCCGCGCCGGAAGGACAGGCGCACGGGCTCGGGCTGCTTGGGAGTGCCTTTCTTGCCCCAGTCCGGATCGGTCGAGTAGACGACGCGGTCACCCATGCCCGTCCTAACGCGCAGGCGCGGACGGGGTGGAGGTCTGCACGCCGTTCGGCGTCGCGGCCGCAGCGGAGGACACAGCGATGGAATCCTGGGCGAAATCCCGCAAGGACGGGTCCGCGTCATTTTGAGATGTCCAAATGGCGAGCGGGCGGTAGTCCGCCGCTGTCATGAGCTCCTTTAATTCAATCAAGGCGCCGCGCCGGGCTTCGGGGTCGGGGTTGGCCTTCAAATCTTCTTCGAGCAGGGGAATCGCTCGCGGGTTGCGGGAGGCGTAAATCGCGCCCAGGAGGTAAAGCTTGGTTTGGGCATCCTTCGCGTTTTGCCGCTTTTGGACGAGGGCGGCGACCTGCGCGTCATCCGAGCAAAGCCCGGCCTTGATGGCCATGTAGTGGCGCACGTCGCCCGGCTCTTTGGGGTCGAGCGTCAGGGCCAGCATGGCCTCGCGGGTCGAGCGCAGGTCAGAAAGAGGAACGTCCGCGGACAGGCCTTGATGGGCCGCGTCCTTCCGGTTTTGCCTGTCGGAATGGGCCCAGCCGACCAGAAGCGGCAGGGCCTTGGGCCAGAAATGCGCGGCGAGGATGCGGGCGACATCGGGTGCGGAGAGAGCCTGCTTCTTGACCAGCTTGAACGCGGCGTCGCCTTGCCACGTTGCCAGGGCGTCTAAGGCCTCGTACTGGGTCCACCAGGCATCCTGCTGGCCGGGGAAGGGCGTGTTCTGGGCCGATTTCACGGAGAATTTCTGCGCGGCCAATTTTTCGACAAGCGGAAGGGATTTGGGGTCGCGCAGGCGCAGTTCGGCGAGGATGGCGAAGAATTGGGTTTTGGGATCGGGCTGGGCAAGGTAATCCCGGAGCATGGGCGCGAAATCGTAGTCGTCGGGTCCGAGGCGGTTGACCGCCGCGACGGCCGCGTCGCGCGTCGCGTTTTGCGGGTAGCGCGCGAAGAGATCGAAGAGATCGGACAAGTCCCGGGGCGAGGCGGGCTTGGTCTGGGAGATTGCCGATAGGAGCCTGACTTGTTCCGCGCGGTCGGTGCTGGAGACAAAATCGTCGTGGAGCTGCCACAGGCTTTGGTCCGTCGGGGCGGTGGATTGCGCCCGCGCCTGAAGCAGGGCGATGCCTAGAATTGCGGCGATGATCATGAGAGCCTCCCGCGTCCGAAAATAAGTTCCAAAGCCGCGCGCAGCTGGCAGTTGCGAAATCCAAGGGCGTCGATGACCGTGGCGGCGACGGGCGCCAAATCCAGGTCCCAGGGGTTGCGAATAAGGCAGACGGCGGTTTTTGAGGGCGCCGTCCGGCTCACGAGATCGAGCGCGGCGCGCTGGCCGGCGAAGCGCATCGCTTCGAAGCAGAAGAAAACCACGGCCGGGGCCCGCGCGATTTTGTCCCGCAGTTGGGAGAGCTTCTCGGGCGCCGCGGAAACGACGGGCGCCTGCGCGAGCGTGAAATCAACACGGCGGAGGAGATTCTTCACGAAGCGGGCCGGCCCGCCGGGGCCGTTTTCCAGACAGAAGAGAGCGGTGACTTCCCTGAAGTCGGGCAGAATGATCAGCGGCGGGCCGGAAAGGTTTTTAAGCGGCAATCGGAGCGCGCCCGCTCGCACGACGGACGCGGCCCGGCGGGCGATGCGCAGATCTAAATCCCGGGGTCCGGACGAATGCCTTGATTTTTGAGCGGGGGCGTTCCGCGGACGCGCCAAAACTTCGAAGCGGCCCAGGGATTCCTGCGCCGCGGCCCGGGCTTCCGGCCTGTCCAGGGTTTCTTCGAGCGCCTCGGCCGTCCGGGTTTGGACGGCTTCGTCATGGGAGACGATGAGAAGATCGTGCCCGGCTTTAAGCGCGTCCTGCGCCGCCTGGGGCACGCTGCGCTTGGTTATGGCGCCGGCCATGCCCAAGTCGTCCGAGACGATGACGCCGGAGTAGTTCATTTTTCGCCGCAGGATTCCCCGGATGATGGGCTCGGAAAAAGTGGCGGGCTGGGAGTCTAGCGCGGGCAGGACTATGTGGGAGCTCATGACGCAGGAAACGCCCGAGCGCATCGCCGCCTCGAAGGGTTTTAGGTGGCGGGCGATTTCCGCGCGGGAGATCCGGATGACGGGGAGAGCATAGTGGGCGTCCTTTCGCGCCTCGCCTTTTCCCGGGAAATGCTTGGCGCAGGCCCAGACGCCGTTGTCCTGGAGCCCGCGGACGAAAGCGGCGCCCATCCGCGCGCAGAGCGCGGCGTCGCCACCGAAGGAGCGGATGAGGATGCCTGGGTTGTACTTCGTTCCCAGGACGTCGAGCACGGGCGCCAGGTTGAGCGTGATGCCGAGCCCGCGCAGCTCCTCGGCCATGCGCCGGCCGACCGCGCGGGCCAGGGCCGGGTCGCCCGCGCGCCCCAGGGCCGCGTTGCCGGGGAAGGCCGTGACGATTTTTTTGAAGCGCACGACCCAGCCGCCCTCGTGGTCGATGGAGGCGATGAGCCGCCGCCCCAGGCGAAAGTTGATTTCCTCCAGGAGCGCGCGGACTTGCCCCGCGCTCTCGATATTGCGCGAGAGAAGCAGAATGCCGGCGGGATTGGTCCGGCGCAGGTGCGCCAGCATCGGCCGGCTCGCCTTCCGGCCGTAGACGCCCACAATCAGCGGCAGGGGATCAGGCACGGCGCCTTTCTTCCGCCGCGCGCTCAGACGCGCTCAAACGCTATCCTTTTTTTGCGGCGTCGATTTTTTGAATGATGTTCTGGAAATAGTCCAGCGGGTAGGCCCCGAAGATGGGGACCCCGTTGATGAGAAATCCCGGCGTTCCTTGGAATCCGAGGTTCTTGAACTCCGCCGTGTTATCGCTGATGAGCTTGGCGACCTTGGGGCTGTTGATGTCCTTGGCCAAGCGGTTCATGTCGACGCCCAGGCTCTGGGCCGTCTTCTTGCAGAAGGCCTCGCCCTGGCTGTCCAATTGCGCTTGGCTCTCGAACACCTTGTCGTGATATTCCCAAGCTTTTTTGTGCGACTGGAGCGAAATGGCCTCGAAGTATTCCGCGGCGACAAGTGCGTAAGGGTGAATATTGACCAGGGGCATGACCTTGAAGACGAAACGCATGTTCTTGCCGTACTGGCTGCGCAACGCCTGCACGGTGGGAAGCGCCTGGGCGCAGTAAGGGCACTGGAAGTCGGCGTATTCGACCAAAGTGTATTGAGCGTGCTTGTTGCCCCGAACGAGATCTTGAGCGCTGATTTCGGGCTTAAGCGGGTCTTTGATGGCCTCCGCGATCCGCTTTTGATCCTTTTCCGCCTGCTTCTCTTCCTGTTTCTGCTGGTCCTCCTGGGCCGCTTGTTTCACGATGTCGAAAAACTTTTCCTTGTTCTGGCTCAGCACATCGAGAACGATATCGGGGTTGGCCTCCAGCACGGCCTTGATTTGCTCGGCGGTGGGGCCGGAAGTCGCGGCCGGTTTGGCGGCCCGCAGGCTCGGGGCGAGGAGGGCGACGGCGGCTACGGCGATGGCGAATTTTTTCATGATTTTCTCCTTAAAGATTGGACCTGTATCGGATCGTCGGCGGCGCGATCCGGTTTGACGTGTTCTTGTGTCTTTCTCATGTCTTTTTAGCCGGCAAAGGCTGTGATACGAGCTTGAGAATATCATTTTCCAGGCTCGTCGGATCAATCGGGCCGAGGTAGCGCTTGGCGATTTTTCCATCGGGGGCGATGAGGTAGCTGGCTGGAATCTCGTAAATGTGATAGGCGGCCGCGGTCTCGGGATCGCACAGGAGCACGGGGTAGGTGATGGGCGAGCTCGCCAGGAAGGGAAGCACCGCCTTTTTTCCGCCTTCGTCGACCGAGACGCCCAGGATGGTGAAGCCCGAGCCTCGGTAGCGCTGGTAGACCGATTCCAGCGCGGGGATCTCCGCTTGGCAGTCGGGGCACCATGTGGCCCAGAAATTCACCAGCACGGGGCGGCCGCGGAACTGGGAGAGGGAAACGGTCTGCCCGGCCGTGTCGGAGAGCTGAAAGTCGGGAGCCATGTCGGACATGGCTCCCGAGGCGCGCCGACGCAGCCAAAAGGCGCCCGCGATGATCGCGGCGGCAAAAAGCAGGATGAAAATTTTTTTCCGGCTCATTGGTTCTGTGCGGCAGGCAAAGCAAAACGGAACCCCGCCCCGCCTTTCCCATTATATATTAAGGAAAGGAGCGGGGCGGGGCCTGACTGGGGTGCTAGCACCCGCAGGGGGTTTTGGGTCCCATGGTCTTATGCCTCCTTGTTCCGGACTTGTGCTGCTCCAAAAGCGACGCGGCGGCGCGGCCGACCCGGGCGAAAATGGAGGGGTCTCGCTGGGTCCGCGCGAGCATGACCGCGCCCTCGTAAAGAGAAACGACGGATTCGGCCGCGGCTTGGGGGTCGAGCGTCGAATCAAAGAACCCTGATTCTTGCGCCGCGCCCAGCCGCTCGGCCATGCGGCCGGACCACTCCTTGAAAAACAGGCCCGCGCGCTTGCGGAACAAGTCGTTGACGTCGGCCATCTCAAGGGCGATGTTGGCCACGAAGCACCCGGCCTTGCAGCCGTTGGCGCGGAAAAGCTTGGCGGCGTTCCGGAACATTTGCTCGACCGCGGAGACCGGGTCCAGGCAGTCGCACAGGGGGGACACGCGCCGCTTCTGGTAATCGAAAATCTTGGCGTCCAGGACGGCCAGGCCCAGGTCCTCCTTGGACTTGTAGTAGTGGAAGAGGTTCGCCTTGGACATGCCGCAGGACTCGGCGATTTCGTCCATCGATGAGCGGTGGTAGCCGCGCAGGTGGATGATGTGCTCGGCCTCGGCCAAAACGCGCGCTCGCGCCGCAGGGTCCGCTTTTCTGCCCATTTATTTATCAACCGGTCGGTCAATTAATTCTACACCGGCCCCGGCCTCTTGTCAAGGGGCCCCGCGGCCGGAGTCTGGCCGTTAAAAATAACGGACCAGGCTTGCGTCGAGCTCATGGGCCAAGCCGTAGCGCTCCGCGTGAAATTGGACGGACCAGTTCCGGGACAAATCCAACGCCGCGCTCGCGCGCAGGCGCACTTGGCCGCCCGTCTCGCCCAGGACGTAGCGCCAATACGAGGCGTCCGCCCAGAGCCGCCAGCGGCTTTTGAGGCTGATGATGACGCCGCCCGAGGCGCCCGGGCCCAGCCGGCCATCGTCTCGGAACACGGCGCCCGCGCCGCCGTCTAGTTCGCCCAGGGCGTAGAGGACCGCGGGCAGGCCGGGAATCTTCACCGCCGCGCCGCTGCCGACGGTCGCGCCGAAATATTGAGACGCCCAAGGCGCTTTGCCCAGCTCTTCGGCTTGGCGCAGTCCGGCTGTTATTTCCCAGGACGGTTTTTTGATCCAGGGATCCAGCGGCGCCAACGAGAGAATGTGAATGAGGGAGAGGGAATTGATGTAAGTCCGGCCGGCCCGATTTTCATGGCGGAGGTCCAGGCCGAGCATCTCAAGCGCGCTCCAGGGCGCGTAGCCTTGCGGCGGGTCCAGCGGAGAATGCAGCGCCGGCCGCACCGAGAAATCCTCGAAGCCGCGGCCGTCGAGGGCGCCGTAGCCGAGGCTCAAGCGTCCGCTCAAGTGCCCGCTTTCCGGCGGCGTCGGCGGCGGGACGGGATTTTCGGGCAAGACGACGCCGGTTTTGGCGAGGGCGTCATAGGTCTTGAGCTGGCGATTCAAAAGCTCGGGGGCGGCGTTCTTGCGGTAATCGATGAGGTACTCCAGGTATTCGCTCGACGTCAATAGCGTCCGAGCCTCTTCCGCGGCGGGCAGGGCCGCAAGCCGCTTCCAGCCGCTGCCGCGCCGGGCCAAGTCTCCCGCGATGGCGGTTTCCAGCGGAGTTAAACGGCTTCTGTCGTAAATCATGCGGCTGACGTGCGAGGGACGGTAGGTGCGCTGCGCGACAAGTCCCGGGCGGGACTTGAGCAGGCGCACCGTGTCCGCCGGAATGACGTAGAGCGGCCAGCCGCGCGCCAAATCCAGGCCGGGGTCGGCCGCGTTCAAAAGCGGCAGAAGCTCGTAGGAGCAGTTGCGGTTGAAGAAATAGTAGGGGAAGACGGCCGCGCGCATTTCCCAGATGTGGTCGATGAGGCGGCTCAACGCGGCCGAGGAGAGGTTAAGCTGGTACTCCCAGAGATCGCGGCTTTCCAGGTTGGCGTATTCCTGCACTTTAAGGTAATACGGCATCGCGGAGTAGCGTCCGGGAAAGACGCCGGTCAGGCCGTCTACGGCAAAGAGCATGCCGTCGTTCGTGTCGGCATGAGCCGCGTAGTTGACGGCGTAGTCGAGCAGGCGTTCGTCCGCCGGGCGTCCGGCATGGTGGACCAGCAGAAACGTGTGCCCGTACATGGAGGAGGGATTGTCCAGATAAGCCGAGGCGAAGACCATTGAGACCGATTGGGCCGAGAGCTTTTGTCTCCAGCGATCTAAAAGCGGACAGGCGCGCGGCGCGAGCTCCGCCGGATCAAAATGGAGTTTGGAGTCAAGCCACGCGTAGCGCGCCGGAAAGCGGCATTGCGCTTGATCGTCCGGGCTTTTGGCGTCCTTGAAAAACGCGGCCAGATCCGCGCTCAGTTCCGCCTGAGGGTCCGTCCGCCCTTTAGGAGAAATGAAGAACGGGCCCGGGCTGACCTGGCTGTGGAAGCCGGTCAAGGTCCAGCCGTAATGCAGGAGGTTCAGCCATTCCTGGTCGCGGGCCAGGGAAAGCTTGCCGGCGCGCGCTTGGAGAACGGCCTGATAGTCTCCGGCCGCCCTTGCTCCGGGGATGCTTATTGAGGAGAGCGCCGCCGCGAGCAGAGCGGACACAAAAAGGCGCGGGCGCAAGCCTAAAGCCTGCGCCCGCGCGTGATGCGCCGCGGATTCTGCCCGCGGCGCGCTTGGTCCGGTTATATCAGCTTGCAGGACTGGGCGAGGGACGCGTCTTTCTTGACGTCAATCTTGAGCGTTCCCAGGACTTTTTCTGGGGCCGTGGTATTCCCCGGGAAGATATGGCTGTAGTTCTTCTGAGTCATCTTGCCGAAAGAAGGCGCCGAACTGGGAGAGCATCCCAGCAGGTCGGCCAGCGAATTCAGATATTCGCCCTGGCCCTGCGCCATGTCTCGGGAAAGGTTCCGGTAGTTGGCGGCCACGAAATTCTTCTGCGCCCGCTCAATTGAAGCGGTGCGATTTTGAGCTGCGGTGCAACCAGCTACGCCGGTTGTGATGCTAAGGCTTTGACTTAAATATTGGTTGGTGGTTCCAGCCAATACTTGCGAAACCATGTCGTTGTTCTTGAAGATGAGGCTTCCCACGCCGCAGCCGGCGTCGTTCTGCGTTCCGGCGAAGGCGACGGCCGCGAAAAGCATCGCGCCCGCGGCCAGCGTCGCTATTTTTCTCATGTGTTTCTCCTTGATTTGGGTTTTACGAATCGGCGTTAGTATAGCCATAAAGCTCGTTTCGCGCAAGGCAAATCGGCTATTTTTTAGCGCGCAAAAAGGCGGCGAGATAGCGCGCCAGGACATCGGCCTCGAGGTTCACGCGCCGGCCCACGCACAGGCCGGCGAGGTTAGTGCTCGCCAGCGTGTGCGGGATGAGCGCCACCTCGAAGAATTTCGCCGCGGCCTTGGAGACGGTCAGGCTGATGCCGTCGACGGCGACGGATCCTTTCTCGGCGACGAGGCCCGAGAGGGCCTCGGGGATTTCCACGCGCAGGAGCGCGAAGCCGCCCCGGAGCTTGTCCAGCGCCAGGATTTTGGCGGCGGCGTCCACGTGGCCCGTGACGAAATGCCCGCCCAGGGAGTCTCCGGCCTTGAGCGCGGGCTCGAGGTTGACCGAGCCGCCGAGCCGCAGTTCTCCCAAGGCCGTGCGCCGCCAAGTCTCCGGGCTCACGTCGAATTCCAGGATTTTCCCGCGCGAACGGACCACGGTCAGGCACGCGCCGTTGACCGAGACGCTTTCGCCCGGCGCGCGCCGCCCGAGCGCGGCGCGGACGGCCAGCCGCTTGGCGGATTTCGCGGCCACGCGTCCGACATCCTGGATTATGCCCGTGAACATGATAATTTCCCCGCGAAAAGAAAATCCGGGCCTATTTTTTGCGGGCGCGGCGATAAAATTTTCGGCGCGGTATTGGGATTTTTGCTTCCCGAGATGAGCTTGGGCGCGATGAACACGCGGGCCTCGTCGGCCAATCCTTGGGCCAGGAAGGCGGCGTGGAGCGTGGGGCCGCCCTCGACCAGAAGCGTGCTGATGCCCCGCCGGCAAAGCTCCTTTAAGACCGCGCGCAGATTGAGTCCGCCCTTGGCCGCGGGAACGCGGATGATGTCGGCGCCGGGGATTGTCCGCTTGGATTTAGCGGCCGTGAAAATAAAGGTCGGCGCCGAGCCGTCCGTCAGCCGGGAGTCCCTGGGCAGGCGCAGGCGGCTGTCGAGCACGACGCGCACCGGGTTTTTGCCCGCGCCGTGGCAGGTGAGCGCCGGATTGTCCGCCAAGGCCGTGCCGATGCCCACCATCACGGCCTGGTTCTGCGCGCGCAGGGCGTGGACCAGCCGGCGCGCGGGCGCCGCGGTAATCCAGCGGGACGCCCCGCCCGGCGCGTAGGCTCGGCCGTCCAGGCTCAGGGCCATCTTCAGGACGACGTAGGGACGCCGCCGCTTCATGCGTGAGAAAAAGTGAGGGCTCAGCGCCCGCGCCTGGGCGGCATGCGGGCCCAGATTCGCGGCGATTTTAGCCCGCCGCAGCAGCGCAAGGCCTCGGCCCGACACGGCGGGGTTGGGATCCAAAACGGCCGCGACCACGCGGGAAACTTTCGCGGCGGCCAGCGCCTCGGCGCAGGAGGGGTTTTTCTTGCCCGGATGCGCCATGCAGGGCTCCAGCGTGACGTAGGCCGTGGCGCCTTGAGCGCGCGGCCCGGCTTTTTTAAGCGCGATGGCCTCGGCGTGCGGCCCGCCGAATGTTTCGTGCCAGCCTTCCGCGATGACGCGCCCGTTTTTTGCCAGCACGCAGCCGACCATGGGATTGGGGAACACGGCCTCTCCGCCTCGTCGGGCCAGCGCCAGCGCGCGACGCATCATTTGCCGGTCGAGCGCGGCGCTCATGGGATGACCGCCGTTTTGGGGATGGAGCGCTCCGCGTTGTCTTGGAAGAATTTCGGCAGTTCGCTCAAGGCGACGCGTCCGGAGATGAGCAGTTCCGTCTTGATTTTTCCTTGGCACAAGAGAGCGGCGGCCGCATGAAAATGCTCGGGCGCGTGATGAAAGACGCCTTCCAGGCGCAATTGCTCGTAATGCGCGCGGTGGGCGTCCAAGGGCACCTGCGTGTTAGGGGCGCAGCCGCCGAAAAAACAGACCCGCCCGCCCTTGCGGGCCAGGGCGAAGGCGCTTTGCCAGGCTTCGGGCGAGCCCGCCGCTTCGAAGACCGCGTCGGCCCCGCGCCCATCCGCGGCTTGCCGCGCGTCCATAACGCTGTTTTGGGAATGCGCGCTAAAGGTTTGGTCCGCGCCGGCGGCTTGGGCGCGCGCGAGGTTTTCCGGGCTTCGGCCCAAAACCAGAACCCGCGCGCCCGCGGCCTTCAAGACCTGGATGAGCATGAGCGACATGGGCCCCGCGCCGACCACGGCGGCGGTTTCTCCGCGCGAGACGCCCAGCGCTTGGACCGCGTGGACCGCGCAGGCCAGGGGTTCGGCCAAGGCCGCGGCGGAAAAATCAAGGTTCTCGGGAATGGCCGCCGTCTTGTGCTTGAGAACCCCGGCCGGGACCAGGAGGTATTGGGCGTACGCGCCGCAGAGAATTTTCAAGTTGTCGCAGAGCGGGCTTTGGCCGTGGCGGCAAAAAAAGCAGGTTTCGCAGGGGGCGGAATCGCCCACCGTCACGCGCGCGCCTTCCGAAAAGAGCTTCTCCGCGCCGCGTCCGACCTTGGCGATGACGCCCGCCATCTCGTGGCCGAACGGGCACGGCGGGCGGGGCAGCATGACGGCGTGCCCGCGGCGAAAAGCCTTGAAGTCCGTCCCGCAGGTCAGCGCCGCCTCGATTTTCAGCAAGGCTTCTCCCGGCCCCGGCTCCGGCACGGGAACTTCGACGAGGCGGACGTCATTGGGCGCGTAGAAATGGACGGCCTTCATGGTCGCGCTCATGGCACCAGAAGCGCCTTCATCACGCGGCGGTTCAAGGCGTCGTCCACGGCCTGAGCGAAACTTTCCAAGGGATAGGGCTTGGCCGCGAGGGCGTCCAGCGCCACGGCGCCCGAAACGATGAGCTCCAAGGCGCGGCGCAAATCCTCGGGCGCCGCGGAATAGCTGGAGAACACGCGCAGCTCGCGGTGATAAAGGTCCGCGAAATCGACGGGCGCGGGCGACGGGTGGGGCGCCGCGAAAATATTGAGCGTGCCGCCGTGGCGCAGCCAGGAAAGGCTTTGAGTCGCGAGCGCCGCGGGCCCGGCCGTGATGACAACCGCGTCCAAACCGCGGCCGTCGGTCAAGGCCAAAGCCTTTTGGCGCAAATCTTCGGCGCTTGAAAATCCTTCGGCCCAGGGCGCCGCGGCTTTGACGCGCTCGGCATCCAAATCCAGGCCGAGAATTTCGGCGCCGGAGAGGCGCAGCAGCTGCGCGGTCAAAAGGCCGATGGAGCCAAGTCCCACCACGGCCGCGCGGTCGCCCGCTTTTAAGCCCAAGCGGCGCGCGTTCCTGACGCAGCAGGCCAGGGGCTCGATGTGGCAGGCGGAGGCGGCGGGCAAATCGTCCGGAATTTTGAAGACCGTGCGGGCCAGGTGCAGCGGAGAAACGCTTAAAAATTGCGCGAAGCCGCCGGGGCTGACGTTGGTGGCCTTGAATTGCGCGCACATCGACGGGCTGTCCCGCAGGCAGTAGTGGCAGCGGCCGCAGGGGACGTGGTGGCCCAGGATGACGCGGTCGCCCACGCGCACGGCCGCGAGCGGCAGCGAGCAGTCCTGAGCGGCATCGGGAGATGCGTTGCCGCGCAGGGCCGCGCCGCCGCGCGATTGGCCGTCGCCGCCGCCCAATTCCCGCACGCGGCCGACCACCTCGTGGCCCAGCACCGCGCCGGTTTTATTTTCCCGGAGCTTGAGCAAATCGGTGCCGCAGAGCCCGCAGGCTTCGACTTGGATGAGCGCGCCGCCCGCCGCGGGCGTGGGCATGGGAACGTCTTGCAGCGCGGGCCCCGAGGGGTCATTATAAAGGATAGCCTTCATCGGATGCCCAAGATTATACCGCTTCCTTGGCGGAGCCGAGCGGTACTGGACGCCATAAAGAAAATGCTTCGGCGTCCGGTAGAAAATGAGCCTTTTTGTTTTGCGGCGGTCCTGCTAGCCGCCGCCCTCGGGCCGGATGCTGCCGGCCAGCAGATAAACGCCCAGGCCCTGCTTGAACTCGAAGCGGCCCGAAACGGACACTTTCCGGCCGACCAGGGGCTCGAGTTCCTGCCGTGGAACGCCCAGAATCTGCAGGCGGTAGCTGTCTTCGTCCAGGACGAAATAGCGCTCCGGCGTGCGCGGCAAAAATATTTTGAGTTCGCCGGTGCAGCGCACCCGCGCGCCCAGCCAGCGCTCGCGGTTTTGCCAGAGCGCGCGGATGGGGACGGTCTGCACCGGGATGAAGCGGCGCAGGAGCGGGTACCCCGCGACGACGGCGGCGAGGAACACGACCGTTAAAATGACGGAGCCCGCGGCCAAGCGGCGGCCCGATGAGGAAGAGGGCGGGATTGGGGGGAATTCCATCAAGACGTGATTTTATCAAACCACGAGCGCGCGTGTTTTGAGTAGAATTGTGGCTGCCGGGCACCAATCCGCGAAGTTCGGAAGCAAGAGCATGGCGAAACCAAAAACGCGCAGCGAGCCTGAAAGGAATAAGAAGCGCGCCAGCATCATCATCCCCTGCTGGAATCAAGTCCGCTACACCCGGCAATGCGTGCGGAGCGTCCTGCGCTGGACGCGCGCGCCCTTCGAGCTGATCCTCGTGGACAACGGCTCGACCGACGGCACCGCGGCCTTTTTGTCCACACTGCGCGAGAGCGCCGGCGCCCGAATCATCTCCAACCGCAAAAACCTCGGGTTCGCCCGCGCGGTGAACCAGGGCATGGCGTCGGCAAAGGGGAAGTATCTGGTCTGGCTCAACAACGACGCCGTCGTCACGCGGGGATGGCTGGACCTGCTCATCGCGTGCGCGGAGCGCTCGCCCAGGATCGCGGCCGTCGGCCCCGTCGTCAACGGCGACGGCGGGCGGCGGCCCATGAATTTGAATTGGGCGGCCGCCGCCCTGGCGTTGGCCAACGGCGGCAAAACCTTCCGTGCGGCTTGGCTGACGGGCTGCTGCCTGCTCTTAAAACGCGCCGCCGTCCGCCGGGTGGGCCTGCTCGATCTCCGTTTCGAGGAAGGAGGCTACGAGGATTATGATTATTGCCTGCGTCTCCGGCGGGCGGGCTATGAACTCGCCGTCGCCCAAGATGCCTTCGTTTTTCATCATTGGCACCGCTCTTTTGCGTCCGCAGCCAAACACCGCGAGCGCATGGCGGCCAATCGCCGCGTTTTCAGGGACAAGTGGCGCAGGGCCGCGACATCATTTCCTTGAGGCGGCCCGGCGCCTCCCGGCTCGCGGCGCCGACGAGCGTTATGCCTCCGCGCCCGCCTTTTCCGCCAAAACGATGAGCCGCGTGGAATCTTTGGAGTAGGGGCGGCCGCCAAAGCCGCCCCAGCGGCGCAGGGGTCGCAGTCCGGCCCGGCGCAGGAGGGCTTCCATCCGCGCGGCATCGTAGTGCCGCACGAAAAAAGAAGCGCGCGCGGGCTTTTGGCCCGGACGCAGCACCGTCCACGTGTTGACGTGGGCCGGGTCGCGCCCTTGGCGGAAGACGGCTTCTTCCAAAACGAGCGTCCCGCCTGGCTCTCTCCGCCAGTTCCGCGCCAGGCCGTGGCGTTTGAGCCACGCGCCGTTGACCACATCCATAAGGAAGCGGCCGCGGGGTTTTAGGGCGCGCGCGATTTGGCGCAGAGCCAGCAGGTCTTCGCTGGGGCGCTCGAAATAACCGAAGCTGGTCCAGAGGTTGACGGCCGCGTCGAACTCCCCGCGCCAGGGCAGGCGGCGCATGTCGGCCTTGGTGAAAATTGGATTGCCCAAGCCGCGCGCGCGTCGCCGAGCCTGGGCCAAGTAGGCCGCGGTCGCATCGGCGCCGGTGACCAAAACGCCGCGCCGCGCCAAAGCGAAGCTGTGCCGCCCGGTTCCGCAGCAGACGTCCAAGAGGCGCGAGCCCCTCTTCAAGTCCAGGACTTTCGCGGCGAAGGCGGCCTCGGCGCGGGCCAGGTTCGCCGCCGCCAAAGAGCCGGGCGAGAATATCTCGGGCCTGAAAAACCGCGCGGGCCAGCCTTTCGGAAACTTCATCGGGTTCGATTTTATCAAATGGCCTCGTTGGCCGGTTGGCGGGTAAAAATGTTAGATTCCAATCGTCGCCATGAGAGCGCTCACCTTCCTCGCCCGCCGCTTCGTGGCGGGCGACACCATCGACGAGGCGGTCGAGGCCGTGCGCGCCCTAAACGCCGAGGGCTTGAAGGCCACGCTGGACAACCTGGGCGAGGAAACCAAGACCCGGGACGAGGCCGAGAAGGCCTGCCGCGAATACATCACGGCCCTGCGCAAAATCGCCGAGGCCGAGGCGGACTGCAATATTTCCCTGAAGCTGACCCAGTTCGGGCTGAACTTGGACGAGTCCCTGGCGCGCGACAACCTAGCCCGGGTTCTTGAGGAGGCGCAGAAGCTGGGCAACTTCGCGCGCATCGACATGGAGAGTTCGGCCTGCACGCAAAAGACGCTGGACTTGTTCTATTCGCTTTTTCCCGAACCTTACGCCAACGTGGGCGTGGTCATCCAGTCGGCTTTGCGGCGCAGCGAAAAAGACGTGGAGAAACTGGTGCGCTTGAAGGCCCGCGTGCGTCTGGTCAAGGGCGCCTACAAGGAGCCGGCCGAGGCCGCGTTCCAGAAAAAATCCGAGGTGGACGATAATTACGACCGGCTCGCGGCCCTGCTCATGGCGGCGCCCCTTCCCGCGTTCGGCACGCATGATGACGAGCGGCTTTCCCGCGCGGGCGCGGCGGCGCGAGCGGCCGGACTTTCCAAGACCGGCTACGAAGTCCAGATGCTTTACGGCGTGCGGCCCAAGCGCTGGCGCGAACTCCAGCGGGAAGGCCATGCCGTCCGAATTTACGTGCCCTACGGGACGCATTGGCTTCCTTATTATTCCCGCCGCATCCGCGAGAGAAAGGAGAATCTGTTCTTCGCTTTAAGAGGGATTTTGGGTGATTGAAAAGGCGCTGGTCAAGGCGTCACCCAAGCCCGGCGCGGAATTCCGCGAAGCGCCCGCGCCCGCGCCGGGCCCGGACGATCTGCTCATCAAGGTTCACCGCGCCTCCATCTGCGGATCGGACATGCCCATTTACGGCTGGACCTCTTGGGCGCCGGAGCGCTTGAAGCTGCCGCTGGTCTTCGGCCATGAATTTTGCGGAACGGTCGAGAGCGCCGGCGCCGCGGCGGGGGATTTTAAGAAGGGGGACTTTGTCTCGGTCGAGTCGCACATCTACTGCGGCCGGTGCGAGCAGTGCGTGGGCGGCCAGAGCCACGTGTGCCGCGAGATGAAAATCATGGGGATCGACGCGCCGGGGGGCTTCGCGCGGCACGCGGTCATTCCCGCGCGCTGCGCCTGGAAGCACAAGGACGAAAGCCTCAAGGATTGGGGCTCCATCATGGAGCCCATGGGAAACGCCGTCTACTCGGTCTTGGTCGAGCCCGTCGCGGGCCGCACTGTTCTGGTGCTGGGCGCGGGCCCGCAAGGGCTCTTCGCCGTGGCCGTGGCGCGGGCCTCGGGCGCCCGGACCGTGATCGCGGTTGAGGGTTCCCCTTTCCGCGCGGAACTGGCCCGCAAAATGGGCGCCAAGGCCGTCGTTGATCCGGCCAGCGCCAATCCGTTGGACGCCGCGCTCAAGGCCGGCGGATGCCCCGGCGGGTTCGACGTCGTGGTCGAGATGTCCGGCGCGCCGCAGGCGATTTTGATGGGATTAAAGGCCGCGCGCCCCGGCGGCCGCATGACGGCGTTTGGCCTGCCGTCTAAAAAAATAGAGATTGACTGGGCCTCGGACGTGATTTTTAAGGGTTTGCGCATTCACGGCATCGTGGGCCGCGAGGTCTTCGCCACGTGGCGCATGACCGAGGCGCTTTTGCGCTCGGGCGCGGTGGACGCGGGCGCGATTATCACCCACGTTTATCCCATGCAGGATTTCGCCAAGGGCTTCGCCGAAATGGCGGCGGCGGACAAGAAGTGCGGCAAGGTCGTGCTGGTTCCCTGACGGCCGACTAATTTTTAGGAGGACGCGACTATGGCGGCGACCACAACGGCTGGACTAATGGGCTTTTTAGACGATGAAATCGCCAAGCTAAAGTCCGAGGGACGCTTCGTCAGCCTGCGCGTGCTGGAGACCGCGCAAAAGCCCGTCTCCATCATCGACGGCAAGGAAGTGGTGAACCTCACCTCGAACAACTATCTCGATTTGGCCGACGACCCCAGGCTCAAGAAGGCCGCCACGAAGGCCATCGAGTCCTACGGCGTGGGCACCGCGGCGGTTCGTCCCATCATCGGCACCATGGGCATCCACCAGGAGTTGGAGCGGCGGCTGGCCGAGTTCAAAGGCACGCCCGCGGCTTTGGTGTTCCAATCCGGCTTCACCGTCAACGTCGCCTGCTGCCAAAGCCTCATGAGCGACGAAAAAGATCTGCTGATTTCCGATGAATTAAACCACGCCTCCATCATTGATGGCGCGCGCCTGGCCAAGGCGGCGCGCAAAATTTACCCGCACAAGGACATGAAGGCCTTGAAGGCCATCCTGGAGTCTCCCGAATCCCGCGCCGCGCGCCGGCGCATGATCGCGACCGACGGAGTCTTTAGCATGGACGGGGACATCGCGCCGCTGCCCGAGATTGTCGAGCTGGCCGAGCGCCACGAGGCCTTTGTCATGGTCGACGACGCGCACGCCTCGGGCGTGCTGGGCAAAAACGGCCGCGGCACGCCCAGCCACTTTGGACTCACCGACCGCGTGCAAATCCAAATCGGCACCTTATCCAAAGCTATCGCGTCCTTGGGCGGTTACGTGGCGGGCTCTCAGTCGCTGCGCGACTACCTGATTTCAACCGGCCGGCCGTTTTTATTTTCCAGCTCGCACCCGCCCTCCGTAGCCGCGACCTGCCTGGCCGCGCTGGACGTGCTCATGAACGAGCCGCAGCGCATCGAAAAACTCTGGGACAATACCCGCTACTTCAAAGACGGGCTGAAAAATCTTGGTTTCGACACCGGCGCCAGCGAGACGCCGATTACGCCGGTGATGGTGGGCGACACCGCCAAGGCCCGGCGCTTCTCGCAGCGGCTTTTCGAGGAAGGCGTGTTCGCGCTGGCGATTTGCTATCCCATCGTCGCCCGAGGCAAGGAGCGCCTGCGCACCATCGTGAGCTCGGGGCACAGCCGCAAGAATCTCGATGTCGCGCTGGAAAAATTCGGCCAAGTCGGCCGGGAGTTGGGTCTCATCGCCAAACGGTGAGCTGAGCCGGGCCGTCGCCGGCTCCGGTGATTTGATATAATCTCCTCCGTTCATGCCGACGCTTTTAAAGCTCGAAGACTCCCTGGAAAAGGTCCGCCTGGGCCTGGAGAATCGGGCGCGGCGCATTTCCGGACGGGTGGGCCGGGAACTCTCAGACGTCATCGGCCGCCCCGGCAAAATGCTGCGCGCGCGCTTTTGCCTGCTTCTGGGCGCGGCCCTGGGCGCGGACCAGGAAAAAACCCAAGCCGCGGCCCGGGCCATGGAATGGGTGCACACCGCCTCCTTGCTGCATGACGACTGCGTGGACGAAGCCGAGATGCGCCGGGGTTATCCCACGCCCAACAAAATTTTCGGGACCACGACGGGTCTGCTTCTGGGCGACTTGGCCTTTTCGCAGGGGCTGGAAGAAGCCATCGAGGTATCTCCGTCCGCGGTGCGCCACTTGGTGACGACCGTGCGCGAGATGACGGTGGGGGAATTGCAGGAGGAATTTCTGCGCGGCAACGCCGCGGTAACCATGGAAGGCTACATGGGCGTGGCCGCGCGCAAGACGGGCGCGCTCTTCGAGTGGTGCGGCAACGTCTTGTCCGAGCTCTCGCCGCATCCGCACGAGAAAGCCGATCCGCCGCGCCTGGCCTGCGCCGCGGGCATTTTGCTGCAAATCGTGGACGACATCCACGACTACACTTTGACGGAGGACGTCTCCGGCAAGGACCCGGCCAAGGATTTCATGCTGGGACGGCTGACGCTGCCGGGCGTTTTGGCGGTTCAAGATATAAAAACGCGGGATCGTTTCGTGGATTTGTGGAAATCCTCGGCCAAGGATGCCGGCGGCGCGCAGGCGTTGCGCGCGTTCCTGGAGTCCGCGGGTTTCTTGGAAGGCGCGCGCGAGGTGGGGCGGGAGCTGGTGCGTTCCATGCTGGCCATGGTCCGGCAGCTGCCCTTGAAGGCCGAGGCCGAGGACATGGCCGGCTTCGTCGAAGTCATGGCCAAGAGGGAGTTCTAGCGTGGGCTACGAATCCTTGGTCCGCCGCTCATGGCGCAAAGGCGAATTTAGGGTGGAAGAGGGCGGGCCGCGGGACGCGGACGCGCCGCAGCCGCGCGACCGCCGGGCCGTCGTCGAGTCCGAGATGGAAGAAATCGTCAAGCGCGACGCCGGGGACGCCGTGGCGTGCCTGGCCGCGCACCGGGAGGGAGTCATGAAGCTTGCGCCGTTTGTGAAGTTCCGCGAGGAAAAATTCGGGGCCGTCTTGTTCGAGACGCGCTCGGAGAAGGTCTACACCTTGAGCCCGACCGGGGCCGCCGTGGTCCGGGAGATTTTGGCCGGCGCCGACACCGCGACCTTGGCCGAGCGCTTAAAGGCCAAGTACGACGACAAGACCGGCAAGATGGCGCAGGAAGCGGAAGGTTTCCTAGCCCAGCTTAAAGAAAAAGGCCTGGTCGCCGAATAGCCATGCCCGAGACTTTGGTCAAGCCCGAGGACGCCGCCGCCTCCGATCTCCAAGCGCCGCTCTACGTCGCCTGGCAGATCACCAACGAGTGCAACCTGGCCTGCCTGCATTGCATCGAGGAATCGGGCCCCGGCAAGGCCTTCAAGGATGAACTCACCAAGGAGCAGGTCTTCTCGGTCTTGGACCAGATCAAGCAGCGCGAGGTGCCTTACGTCTCCTTCTCCGGCGGCGAGCCCATGGTTCATCCCCATTTCTTCGAAATGGCCGAATACCTGGCCGGCTCGGGCGTGGGATTGAAGATAGAGACCAACGGCCACTTCATGACGCCGGAAAACGCGCGGCGCTTGAGGGACCTGGGCGTCAAGGCCGTGCAGGTGAGCGTGGACGGGGCCAGCCCCGCGACGTTCAACAAGATGCGCGTGCGCGGACGACTGGAAAGCGCGCTCTCGGGCATCCGCAATCTGCGCGAGGCCGGCGTGCCCATCGAAATCAACTACGTCCCGGCCAAATTCAGCATTCAAGAGGTCGGCGACATCGTGGATTTGGCGCACAAGGAAGGAGCGTATAGCTTCTACACCGGACGCATCATGTACACGGGCAACGCGGTCAAGAGCTGGAACATGACCGGCCCGGACGAGAGCCAGTACCCGCAGTTCTTCGAGACCTTGCGCGCGAAGACCGAGGAATACAAGGGCCGCATGCGCGTCTACTTCCACGAGATGGGCATCGTCGAGGAGTTGAAGTACCGCATCACCAGCCCCGCCGCGCTCTTCATCATCCTGCCCAACGGCAAGGTCAAGCTTATCAACGCCATGCCCTTTATCTGCGGCGATTTGAAGAAGGACAGCCTGACGCAGGTCTGGGCGAACTTCCAAAACGCCTGGAAGAGCCCCAAGGTGGCGCGCTTCGTGGAGGACTTGGAGCGCGATCCCAAAATCATCTCCACGCTGCACACATGGATCGAGGTTTGACCCGGACTGCGGCGCCCCACGCGCCGGCCGAAGCCTCGCTGCCGTCCAAGCTGGCGTCCCTGGTGCGCTACCGCTTCTTTCTCTACGCCGGGCTTCTGCCCTATTTGCTGGGCGCGGCCTGGGCCTACGGCGTCGAGCGCCAGTTCAACGCTGGGATTTTCTGGCTGGGGTTTCTGGGCATCTTCCTTTCGGTCGTGGGCGTCGAGTCCTTCAACGAGTATTTCGACGCGCGCATGGGCACCGACCGGGTGTTCAATCCCAGCGACGACGAGTATATCCCCGAGTGGATGTTCTGGCTGGGCGTGGGCGCGTTCGCCGTGGCGGCCACAATCGGCTTTTACCTGGCCTGGAAAGGCGGCTGGCCCATCGCGGTCTACACGCTTCTGGGGGGCTTGGCCGCGATATTCTACGTCGGCCCGCCGATTCGCTGGGTCTATCGCGGCCTGGGCGAAACCGCTATCGGCCTGTCCTACGGGCCGTGGATGACGCTGGGCAGCCTGGAACTCTACACTCACCGTTTCTCATGGCCCGCGCTCGCGGCGTCCTTGGTGCCGGGATTTCTCATCACGGGCTTGGCCGTGGTCAACGAGATTCCCGATTTCTATCAGGACCGTCTCGTCGGCAAGCGCAACTTGGTCGTGCGCTTGGGACGGCGCAACGGCGTGTTCTTGTACGCCGGCTTCGCGGCCTTGGGACTTTTGACGCCGTGCGTGGGCGCGTGGGCCGGCATTTTCCCGCGCTGGACGCCTCTGGCGGCCCTGGCGGGCTTCCCGCTTTTAATCCTGAGCGTCAAGCACGCGCTCAAGACTTGGGATTCGCCGCGGAATTTCATTCCCGCGATCAAATACGTGGTGCTCTGCTATCTCGCCGCGACCTTGGTTTTCACTCTGGCGGTGCTGGCGCCGTGAGCTTGGAGCAGCTGAGCGCGCCGGCGATGGTGACCTGGCAGATGACCCGCGACTGCAACTTGGCCTGCCTGCACTGCTGCACCGAATCGGCTCCGGGCAAGGCGTTGCCGGGCGAACTCTCCCGGGAAGAGTCCCTGCGCTTGGCCGGGCAAATCGTTGAAGCGGGCGTCCCTTACGTCATGCTGGTCGGCGGCGAGCCGACCATCGTCCCGCACTTTCTGGAAACCGCGCAGACTTTGGGCCGCGGCGGGGTATTTCTAAAAATAGAGACCAACGGCCAAAAGTTCGGCGAAGAGCTGGCCCGCGCGCTTTCGGAACTGCCCATCCGCTCGATTCAAATCAGCCTCGACGGCGCGACTCAGGGGACTTATGGCAAAATGCGCCCCGGAGGAAAACTGGACGCCGCTTTGTCGGCCTGCCGCTTGGCGCGGCGCTTTGACCTGCCGCTTGAAATCACTTTCGCGCCCACGCGGCTCAACATCCATGAGGCCGCGGCCGTCATCGATTTGGCGCTGGAGCTGGGGGCTTTCCGCTTTAATACCGGCCGCTTGATGCGCGTGGGCACCGCGGCCAAGCTCTGGGAGCGGCTGGAACTGACTGAGGAAGCCTACGCGGACTATTACCGGCTTTTGGAGCGCAAGGAAAAAGAGCTTTCCGGCCGCCTTGAACTGTGCTTTCGGCCTTTTTCGCTGGCGGAGCAAGCCGACGAGCTTTTGCAGGCGCCTCCGGCGGCGCTCTTGATTATTCCCGACGGCCGGGTCAAAATGGCCGCGGCTTCGCCGTATTTTTGCGCGGACCTCAAGGCCGCGTCTTTGATGGGGGCTTGGCAGGCTTACCGCAGCGCCTGGCTTCATCCTCTTATTCGCCGGCGGCTGGAGAAAGTGTTGCGCGATGGCGAAGAAGTTTCGCGGGCTAACGAGTGGGTCGCGTTGCCGCACGATTTGCCGGTCCTTAATGGTCTGACCGGCAGTTAAGGAGACATAATGAACGACCAACAGAACGTGTCCGAAGCAAAGGCGAAGGCCGAGAAGCTCGCTTGGGAGACTCCCTCCTTGGAGGAAGTGTCCGAGCGGGTGATGGCGCAGCCTTACATTCGGTTCACATGACGCAGGGGAGGGGGGCCGCGGCGCAGGATTACCGCGCCCCCCTCTTTCTTGCCTGGCAGATCACCAACCGCTGCCGCGGCCGCTGCCTGCACTGCTGCGAGGAGTCGGG
>DATLUA010000071.1:0-4623 GCA_035533295.1 Elusimicrobiota bacterium | reverse complement strand
GAAACTCACGTCCCAGGGTTACTCCATTTTCCCGGGAACCATCGGGGGCATTCTTTCCCCAGTCTCTTGATTTTATCGTCCCGATTGAAGCCTCACAAGCCACTTCCCGCGAATTTGGTGGCGTCAAGTGGATAAGCATATGGGGATCAAAAAGATGCAGGGCAAGCGCAGGAAGCACAGCGCCGAGTTCAAGGCACGCGTGGCCTTGGCGGCGCTGAGGGAAGATCAGACCATCAACGAGGTGGCCTCGCATTATGAGGTCCACCCGCATCAAGCGGGGCAATGGAAGCGACGGGCCGCGGAAGGCTTGCCGCAGTTGTTTCTTAACGGCAGCTTAAAGGGCGCCGGGGATCGCGAGGCGGAGCAGGCGCGGCTCTACGAGCAGATCGGGCGGCTGAAGGTGGAGCTGGACTGGCTAAAAAAAAAGCTCTTGCCTGGGACTTGAGGAGCGCCGCGTCATGATCCAGGCTGGACACCCCGAACTCTCGGTGAGGCGGCAGTCCATATTTTTGATTTGAGGCTCACTGAGACCGTGGAACATCAGGATTGCGTTATTCCAAATAGGCCTTCAGTTGTAGCTCAATATAGGCCCTTCGGCACTTGAGGGTCCCTCAAACCGGGGTTATCCTGTCAGCAACTGGCAGGAGTTGGACCTGTGTAGCTTGGGGAAAAGGCCCCAGGGAATCCACGACCCGGCCGTAACCGGGTGCGACCACGGGAAACGAGTCAAATCGTTTCCCGTTTTTTCATGGCCGAAAGGCGTGAAAAGACGGGAGCAGGAGGGAAAATATGGGAACTCTGCCCTGTAGCGTGGACATCCGCACGACGCCGCGGCTGGAAGACGCCTCTATTTCATCTCTACCCAGTCGCGGCTGGAAAGCCCTGCTGAAATTGGTTCACCGGGACTTTCCTTACTGCACCATGTACGGCGTCCGGGTGGGGGACGGCTGCATCGTCTCCTGCCGGGATATCCAAACGAGCCTGATGTTTGGTCCGGCCAAGGATATGGGGGCGCAGGAGCCTCCCTTTGACGAGCACTGGCAGGCCTTGATGGCATTGTGCGTTAAACTTGATTGGGGAGAGCTCAAGGAGCTCTCTTTCCATGCCGGTCGGCCGGTCAACGCGCGGCGCGTTGAAGGCGGCCGGCGGTTCAGCCGGTTTTAGACCCGTTTTTCGTTGGACGATTTGCCGGAATATTGCGCTGTTCGGCCCGCGCGGGTTGACCCCCGCGCCCGGCCCCTGGAATAGGGAAAAGGGACCTTTGTTAAGGTCCAGCCCGGTTTCCGCGGTTAAAGACCGCCCGAAGCCGGAGCGACGAGCGCGATAGCGGCAGGGCACGCGGGATTTTGTCCCGCGGTCTAAAAACTAAAATCGCTTAGCCCACCGAACACCGGCGGCTGGTGAAGGGATGGTGCCTTCATGGCCCCGGTAAACAACGTCGTACCCGCCGTTAATCACCCCGCCGAAGACGCCGCGCTGGTTGAACGCGCGGCCCGCCGTCTGATCCAAGGATCGCCCGAGGAACTGCGTCAGCGCATCGTTGACGATCTCCTGGCCAAGCTCGCGAAGGAAAAGAGCGAACGGGAATCCCGTGGATTAAACCACTGGGAGAATTACGCCCCGCGATATCTCCGGGTGCTGGTGCGCAGCGCGGCCAACACGGAGGCGTGGCGCCGCCGGCGCATCGACGCCTTGTTCAGGAGATCCCATGACCGCCTCCTCAACCGGGCGGAAAGGAGGTTGGGCTCGCGGGAAGAAGCGCAGGACGCCGTGAGCGAGGCCTTTGTCCGGACAATGCGCGGCAAGACGCACGGCCAGCATCTGAACCGGACTCTCAGGGACGTGATGGCCAACAGGCTCCGGGACTGCGGCAACGAGCGCAAGCTCTTCGTCAGCCTGGATGCGCTCATGTCCGCCGTTGAGCGCGATGAGTCCGCATCGGAGGAAACGGCCGTCGCGGCCTTCAAGGCGTCCTGGCCGGGGGAGGGCACGAGCGACCCCGTGGAGATACTGATGGATCGGCGAAAACGGCGTGCGAAACCCCTCATGGTAGCGCAGGCGAAAAATAACAAGAAAATGCGCCGCGCCCGACGAGCGCGATGGACCGACGAATTGAAAAAGTCGCGTCCAAAACAGGCTGCTCGCGGGGATAAATAGGTAGAGGGCCGGGCAGCCTGGTAGCCAGTCAGGCAAAACGCGGGAAGCATTAAATCCCCACCTGCCACGGCCCAATCGCAAGACGCGAAGCATTAAAAGCGGGAAAGCGGCCGGTAGTAAGCTGCGAGAAGGCGAGCGCCGGCGCTTAAAAGTCCGGGAGAGAACGAGGAAAAAGCCGGCGCGGAGTTCGTAAATGACGGCTCTGGAAGGCGGAAATAACCGCGGAGCATCGCGGAAATAAATCGTGGAGGTCAATATGGACGCTCAAGAAGCGACGGAAAATAACTCCAAGGAGACGCGCGGACGGCCGGGCAAGACCATCCGCTTGGTAATTGATTTGCCGGCCGCCGACGCGCACGCGGCGCACTCGATGGCGGGAAAAAGGATGCGGCATTTGGGGGAATATGTCTCGCTTGAGCGCATTGTTTCCGAGGCTGTAGAGGCCTATTGCAAGCCTCAGGGCGCGGAGTCGGCGGACTAATGAGGCCCCTGAACAGCCGGCCGGCCCACGGACAAACCCACGGACATGTCCGCAGGCGCGTCTGTGGGCTCTGCGGCAAAGCGGCGCATAGAAATATCCAGGTTTTTGCTGCCCAAATGCGCCCTCTTCTCAATCGGCTTCGCCGATTTCGCCGCCCGACCCCGCTCCCACAACGACTTAATAATGAGTGGTGTGGGATGGGACCGGGGTCGGGTGGACAGAGGGCAATGGCAGCAAAAACCTGGAAGCAATATTTGCAGGAGAGCAGAGAGTTAAAGAGTATTTTTTTACGAAATGAGGGTAAGGATACCTTGGGTTGGAGATTTATTTTGAAGGGTTCTGGTTCTTAATTATGAGAATTCAACTGAAGGGAAAGGAGTGGGAACTGACTCAAAGGGAGTTGCAGGCGATGGCCGGATTGGAGAAGTGGGGAGTCCTGGGCCTGGGCCAGCTTTACGGCCTGGCCGTGGAGACAACCGGCGATGTTAGGGACCGGGTCGAGCGATTTTTCAACGAAACGCACCGCCGGGATTACGGCAGGTGGTTTACACAGAGGCTTACCAAGTTGGTCCGGCGGGGGCTCATTCATGAACATTTTTACGTTAATCACCGGAAAGTTTTCACGCTGGCGGAGGCGGGGCACAAGAAGCTCGGGCTCGCCGGCTTGTCGAACTTGGAGGTCTTGAGGGATTCCGTCTCCGAGGATTTTCTGGACCACGAACTAACCGTCGCCGCGGTCGGGCTGGTTTTACAGGAGATACACGGTCTGAGGGTGCGGACGGAGCGCGAGCGTTATAAGCCAAATAGACGCGGCGGCCGGAGCCCGGCGCCGGAGCGCGCGATTTCCGACCTCTGGCTCTCCGCGGCGCGGCCCAGGGCGATTGAAGTGGAATTTACTCAAAAGTCGGAAAGCCGGTACAAGGAAATTTGGGACGCCTATCGCCTCCGCCTCCCCGCGGGAGGCGCGGTGCTCTACCTGACCGCCTGGCCGGACGGGGTGCCTTGCATTCTAAAGCACGCGCGCCGGCATCGGGCGGAGTTCGTTTTTGCCTGCGGCTTGCGCGAGTTCCGCCGAGCCTGCGGCCGCTCAATTTTTACCGCTCCTGGCGGCGAAACCTTCCGGTTGATCGAAGCCGGCCCCGATACGGACCCGGTTGACCGCCACGCCGCCCCCGCATCCATCGGGCGGCAGCAGTCTGTTGCGTCGCCAGAGAGCCGGCTTCATTCTCATCCCCTGATGGCTCCTTCCAAGATATTGGATGGCACTGTTCCTTCGGGACTGATGGCTCCCTCCGCGCTCCTGGAAGGAGAAAAAGGGGAGCGCGTCATATGAATCGAATCATCGTGGTCGCCCTCATCGGCCTTGCGGGCTCCGGCCTGGTTCTGGTCCGCGCCGGGTACAGGAAGGAGGGCGCCTCCTTGTCCGGCCTCGCCCTCTTTCTGCTCTTGGGGCTGCTCCCTTGGGGCGCGATTGGTTTTCTCATGAAGCACGACTTGGCTTTCAGGCATTGGGCGGCGGGGCGGATGCTCCATATAAAGGAAGGCTGGTTCGGATTCTCCGCCGCCGCCGGGCTCATCGCCGGATTATTCATCGGCTTTCCCCGGCGCGGGGGGCGCAAGGTTTGGTGGAGCGAGCCATCGGAATCATCCCGGGTGGACAAACTATTAAGGAAGAGCCTGGAGGGGGGCGCCGCTTCATCAGCGTTCATGGGGATAGCCAACGGCGGCCGGAAGGTTTACCTGGGCCCCTTGGAGCGCCAGAGGCACATGCAGGTGGTGGGGCCGACGCGTTCGGGAAAATCGCAGCTTCTCTTCGCCTTGGCGGGCCAGGACATGAAGCGCGGCATGCCGGTCTTCTTCATGGAGGCCAAGGGCGACCGGGGGGATTTCGACCAGTTCTTGAGGCTGGCCTCGATGTCCGGCCGGGTGGAGGACGTGAGGTATTTCAACCCTCATGACGGCCGCTCCATGACCTTTAATCCCAT
>DATLUA010000070.1:0-1569 GCA_035533295.1 Elusimicrobiota bacterium | reverse complement strand
ACGGCGGATGTCGTGGCGGCTGGCGGCGGAGACACGGGTTCGAGCGGCTCGGGCGGCGGTACTCCGAGCTCGCTCCCAGGACTGCTTGAGGATCTCTACAACTTTTTCAGCGATCTATTCGGTGGCGGCGGCGGCCAGAGCCTTCCTCCCAATTACTTCGTTTTCAAGGCGAGACTCGAGCGCGGCCGCCGCCATCCGCAATATCCAGACATCGACGGCGCCGCGACCGATATAGTCCTGAACCAAAGCCCCGCGGCCCCGGAGTTTTGCGCAGACCCGCACCCGTGCAATACGGCGCCGCTGCAAGTGCCTACCCCAGCCCCGCCGAGCGCTTGTTCGCAGTATGACGCCGAGTGCGTCCAGTCAAACAGTTCTGACACCTACGCATGTAATGCAGCGCCATGCTGCCGAGATTTCGGGAATAATTCGATCGCCAACTGCGTCCGCGGCTGTCTTCTGAATAACGAGGCAGGCATCTACGCCTCAGGGAACGGCGCGGGAGCCAGCAGGCTTGGGCCTCACGCGCAATGCTATCTCGCCTGCGGCGTTCCGCCCAACCTCATTAGCATTCTTCGCGGCGCTGCCTGCTCGAAGATAGCGCCTCTTCTGTTTAGGTAATCGGTTATGCTATCAGCAGACTCTTTGCAACGCTTCATTTTTATCGCGCCGCTACCTCTGATGTTGGTTCTCGCGCTGGCCGTGAAATTCCCATGGCGAATGGCCGTCTACGTTTGGCTGGCGGGAACTTTTGCTCAGGACGCGCTATCCTTCGCGCTGTACCCTGGTCATCTGGCCGCCAAAGAATTGCCAGCAATCATACTTTCCTTTTATCCATTTGCCCTTTTTCCATTTGGCCTTTGGTCCGCGATTCTGGGAGTTCTCGGATGGTGGCTGGCAGCAAAGCTAAGACAGCGGTTGACAATGGAGCGACGGCCGCGACTGATTGCAGGGGCGCTGTTGGGCTCGGCAGCAGGGGCAGCTTTTGCGTTCACCTGTGGTTACGCCCTCAAGATGATCGAAGGAGGCTACCAACCAGCCATCTGGCTTAGCTGGGAGATCGCCGGATTCGTGGCTGGCGCGATTGACGGGGCGATCATCGCATCATTCCTGCCCCGAGAAGGGCCTGCCGTCCCGCCCCTCCAACCGGGCGTTGAGCGGAGTGGCTAGCTCAACGGGTCCGGCTAAGCGATTGCGCTGGTTAACCCGGCGTCGCCCGCCTCGCCTCCGGCAACCACCTATACGTATAATCCGTCGGGGGTACCGAGCGTGAGCGGGCAGGCGAACAGCTATCCGTTCCTCTATCAGGGGATGGAGCACGAATTCACCGAGCCCAACCAGTTTTATTACGGCGGCGATGGACAGTTTTACAGCGCGCAGATCCAGCGCGGATTTTCCATCGCCGGCGCACAGAACACCTGCGGCCCGGGAGGGCCGGGGCCGCGCCGCGCGCATCATGGCCGCCATCACGGCGGTGGCGGGCGCGGCGCCGCTCCGCGCTCAACGGGCATGTCGATGCGGCCGCGACGGCGGATGTCATTGAGGCCGGCGGCGGAGACACCGGTTCGGGCG
>DATLUA010000069.1:0-19845 GCA_035533295.1 Elusimicrobiota bacterium | reverse complement strand
GAAACTCACGTCCCAGGGTTACTCCATTTTCCCGGGAACCATCGGGGGCATTCTTTCCCCAGTCTCTTGATTTTATCGTCCCGATTGAAGCCTCACAAGCCACTTCCCGCGAATTTGGTGGCGTCAAGTGGATAAGCATATCCGATTTATTAAAAGCTAAAATCTCGCAAATAAAAAATCGTAAAATACAGCTTCCATGGCCGCGAATCAAATCGACCCGTCCTTTTGGCGCGGAACGCCGGTGCTGGTGACCGGCGGCGCGGGCTTTGTCGGCAGCCACTTGGTGGAGCAGTTGGCCGCCTTGGGCGCCCGCGTCCGGGTGCCGCACCGGCCCGGCGACTCTCTCGATTTCTTGGGCGCCGTGCGGGCCCGAATCGACCTGGTCCAAGGCGACTTGAAGGACTTGGAGTTCTGCCGCAAGGCCGCGCGCGGGCAAAAAACGGTCATGAATCTGGCGGCCGTGGTGGGCGGCATCGAATACAACATCGCCCATCCCGCGTCCATCTTCCGGGACAACCTCGGCATCTTCATGAACGTGCTGGAGGCCGCGCGGCTGGAAAAAGTCGAGCGCTTCTTGACCGTGAGCTCGGCCTGCGTCTACCCGCGCTTTTGCAGCCTGCCCACGCCGGAGGAAGAGGGCTTCAAGGACGTCCCCGAGCCCACCAACCAGGGCTACGGCTGGGCCAAGCGCATGGAGGAATTTTTGTCCGCGGGCTACGCCCAAGAATTCGGGATGAAAATCGCCGTGGCCCGGCCTTACAACGCCTACGGCCCGCGCGACAACTTCGACCCGAAGAGTTCCCACGTCATCGCGGCCTTGGTCCGCCGGGTCGTGGAGGGCGAAAACCCGCTCAAGGTCTGGGGCAACGGCGACAACAGCCGCTCGTTTCTCTACGTCAAGGACTTCGCCCGCGGGCTCATCCTGACGGCCGAAAAATACCCCGAGGCCGACGCGGTCAACCTGGGGGCCGGCGAGGAAATCCGCATCGGCGATTTGGTCCGGCTCATCTGCCGCCTGGCGGGCGCGGCGCCAAAAATCGTATTCGACTCTTCCATGCCCACCGGCCAGCCCCGGCGCCGCTGCGACACCCAAAAAGCGGAGCGCGTCCTGGGCTTTAAAGCCGAGTATTCCCTGGAGCAGGGCCTCAAGGAAACCATCGCGTGGCGCCGGGCCGCGGCCTTGGCGCGAAAATGAGCTTCCCCAAAGAAACCATCGGCGTGGGCGGCCTGCGCATCGGCCCGCGCGAGCGCGAATACGTCCTGCGGGCGCTGGACAGCCACCGCCTGTCCTACGGCCCGTTCACCCGGCGCTTCGAAAATTTATTCGCGAAACTGCACGACAGCCGCTTCGCGGTGTTCTGCAACTCCGGGACCAGCGCCCTGCACATCGCGCTCCAGGCGCTCAAGGAAAAGCACCGCTGGAAGGACGGCGACGAGGTCCTGGTCCCCGCGGTGACCTTCGTGGCCACCTCCAACATCGTGCTGCACAACCGCATGACGCCGGTCTTCGTGGACGTGCGCCCGGACACCTACAACATCGACCCGGCGCTTATCGAGAAGAAAATCACCCGCAAAACCCGCGCCATCATCCCCGTGCACCTGCTGGGCCTGCCGGCCGACATGGGGGCCATTTCCAAAATCGCCCGGCGGCGGGGCCTGAAAGTCATCGAGGATTCCTGCGAAACCATGTTCGCCCGCTGCGCGGGGCGCAAGGTGGGCTCCTTGGGAGACATCGGCTGTTTTTCCACCTACATCGCCCACTACATCGTGGCGGGCATCGGAGGCCTGGCCACCACCAGCGACCCGGACTTGGCCGTGCGCCTGCGCAGCCTGATGAACCACGGCCGCGATTCCATCTACATCTCCATCGACGACGACAACAACGCCCGCGGCGCCAAGTTCGAGGAAATCGTGGCCCGGCGCTTTAAATTCCAGCACGTGGGGCACAGCTTCCGGGCGACAGAGCTTGAAGCCGCCCTGGGCTTGGCGCAGCTGGAAAACTGGAAGAACACCCTTAAAACCCGCCAAGCCATCGCGCGAAAATACATCGCCGGGCTCTCGGATTTGCAGGACGAGCTGCAGCTGCCCGTGGTCCCGCCGGGCCAGGAGCACGTCTTCATGCTCTTCCCCCTGGTCACGCGCCAAAAGTCCAAAAAGGACCTGGTCCATTTCCTGGAGCGCCGCGGCGTCGAGACCCGGGACCTTCTGCCGCTCATCAACCAGCCCATTTACCGCAAGATGTTCGGCAACCTGGACAAAGAATACCCGGTCGCGCGGCGCCTGAACTCCCACGGCTTCTACATCGGCTGCCACCAATACATCTCGCGGCGGGAACAAGAGCACGTCATAAAGACTATCCGGCGATTTTTCAAGAAATAATAACCGCTTAAAACAAAGAGGGACCCATGAAAAAAGCGCTGATTTCGGGCATCACGGGCCAGGACGGCTCCTATCTGGCCGAGCTCCTGCTCTCCAAGGGCTACGAGGTGCACGGCCTCATCCGCCGCGCCAGCACCTTCAACACGTCGCGCCTGGAGCACATCTTCGCCGACCCGCACGAGCGCGGCGCCAAGCTCTTTCTCCACTACGGGGACTTGGCCAACTCGGAGCAGCTGGCCAACCTGCTCTACAACGTGCGCCCCGAGGAAATCTACCATCTGGGCGCGCAAAGCCACGTGAAAGTCTCCTTCGACATGCCGGAATACACCGCCGACGTCACCGGCCTGGGCACCACGCGCATCTTGGAAGCCCTGCGGCGTAGCGCGATCAAGGCCCGGTTCTACCAGGCCTCTTCCTCTGAAATGTTCGGCGCGGCGCCGGCGCCGCAAAGCGAGACGACCCCGTTCCAACCGCAGAGCCCCTATGCCGCGGCCAAGGTCTATTCCTACTGGATGACGGCCAACTACCGCGCGGGCTACGGCCTGCACGCGTCCAACGGCATTTTGTTCAACCACGAGAGCCCGCGCCGCGGCGAGACCTTCGTCACCCGAAAAATCACCCGCGCTGCGGCCGCCATCAAGGCCGGCCGGCAAAAAAAGCTCTACCTGGGCAACCTCAAGGCCAAGCGGGATTGGGGCTACGCCCCGGAGTACGTGGACGCCATGTGGCGCATGCTGCAGCAAAAGAACCCCGCGGACTACGTGATTGGAACCGGCGAATCGCACACCGTCGAGGAGTTCTGCCGAGAGACCTTCGGCTACGCGGGCTTGGACTGGAAAAAATACGTGGCGACCGACCCGCGCTATTTTCGGCCGCTCGAGGTCAACGTCCTCAAGGCGGACCCGTCCAAGGCGAAAAAAATCCTGGGCTGGGAGCCCAAGGTCCGGTTCCAGGAGCTGGTCCGCATCATGGTGGACGCCGATTTCGAGGCCGCGGGCTTGAAATCCCCCGGCAAGGGGCGGCAAATCCTGGACCGGCAATTTCCCCGATGGCACCGCTGGGACGGCGCGGTCACGGCCCTGCAGGAAGCGGCGAGGCACGGGCCTAGGGCGTGAGCGAAGCCGCCGTTTCGTCCGCCCATAGCGCTTTTATTCCCCCCTGGCTGCGCCACGCCGTCCGCACCGTCCTGCACCTGATCTTCGACGCGACCGCCTTGAAGCGCCTGGACATCATGCCCGGCATCACGGGCTTGTGGCAGGTCTCGGGCCGATCCGACCTCGACTTCGAGCAGATGCTGGATCTGGATTTCTACTACATCGAGCATTGGTCGCTGGGCCTGGACCTGCGGATTATCTTAAAGACCGCCCCCGCGATTTTCTCCGCCAAGGGCGCGTACTAGATGCTATCAGAATTTCCGCAGCTGCATCTGTGCCGAGCCCGAAGGGTCTCGGTCTAGCGCGCGTCATGGACCGGCGATTTTTTAAAAATTGGATTTACGGCGGGCTCTGCCTCTGGGCGGTCTTGCAGCCGCTCTCCATTGCCGGCGCCAACCTGGCCATCGCCGTCATCGCCGCCGGCGTGCTCGCCCAAGCTTGCATCGAACATTCCTGGCCACTGCGGCACGGCGCCCTGGAAAAGCCGCTGTGGATTTACGTGCTGGCCGGAGTCCTGGTGAGCGCGCTTGGCGCGGGATTCGGCAAGAGCCTGGGGCAAATCGGGAAGGATTCCCAGATGCTCGCCGATTTTTATATTTTCTCCGCGGCGTTCGCGGCCGCGGACGGAGCCTCTATTCTTGCTTTTTGGGCCGCGGGATTTTCCATCGCCGCGATCCTGGGCCTGGGGCAATTCGCGCTGTGGCGCTGGGACAGGCCCGCGGCCGGCGCTTTTAACCGCCTCATCGCCCCGTCCCATTTCTGGTCCGCGCTTTACGTTTCCCTGCGCGCGCACGGCACCATCCATCCCGTGACCTTCGGGGAAATCATGGCCATGGCGGTCTTGGGCGCGCTGGCCCTGCGCATCAGCCGGCGCAGGGCGGGGCAACGCGCCGGGGCGCTCAGCGCGGGATTTCTGCTGCTCGCCTTGGCGGCGTTGGCCTTGAGCGGAACCCGCGGCGCGTGGCTGGGATTTTTCGCCGGAGCGGCGGCCATTTTCCTTCTGGAGCCTCGCTTCGCCGCTCCCGAAACAGTTGCCGCCGCCGCCGCCATCGCGGCCGTGGTTTTCCTGAGCCCCCGGTTTTCCCATGCCGAGGGAAGCCTCAACGTCAAAGGCCCCAGCTTCGCCGATCATCTCTCGCTATGGAAGACGGCCTGGCATATGTTCCTGGATCACCCGCTTTTCGGCGTGGGCCTGAGCCACTTCTCGACCCTGTTCCCGAAATATCATTCCGTCCCGTTCGAGGGCGAAATCCATTTCGGCAACGCGCACAATCTTTATCTGCACCAAATGGCCGAGCGCGGCCTTGCGGGCCTGGCGGCCCTGCTGCTTTTGCTGGGGACGATGGCGCGCCGCGCCTGGCTGCTGCGCCGAAAATCGTTTTACGGGCTTTGGTTCCTGATTTGGATTATCGCCTTCCTGTTCCTGAATCTCACGGAATCCGCACTGCAGGTGGGGATGGCCTGGATGCCGACCTTGGCGCTCTACTGCTGGATGGAGCGCTCCCGCTCGTAAAAGGAATAAGCCTGGCGCGAAACCCTGCCCGGTGCTAAAATAGGGAACCGGCATTTTTGGCCCGCGAACTCATGGAGAAAAAAAGCGTCCCCTACCGCAAGACCGTCTTTGTCTGCGCGAACGTCCGCGCGGACGGGCGCGCAGCCTGCGCCAACCCCGGCCGCGGCGGCGCGGAGCTCTGCGAAGCGCTAAAAAAGGCGGTCAAGGACGCGGGCTTGAAGGGCAAGGTCCGCGTGGCCAAGTCCGGGTGCCTGGATTTGTGCGCGCTGGGGCCCAACGCCTTCGTCTATCCCGGCGGGCAGTGGCTCTCGGGCTTAAAGCCCGAGGACGCGCCCGAAATCCTGCGCGACCTGCTCGCCTGATCGGCGCTTCGGAAATCTGCCTTCCCCCGAACCCCAGGAAACCCATCCCGGGTTTCCCTCCGGTTGGATTGCTCCCTGAGCGAGATGAGCCACAGAGCGCTCTTGACGGGGCGAGCGAAGGAGCAATCCGGCGCCGCGCGCTAGAGCGGGTAGGCGAACTCGAAGTTGGTCTCGGCGTCCTTTAAGCCCGGCGCGCGGCCGTCCTTGTCGGAGACCGACGGGTTCTTGAGCGGCCAGGCGATGCCCATGGCCGGGTCGCTCCAGAGCAGCGTCCTCTCATGCTCGGGCGAATAGTAGGCGGTGGTCTTGTAGAGCACCTCGGCGCCGTGGGTCAAGGCCAGAAAGCCGTGCGCGAAGCCCGGCGGCGCGTAGATCATCTCGGGCTTGTCCTCGGAGAGCTCGACTGCGGACCACTTGCCGTAGCGCGGCGAATCCCGGCGGATGTCCACGACCGCGTCGAAGACCCGCCCGCGCGCGCAGCGCACCAGCTTGCCCTGGGCGCAAGGGTTTAGCTGATAGTGCAGGCCGCGCAGCACGCCCTGGGCCGAGCGCGAGGCGTTCTCTTGCACGAAGCGCGGCAGGCCCATGGCCAAGAAATCCTTCTCCTTGTAGGTCTCGGCGAAAAAGCCGCGCGCGTCCTGGGCGCGCTCATGCCGGAGGAGCAGGACCTCGGGCAGGGGCAGGGGCGACCATTCGAAATTCACGCCTCTAAGGATAGCCTTGCGCCGCCGCCCCCGTCAAGAGCGCCGCGGCCGAGGGCTGACGCCGGTCAGGGCTCCCGTTGGGCGCGGAGGCGTGTGGTCCCTCGGCCGAGCACCCAACGGGATGGCCGGCGTCAGCCCTTCGCGGCGAGTCAGCGAATGGGGCCGCAGCGATGCATGTCACGCGGCCGTCACGCGGGCTTTATCCGGCCGCCATGGAGCCGCGCGAGCGCGCCGTTCTATAATATTTCAAGACCACGCGCTTTTAAGGAGAACGCAATGACGACATCGGCGAAGATGCTGGGAATTTTGACGGCGGCGGCGCTCGCTCTGGCTCCGGCGGCGCCTTGCCTGGGAGAGTCCGCCGAGGCCTCGGCCCTTGGCGGCGCGTCGTCCTTCGCCCAGGCGGCGGTCCGGGCCCGGGCGATTGTCTCCGGCGCGCGGGCGCAGGCCGCCCTGAACGACGCGCTCTACGAGGCGGCCTGCCGCGGCGATGAGGCGGCGGTGGTCTCCTTGATCCGGCGCGGCGCCGACGTCAACGCCGTCTACGCGCCCAGCGTCGGGAACAGGCCCTTGGACGCCGCGGTCATCTTCGGCGCCGACGTCCTGGCCGTGGCCCGGACGCTCATCAAGGCCGGGGCCGACGTCAACGCCGCGGATTTCTCCGGCATGACGCCGTTGATGTACGCGGCCCAGTACGGCCGCGTCCAAGTGCTGCGCCTGATGCTCTCCGAGGCCCGGCCCAACCCCGCCAACATCAACGGCGCGCTTTTCTCCGCGGTGGATACGGGCGGCGCCGGCGCGACGCGGCTCCTGATCTCGGCCCGCGCCGACGTCAACGCCCGGTGCGGCCCCAACGGCTACCACGCGACGATTCTCATGCTCGCCGTCCAAGAGTCGGGCCGCGACCTGGGCGTCATCAAGGCCCTCATCGCGGGCCATGCCGACCTCAACGCCCGCGATTGGCGCGGCCGGACGGCCCTGATGTACGCGGCCGCGGCCAACCGGCCCGACCTCGCCGCGCTTTTGCGCCGGGCGGGCGCCGACCCCGATCTCCGCGACTACGCGGGGCGGACGGCCCAAGACCTCGCGCGCGCGGCCGCGCAGAAAGCCGCCGCGTTCTCCCGGTGGTGCCGCCAGAACCCCGTCGCCTGCCAGGACTAGGCGCGTGGTTGCGCGCGCGGCGGCGGCCTTGCTAAACTAGGCCCATGATTCTCCTAGATCCCGTCAACGCGATTACCAGTGTCTCTTTCTACCGCAAAATCGCCAAGCAGGCCTTCTCCCGCACCCTGCTCTACCTGTCCTACCTGGCCCTGATTTTCTGCGTGCTGGGCGCCGCGGCCCTGAAGATCCGCGTGGGCCCGGCCCTGGACCAGACCTTCGCCTGGCTGGCCAAGTCCGCCCCCGTCTTGACCTTCGGCAACGGCAAGTTTTCCTCGCCGTCCCCCATGCCGGTGGTGCTGCGCGATCCGGCCGACACGGACATCGCCGTCGGCGTCGACACCACCCGCACCGCGCCCATCACCGAGAAGGACATGGACGACGCGGGCGTCACCGCCTATTTGACCCAGTCGGACTTCTACCTGCGCCGGCCCAACGGAACCATCGAGGACCGAAGCTTTTCCGACACCAAGACCGACAAGCCCGTCACCTTGGACGCGGCCTTCTACCAACAAGCCTCCGCGCTCCTAAACCGCATTCTCTATCCCGCCGCGATCTTAGGGCTTTTCATCGTGTTCCTGGTCTGGAAGCTGGCGGCCTCGCTGTTCTACTCGGTCGTGGCCATGGCCCTGAGCAACCTGCTGCACAGCGGCCGGCCCTACGCCGAGCTCTTCAACCTTTCCGCCTACGCGCAGACGCTGATCATCGCCGTGCAGATCATCTTCCTGTTCATGCCGTCGCGCATCCCGCTGTTCTCCCTGCTGGCTCTCCTGGTCACCGGCTCCTACCTCTACTTGGCCCTGCGGCCGGAGCATCCCCAGGACGCCGCGGCGGCGTGAGGCGGGCCCTGCTCGCGGCCGGCGCCGCGGCCGCGATTTTCTTGGGCGCCTGCCGGGCCAGGGACTTTTCGCTCGCCGGCACCGTGACCGTCTCCAATCCCCTGCGCGAGCGCGCCGCGCGGTCCAACTCAGTGCTCTTCGTCATCGCCAGAAACCAGGGCGGCGTGCCGGTGGCCGTGCGCCGCGTGGTCAACCCCGTTTTTCCGGTGTTCTACGAATTGGGCCGGGCGGATCTCCTTTTGCCGGGCGCGCCGCCGCAGGGGCCATTTTCCATCGAGGTGGAGGAAAACTCCCGCGGCGACGTGGGCAAACCGCGGCGGGGCGACTTGGAGGGCCTGCGGGCCGACCCCGTGCCGGACGGCTCGCGCCAGGCCGACGTGGTCGTCAACCGTCTGGTGCGCTAGGCGACGGAGAGCTCGGCGATGCGGAAGGTGGGCGCGCCCGTGGAGCCGTAGAAGACCAGGTCCGAGCCCACCGCGTCGATGCGCGCCAGAACGTCCATGAGGTTGCCGGAAATCATGGCCGAGCGCACCGGGGCGCCCAGGCGGCCGTTCTCAATCTCCAAGCCCGAGACGCCGATGGAGAATTCCCCCGAGACGGGGTCGACCATGTGCATGCCCATGGCCTCCAAAACCAGGATGCCTTTCTTGGTCCCGGCGATGATGTCCTCGCGCTTGGTCTGTCCCGGCGCCAGGTAGAAGTTGGACGCGGAGGGCCCGGGCAGGCCGCGGTAGGAGCCGCGCGCCGCGCTGGCGTTGCCGCGGCGGCCGTCCTTGTTGGCGCAGTAGATGTCGTAGAAGTACTCCTGCAAAATCCCGTCCTTGATCATGGTCTTGCGCTTGGTGGCGCAGCCCTCGTCGTCGTAGAGGGAACTCGCCGCCCCGCCGGGCAGCCGCGGGTCGTCCGTGAAGGTGGCCAAGGGCGAAGCGATTTTGAGGCCCAATTTCTTGGCCAGGAGCGACTTGCCCTTGTGCACCGCGTCCGCGCAAAGCAGATCCGCGATCAAGTCCAAGAACTCCCCCGAAATCCACGGATCGAAGATGACCGCGCGGGGGCCGCTCTCGGCTTGGCGCGCGCCCAAAAGCGCGCAGGCCCGCTGCGCGGCTTGGGCCCCCAATCGCTTGAAATCAAAGGAGCCGTTTTTGCGCGCCGAGGCCGAGGCCGCGCCGATTTGGCTCTCGCCGTTTTGGCGCGCCAGCACCGAGGCGCCGGCGCCCGCGAAGGTGCCCTTCTCCGCGGAGACAAGTCCGCGCGAGTTGACGACGGCGCTTTCCCCGCGCGTCTCGTGGTAGCCCGCGCGCAGCACTTCGCCCGCGCGCGCGTCGGCGCCCAAGGCCGCGGCGCACAGGGCCTCTAAGTCTTTCTGCTTGTCCTGCCAGGGCCCGGAAAGGACGCTCTGGTCCCAGAGGGACGCGGCCAGGGCCTCCGCCGCTCCGTTTTGGCCCGCGTCCGGGGGCGCGAAAGAGCGGAAATAATCGCTGGGCGAGTGCTTGAGCTGGGCCAGCGCGGGCTCCAAAAGCCCGCTGATTTTTCGCGGGTCCAGACCGCCGCAGGACGCGAAGGCCGCGCGGCCCTCCTGGATGATCCGCAAGCCCGCGCCCGCGGACTCGGAGTCCTCGACCGCGTCCAGGCGCCCGCGGCGCAGCTCGACGCTCCGGCCCGAGCTGCGCGACACGTAGAGCTCCGCCTCCGCGCCGGCCGGCAGGCGGCCGCGGATGTCCGCCAAGGCCTGCTGGGCCAGCGCCTTTAAATCCTCCACGCTCAGCGCCGCGCCATGCCGTTTAAGCCCATATAAAGGAGGAGAAAGCCGATGAGCAGGAAAAAGACTCCCCACTTCTTGCGCTCCAAGGCGATGTGGCTGTCGTTGAGCAGATAGTCGCGCAGAAAGGAGTTCAGGCGCGCGATGAGATCGGGGCGGTAGAGATAGCCGAAGCCCAAAATAAAAAAGACCGCGCTCAAGACCAGCTTCCAGACCGAGATCATGGGGCGGGCGCGGCGTTGAAGCGGTTCATGGCCGCCTCCAGCCCCGAGGTCCGCGCCAGGCGCGCGGCCTGCGCGGCCAAGTCCAGCACGCCGCCCAGGGCCTTTTCCTCATCCGGGGAAAACCGGCCCAGCACGTAGGCCGCGCCGTCGGCCTGGGGCGGCTTGGGGCCGACGCCCAGGCGCAGCCGGGGAATCTCCTCGGTGCCCAGCGTCGCGATGATGGACTCCATGCCCTTATGCCCGGCCGCGGAGCCCGAGGGCTTCAAGCGCAGGCGGCCGAAGGGAAGGTCCAGTTCGTCGTAGCAGGCCAGAACCTCGCCCGCGGAGACGCGGTAGAAGTCGGCCAGGGCGCGCACGAAGCGGCCCGAGTCGTTCATGAAGGTTTCGGGCTTGGCCAGGAGAAGCCCCGCGCAGGAGCAAGAGACGCCCAGGCCCTTGAAGTTCTTCCAAACGCCCGCGGGCCCGGCCAGGAATTCCACCAGCCGCCAGCCGATGTTGTGCCGGGTGCGGGCATAGCGGGCGCCGGGGTTGCCCAGGCCCACGATGAGTCGCAGCTCGGCCAAGAAAGTCCGCGGCTATTTCTTGGCGGGCGCCGCCGCGCCGCCGCCCGATCCCTTGGCATCCTTGCCCTTGGCGTCCTTGGTCTCCTTGGCGTCCTTGGCGTCCTTGGGCAGGGGCTTGCCGTCCTCGTCCTTCTTGCCCTTGACCGCGCTGAGCTCGGGCTCGGCCGGAACGGCTCCCGCCGCCGCAACGGCTTCCGCGGCTCCCGGCACGGGCTCCGCCTCCTCCACCTTGGCGATGGTGACGTGGACCACGATGTGCTCGAGGTCCTCCAGCACCTCGACGTCTGGTCCCAGGGGCAGCTCCTTGACCAGGATATGCTTGTGCAGCTCCAAGTTCGAAACATCCACCTCGATGAACTGGGGGATTTTCGTGGGCAGGGCCTTCAAGGTGAGCTCGCGCAGCTCGTGCTGGAGCACGCCGCCCGAGTTCTTGACGCCCGGGGCCTCGCCCTTGATGTGCAGAGGCACCTTGGCCGTAATCTTGCGGCTCAGGGAAATGCGCTGAAAATCCGCGTGCCAGAGGCGCTCCGAGACGGGATGCTTTTGGAGATCCTTGACGATGACGGTCTCCGTGGCGCCGCCCAGCTCCAGGTGCAAAATGGCGTTGACGCCGCCCTGCTTGCGGGCCGCGAGCACGTCTTTTTCCGCCACCGTGACTAAAATCTCCGGCTTGCCCTCGCCGTAAACGACGCCGGGCACGCGCAGGCGCGCGCGCAGCGCCGAGAGCTCCTTCTTGGTGCCCTTCGCGGGCCTTTTTTCCGCCGTCAATTTGATGTCTTCCATGTTTTTTATTCCTCGTGTCTATTAAACAAAAAGGGCGCTGATGGATTTGCCCTCGTGATTGCGTGAAATCGCCTCGCCCAGCAAGGGGGCGATGGAGAGGACCTTGAACTTGCCGCCGTCCAAGTTCCGGATGGGGATGGAGTCGGTCAAAATCATCTCCTCGATGTCGGACTTCTCGATGATATCCAGGGCCGGGCCGGAGAGCACCCCATGCGAGCAGGCCGCGTAGATGCGCTCGGCGCCGGCTTGCTTGATCTTGGCCGCGACCTTGGTCAAGGTGCCGGCAGTGTCCACCATGTCGTCCAGGATGAGCGCGGTCTTGCCGTCCACCTCGCCGATGATGTTGTAGACCGAGGCCTCGTTGGGCCGCGGGCGGCGCTTGTCGATGATGACCAGGTGCGCGCCCAGGCGCTTGGCGAAGGCCCGGGCCCGCTCCACGCCGCCCACGTCCGGGGAAACCACCACCAGGTCCTGGAGCCCTTTCTTGCGGATGTAGTCGAGGAGAATGGGCGCGGCGTAAAGATGGTCGACCGGGATGTCGAAAAAGCCCTGAATCTGCGCGGCGTGGAGGTCCACCGTGATGACGCGGTGCGCGCCCGCGACGGTGATGAGGTTGGCGACGAGCTTGGACGAGATGGGCACGCGGGGCGCGGTCTTTCTGTCCGCGCGCGCGTAGCCGAAATAGGGGATGACCGCGGTGATGCGCCCGGCCGAGGCCCGGCGCAGGGCGTCCATCATGATGAGCAGCTCCATCAAGTTCTCATTGACCGGGCGGCAGGTGGGCTGGATGACGTAGCAGTCCATGCTCCGCACGTTCTCGTCGATTTGCACGTTGATCTCGCCGTCGGCGAAGCGCGTGACGTGCGCGCGGCCCGGGGGCGCGCCCAGGTAGCGGCAGATGTCCTCGGAGAGCGCCCGGTTGGCGTTGCCGGAGAAAATCTTGAAGCGCGGAAAAATCCGGATGGGCTCGGGCTTGGCCGGCGCGGGCGCGGCCTTGATCCTAGGCATGGTTTCCTCCGGCGACTTTGCGGCCGCCGTTTAAGAGCAGGCCGTCCTTGGCGCGGCCGGCCTTGTTCTCCTGGCGCGCGCGGCCGAAGGCCAGGGCCCCGGCGGGCACGTCTTCGTCGATGGTCGAGCCGGCGGCCACAAGCGCCCCGCGACCCACGCGCAGCGGGGCCACGATGGTGGTGTTGGAGCCGATGAAGGCCTTGGCCTCGATAACGGTCTTGTTCTTGCCGCGGCCGTCGAAATTGCAGGTGATGGTCCCGGCTCCGATGTTGACGTCCTCGCGCACGTCGGCGTCGCCCACGTAGCTCAAGTGGTTGACCTTGGAGCCCGCGCCCACGCGCGAAGCCTTGATTTCGCTGAAGTTGCCCACGCGCGCCCGCGGGCCCAGGACCGAGTCGGGGCGGATGTGGGAAAAGGGGCCCACTTTGGTTTTTTCCAGCACGCGGCAGCGCGAGAGTTTGGACATCTCGATGTCGCACTCGGCGCCCACCTCGGAGTCCTCGATGTGGCAGTGCGGGCCGATGACGCAGTCGCGGCCGATTTTGGTCTTGCCGCGCAGCACCGCGCCCGGCCAGACAACGCTGTCCTTGCCGATTTCCACGTCCGCGTCCACGTAGACCGAGGCCGGGTCGATGATGGTCACGCCGGAGAGCATCAGGCGCTCCAGGGCGCGACGGTTGAAGTGGCGCTGGGCCTCGGCCAGCTGCACCCGCGTGTTGACCCCGCCGATTTCCTCGGGCGCGGCCGAGAGGTGCGCGCCGATGCGGCCGCCCGAGCCGCGCGCGACCTCCAAAATATCGGTCAGGAAAAATTCCTTCTTGGGGCCCTTGGGGCCGATGGCCTTCAACCCCGCGGCCAGGGCCTCGGTTTCAAAACAGTAGACCCCGGAGTTGACCTCGGAGATGGCCAGCTCCTTGGCGGAGGCCACCGCGTCCTCGACGATGCGCAGCACCTCCCCCAGCGGACTTCTCACCACGCGGCCGTAGCCGCGCGGGTTGCGCACGCGGGCGGTCAGAAAGGTGACTTGGTTTTTCTGCTCCTCGTGCAGGCGCAAAAGCGCGTAGAGGCTCTCGTAAGTGATGAGCGGCGCGTCGGCGCAGAGCACCACGGCGGTCTTGAACTTCTTGAGAAATGAAAGCGAGGAGATGACCGCGTCGCCCGAGCCCTTGGGCTCCTTTTGGCGCACGAAGGACAAGGGGCGGCTCACGCCGCCTTCCTTGGCCATGGCCAGGCACGCGGCCTTGACCGCGTCGCCCTGGTGGCCGACGACCACGCCGATTTCGCCGGGCTTAAGCGCGTTGGCCGCGCGCAGAACGTGGAAAATCATGGGCCGTCCGCCGATAGGGTGGAGCACCTTGGGCGTGCTTGAGGCCATGCGCCGGCCCTCGCCCGCGGCCAACAGCAGCACGCCCAGCCCCCGGGCGGATTGTCCGTTTTTCATGGTCGCCTTGGTTCCCAGGCCTGGACTCGAACCAGGAATAGCGGATTCAAAGTCCGCTGTGTTACCATTACACCACCTGGGAGAAAAGTCCGGTTTCCTTCGGTATTAACGGCATTTTTTGCGAACGCCTCGGCCTCCTGGGTGGGGGGCTTCTTGGGCTCTGGTGGCATTAGGGTGTCCATCTCGCCCGCCGCCAGGCTGTCCAGGACCCTGACCGCGCGCGCCTTGTGATCGGGCGAAAGGTGGCTGTAGCGCTCGGTCATCTTGGCGGTCTTGTGGCCCATGAGCGAGCCCACCGTGGGGAGATCGACGCCTCGCATGACCAAATGGGAGGCGAAGGAATGCCGCAGGGAATGAAACACCACGTCGCCGCTTAATCCCGCGTCTTTGACCGCCTGCTCGAAGGCGTAACGGATGCGCCCATAAAGCAGGGTCCGGTCGGTGCCGGTGAAAACGTAGGGCGAATCAGGAGCCCGCCCGATGGCGCGAAGCGTTCCCGCCAGCGGAAGGCTCATCGGAACATGGCGGGCGCTTTTATTCTTGCTGTCCCGAACGCGCAGGATCACGTTCTTAAAATCAATGTCGTCCCAGGTCAAATTGACGATCTCGCCCTTGCGCAGCCCCGCATGGATGGCGACCGTAACGATGGGCTTAAGCCAGGAAGGGCAGACGCCCAAAAGCGCCGCGATTTCCCCGCGCTCAAGAAAGCGGGTGCGGGCGTTGTTTTCGGAGTAGAACTTAATGCGTTTCGCCGGGTTCTCTGTCGTCTTACCCCAAAGGACGGCCTTTGAAAACATAGTTTTGAGCGCGGCCATGTGCCGATTGATTGTAACGCCGGAAATCTCGCTCTTTTTGTCCCGCCGGTAGTTTTCCAGCTTCAAGGGAGTAATCTCGGAGAGGCGGACATTGCCGAAATATTCGACAAAGCCGTCCAGTATCCGCTGGTCGTCCTCCCAGCTCCGCTTGGCGGGCTTGGCGTGATTGTCCATGTAAAGCTTGACCATCTCGGCTAAAGTCGTCTTCGATTCCCTGCGCTTATCCAAAAACTGGCCCTCGGCGATTTCCACGCGCCGCTTTTGCAGGACCACGGCGGCTTGCGCCCGGTTAGGCCCGATTCTTTCGCGGAGCCTGCGGCCCTGGAAGCGGTAGTCAATATACCAGTCCCAGCCCCCGTCGGATTTTGCCTTGCGGTAAACGCCCATAAAGGACCTCCAATTTTGTCATTTTTCGCCGAGACTTGCAAATTCGCGCGCGGCTTGAAAGCTTTCCCTTGTCCAGCGCTCGATTTCATCCGGCTGGAAGCGCAGGAGCGTCCCGCCTATCTTGTAAAACGGGATGCGCCGCTGGCTGACCCACTCGTAAACCGTGCGCCTGGAAACGCTCAAATGCCGCGCCACGGCGTCCACGGTCATGAATCCCTGGGCGGCGTCGCTCATTTTTGATTTTGCGGTTCCAGAAGTTTTGCTATAGCCGTCGGCAAACTACTCCACCCTCGGCCGGTATTCACCAGTCGCCCGCGATGCGGGCCGCCATCTCTTTGCGCGAGTGGCGCACGCCGTCGAGAGCCGCGGCGTATTCCTCAGCGAGCTTTTGCAGGCAGTCATTCAAGCTCTTGCCGAGCGGACAGCCTGGTCCGCCGGGGTTGCCCGGCTCCCTTTGCTGATCAGGTGATCAGTAAAAATATCTTTGTTTTCAGCCATGGTCTGCGCTCCTTTGTCCGCAAGCAGTCCCCCAAGGGGGTGCGAGGCTTCCGTAAACGGGTGCGAGGCTGGCCTTATCCCCAACTTGCCACCGCAAGGCCGCGAACAGGCCCGCCCGAAGCCCCGGTTAACGTCCGACGCCCTGGCCTGAAAAGGTCGGCCACAAACGGCGCACGCAACGGCAAGGCGTTTATGCCGGTTCATGGGCGACCGCCTTCTCCAACGCCTCGACTGCTTGCCGGAGTTCCGGCAGCTTATCGAGCGAGAGGCAGAGTCCTTTTTGCGTGGGCTTCAGCTCTCCGGCGTCGTTTCGATAGCAAACCCGAATATCGAAAAGCTCTCGGCCATTCCAGGTTTTAACAATGGCCCGCACCGATTCCCGGCTGTTCTTCCCGAACTCTGCCACAACTTTTTCATTTTCCATGACTCCCCCTATCTTTTATAATGAGACTTTCAAGTAAGCAGTAAGCCGTTGGGTAGAGACGTTGTGTAAAGGCTTACTGCCTTTAAATCTTCTGTTGTGTCTTGTGTCTTTATATGGGCAGCGCCCGGCCTATCTTTACCTTTTACAAAGCGGTAGGCATTTTCAGCGATTCGCCAGACTTCCTCTTTGGGTAGCGGCGGGATGCAGGCTTTCCGATTCAACGCTTCTATACGCTTGGAAAGGTGCCCCGCCGTCGTTGACTGACAACGCCGATTCCCGCAGTAGAAGCAGTTGCCGCGAGCAAAGCCGCAAGCCGCGCTGAAAAGCTCGCTGTTGCGGGTCCCCTCCACAAGGCGGGAAACTTCGCTCGTGGCCGCGATGCTACCGCAAACCTCCGCAGGGGCCTTACACGCCTCCACGATCCAATCGGGCGCTGGCGCAACATTCGCGTCAATCGCGATCTTGTAGGCTTTGCCCGATGGGTGGATGCTCGGCGGCGCAACCACATAACCGCCCTGGCCGATCAAATCAATGCCCGAGAACGCTCCAATTTTTTTGGGCAGAGTTTCCTTCGCCACGTAGAGATAGTGCCAGCCCCCGCCGCCAGTTTCTGTCGTGAAAGTCGGCGGCAGAGGCAAGCCCTTCAAAGATGTATCGCCGCCATGTCGCGGGTCCACGTCCACCGCGATTAAATTCCCGGAAGGCGCGCCCATGACGAGGCCGACGCCCGCGTCCGGACAATCCTTCCAGGCCTCCACCAGCTCAGGCTCGGTCATCTGACGCGCCAAACGGTTGCGAAGATCAAAGCCATGCGGCGGATTCTTGGATTTGGGAGCCAGCGGGATCGGAGCCCAGCCGCGCCCCAAGTAACCGCAGGCGGCCTCTTGCGAGGTCATGTTTTCAATTCCCCGCGGCTCAACCTGCGCTTCAAACGCGCGACGTCTCGCGGATCATAGAGCCGCCAACCACCGGGCGTTAAGCGCGATGGAATCCGCCCGCGCTCCCGGAGTCGGACGAAAGCCCGCGCCAAATCATCCAGCCGCCGGCGGGTCAGTTCGCTACAGGCCCGCGTCGTTAAAGTCAGATGGGCCGCTTTGGTTACAGAAGCAAGGCTGGCCTTAAACCGCCGGCTCAGCATATCGGCCCGTATAGGTCCGCAGATGGCGCAATACTTCGCCGCGCGGCAGTATGCCCCAGGATGGCAGGCCCCCACGCGGCAAGCGAGAGCACTATCGATAGGCTTGAGTGCCCCGGCCATTCCTTGGTTATCCCGTAGCAGCTTTACCGGCAGGCTCTCCCCCGGAGGGATGCTATACTGATCTATTAAAGGGGGCGTCATCGTTCAGGCCGCCTTCCGGCTGCCGCCACTTTGCGGCCTTGTTCCAAACAATCCTGGACCCACGCCGCGAGTTTTGGATCGGCGGCTACATCTTGGTAGAAAAAGCGAGGACCTGAATCGCTTTCTTGAGATGGCAACGCTACCGGGCGAGCATCCCCGCTGAAAACTTTGGTCAAGCAATCGTCAAGCTCCGCCTCCGAAACAATGTCCCGGTCATGCCCTTTGGCGGTAAAAACCGGCGGGACTTGGGGCTCGCCATTTGCTGTGGGTGGCAAATGGCCGGAGGCATTCTCATTTGCTGTGGGCGACAAGTCATTGTTGCCGTGGGCGGCAAATGTCCTCCGTCGAGAACGCAGAGTATTGGCTTTAGAAGATGGGGTCGTTATCTGTGGAGAAGAAGATTGGGCCGTAGCCGCGTCATGAAGGAACTCCTCGCCGTCTGCCGGGGCTGTCTGCCCGGTGATCGGGAGATCACGTTGCGGCCCTTTCCCGGATATCCGTGCAGGGCGGCAAAGCGCATTATGCAGATCCTCGGCCTGTTGTCCATCGGTCCAAACCACGGCAACAAGCCGCCGCCCTTTGCGCCGCCGAACCAAAACCTTCAGGGTCTCAAGCTTCTTGAGCGCGCGGCTGACATTAGGAAGCGTAATCCCTGTGTTTTTCGCAAGAGGCTTAAGCAAGCCGCCGGAACGGTAGGCCACACGCGTGTCGCCGTCCGTGATCGCGCAGACAGCGATAAAGACAAGCAGATCGGCGCGCTGAAGCTGAGCCACACGAACAGCATCCTTGAAAATCCAGAGCGGGATTTGGACGTGCCGGAATCTGTTCGGGACCTTCGGGCAACCGGCTTCCTCCGCGACGCGCGCATTCCAAGCGGAAAAATTCGCTCTCCGCGCGGTCTTCGCGTTCAAAGGTCCGCCGTAGTCCGCCATTATCTGCCTTTCTCTCCGTGGCTCATTTTCCCGCCCATTCTCGTGCAAAAACGAAAGGCCGCCCCGGCGGGAGCGGCCCGAAACGATTTGATGCCGCCGGTCGTCTAAGTCAAGACAGTTTACCAGGCGGCCAATTTCTGGGTGGGACAGTTATTGATAACCAATACCCGCAAAAGCCTGACGGGCGGGTAGGAAGGCTTGCTATCGGCGGGGCTTTATACGATGGAAATGGCGCTTTACGTTCTGTTCTAGGTTGGCGCGTTTTTTTGAACCCAAAACGTCGCCTTTTTTTGTTTGTTCATGGATTTCCTCGGCGAGGTAGCGCGCGCTTCTTTGTTTCGGGTTTTTGTATTTTTTCCGCGTCTTTTCGACGATTTCCTGCTCTTCCCGTGAAAGCCCGCGCGTCTCACTGGGGCCGCCGGCCGATTGGCCCTTCTTCGTGTCGAAAATATCGTCCACGCAGTCAACAAACTGCCAGAACAATTTTTTCCCTTCGGCGCTGCGCGGGAAGCAGGAGGCATTTATGAATACGGCGCGGCCCCGAGGGCTGTCTACTGGAACGAGATGGCATAGCGATTCAAACGTCTTGTGATACCTTTTTAGGAAATTCTCTTGGGCGCGAGCACTCTTGCTGATGCGTGCCGCGTTTCCTTCAGTTGCCCCCTCTCGCGCGGCGACCGCCGCGTTCGCCCACACCCGAAGGCTCGACATGAAATTTCTGAAGGCGCCCAACCGATAGCCACTGTTGTTGGGGAATACGCCCGCCGGTTCTCTTGGCGGAATGGGCTGCAAGAAGCCGTCAACCTGGGCCGGGCTTCCGAACAATCGTTCGTATAGCGCGCCGTGGGGGGTCCAAACCTTCCTGCTTTTGCTCCATTGGAGAAGCCCGCGCGACGCCAAACCATCCACATCGTATTTGGCCTGCTTAAGCTGTTCAGTAGTGAACCCGGCGCGCAACCGCCTAAAAACCAATGACGGTCCGTCAGCCGATTGCGTAGGACCATGAATCTTATAGAAAAGGTCCGCGAGCCCGGAGAGTTCCGCGACTTCCCTGCTGACCGCTTCTTGATAATTCTCAGGCAGAACGGACCGCCTATTTTTTCTTGTTTTCATTAACTGCTTTTCAGCTTCACCGACCCAGTTGTTTAGAGCTGCTCGCCTGCCTAAAGCATCGCGCTCGCGGAGAAATTTGTCCAGCGATTTATCAATCCTGACCCGCCGGGCGCGATCCTTTGTCTTTCTCCCCATAAAAAAGGCCGTCCCCCGCAAGAAGGACGGCCAGAGCTTGGGCGCTTGCGGTCGCCTGCTGCACGGCCATTTTACCATTTCCCAGCGGTAGCTCGCGCTCGCGCACCTATGGCCTACGGCCAAACTGATCAGGTGATCAGCGGGCGCGCCCCGCGCAGCGGCTAGATAGTCACCCCTAGTAGTCCGTCTCGCGTAATCTGACCATTTATGCTTGAATCTCTGCGCGCACGCCGAGCGCAGGAGGATGGCCATGGCCTACAAGCATATCGTCAAGCTCTCGGCGGAAGAACGGACCGGACTCGAACGCCTGGTTGC
>DATLUA010000068.1:0-36474 GCA_035533295.1 Elusimicrobiota bacterium | reverse complement strand
TAAAATCTTGAAGATGAGCTTCTCGTTCTCGCCGCCGCCCTTGCCGGTCAGCACGGACAAGTCCTCCACCGCCGAGGTGGCGATGGCTTGAAATCCAAACGAGCGGTAGACCTCCGAGATGGCGCGAATGGCGAACTCTCTTCGGGCGCAGGCCTCGGGCGGATAATCGCGGAAGCCGGACGGCGGGTTGACCGGGATGCTCATGCGCTCATCCAAAGGTGAACGCGTAGGCGCGCGCGCCGGGCGATAGGAATTTAATGACGATGACATGCTGGCCGTACGGCGCGTGGGACAAATTGTAGAGCCGGGGCCGCGAGATAAGGCACGTGGCGCGGCCGCGCGAGAGGCGCACGTCTCGGCCTTTGTTCGCGGCGGTCTCGGGCTTGCCGTCCAAGAAAATCTCCGCTTCGACCGGGGTCGCGGCGCCCAGCACCAAATTAGCGCGCGAGGCGTCGAAGACCAAAATGATTTCGGCGCCGGGCGCCTCGGCCCGGGCGAACTCGCGGGTCACGATCCAGCGGCCGTCCAAGTAGAAGTGGTTGAGCGCGTAGTCCTTGGCCGCGGGCGCCTTGAAGTCCTGGCTCTTGCCGGGCGAGATGATCTCCGAGTTGCCCATGTATTCCTGCCGCGAGTAGCCCAGGTACATCTCCGGCGAGTTGATGAGCGCGAAGTCGACCGCGTCGGGCAGCTGGGTCTTGGCCCCGCCGCCGCCCGCCGACGCATCTTCCAAGGGCGGGCGGGACGCTCGGCCCCCGGCCTTGACCGCGCTGATTTTGGCGCCGCCTTCCTCCAAAAGCTCACGGATGTGCCCTTCGGACTGCGCGTAGTCGCCCTCGCCGAAATGCACGTAGCGAATGACGCCCTTGCGGTCGATGAAATAATGCGCGGGCCAGTAGTGGTTCTGGTAGGCGTCCCAGGTCTTTAAATCGTTGTCCATCGCGACCGGGTAGGTGATGCCGTATTTTTTCAAGGCCATGCGCACGTTATCGGCCTGCTTCTCGAAAGAAAACTCCGGGCTGTGCACTCCCACGATGACAAAGCCGTAGGGCGCGTAGCGCTTGTGCCACGCTTCCAAGTGCGGCAGGGTGCGCAGGCAGTTGACGCAGGAGTAGGTCCAGAAATCCACCAGCACGACCTTCCCTTTCAAGCTTTCGGGCGTGAGCGGCTTTTTCGTGTTGAACCACTGGGAAATGCCGACGAAGGCGGGCATCGCATCGCCGGGGCCGGCCGCGCGCGCTTTGGGCGCCAAGAGCGCGCTCGCAGCCAAAAGGGCCGGGGCCAAAACCAAGATTTTTCGCATGGGCGATATTCTACATCATTCCCTATTCGGGCCGGCCCGGAGCGGCGAGGAAGGCCAGCAGCGCCTTTTCCAGCTCGGCGTAGCGGGGGTTGGTCTCGGGCCGGGTCACGCCCTCGTGCCGGATGCCGTCCGTTTTGGGGTAGAGGATGAAGGCCCGGCGCGCCTTTGGCGGCAGCGCGGCCATGAAGTCCGCGACCGCGCGCGAGTCGACGGCCGTATCCACGGCCGTGGCGACCGCGAAGACGCCCACGCCGCGCGCGGCCATGTCGGAGAGCAATCGGGGGCGGGCCGCGTCGTTGTCCTGGATGAGCCGGTGCAGCTGGCGGACGGAGTTCATGGTCGTCTTGGCGTAGCGGTGCGAGTCGCCGCGGGTGTCCAGGGCCCAAGGACGCACGGCTTCAATGAGCGGCGCCACGCCGGGCAGGCAGGCCCAGGGGACGAGGCGGGAGACGAGCCTCAAGGCCGGGGTGAACAAGAACACGTTCTCGAAGTCGCAGGGCGCAGGGCCCGCGCAGCTGCGGCGCAGGGCGTCCAAGACCAACGCTCCGCCGGTGGAAAATCCGGCCAAGGAGACCCTTTGGCCCAGCGCTGCGGCCACGGCGAGTCCGAAGTCCGTCTCGTCGCGCCATTCCTGGAGCGTGACGCGGAACAAATCCTGCGGGCGCGTGCCGTGTCCCGGCAGCAGGACGGCGGCGGCGTTATAGCCGCGGGCGTGAAAGAATCTCGCGAGTTCCCGCATCGAGTAGGGCGAGTCGGTCAGGCCGTGGACCAGCAGGATGGAGCGCCGCGTCTTGCCGGGGTGGAGGAGCAAGAAGGGCTTATTGTCCGGGTTCGCGGCCGGGCTTCGCGCGATGCGCGCCTGGAAGGCATCGACCGCCTCGGCGTAGGTCACGTCCCATTATATCAGGTCCAAGTAGAGGCCGGCGGCGCTCTCCCAGGTGTAGCGCTGGGCGGCGCGCTCGGCCGCTTGGCCCAGGCGCAGGCGCAGGGGCGCGTCGTCAAGAAGCCGCCGCAGGGCGCTTGAGAGCGGCGCGATTTGTCCCGGCGGCACCAGAAGCCCCGAGGCTCCGTCCTTGATGAAATCGGCCGGCCCCGTGGCGGAGGCCGCGACGGCTTTGCCCAGGGCCATGGCCTCCAGGGCCGCCATGCCGAAGAACTCGTGCCGCGAGGGCAGGACCACGAACTCGCTCTCCGCCATCAGGCCGAGCATACGGCGGTGGCTGATTTGGCCCAGGAACTTGACCTTGCCGGAGCGGATGAGGCCCAGGCGCCGAGCGAGGGCGCGGGCGTGGCCTCCATGCTCTTGGCCGGCGAAGGCCAGCGTCGGCGGCGACTGCAACCCGGCCCAGGCCATCAAGAGGACGTCGGGCGCCTTATAGTAGGCCTGCCAGGCGGGGCACAAGACGAAGGGCTTCTGGAGGGCGCCGCGCGCCGGGGTCTCCAGGCGCGCGCCCTCGGGCACGACGGCGATGCGGCCTTTTAGAAAGGGGAAGTCCTCGAGCAGCAGGTTGCGCCCGTAGCGCGAAAGCGCGGTGACCCGGCGCCCGCGCAGGAGCGCGGCGTAGCCCGCGACGGATTCTGGCGTCCGGCGTATGGAGGGATTAAGATAGTCGTGGAAGGTGGCAAGGACCGGGGTTCGCGCGAAGCGGAGGCGGGCGTCGAGGCGCGGCACGAGCTCGGTGTAGTCGCCGACCAAGTGCAGGTGGACGCATTCGGCCCAATCGGCGTGCGGCAGGGTTTGGGCGTAAATCGCTTCCACGGCTTCGCTGGGTCGCCGGCTTTTCCCTAAGCTGACAAGGGCGCCCCAGGAGGCCCTGCGGCGGCCGCCGGCTTTGGGCGCTGAAAGGCCGTTTGGCGAGAAGGGCGCGGCGACTCTCACGGAATGCCCGCGGCATGCGTACTCCCGGGCCAAGCTATCCAAAACGACGCGGAATGTCGGGTTGCGGTAGGAGCATTCGCTGAGAAGGAGAATTTTGCTCATGACAGTGACGCCGGATTCATCGGAATTGTATACAATAAAAAAAGCTGCATACCTACGGCTGAGCAAGGAACTCTGAATGGAAAAAAAGAGCGGCGGCAAGCCGCGAAAAGATCGGGGCGGCAAGAAAAAATACGTGGTTCCGGCTTTGGTCATGGCCGGCAACCTTCTGTCCGCAGGCGGGCATTGGGCGCTCGCTTCCGCCCTCTAGGGACCGCCGAGCGCGGATCTCGGGCGCTAGGATAGCCAGTCCACGATGACGAACTTCGTCCCCGAGGCGACTTTTTCCGCGGCGTGGGGATGAGCGAGCCCGGACGGAAAAATGACGGCCTTGCCCGGCGCGGACAAAATGCGCGCGCCCTGCCGGGGGAAATAGGTCCTGCTGCCCTCGTAGTCCGCGTTCAAATAGCAGATCAGGCTGATGATCCGGCCGCTGACCTTGGGGCCCGCGCGGTCGATGTGCATCATGATGTGCCCGCCGTGCTCGTAGCGCAGCAGCATCGCCTGCCTGGTGGCGAAGCGAAAGATGCGGTACTCCCAGGCCAGCATCGCGGCTGGCTTGGCCGCGGCCTTCACGGCGGACACGTAGGGCTTAAGCGCCGCGCTCATGGAGCGCAGCGGCAGCTTCCAGACCCAGGCGTCGTCGTGGTTGACGGCGCGCACGGAAGCGTAGGGCCAGGCCAGGACGGCGTCCTGCCAGCGCCGCCGGGTCCGGCCGAGCTTGGCCAGTATGTCCGCGCATTCGGCGGGGGAAAAGAGCTGGAAGCTGAAGATGTCCCGGCCCTCTTCCTTTATTTTCATGCGCGCGCGGCTCCTTGGTGCGCGCGTCCGCGGCCGAACGCGGGAAACGGGGCGCGCAGGGCGGGCGGAATCCGCCACGGGCGGATGCGGGCGACCGCCTTGAGCGCGGGGACGACGATTTTGTCGCGCAAGCCCGGCGAGGTCACGCTCAGGAAAGCCGTGCGGGATATTCGGGGCAGCTTCTTGAGCGCGTGGGCCTGGGCGGGAGAATAATCGTAGCGGGCGTCCGAAAGCAGGCGGATTTCCCGCTTAAGAAACCGCCGCAGAAAGCCCGCGTCGGCCGTGAAGGACGCCACGCAGGCGGGGTTGAGGATAACCCACTCGCGCACGAGCGATCCGTCGTAGGTGATTTCGTGGTAAATCAGGTCGGCGCCAGCGCGCGTCGGCACCGCGGTCGGCGCGCGTCGGCGCCGCCCGTCGTGATCTTGCACGCGGGAGACGCGCGCATCGTTTTTGATGCGCAGGGCGATGAGCCGGGAATCGGCGGCGTTTTCGGCGGCGTAGACGACCCGAGGCCCCGAGGCGATGCCGGTGACGGGGTGGGACCACGCGAAAAGGGCGCGCTTGGGGCGCAGCTCGGGATGAAAGCGGTAGAGCGCCGCCGCGCGCGGCAGGGGCTTAAGCAGGAGCTGGCCGCTATTTTGCGCGTGCCGGGCGAAATGTTTTAATTTGTTTTTGGTCGTCCAGTGAAAAAGATACACCGGCGCGCGCACCACGCCGGATAGCATATCGAAAAATGCCGACACTTTCAATCGCAGGCGGGGCGGCCAACATGCGCCTGCCGCCCGCCGGGGAGATGGAGCGGCTGCGCGCCGAGTTCGCGCGGCGCCACTACGTCCGGATCCTAGGTTTTTTGGACGCCCGGTTCGTCGCGAAGATCCTGCCCGCCGTCGAGACGGCGGTCTTTCGCGTGGACCGCTACGCCAAGAGTTACCGCGGCATCTGCCGGCATTGGGGCCGCGTCTTAACTTTGCTCCTGGACGAGCCTTCCCTGCGCGAGTGCGTGCGGAAAATTTCCGGCTACCAGCGACCGATTCTGAGCATAAACGCCGTAGTCTACCGCCAGACTTCGGGTAAAAAACACCGCGTGCTCTGGCACACGGATCCGCCGACCCTGCCGGGACGCTGGGCTGAGTGCACCTTGTCCGTCAACCTCGGCGGCCCGTATCAAGGCGGCGAACTTGAGATGCGCGCGCCGGGTAGCAAGAGGCTGGCGGCGCGGATCGCCAACACGAAGTCCGGCGACGCGGTACTTTTCCGCCACACCTTGGTCCATCGCGGCGCGCCGGTCGTCGGCCCGCGGCCGAAGCTCATGATCTTCATCTGGTTTTCGCTGAAGCCCCTGCGCCGCATCCCCGGGCTTGAGCCGAAGGCGCGCAAGGGGGCTGCATGAGCAAAAAAGGCTACATCCACGGCTACTCCAGAGCCGAGCAGGAGCGGCTCTCGGCGCAGAGCAAGTTTTTGGAGCCCATGGTGTTCTCGGGTGTCGACTTCTCGCGTGCCAGGCTGGTTCTCGAAATCGGCTGCGGCGTGGGCGCGCAGACGCAAATCCTGCTGCGCCGCTTCCCCAAGATTTTCGTGCAGGGCGTGGACGTCTCGCCCGCGCAAATCGCGCGCGCCCGCGAGAACCTGGCTAGGCCCATCACGCAAGGCCGCGCGCAGGTCCGCGTCGCGAACGGCGAGCGCCTGCCCTTTGACGACGCCTCCTTCGACGGGGCCTTTCTCTGCTGGGTCTTGGAGCACCTGCACAAGCCCGAGGCGGTGCTTAAGGAGCTGCGACGGGTCTTAAAGCCCGGCGCCGTCCTGCATGGCATCGAGGTGCAAAACGAGAGCCTCTACCTTTACCCCGAGTGCCCCGCGGTCACGGCGTACTGGAAGGAGTACAACGCCGCGCAGCGCGCCGTGGGCGGCGACCCGTGCGTGGGCGCTCGCACCGGCAACTTGCTCCACCAGGCGGGCTTTAAGCGCGTGGAAGTCGCCGCCTGGACCAGGCACTACGACCAGCGCGACCGCGCGGCCTACAAGCGCATGATTGACTACTGGGAGCGCCTGCTCTTGAGCGTCGCGCCGCAACTGCTCGCGTCCGGCCGCGTGGATCAAAAGCTCATCCGCGAGGTGCGGCGCGAGCACCGGCGCTTGAAGTCCCACCCGGAAGGCGTGTTTTTCTACACGCCCTTGAAATTCACCGCGCGCCGCTAGGGCCGCGGCTACGGCCGGCTGCCGAAAGGCGTAAGGCCCAGGGATTGGAGGCTCGCGCTTTTGTCGAGCCGGACCGGACGCCACGCCGCCGCGGGCACCGAGGCCACGGGCGATGCCGCCGCTTCGGCGCGCAGGAACGCGGGAATGCCGTTTTCGATTTCGGCGAAGCGCTGGGCGTCGTTGGTGGGGGAGTCCGGCCGGGTCACGTCGGCGTGGGCGATGCCGTCCGCCTTGGGGTAGAGGATGAACTGGGCGCGGGCTCCGGATAAATCCCGCATGAATTGGATGACCGCGTCCGGGTTGACGGTCGTGTCCGAGTCGGACTCAACCGTAAAGACGCCCAGGCCGTGGCCTTTGATGTCCGAGATGATTTCCGGCGAGACGCGGACCGTGGATTTGTATTGGACCAGGGAGCCAATGAGCGCGGGCGTGAGGTCCGGCAGGGTGATGCTGAGGGGCAGGCGCGGGAGCCGTCCTGTCGCCGAGTTCTCCTCGATTTGCTCCTGGAGTTGGCAGACGCCGTTTAGGGCCATCTTGGCGTAGCGTCCGTCATAGTAGTCCTGGTAGGGCCCGCCGCCGCCCGCGGCCGCGGCCTTGGCCCATGGCGCGACCGAGGCCCAGGGGTGGACGGCCTCGAAGGCCGCCAAATCGAGCGGCGAGAGGCTGCAGATGACCGGCGCCTTGCGGTCATGAATCTGGATGGCCGGAGAGAATAGAAAGAGGTCCTGGAGGTCCAGGGGGTGGGCGCTCTTGTAGTTTCGGCGCACGAGATTGAGCGTCAAGGCGCCGCCGGTGGAAAAGCCCGCGATGGACACGCGTTGCCCGATGGCCGCGGCGACGTGCAGGCCCTCTTCGGCGGCCCGCTGCCACTGCGAGAGCTTGGCGTGGAGCAGGTCCTCGGACTTGCGGCCATGGCCGGGCAACAGGACGCCCACCACGTTGTAGCCGTAGGAGTAGAAGAGGTCGGCCAGCACTTGCATGGAGTAAGGAGAGTCGCCCAGCCCGTGGATCATCAGGATGGAGCGGGCCGCCTTTTGGCCCGGCGCGTGGATATTAAGGAAGGGCAGGTCCGCGCCAAAGCAAAGATGCGTCGGGTTCTTGACCGCGCACGCGGCGGCGGGGGGCTTAAGCGAATTAATCCGAGCTTGAAACGCCGCGACCGCGCGGTTGTCGGTGGCTTGGTCCGCGCGGGCGGCCGTTCCCGCGCAGGCGATGAGCGCGGCCAGCAACGCGATCCAGGTTCCCTGGCGGCGCCGGCTCACCATGCGAGTCCCATCCGGGCGGCCAAAGAGCGCGCCGCGCGCGAGAGGTCTGCGTAGATCGTCGCGCCGTAGATGCCCGAGTACATCACGACGCGCTGGGCCCGGGCTTGCAGCGAAAGCTTTCCGGACGCCGGTGCCGCCTCGGTTTCGGGTGCCGGCGAAAGATCTCGCTCCAGTTCGGCCGAGAGCGCGATGACGCGGTAGGCGATGCGGTAGTAGCGGCGGAGGTAAGCCGCGCTGGGGTCGTCCGCGATGCGGGCGTCGTCCTTGAAGGCGACGGGGTGCCGCGCGTCGTCCCAGCGCTGCTCAAGCCGCTTGGCGAAATTCTTGACCTCGCCGCTGCCGCCGTCGGCGCTCACCGCGGCCAAATCCAAATCGCTTTCTTCCGAGGCCGCGCCGTTGGCGAAGCTGCCAAAGAGCACCACGGCCACGATGCGGTCCTTGGCCCGGGGGCTTTCCTCGGCCAAGGTCTCCATCACCGTTTGGCGCAGCTTCGCGCGCACCGCGTCTTGGGCGTCCTGGGGCAAGGCTTGGCTGGCGGGCCGCGGCCTGAGGCCTTGGAAATAGGGGACCAGCTCCGCCGCGGGCTTGAACGACGCCTCGGAGAGCGCGTTGCGCGCGACCTTGCGAAAATGCGAGTTGCTGTGCCGCGGGTCGTCGGAAGCCGCGGCGGCGTTCAAAAAGCCGCGCAGGGCGACCTGAGCCTCGGAGGTTTTGCCGCCGCGCAAATGACGCGCGGCCACGCCCAGGGCTTCGGCGATCACTTGGTCTTTTCCCGCCAAGGCGGAAGTGTAGCCCATTTCCGGGCGCTCGCCGGTCGAACCGAAAGTGCGCAGGGCGGTGAAAAAGGCGCGCGGGCGCTTGATCGATGGCGGGCTTCCCGCCGATGTTAAAGCCGCTATTTTTTGGCGGTAGTCTGTCCAGAGGCCTTGGGTGTGAATCATGTTGTACCAGCGGTAGGCTTTCAAGGCCGAGCGGTGGAAGCGGTAGACGGCCGAGATCCTCTTGCGGCGCCGGGCCGCGAAGGACGCTCCGGGCGCCGGGCCGGAAACTGGTCCGATGACGGGCTGGGGTAAAATTTTGGACGGCGCGGGCGTGGGTAAAACATGAGCTCCCACGATTGCGGAAGGCTCGAGAGCCGCGGAAATTTTCGCGGCGGCCGGAGCCGACTCGCTGGGCGCGTCTTCCGGGGTCCGTGCTTCGGCGGGCGGCAGCGCGTCCAGTCGGGGCGTCAGGTTTTGGGAAAGGTTGGCGAGCTCGTCCGACTGGACGAGTCCGATTGGCCCGCTCAGCGTTGAGTTGCCCGCGCCAACGGGAAGGATAAGAGCGTCAGCTCCGCTGGCTGCGGCCTCATCCGCGCCGGCCCGGGCCTGGCGGGATGACAGCGCCTGCGCGAAGAGCGCGGCGGCTAAAAGGGGAAAAAATGAATGCTTGAGACGCCGCGCTAAGGTTTGCCCGCGCGCCGCGGCGTTGAGCAGGGCTCCGGCCGCGAGGCGGGTCCAAAACTTGTTCATTCCAATCCCTCCTCCAAATGATGGAACCACTAACATTGTACCCGCTCCGGAAAAATAATCAGGGGCCCATGGTCCCGGGTGGGCCGCGCTTTTGGGCCTACGCCAAAGCGCCCCAACCGGCCCCTCGGGCGGCGCGCCGCCTTTGCTATAATTTATCTCCGGCGATAGAAGCCGAATTTTCCCACAGGGGACATGAACAATGCCGACCGCCACCATGGATTATAAAGTCAAGGACATTTCGCTGGCCGACTGGGGCCGCAAGGAAATCGAGATCGCCGAGAGCGAGATGCCGGGCCTGATGGCCTTGCGCGAGGAATACGCGGGCAAGAACCCCTTGAAGGGCGCGCGCATCGCGGGGTGTCTCCACATGACCATCGAGACCGCGGTCTTGATAGAAACCTTGGTCAAGCTCGGCGCCGACGTGCGCTGGAGTTCCTGCAATATTTTCTCGACCCAGGACCAGGCGGCCGCGGCCGTGGCCAAGGCCGGCGTTCCCGTGTTCGCCTGGAAGGGCGAGACCAACGAGGAGTACGACTGGTGCGTGGAGCAGACCCTGCGCTGGCAAGACGGCAGCGGTCCCACGATCCTATTGGACGACGGCGGCGATTTGACCAACATGGTCCACGACAAGTACCCCGAGCTTTTAAAGGACGTCGTGGGGCTTTCCGAGGAGACCACCACCGGCGTGCACCGGCTCTACGAGCGGGCGGCCAAGGGCACCTTGAAGTGCCCGGCCATCAATGTGAACGACTCGGTGACCAAGTCCAAATTCGACAACCTCTACGGCTGCCGAGAGTCCCTGATGGACGGCATCAAGCGCGCCACGGGCGTGATGGTCGCGGGCAAGACCGCGGTCGTCTGCGGCTACGGCGACGTGGGCAAGGGCTGCGCGCAGGCCATGCGCGGCCTGGGCGCGCGGGTGCTCGTGACCGAAATCGACCCCATCATCGCCTTGCAGGCCTGCATGGAGGGCTACCAGGTCGTCACCATGGACGAGGCCGCCTCGCAGGGCGACCTCTTCGTCACCGCGACAGGCTGCCGCGACATCATCACCCGCAAGCACATGGACGTCATGAAGTCCCAGGCCATCGTGTGCAACATCGGGCACTTCGACTTGGAAATCGACATCGCGTCCTTGACCGGTGATCGCAAGTTGAAGAAGGTCAACGTCAAGCCCCAGGTGGACCAGTGGGTTTGGCCCAACGGCAAGGTTTTGACCGTCTTAGCCGAAGGCCGCCTGGTCAATCTCGGCTGCGGCGAGGGCCACCCGTCCTTCGTCATGTCCTCGTCGTTCACCAATCAGGTCATGGCGCAAATCGAGCTCTGGAGCGCGCGGGCGTCCAAGAAATACCAGAACAAGGTCTACACGCTGCCCAAGGCCTTGGACGAAAAGGTCGCGCGGCTGCATCTGAGCAAGCTCGGCGCCAAGCTCACCAAGCTGACCAATATCCAGGCCGACTACCTGGGCTTGAACGTGGACGGGCCCTACAAGCCGGAAAACTACCGCTACTAGATGCTGCGGGAATTTCCTCAATCGCATCTGTGCCGAGCCCGAAGGGTCTCGGCCTAAGCCGGACGCTCGGCGGCCAAGTCCGCCAGAAGAGACGCCGCCAGCGCGGTCCAGCCGGTCTGGTGCGACGCGCCCAGGCCTTTGCCGGTGTCTCCGTGGAAATACTCGTGGAAGAGCACGTGGTCCTTCCAGCCCGGGTCCGCGGCCAAGGGCGAGGACTTTCCGTAGAAAGGCCTCGCGCCCGTCTTATCGGGCACGAAGAGCCGCGTCAACCGCTTTGAGAGGTCCTCGGCCGCTCGGCCCAAGGTGACCTTGCGGCCCGAGCCCGTCGGAAACTCCACGGTGAACGAGCCGCCGTAGAAGTAATGGTAGCGCTTCAAGGACATGACCAGCAGGTAGTTCAAGGGAAACCACACGGGGCCCCGCCAGTTGGAGTTGCCGCCGAAGAGCCGCGAGTCGCTTTCCCCCGGCGTGTAGCGCACTTCGCGCTTTTGGCCCAGGAAGTCTCCGGAAAAGGGCTGGTCCTGATAAATTTTAGAGAGCGAGCGCACGCCGTAGGGAGACAGGAATTCCCGCTCGTCGAAGACGCGCGCCAAGACGCGCGCCAAGCGCTCCTTGGACGGCACGGCCAGGAGGCGCAGGTTCCGCGGCGTCTCGCAGCCGTGCAGGAAGGAAATCTGGCCGCAAAGGTCCTGGCGATGCTCCAGGAACCAGTTCAGGCGCTTGGCGAAACCCGGATGGGCCGAGACTTCGTCCGCCTCCAGCACGTGCGCGGCGAAAAGCGGAATCAAACCCACGATGGAGCGCAGCTTGACCGGCATCTCCCGGCCCTGCGCGTGGATGTGGCTGTAGTAGAAGCCGTCCGTCTCGTCCCAGAGCCCATGGCCGGAAAGCGTGTTCATGGCGTCGGCGATCGCGATGAAGTGCTCGAAGAACTTGGAAGCCATGTCCTCGTAGGCGGGGTTGTCCTTGGCCAGCTCCAGAGCCATGGTGAGCATGGTCGCGCAGTAAAACGCCATCCACGCCGTGCCGTCGGCCTCCTCGAGATAGCCGCCGCCGGGCAGGGGCTGCGAGCGGTCGAACGGGCTGATGTTGTCCAAGCCCAAAAACCCCCCGGAGAAAATATTCCTGCCGCGCACGTCCTTGCGGTTGACCCACCAGGTGAAGTTGAGCAGGAGTTTCTGGAAGACGCGGGACAAGAACAGCCGGTCGCCGCGGCCGTTTTGGAGCGTGGCGCGGTAGACCCGCCAGCAGGCCCAGGCGTGCACCGGCGGGTTGGCGTCCGAGAAAGCGAACTCGTAGGCGGGCATCTGCCCGTTGGGGTGCATGTACCACTCGCGCAGCAGCCGGATGAGCTGGCCTTTGGCCAAATCGGGGTCCACCTCGGCCAGGGCCACGCAATGAAAGGCCAAGTCCCACGAGGCGAACCATGGGTATTCCCACTTGTCCGGCATGGACAAGACGTCGCGCGCGAAGACGTGCGTCCAGTCCGCGTTGCGGCCCTTCAAGCGCGTTGTCGGCGGCGCCGGCTGGGCCGGGTCGCCTTCCAGCCAATTCTTGACGGCGTAAAAATAGAACTGCTTGGACCAGCACAGGCCGGCGTAGGCCCGGCGTGAGACGGTTTTTTCCTCGTCCGAAAGCTCTTTGGGAATGCGCCGGGCGTAGAAGGCGTCGGCTTCGGCGTGGCGCTTGGCGAAAATCCTGTCGAATTCCTCCGAGAAAGGCGCGGCCGGGGCCGAGCCCTCGGCGCACAGGCGCAGGCGCAGCGCCTGGGTCTGCCCGGGCGCCAAGTTCAAGCGGTAGAGGCCCGCGAACTTGGTGCCAGGCCCTTCCGGGCTGGCCGCGTCCTTGTCGCCCGCGATGACCGCGTCGTGGAAGGCGTCTTTGACCCGCGTCGAGCCGTTTTGCGCCCCGAAGAGCCGTTTGAAATTGGTGTCGTTCTCGGTGAAGAGCGCCTTGGGCAGGCGTCCGTCCGGGTCATGGCTCAAAAAAAGCCGCCAGCGGCCCAAGGTCTCGTGCTCGGCCAGGGCCTGCAGGGACGGCGCCGCGGCCAGGGAAATACGCGGTTTTTGCGGGATGTCCTCGTCCTCAATGTCGCCCCAGGACCAGGTGTTGCGGAACCACAGCGTGGGCAAGACCCAGAGCGGCGCGGCCTCGGGTCCGCGGTTGGCCAGCGTCAGGCGGATAAGCACGTCGTCCGGCGCGGCCTTGGCGTACTCCACGGTCGCGTCGAAGTAGCGCCCATCGGCGAAGACGCCCGCGTCTTCCAGCTCGAACTCGGACTGGTCCAAGCCCCGCGCGCGATTTTCCGCCGCCAAGCGCGCGTAGGGAAATTCGGCCTGCGGGTAGCGGTAGAGCGCCTTCATGTAGGAGTGGGTCGGCGCGCCGTCCAAGTAAAAATAGCACTCCTTGACGTCCTCGCCGTGATTGCCCTCGGCGTTGGCCAGGCCGAAGAGCCGCTCCTTCAAGATGGGGTCCTTGCCGTTCCACAGGGCCGGAGCGAAACACAGCCGGCATTCCCGGTCGGTCCAGCCCAAAAGCCCGTCCTCGCCCCAGCGATAAGCCCGGCTGCGCGCGTGATCGTGGGGAAAATAGTCCCAGCATGTCCCGTTCGTGGAATAGTCCTCCCGCACCGTGCCCCATTGCCGTTCCGAGAGATAAGGGCCCCACAGGCTCCAATCGCCGCGGCCTGCGGCCAGGTCCTTGAGGCGCTTGGATTCCGGGTCCGCCGCGCGCGTCATGATTTAGGGGCGGAGGACTTGAGCAGCTTGCGGACGGCGCGGGCCAGCTCTTTTCCGGTGAAGCCGTTGCCGGCCTGGAAGAAGGCCACGCGGCCGTCGGGGCCGATGAGGACCGTGGAGAGGCTGTGGTTGTTGATGTCGCCGTTGGGGCCGCTCCAGTAATTGACGTCGAAGAAAGAGGCGAATTTCTCCAAGTTCAGCGGCTTGCCGGTCAAAAGCCGCCAGCCCGGCACGCCCGCGCCGAAGCGCTTGCCGTAGCGCTTGAGCACCGCGGGCGTGTCGCGCTTGGAGTCGAACGACACGGCGAACAAGTCCACGCGGCGGCCGAGCAAGGAGCCCAGGTCGCGCTTTAAGAGCGCGAACTCGTGCATCGAGCGCGGGCAGTAGGACGCGAACGGGCAGGAGGTGTAGATGAAGGTGAAGGCCGCGACCTTGCCGCGCTCCTCCGACATCCGCCAGGGGCGCCCGTCCTGGTCGATGAGCGCAATATCCGGCGCCCGGTCTCCGATTTTCGGAAGATGGATGAAAGCCGCGTTGTCGGGCCGAGGCGTGACCAGCGGCGAAAGCTTGGCGGCGGCGCCCTTAATCTTGGAGAGGCTCCGGATGTAGTCCTCCTGGGGCGTGACGACCAAATCAAAGGAAATGCGCTCGCCGGGCTTGAGGCCTTTCAAGAGCGAGACGTCCTTGACCGAATAACCCATGGTCATCGCGTCCATGAAGCCCGGGATGGCGTCCGCGTTGATGATAATCTGCAGGCGGCTCGGGCGCACCTGCTCGACCGTGCCGGCGGCGGCATAAACAGTTTTCGAAGCGGCCGACTTCGGCGCTGGTTTTTTGCCGCAGGCCGCCGCGAGGACGGCCGCGGCCAAAACTGCCGCGAGGGCCGTGGTTGTTTTTATTTTCATGCGCTTCCCCCTAACTCAGAAATTTAGCCGCGTCGCGGTCGATGAGCCAGACCAGCCGCCCGCCGACGGGGCTGACCCGCGCGGCCGGCAGGCGCCGGTCGCCTTCCTTTATAATGCGGCGCAGAATGTCCGCCTTTTCCGCGCCCGCGGCCAGGAAAACCACCTCCGCCGCGCGGTTCAAGACCGGGTAGGTCAGCGTGAGCCGCCAGGCGTCCTGCGACGGAGCCCAGTTGGCGCAGGCCAAGCGCTCGGTTTCGTCCAGCGCGCGGCTGCCGGGAAACAGGGACGCCGTGTGTCCGTCCGGCCCCACGCCCAGCCAAATTTGATCGAAGCGCGGCAGGCCGTCTTCTTCAAGGCCGAACTCCCGGATTAAGACTCCCTCGTAGCGCCTCGCGGCCTCCTCCAGGTCGGGCAGCTCGGCCTCGAAGCGATGAACGTTGGCTTCGGGAATCGGCACGCGGGACAAGAAGGCTTCCCGCGCCATGCGAAAGTTGCTGCGCGCGTCATCCGGAGGCGCCGCACGTTCGTCGCCCCAGAAAAACCGGCACTGGTCCCAGTCAATCTCGCGGGAAAGCGGCTCCTGGCCCAAAAGCTCGTAGAAGCCCTTGGGCGTGCCGCCGCCCGAGAGCGCCACCGCGAACCGGCCGTTTCGGCGCGCGGCCTCCTTGGCCGCACCGGCGAAGCGCTTGGCGGCGCGCCGGAACAAGTCTTCCCTGTTCTCGGCGATTTCAATATTGGGCGGCATGCGCGCCTATTCCGCGGGGCTCTCGCCGCACTCGCGCCAGGCGCGACCGTCCTTGGCCAGCAGTTCGTCGGCTTCGCGCGGCCCCCAGGTCCCGGCGTTGTAGTTGGGAAAGCGCGGCTTTTCCTGGGCCCAGTGATCCAGGATGGGGTCCACCACGTTCCAGGCCGCCTCCACCATGTCCGCGCGCTTAAAGAGCGTGGCGTCGCCGATGAGCACATCGTGGATGAGCCGCTCGTAGCCGGTGACCAGCGTCTTGCCGAAGTAGTCCTCGTAGCGGAAGTTCATGTCCACTTGGCCGATTTGCATGGCGGGACCGGGGACCTTGGCGCCGAAGCTCAGGGACGCGCCTTCGCTGGGCTGGATGCGGATGACCAAGCGGTTGGGCGAGAGAAAGTCCACGCCCGCTTTTTGGAACAGCAGCATGGGCGGCGCCTTGAACTCGACGCAGATTTCCGCGGCCCGGCGGGCCAGGCGCTTGCCGGTGCGCAGATAAAAAGGCACGCCCGACCAGCGCCAGCTGTCGATGAAGACCTTGAGCGCGACGAAGGTCTCGGTGGCGGACTCCGGGGCGACCATGGGCTCGTGGCGGTAGCCAGGCACCGCGGCGCTGCCGATGGCGCCCGGGCCGTACTGGCCGCGCACGCAGCGTTTGCCCGCGCCCTCCTCGGCGAAGCTGCGCACGGCGCTTAGGACCTTGACCTGCTCGTTGCGCACGGCGTCCGCGGAGAAAGACACCGGCGGCTCCATGGCGGTCAGGGTCAGCAGCTGGAAGAGATGGTTGACGATCATATCGCGCAAAGCCCCCACCTGCTCGTAATAGCCGCCGCGATGCTCCACGCCCAGCTCCTCGGCGACGGTGATTTGCACGTGATCCACGTAGCGCTGGTTCCACAAGGGTTCAAAGATGCCGTTGGCGAAGCGCAGCGCCATGAGGTTCTGCACGGTCTCCTTGCCCAGGTAGTGGTCGATGCGGTAGACCTGGGGCTCCTTGAAAATCTTCAAGAGCTCGGCGTTCAAAGCCTTGGCCGAGGGCAAATCCCGGCCGAAAGGTTTTTCAACCACGACCCGGCGGAAGCCCTGGGACTCGTCCACAAGGCCCGCTTGGCCCAGGTTCTCGGCGATGGGGCCGATGAGGGACGGCGGCACCGCGAAGTAGAACACGGCGTTCTTGAAGCCCTTGGCTTTAAGCGTTTGCGTCAGCTTCTGGCCGACCGCCGGGTCCTTGAAGCCGCCCTGGGCGTACTCGATGCGGGCAGCGAGGTTGCTCCAGATCGCGGGGTCGGGCTTGGCGCCCAGAAATCCCGCGATGGATTCGCCCAAGTCCGCGCGGTAGGACTCGGTGGTGAGCTGGTCCACGGCCAAGCCGTGGATGGCGAAGGGATCGGGCAGCCAGCCCTCCGAGGCTAGGTTGTAGAGCGCGGGGATGAGCTTGCGCTTGGTCAAATCGCCCGAAGCGCCGAAGATGACGAAGGCGCAGGGCTCGGGGTGAAGTCCGTTTTTTCCGTTCATGGCTTCTCCTAAAGTCCGTCGGCCCGGTTGGAGGATTTCTCCGCGTGGCCGCCGAATTTCTCGCGCATGGCGGAGAGGATTTTTTCCCCAAAAGTGTGCTCCTCGCGCGAGCGAAAGCGCGCGTAGAGCGCGGCCGAGAGCACGGGCGCGGGCGCGGCCTGGGACAGCGCGGCCTCCACGGTCCAGCGGCCCTCGCCCGAGTCCTGCACGTAGCCGGTGTACTCGGAGAGCTCGCGGTCCTCGGACATGGCCATGGCGGTCAAGTCCAGCAGCCAGGAGCCCACCACGCTGCCGCGGCGCCATAGCTCGGCCACCTCGGCGACCGGGATTTGGTAGCGCAGCTCGGGCGGGAGCTTGGCGTTCTGCGAGGTCTTCAAGATGTCGAAGCCCTCGGCATAGGCCTGCATCAAGCCGTACTCCACGCCGTTGTGCACCATCTTGACGAAGTGTCCGGCGCCCGAGGGCCCGCAGTGGAGATATCCCTCCTGCGCGGTGCCGCCGAGCTTGTCCGCGCCGGGGGTCTTGGGCGCCGCGGCTTGGCCCGGAGCCAGGGCCTTGAAAATCGGATCGAGGCGCAGGACGGCTTCTTTCTCGCCGCCGATCATGAGGCAGTAACCGCGCTCGGCGCCCCACACGCCGCCGCTGGTGCCGGCGTCCAAGTAGAAAATTCCCTTGGGCTTGAGGCTTTGCCCGCGCCGCACGCTGTCCTTGTAATAGGAGTTGCCTCCGTCGATGACGGCGTCGCCGGGCTCAAGCAGCGCGGCAAGCTCCAGGGCGGTGTCTTCCGTGGGCGCGCCCGCGGGGACCATCATCCACACGGCCCGCGGCTTCTTCAATTTACCGGCCAAATCCTTGAGCGATGAAGCGGCGGCGGCGCCGTCCTTGGCCAAGGCAGAGACGTTCTTGGCGTCGCGATCAAAACCCACGACTTGGTGCCCTGCGCGCATGAGCCGCCGCGCCATGTTGGCGCCCATCCGGCCCAGACCGACGATTCCTATTTGCATGCGATGATCTCCTTGTGATTAATTGCGGCGTTCGCTGAGGGATAAAATCGACAAGTCCAGGCGCAGCGCCTCGCCCACGGACCAAGCCTGGAACGGACAGCCCCGCGGCGTAAAAGGCGCCGCGGCGTCCGCGATTTCGGACACGTGCCCGAGCCCCGCGTCCTCCAGGTGCCGCAGAAGCGGCGCTAGAAATTTCTGCCGCGCGCGCAGCTTGGCCTCCTTGCTGTTGTTGCGCGCCCGCACCCAGGCCTCGGCGAAGGGGCCTAAAAGCCAGGGCCACGCGATGCCCTGGTGATAGGCGCGATCGCGCTCGGCCTGGCCGCCCTCATAATGCGGGCAATACCCCGGCTCGCCCGGCGCCAGAGTGCGCAGCCCCAGAGGCGTCCAAAGTTTTTGCTCGACCGCGTCCACCACGGCCTTGGCCCGCTCGCCGTCCAAAACCGGCCAAGGCAGGCCGCCCACCGCGAAAATCTGGTTGGGGCGCAGGCGCGCGTCCATGCGCCCGGCCTCGCCGCCGTCGTCGGCCACGTCATAAAGGCAATTTTTTTCCGGGTTCCAGAAGCGCGCGGAAAACGAGTTATGGGCCTTCTCGCGCAGGGCGTTCCAGGCCGAATCTTTCTGGCTCGCGACGCGCAGGGCGTTCAGCCAAAGCGCTTGGACCTCGACCGGCTTGCCCGCGCGGCCGGTGACGGGGACGCCGTCGACGCGCGCGTCCATCCAGGTGAGCGATGTTTCCGGCGTGCCGCAGCGCAAGAGGCCGTCCTCATCCGCCTTTATGCCCGCGAGCGAACCCTCGGCGTAGCCGGAGACCACGTCCTGGACGGCCTGCTCCAGCCGGCCGCGCTCCTCGGCGGCCAAGGGAAACCCGTCCTTGTCCGCGGCCTGGAGAAACTCGTAAACCGCCACGCACAGCCACAAGGACGCGTCCACCGAGGAGTACTCGGGAGCGCCGCCGTCGTCCGGGAAGCGGTTGGGCGCCAGGCCACGGAACAGCGTCCGGCACCACTCCAGAAGAATGGACTTGGCCTCGTCCAAGCGCCGCGTCGCCAGGCAGAGCCCGCGCAGGGAGATGAAGGTGTCCCGGCCCCAATCCGTGAACCACGGGTATCCCGCGATGACGCTCAAGCCCTCGCCGCGCCGCACCACGTAGGCCTCTGCCGCCTGCTTGAGCGGCGAGCCCTTCTGCCGGCGCAGGCTTTCGGCGCCTCGCAACTCATTGCCCCAGCGCGCCGCGTCGACGCCCGCGGGAAAGGTGCCGCGGCTCTCGATGTCGGGGGCCAAAATCCAAAACGCCGGCCCGGCGGACAAATCCCAGCGGAAGACTCCCGGCGAGGCCAGGTCCTCGACGCAGTCCAGGCCTCGGCTTTTCTCCTCTTCGTAAAGGAACTGCCGGTACCACAAGGGCGCGTGGGAATAGGCGGCGTTGGAGAAGACCGCGATGCCGCAGACGCCCTCGTAGGGCCGCCAGCGAAGCTCCTGGCCTTGAATCCGCGGATCGAAGCGGAAGGCCGGGTTTTCCCGGTGCAGCTCGTGATAGCCGCGGCCGGAGAAAAACGGGCGGAGGCTCAGAGAGACGCCTTCCTTGGGTTTGAGAAGCCGCCAGGACACCACGGTCGCGCCCGTGTCCCCGGCGATGAAGATTTCCTGGCCCACCTCCGTGCCGTCGTCCAGTAAAAAATTCCACCGCGGCCAGGGCTTGTGCTCGAAGCGCTTCAAGCGCTTCAGGCCGTCGGGTTGGACGACGTCGGGCGGATAGAGCTGGCTGGAAACGGCGTGAAGCCCTTCGGAGGTGCGGACCCAGGCGTCGAAGCCGTTGACCAGGACAAAGCGCCCGGCCGGGGGCTTTGTCGCCGCGACGAGCAGGCCGTGGTAGCGCCGGGTGCGCAGGCCCGAGGCCGTGCCGCAGGCAAAGCCCCCGCGCCCGTCGGTCTCAAGCCACTCCTGCCGGCGGAGCTTTTCGTCTTGGCACGCCCCAGCGTCGTCCATGCGCTCCTAAGCTCATTGTGCAAAAGCCCGAGCCTGGGGCGCAATGGGCCGCCCGCGGACGGCTAAGCGTAGGCGGGCGAAGGAACCGGCAGGGCGCCGGGCGCCGGGCGCGGGGCAAAAATCTCCGCGACGCCCGGATTCTCGGACTTCTTTTTCGCCGGCCCGATCTGTATCCCGTGGGCCGCGGCGGCGGCCTGGACGGCCTTGACCGCGATGTCCCGCGCCTCGCCGGTCAGCGCCGTGGCCGCGAGGTAGACGACGTTCATGGCCGTGGGGATGTCCTGTGCCGTGGCGTAGCCGTAGAGGTGCGGAAAGAGCAGGTTCTCGGCCAGCGCGACGCCGTCGGCCGCGCCCAGGGCCTTGGAGAGAAGCACCCGGAGCTTCCAGGTAAAGCCCATCCAGGCCAGACCCTGCTCGTGGACTTCGTCGCTGGGGCTGAACTGATACTCGTTCTCCGCGGTGCGCAGGAAGGGCTGCTTGGGGTCGTTGAAAAAGTGCTGGCCGATGAGCGGCGTGTTCTCCATGTAGGTGGCGAACATGTCGCCGATACCCTCGCTCAAGCCGCCGTCCACGTAGGGCATGATGTTGTGCGCGACCGGCGCTTCCGCCGCCATGACCGAGCCCAGGACCGTGGCGGCCTGCCCGGGCGCGTAGCCGGCGACCAGGTAGTGGGAGAGATGCCCGGACTCGTGGAAGACCACGCCCGGCAAGGTGCCCGTGTTGATGCAGCCGTCTCCCGCCTGGAAGAAGTTGCGGGAAAGGTCCGAGGGATCCATGTAGGCGTTGCAGTTGTCGTCGAGATTGACGTTGATTGTGAACTTCGAGTTCCAGATGCCGTCCTTGACGCCGATGCCGTGGGCCTTGTTGAACTCCATGAACTTATATCCCGCGATGTAGGTGGTGACCTGGGCCAGGGCCAAGTCTTCCTCGGCCGCCTTCCTTCGGCGCGCGGCCGTCTTGGCCTTGTAGTCCGAGGAGGCCGTGGCGTAAATCAGATCGATGGCGTCGGAGAGTATGCGGCTGGCGCCCGAGGTCCGCCGCCGATGGGTCAGGGCGCCCGCCGGAGGGTTGAAGACCACCGTCGTGCCGTCCTTGCCGGCGACGAGCTTGGCCTTGACCTCGATGTTCGCGCCGTCCTTGTTGACGATGGAGAGGTTCTTCGAATCGAGCCGGGCCGTCACTTCGACGGAGCCGCTCTCGGGAACTTCGACCGACACGCGGCCTTGGGCGTCCGCCGCGACTTTGCGGCCGTTCGGGAGGGTCACCGTCACGAAGGGAAGCGGAATTGAGCTCAGCCTGGGAGGCGTGGTCATGTCGGCGTCGGCTTCCGGGGCGCGGCCCTCGAAAACGCCCTCGGCCGAAGATTTCTTGGAGCCGCGCGCGGCGGCGCCCAAGCGCATGTCCCACAGGAAAACTTGGCCCGAGGCGATGTCCACGGCCACGAAGGGGTCGACGCCTTGGACGCGGTAGATGTTGACGGCGTGCCACGCGCCGAAGAGTTTCGGAGCTTCCTTGGCCGCCGAGCCTTTTTTGGGCTTGCGCGCGAAGACGCCCATGATTTTATCGAGCAGGCTTTCGCTGGGGCGGGGCTTCTGCAGATAGACGATTTGCCTTTCCAGCAGATCGATTTGCGGGGCGGCCGCGCTCGCCGTCATGCGCAAGCGCCGCTGGATGCCCAGGACCATGTCCTCGGAGCTGACTTTTTGGACGGTGTCGACGCTCAGATTCGGGAAAAGCCGGCCGTGCACGCCCTTGATGACCGGCTTGCCGCCCTCGACCTGGATGATGAAGGTGGCGTTGCCGCCGTAGACCGGCAGGAAGGAGGCGCCGCCGTTCTCAGCCACGCTCTTGCGCTGCTGGCGGAAGGAAACCGCCCACGTCGGCGCCTGGTTCTCGCCGGTGATGGAGTGGACGTAGGCCGTGGCCAAGTCCGCGCTTTTGACGCCGTATTGGGGGTTGTCGTCGATCATCCGGCGCAGGGTCTGCTCGACGCTGCGCGCGTCCTGGCCGTCGGCCTCCAAGGGGATGTTCGTCAGCTGGTTGATGACCTCGGTGTCGGGAATCGAGAAGGCGCTGACCAAGTTGAGGGCCGAGGCCGGCAGGTGGCGGATGTCCGGCACGATGGGGGGCAGGTCGAGCGCGACGCCCTTGGGCAGCCGCGGAGCGGGAAGGGGCTTGATGCTGGGCGGCGCGAAAGCGGCGGCGGCGAAGGCGCGCGGGGACGGGGCGGCATTGCCGCTGAAATCAAAGAGCCGGCCCAATATCTTGGCGGAAAACGGGGATTTTTGCGCGGCGAGGCGAGTTAAGCGTGAAAGGAGGGAGCGGCCTGAGACAGGCTTGGCGGAAGCGGGGGTAATGGCCCGAATCGCCGTCTTTGCGACGTTTGCCGCCGGAAGGCTCGACGTCGCCGGAGATTGAACGGCCGCTCGCACGGGAGAAAGCACCGGAACCGAGACGAGGGATGTCTGCGCCGATGGCGCGGCGGCTTGGCCGAGGCTTAAGTCCGCGCCGGCGGGATTGAGGGCCGCGAAGTTTTGCGCGTCCAAGGCGCCGGGAAGAGCCTCGGGAAGCCCGAGCCCGATTCCGGAGGGCAGGCCCGGGACGGACAAGGCCTCCGCGTCCGGAGCGGAGCGCTCAACTTGGGACCACGCCGGCGCCGAACCGGCCGCTTGGGCCGCCAAGACGGCGAATGAGAGGAAAACGGAGGACAGTTTTTTCATGTTCATGGTCGGGTCGCTTCTCTCGAAGCCGGCTCCTTTTGTGGAATCACGATTTTAAATTCCTTTGTCAATTGGCCGGCGGCGCGCCGGGCGAGGGCAGCGTCAAGCCGTGGTCGTTCTGGGCGTGGCCGCGGATGATGTCCGCGTGGGGGATGGTCCCGTCCGGGGCCATGTCCGCCAAAAGCGCGTGGGTCAGGGCCGAGGCGACGTTGCCCGGCTGGACGTAGAGCCAGGTTCGGATGAAGAGTTTGGCCGCGTACTGCAGCGCGGCGGCCTGGCCCATCTCCGGGATGAGATCCTGGTAAGTCCGCCACGCCGTGCCCATCTGGGTCTCGCCCTGCCGGTGCGGATCGTCGTTGGGATTGTCGGAGGTGTCGTAGGCCGTCTGGTTCGCGCCGGTGCGGATGATGTTGGGGCTGGGCAAGGCCGAGGCCGGCGTGGCGCTCAGGAAAAAGCCGTTGCCGATGACCGGAGAGTCGCGGATGAACATGGAGAAGGTGTCCGCCCCGGCCTCATTGGACTCGGAGCCGATGATGGGATCGATGAGCCATTTGATGAAGCGGTTGGCGGCAGCGGCGGCTTCGACGGCGCTCAGGCGAATCTGCGAGGCGACCTGGTACTGGCGGTGGCCGAATTCGTGCAGCTCGATGGACGGCTGTGCGGTGTTTTCCGCCACCAGCGTGATGGTCGCGGCCCGGCCGCGGCGGGGCGTCCGGAAAATGCGGGCCAGCGCCCGGAACGCGAGACGGGGCTTGGCGCGGCTGGAGGGCTCCTGGAGGGTTCCCCGCTTCATCAGGAAGAAAGCGTCCACGGTGGGATCGTAGAAGGCGTTGGCCACCATCTGCGTGCCGTTGGCGTGGATGCCGTTACGCAGCGGCTGGAAAAAGCGCGCGTCGCCGCCCAGGCCCAGCATGGACTTAAGCCACTCGATCATCTGATAGGGATAGACGTAGCCGTTGACGTCGGCGTCCAACTGCTCGTTGTCGCCCGTGGGGTTGAGCGTCAAGGTGACGGGCCGGCCGGGCGTGGCCATCATGGCGGCCACGATGGGAGAATCCTTGGAGTCCTCGTCGAAAAGCTTGCCGTAGATGCCGTCGAGCTTGACCGTCACGCGCACGGGCTTGCCGCCGTTTAAATCCGCCGGGAGCGTGAATGAGCCGTTGGTGTCGGTGACCGCCAGAACATGGCCGGCGTCGTCGTAGACGTAGGTGTTGATGAGCGGCATGGGGCCGGTCGGGCCGTGGTCCTCGCCGTCTTGGGTCAGCGTCGTGCCGCGGGCCTGGGCTTGGCCGGAAACGGCCGCGGGCGCGTCAGCCACGACGTTCAAGCGGCTGCCCGGCAATCCGCCGTAGCGCATGTCGTCCGGGTTGACCGCGTAGGCCTGGCCCGACTTCACGTCCACGAGCACGATGACGGGGTTGCCGTCCAAATCGTCGCCCTGGTAGATGTTCATGGCGTGCCAGGAACCCTGGATGAAGGTCAACTGGCGGGTTAAAAACTGGAGCGCGGGGCCGGAGCCGTCCGAGGCGGCGCCGATCTGCTGGGCCGCGATCTGCTCCATTTGGTCGTCGGTGTAGTTGACGGTCATGACCGAGGAGTCGATGCCGGGAACGAATCCGCCCTCGACCGCCATCAGCACGGCCTTGCCGTTTAGGACCTTGATGTGGAAGCGCAAATTGGCGCCCTCCACGGCGAGCGCGTAGGGGGAGCCGCCGATGTCGGCGCCTTCCTTGACCTGCCGGAACACCGCGATGATGGAGTCGGCCTGGTTTCCGGTCCCCGGCAGCCGCTGCACGCTGGTCGCCCGCATGTCCCGGCTGCTGGCGGCGCCGTATTCGGAGGGATTTCGGTCCACAAGATTGCGCAGGGCCTGCTCGACCGAGGCCATGTCGGAAGGATCGGCGTTCAAGACGGCGGGCTGGGAGCCGTCCTCCAGCGTCTGCTCGGGCGAAAGATAAAATTTGCTCAGGGACACGGGGCCGCCCTGGCCGGCCGACGGCATGACTTTCTTGGTGACCCGGACTCCCGGCGGCAGGGTTAGGGGAACTTTGCTCCGGCGGCGCAGGATGCCGTAGGACAGGGCCGAGGGCGAGAGCGAGGGGGATTTAAGCGCGGAACCGTCGAAGAGGCTCGCGCCCAGAGAGAGCCCGCGGGCCGCGAAGCGGGCGGCGCGGCCCAAAAGTCCCTTGCCGCGGGCCGGGGCTTGGGCGGCGGCCTTTAGAGGCGGCGCCGGGGCCCGGCTTGGGCGCGCGGCGACGGAAGCGGCCGTTTCGGGCGCGGTTTGAGCGGCGGAAATCGGAAGGGCCTCTTGAAGCGCCGCCGGGTTTCCCATCGGGAGCGCCGCGCCGGCCGGCATGGCCGCGGCCTTGACCCGCGGCGCGGAACCTTCGGCGGGGGCGGAGAGTTCCGCGGGATTGACCGGCAGGGTCGAGCTGAAATCGGAGGGAAGCGCTTGGATGGAGGGGACAAGAGCCGCTGCCGCGCCCGCCATGGCCGCAGAGCCGAAAGAGGCTTGCGGCGCCGCTTCGTCGGCCTGCGCGCGCAGGTTCGCGGGCGAGAGCAGCGAGGGGAGCAGGACGGCCAGAGATAAAAGAACGGCGGAAATCTTTTGAACGGGTTTCTTGTCCACGGTGACGAAACTATAAGGAATATCGCGGACTTTTCCTTGGGGCTTTAGGCCCAGGGCTCGTGGTCTTCCGGCCTAGGCCCGTTTAGGACCTCGGGACCGGCGCGCAAACTCCGGTTTTAGTATGATAAGGCCTCGCGGCATGGAAATCGGAATCGTCGGCCTTCCCAACGTCGGAAAATCCACCATCTTCAACGCGCTCACCTCCGGGCACGCGGCCGCGTCCAACTATCCCTTCACCACCATCGAGCCCAACGTCGGCGTGGTGGCCGTCCCGGACGCGAGGCTCGAGCGCCTGAGCGCGCTCTTCAAGCCCAAGAAAACCACGCCGGCCCTGGTGCGCTTCATCGATATCGCAGGCCTGGTCAAGGGCGCGGCCGCGGGCGAGGGCCTGGGCAACAAGTTTTTGTCCCATATCCGGGAGGTGGACGCCGTCGCCATGATGGTGCGGCTTTTCCGCGACGCGGACGTGGTTCATACCCTAGGCGCGGTCGATCCCAAGCGCGACATCGAGATCATCGAGACCGAACTGGCCCTGGCCGATTTGGCGAGCCTGGAAAAGCAGCACGACAAGGTCTCCGGCAAGGCCAAGTCCGGAGACAAGGCGGCCAAGGAGTCCCTGGCGCTCATCGAAAAGCTTAAGGCCGCGCTTTCCGAGGGCAAGCCCGCGCGATCCCTGGGCCTCGATCCCAAGTCCATCCGGGATTTCGCCCTGCTCACCGCCAAGCCGGTCTTGTTCATCGGGAACACGGACGAGTCGCCGGACCAGGCCCTGGTGGCCGCGTTTGGCGCCGCAGCCAAGGAGCGCGGCGCCCAAGGCGTGGTCCTGTGCGGAAAAATCGAGGCCGAAATCGCGCAGTTGGCTTCGGAGGATCGCAAGGTGTTCATGGCCGAGATGGGCCTGGAGGTTCCCGGGCTCGAGCGCGTCATCGTGGCGGCCTACCAAGTCCTGGGGCTGCAGAGCTTTTTTACCGCCGGGGAGGACGAGGTGCGGGCTTGGACCGTGTCCGCGGGCGCCAAGGCGCCGCAGGCGGCCGGCGTCATCCACACCGATTTCGAGAAGGGCTTCATCAAGGCAGACGTTTACTCCTTCGCGGATATCGATCGGCATTCGAAGGAATCCGTGCTGCGCGAGAAGGGCCTCATCCGTTCCGAGGGCAAGGACTACGCGATGAAGGACGGCGACGTGTGCTTCTTTAAGTTTTCCGCCCCCGCCGCGGCCAAGTGAATCCGGGCCCGGCGGGGCTCTGCCGCCATTTCGGCGAATGCGGCGGCTGTTCCATCCAGAATATTCCCTATCCCGAGCAGCTGGAGCGCAAGAAATTCCGGGTCAACGCGGCGCTGGCCGCTGCGGGCCTTGAAGTCCAGGCCGCGCACCCCTCGCCTGATTTGTGGTTCTATCGCAACAAAATGGAGTTCGGCTTTAGCGACGTGCACCCGCCTAGGCCGGAGGGGCCCTCCCTTTATCTCGGCCTCAAGCCCAAGGGCCAGTGGCGCCGCGTGCTCGATTTGCGGGAATGCCGCCTGCTCTCGCCGGAGACGCCCGCGCTCTTGGCCGGCGTGCGCCGCTGGGCCGCTCGAAGCGGCCTTCCTCCTTATAATAGCGTGCGCCATGTCGGGTTCTTGCGCCATTTGGTGGTGCGCGAGGGCAAGAACGGCGGCGAGCGCATGGTGCATCTCATCACCGCCCCGGGCGATTTTCCGGCCGAGTCCTTCGCCGCGGCGGTGAAAGAAGCCTACCCGGCTACCGCGATTCTGCGCGGCGTCAACGCCAAGATTTCCGACACGGCCTCGCCCGATTCCGTGGAGGTCCTTGCCGGTTCCGGGCGGATCACGGAAATCCTGAGGCTTGAGGGCCGGGAGCTGCGCTTTCAAATCTCGCCCGCGTCGTTCTTTCAGACCAATACGCGCGGCGCCGAGGTCCTCTACGGCATCGCGCGGCGCTGGGCGGCGCAGGCGAAGCCCGGAAAAGTTCTCGACCTCTATTGCGGCGGCGGGGGCTTCGCTTTGTCCCTGGCCGACGCGTGCGAAAAAGTCGTGGGCGTCGAGTCCAACGCCGCCGCGGTCGAGGACGCCAAGAAAAACGCCGCCGATAACGGCGTCCAAAACGCCGAATTCTACATCGGCCAAACTGAGACGCTTCTGCCGGCCCTGCTCGACATGAAGCCGGGAGTCGCGGTGGCCGATCCGCCGCGCGCGGGCCTGCATTCCAAGGCGGCCGCGGCTTTGCGCGCGGACGGCCCGCCGCTGCTCATTTATGTTTCGTGCAACCCGGACGCTTTGGCCCGGGACTTGGCCGCCTTGGCTCCGTCCTACCGCGCCGAGCAGGCCGAGATGGTGGACCTCTTTCCGCACACCGAGCACGTGGAGACCGTCGTTTCGCTGCGGCGGGCCTAGCTCAGATCCGCGCGCGAGAGGCGGAGAGCATTGGCGATGACCGAGACCGAGCTTAAGCTCATCGCCGCGCTGGCGAAAACCGGGCTCAGGAGAAGGCCGAAGAAGGGATAAAGCGCGCCCGCGGCCAGAGGCACGCCCACGACGTTGTAGACAAAGGCGAAGAAAAGGTTTTGCCGGATGTTCCTCATGACGAGGCGGCTTAAGCGCCTAGCGCGCAGGACCGCGGACAAGTCGCCCTTGACCAGCGTGACGTTTCCGCTCTTAAGCGCGGCGTCGGTTCCCGTGCCCATGGCCAAGCCCGCGTCCGCTTGAGCCAGGGCCGGCGCGTCGTTGACGCCGTCGCCCACCATGGCGACCACGTGCCCCTCTTTTTGCAGGGCCGAAACCGCGTCCTTTTTTTTCTCCGGCAGAACCTCGGCCAGAATTTCGGAAATGCCCAGACGGGCAGCCGCGGCCTGAGCCGCGCCGCGCGAGTCTCCGGTCAGCATGACCAAGCGCAGTCCCTCGGCCTTGAGCCGCGCCAAGGTTTGGGCGGCGCCTTCGCGCAGGGGATCCTCGGCCGCGATGAGCCCCGCGACCGCGCCGTCGACGGCCAAAAACGCGGCGGTGCGCCCTTCCTTCGCCAAGTTCGCGGCTTTTTCTTCAAAAACCCCCAGCGCGGCGCCGCGCTGGGCCATGAGACGGGCGTTGCCCAAGAGAAGCTCGCGCCCGGCGGCCCGCCCCGAGACGCCTTGTCCCGGCATGGCCTTGAAATTTTCCGCGGCCGGAGCCCGGATGCCGCGCTCCGCCGCGGCCGCCAGAATCGCGCGGGCCAGGGGATGCTCGCTGCCGCGCTCCAAGGCCGCGGCCAGGGACAAGACCTCTTGTTCCGAGAAGCCCGGCGCCGCAATCGCGGCGCAGACCCGCGGCTTGCCTTCGCTCAAGGTCCCGGTTTTATCCAGAACCAGCGTGTCGACTTTGTGCAGAATTTCCAGGGCGCGGGCGTCGTGGAACAAAACGCCCCCGCGCGCGCCGCGGCCCATGCCGACGCGGACGGAGATGGGCGTGGCCAGGCCCAGCGCGCAGGGGCAGGCGACCAGGAGAACCGAAACGGCGCTGACCAGGGCGTGGGCGAGGCGCGGCTGAGGTCCCCAGAGCGACCAAGCGGCGAAAGCGGCAAGGGCCGAGAGGATGACCGCGGGCACGAAATAGGCCGAGACCGAGTCCGCCAAGCGCTGAACGGGCGCGCGGCTGCGCTGCGCCTTGGCTACGAGGGCGGCGATGCGGGCCAGCATGGTCTCTTGCCCCACCTTTTCGGCGCGCATGAGAAAAGTGCCTTCCGCGTTGGCCGTGCCTCCGGTGACCGCGTCGCCCGTTTCCTTGGCCTTGGGCCAGGGTTCGCCGGAAATCGCTGACTCATCGACCGAGCTAGCGCCCTCCAGCACGACGCCGTCGACGGGCACGCTTTCCCCGGGCCGGACCCGCAGCACGTCTCCGGGATGCACCGACTCCAGCGGGACGTCCGTTTCCGCCCCGTCTTTAAGGCGGCGGGCGGTCTTAGGCGCCAGGCGCAGCAGCTGGCGCAGGGCCTCGCCGGTTTTTTTGCGGGCGCCCAACTCCAGGACTTGCCCCAAAAGCGCCAGCACGGTGATGATGGCCGCGGCCTCGAAATAAAGCGGCAGGCGGCCGTCGGGAGCCCTGAAGGCCTCGGGAAATAGGCCTGGAACAAGCGCGGCCAGCAGGCTATAAAGTAAGGCGGTGCCGGTGCCCATGGCGATGAGCGTGAACATGTTGAGGGCGCGGCGGCGCAGGGACTGCCAACCGCGCGCGAAAAACGGCGCTCCGGCCCAGAGAACGACGGGCGCGGCCAGCGCGGCCTGGACCCAGGACCACGGCGGGCTTAAAAACCTTCCCGCGCCCGCCATGCCGGTCATGCCCGCGACGATCAGGGGAACCGTCAGCGCCGCGCCGGCGGCCAAGCGCCGGCGCATATCCGCGGCTTCCGTATCCGGGCCGCCGTCCGCTTGAGGGGCGGCGGGCTCAAGGGCCATGCCGCAGATAGGGCAGGCGCCGGGCCCGTCTTGGAGAACTTCGGGGTCCATGGGGCAGGTGTAGAGTCCCGGAGCGCAAGCAGCGGGTTCTTCTTGGGCGGGGTTCAGGTAGCGCTCTGGGTCGGCCTTGAACTTCTCCAGACAGCGCGGATTGCAGAAGAAATAGTCCGTTCCGTCAAGCGTGTGGCGCAAGGGCGGCTCCTTGCGGACCGTCATGCCGCAGACCGGATCGATTCGCTCCGCCACGGAAGCATTATGCGATCTTTGCGGCCCTTGCGCCAAAAACGTCCCGGGGCTATACTCCGACTGAGGAAGCCATGAGGAGAAGGGCGGCCGTTTTATCGGCGCTGGCCGTCGTCCTGGCGGCGGGTTCTTTCGCGCGCGCGCAGGATTGGAGCGGCGGGGATGGCGCTCAGACGTCGCTTAACGGCATGGCGGGCCGCTTCCAGGCCAAGATGAATCAGCAGGCCCAGGCGCAGAGCGAGCAAGAAAACAATAACAATCAAATCCTCATCAACGTGCTGCGGCAGGCCAAGCTCTCGCCGCAGAGTCTCGCTTCGGAGGGATGGTCGCCGGACCAGATTCATTCCTTGGCGCTGGCGATTGTGATGGGCTCCTCGGCGGTTGCCCGGCTACATGAGGAATATCCCAGCGCCGTGGCCGACGCGTACAAGAATTCCTGGTGGCACTTGGACGCCGAACTGACCAACCTCGAGCAGTCCGCGAAGGCGGGCATCGCGGAAATTTCCGGAAACGCGCAGGCCAAGGCCGCCGAGTTCAAACGCAGCTGCCTGGCCCACCAGCAGGCGGTTTACCAAGCGCTTTCGGACCAGAAGCAGAAGCTGCCGGGAGTGGAAGTCAAAAAAATCATGATTGGAACCGGCCTCGAGCACCATGCGGTCGTCGTGTTTCCGCAAGGCGGAGATTGGAGCGGTTCCGGCGTCGTCCTGGACGGCTGGCTCAACCAAAGCTCCCAAATCGGCAAAATGACTTTTCCCGTCGATGCTTGGGAGTCGAACTTCAAGCTCCTGCGCGTCATTGCTCCCGCCCGCTTGGAAGACTAGCTCCGCCTGCGCGTTTGCGCTATAATCTAACCCGACGCCCGCACGCGCTCGTAACACAAAGGATAGTGTCCAAGCCTGCGAAGCTTGGTATCCAGGTTCGATTCCTGGCGAGCGCACCAGCTTTCCCAAATTTCGGGCTCAGCGGAAAAATTCCATCGGCGGCTCGGCGCCCCGACGCCGCAAGTCCTCGTAGAAGCGCGGCACCGCGCTCGTGGGGCGCAACGAAAAATCGCCGCCGCGCAGGGTCCGCGGGTCCGCCTCGAAAAGCGGCGAAAGGCTGATGGTCTCAAGCTCCATCCCGGTCAGCTCGGCGATTTGCACCACCCGCCTTGAGCCGTCGCTAAGGCGGGCTGCCACGACGATTAAATCCAGAGCCCCCGCGATGTTGGCGCGCGTCGCGCGCAGGGGGATGTCCAGCCCCGCGGACAAGATGAGCGTCTCCAGGCGCAAAAGCGCCTCGCGGCAGCTGCCCGCGTGGAGCGTGCACAGGGCCCCGTCGTGCCCGACGCTCATGGCCTGGAGGAAATCGAAGGCCTCCGGGCCGCGGCACTCGCCCACCAATATCCGGTCCGGCCGCATGCGCAGGCTGTTCTTGAGCAGATCGCGCAGGGTCACGTCGCCCAGGCCGGCAGCGTCCTGCATCCGCGTGCGCAGATAGAGCGCGTGCGGCTGGGGCAGGGTGATTTCCGGCGTGTCCTCCAGCACCAAAATCCGCTCGTCGGGAGGGATGAAGGAGGCCAGGGCGTTGAGAATCGTGGTTTTGCCCGAGCTGGTTCCGCCGGCCACGAGGATGTTGCGCCGGCTTTCGACCGCGTAGCGCAGGAAGCCGGCGGCGGCTGGGGAAAACGCGCCCAAGCGGATCAAGTCGTCCAGGGACGGCCTGCGGGCCGGGCGCTTGCGGACGGTGACGCAAAGTCCGCCGCGGCCCAAAAGCGGCGGCGCCAAAACGTGGACGCGGGAGCCGTCCTTGGCGGACAAGTCCGCGTAGGGCCGGGCTGGGCCGATGCCGGCCGCGCCGCCGATGATGGCTTCTAAAAAGCGGAGCTTATCCTCTTCCGCGGCCGTCAAGGGGATTTTTTCAAGCTTCCCGCCCGGACGCTCGACATAGACGGAGCCGTCCGCGTTGGCCATGATTTCCGTCATCGACGCGTCCCGGGACAAGTCCAGCAGGGCTTGGACTTCGGCCGCGCCCATGGGGCTAGGCCTTCTTGCCGTCTTTGCCGGGCGCCGCTTTGGAGACGACCAAGCGGGAAAAGGCCGCGAAGAGCTCTGACGCGCCGGCGAAGCGCTGTCCGGGCTCCGGCGCGAGGGCCTTGGCGAAGAACTCGTCCATGGACGGGCCCAGTTCCGGAACCTTTTGGGAGGGCGGAACAAAGAGAGCCGTCCCTTTTGGGTCCCGGCTTTCAAAGAAAGCCGTTTTGCCCGTGAGCATTTCGTAGAGGCAGGCCGCCAGGGAGTAAATATCCGAACTCGGGGTGGACTCGCCATTTTCCGGGGAGAATTCCGGCGCGGCGTAGGCCAGCGCGGCGACCGGCCAAAGGCCGAAGCCGCGCACCTTGACCTGGGAGGGCCCGATGATGATTTCCCCCGGAGCCAGCGGGCCGTGGCAGAGGCCCAGGGCATGGGCGGCGTCCAAGGCCTCGCAGAGATGCTTCATGAGCCGCAGGGCCTGCTCCGGGGAATAGCGTCGCTCGGGCAGGCGCTCCAAGGTCTTGCGCAGCGAATCGCCGCGCAGCGGCTCGTAGGCCGCGAAAATGCAGACGCCCTGGGGAAACGCCCCGCGCAGGTGGGCGACGGAAGGGTGCTTGAAGTCGATGGCCTTGCGGGCGCGCTCGAGCCCGCCGGGAACGCTCGGATAGCGCACGATGGTCATGGACTCGTCGTTTAAATCCCGCCCGTCGTAGACGCAGACGCCGTCGGCCTCCTCCCTGATGGCGCCCAGGATGAAGCGGCCGCCCAGAACGGCGCCGGCTTTGGGCAGCGGCGCCGGCTTTGGGACCGCGGAGGCCGACACATGGCCCTGGCCCGGATCTCGTCGCGGCTTTGCCGGGGCGGAGGGCCTGGCGATCAAGATGATGAGAAACGCCAGGATGAGAAGTCCCAGAACGAGGGCCGTCGCGGCCCGCCTCCGAGCATTTCGTTTGGGGGCGATGGGCATGGGCTGGCCGGCCGCGGTCTTGAGCGCCGGCGAAAGTCGTTCGGTAGGCTGTTTTTTCTCCGGTAAAGCCGCGCGCGGCCGGAGCGCGGCTTTGGCCGCGGCGGCCTTTTCCTCGGCCATGGCCTGGGTGTAGGCCTGGGCGCGCAGGGCTGCGACCGCGGGATCCTTCGATCCGAAATGAATGGCGTTGCCGGCGTCGCGCCATGCGCTCCAATATTCGCGCCGGCCGAACTCGGTCTGGGCCGTGCGCGCGTCAGCCGCGGCCTGGGCCGCGCTGGTCGAGAGGGCGACGGCCGCGCCCGCCGCGGCGGCGCTCGATTTGGCGACGCTCGCGCGCGGCTTGGCCGCCGTGGACGTGGATTCGGCCGCTCCGGAGGCGAAGGCCGGTCCCGCGGCCAGGGAGCCCAGCGCCAGAAAAAGCCCCAGGAGGCAGTTTGATACAATGCGGGCGTGAGAAAAGAGGCCTTCGCGGCGCGCGTCTGGTCGAAGATGAGAAGCCTTGAAAAAGAGCGCGGGTTTCTTGCCGGCGACGGCCGTATTCTCGCCGCTATTTCCGGAGGGCCTGACTCCGTCTGCCTGGGGCACTACCTCTGGTCGCAAAGCCGCCGCCGCGGCTTTGCGCTGTTTTTCGTCCACTTCCACCACGGCCTGCGCGGGCGCGCCGCCGACGCGGACGCGCGCTTCGTGCTGAGCCTGGGCAAAAAGTGGGGCGTGCCGACGCGCGTCATCCCTATCGCCGTGGCCGCGGCCGCCGCGCGGCGCAGGCTCGGGCTTGAGGAGGCGGGGCGCAAGCTGCGCTATCAGGCCCTGGCCCGCGAGGCCAAGCGCCTGGGCTGCGGCAAGGCCGCGACCGCGCACCATTTGGACGATCAGGCCGAAAGCGTCCTTTTGAGCCTGCTGCGCGGCAGCCGGCTGGAAGGCCTGGCCGGAATTTTTCCCGAGCGGCCTCTGTCGTCCGGCGTGGAGCTCATCCGTCCGCTGTTGAGCCTCAAAAAGTCCGAAATTCGGGAGTACCTGCGTTTTCACGGGCTCAAATTCCGCGTCGATCGCACGAACGCCTCCCGCCGCTTTACCCGGAACTGGGTGCGCCAAGACGTTCTGCCGCTCTTGGAGCGAAAAAATCCCCGCGTCCGGGAGCGCCTGGCCTCCATCGCGGATCAAGTTCGCCATAAGCTCCTCAGCGCGAAGGCCCCTGCGCCGCCGAGGCCGCGGTCAAAAGCTCGCGCGGGTAGCCGATATCCAAAAGTTTGAGCTTGCCCACGTATTTGGCCGCGTGAGGCGCCAGAAGCCCGCGCTTGGCCAGACCCAAGGTCAAGGTCAGTTCGGCCGTGACGTAAACGCCGCTGTGGTGGCCGGTGTCGGGGCTGAGTCCGGAAGGCACGTCCAGTGCCACGACCGGTTTTGCCGAGCGCGCGACGGCCTGGATCATTTCCCGGGCCGGCCCGGCCGGCTTGCCGCTGGAGCCGGTTCCCAGAACGGCGTCCAAAACGGCGTCCGCCGACGCGAGGGCGCTCCGGGCATCCTCCGGCGAGGACCAAACGGCGATGGAAATCCGGGCGGCGCGGGCTTTTTCGAGCTGCGCGCGCGCCAATTCCGGATAGTCGCCCGCGCCGGCGCCGTCCTTGCGCGGCGGGCACAGGAACACGGAAACTTCGATTCCGGCTCCCTTGAGATGCCTGGCCGCGGCCAAGCCGTCGCCCCCGTTGGAGCCGCGCCCGCAGAAAACGGCCACGCGCCATGGGCCGCTTCCGGGGTTTTTCCCCTTGAGAAAATCAATCGTTTCCGCCGCCGCGGCGCGGCCGGCGTTTTCCATCAAGTCGCGCGAGGCGACGCCGTATTTTTCTCCGGCGAGGCGCTCCAGCGCGCGCATGTCCCGGGCCGTCGCGGTCGGCAGGCCTTCGTAGGACGAGGGCAGGGGCTCGCGGCTCATAGGGAGACGGCCATCGCTTGAAATTGCGCGGCGGCCGCGAACGCCGCGGCCAGAACGAGCACGGCTCCCAGTCCGGCGATTGCCAGGCAGGGCCAGAGAAAGGACAGGGCGGCCGCCAGGCGGCTCACGCCCCGTTCCCGCGCCAAGGCTTGGGCGCGCAGCCAGATGTTGAGCAGCCCCGCGGCGATAAGAAGCCCGACGGCCGTGACCACGGAGCCTGGCGCGGCCCAGCGCGCGAGAAGGGCGGCGGGAACCAGCAGAGTCCAGGAAAGCTCGGCTTGGGAGGCGATTTTAAAGACGTCCGCGGCGCTTCCCGGCCGCGAGAACAAATCAAGCGCGAGGTGCGCCGTCGCAGCCGTGAAAAAGCAGGAGCCTAGGCGCCAAGCGGCCAGGGCCAGAGCCAGCGCGGCCAGGACCGCCCATGACAAATGCGCGCCGAGCAAAAGCGCCGCGCCTGCGGCGAGGCTGGCGCCTGACGCGGCGAAGTCCAGGGCGGCATCCGGCGTCATTTCGTCACCATCCCGGCCAGAGATATTCCAATCCCATGCGCGGCGGCGCCAGCTGGGAGGACAAGGCCGCCAGAGGGTTGGGGCCTTCGAAGCGGGATTGCAGCAAATCCATAAAAGCGCCCAGATGGTCGCCCGCGCGCTGCACGTGGGGAGCGCCCTTGATGCCGCCCAGCTTGGCCGCCAAGTCGAGCGCATCGGTCGAGTCGCCCAACTGGTCCACCAGGTGATCCGCCAGCGCTTGGCGGCCGGAGAAGATGCGTCCGTCGGCCAAAGGCTTTAGCTGGGCTGCGGGGATGTTCCTGCCGGCGCTGACTGCGGCCAGGAATTGCCCGTAGGCGTCCTCGACCAGGTTCTGCAGGAGCTTTTTCTCCGCCGGCGTTAAAGGCCTGGCCGGAGATCCGATGTCCTTGAATTTGCCGGATTTAATCGGCGTCATCTGGTAGCCGATTTTCTTGAAGAGGCCCTGCAGGTTGCTGATGGGGAAGATGACGCCGATGGAGCCGGTCAACGTCCCCGGGTGCGCCACGATGCGGTCGCAGGCCGAGGCGATGTAGTAGCCGCCCGAGGCGGCCACGTCGTCGAAGAGGGCCACGACCGGAATGTGATCCTCGCGGCGCACGCGCTCGATTTGGCTGTAGAGCTCCTGCACCGCGCCCACGCTGCCGCCGGGCGAGTTGATGTCCAGCACGATGGCGCGCACGCCCGGGGTCGCGGCCAAATCCTTGAGCTTGCGCGTCCACTGCGACACGCCGCCCCGGGCCCAAGGCGCGGAGTCGTCCGAGGTGTAGATGGGCCCGTGGATGTCGAGCCAGCCCACGGAGTCCTGGGACGAGAGTCCGGCGAGCGCTCCGCCGACGGACGCCCGGCTTTTGGCGCCGCGGGTGATGACGGCCGCGGCGGCGGCCAGGGAAAGAAGATAGAGCGCTGCAAGAGCCGCGGGCAGCCGCCGGCGCGGCGGCGCGGTTTTTTCGGCGGGAGACGAGGGTTCGCTGTTTTCAGCCATAAATCAACTCCGTCCTGGCGCGGCGTTGACCACGCGGTTGCGTCCCTGGGCCTTGGCGCGGTAAAGCGCCGCGTCGGCCTGGGAGATGAGCTCCTCGGCCGTGGCCGCGTCCGCGGGGAAATGGGCCAGGCCGATGGAGACGCTCACGCGGGCCTCGTTGAATCCCAAGGAAAATCGCTCCTGTTCGACGGTCTTGCGGATGGCCTCGGCCTTGCGCGCGGCGCCCTGGGCCTGCGCGCGGGGGAAAATGACCGCGAATTCCTCGCCGCCGTAGCGGGCCACGAAGTCGGTCTCGTAAACCGAGGAGTTCAATATTTCGCCCAAGCGCCTGAGGACCTGATCCCCGAAGGGATGGCCGTAGCGGTCATTTAACTCCTTGAAATGGTCGATGTCAAGAAGCAAAAGGGAGACCGGCGTCTTGAAGGCCTGGGCGCGGATGAGTTCGTCCTTCAAGCGCTCGTCGAAGCCGCCGCGGCGGTGCACGCCGGTCAAGCCGTCGATGCGCGAGAGGCTCTCGATGTCCTGGAAAATCCGGATGCGCCGGAAGGCGAAGGCGATTTCCTGGGCGAAGGACAGGGCCTTG
>DATLUA010000067.1:0-1363 GCA_035533295.1 Elusimicrobiota bacterium | reverse complement strand
GAGCCATTTTCATAACCTGCTGCTGATTGACGGCTGCGGGTGAGTTGACGGCGAACCAATGATGAAAAACCGGTTCTCCATCATCAACCATCAGTTTGGCGACGCGGATAAACACGCTCCGCCTGTTGCGCCGGGTTGCGGTGCGGGTTTCAGGGCCGCCAATGGCTGGCGGTGCGCTTGGCGGGCTTCAACACAACCGCGCGAAGAGCGCGGTGGCCGTCAGGGCCACCAAGCCGAACATCAAATGGCACATGACTTTGGCCGCGCCGCGCACGCGCACCCAGCGGCCGCCATAGCGTTCTTTGAGCAAACTATTCACCCGTTCGCTGGCGCTACGCTCCTTGAAGCGTTGCGCCTCCGCCGGGGCGAACGGAAGCTTTTCTCCGCCGCGCGGGTTGGGATCAATGATTGGGACATGGCCCAAGGCGCGGCTGAAGGCGTGAATCTGCGGTGCGTCATAAGCACTGTCCATCAGGTCGTAAAGCGAGGTTACGCGTTGCGCGGTCAGTTGTGCCAGCGGAATGGCGACCTGCGAGTCATGCACACTGGCGCTGGTCAAAACGGCACTGGCCGGAAAGTCGCCGTCCACGGTGTCCAGATGCAGTTTGTAACCGATCCAGCTTTCCTGATGCCCTTTGCTGTTGCGCTTGCAACCCACGTCACAACGGACGGGCAAGTCCGCCAGGTTCTCGGCCAGCGACCGCGCCGGCTGGCATTCCAGGCGTTTGGACGGCGCGGGCAGACGCACTTCACCGCGCTTGGGGCGGCCCCGTTTGCGGGGTGCCGCCGGGGCGGCCGGGGCCGGTTTGGTGGTGGGCCGTTCGGGAGCTTCGATGGCGGTGGCGTCCCGGCTGACATGCCCGACCAGCTTGGTTCCGGCGTGGGTTTTGACCATGTGCTCGTGGATTTGCTGGGGCAACTGGTCTTGGGCAAACGCCGCGAAGGCGCGGCTGAAGGTGGGTTCGCTGGGAATTTCCCCGGCGCTTTCCCAACCGCAAAGCTGGCGCAACAAGGGGCGGGACTTCAGGGCGTCAATGAGCGCCCCGGTGGTGGGGAACTGATAGACGCATTTGGCAATGAAGGCGTGCGCCAGCCAGGTGCGCGGACAGGGCGGACAACCGTTGCCGCACCATTCATAACGACGGGTGAAGCGGCCCAGATCGGTGAGCGAAATGACTTCGCAAAATTGCTGATCCAAGGCGCTCAACGGGCCGAGCTCGGCCGTCAGCGCGGGAAAAAGCTGGCGTTGCAGATGGTGGAAAATCGTCGTGAGGTCACCCATGAAAGACAGACGCCCCGCAAGCCTTTCCGTTCAAACAAATCAAAAATATTCCCCAACAAATCGGGGTTTTGAAAGAGCCTC
>DATLUA010000066.1:0-37905 GCA_035533295.1 Elusimicrobiota bacterium | reverse complement strand
CGCCTTTGATCGCCGCCAGCGCCACCCGCGCTTTCAAATCCGCTCCGTGCTTCCTTCGCTTGCCGTTCATCTTCTTTTTCCTTCCCATTGAAGGTCATTTTACTACCTTAGCACGTGGTCGGATTTTTGGGGAGCCCTATACTGATTGTTCGATGGATTTTTATCAACGCGAAAGGGTTCAAACCCCGCGTCTTTGATCGCCGGCGCGATGCCTTTGGAAAACAGGTCCTCCATGCTCGAATCAAACCACATCGCCACGAAAGCTTGGCGGTTCTCTTTTCCGAGCAAGCCTTTATTTATTTCCTCCACGCGAATCCAGCCCCGGGCAGTAATCTTGAATTCCGAGGGAAGCATGGCGACGCCATTTATATCCCCTCGCTCAATGAGGGTTTCTAAAATAAACAGTTGCGTTGTTTTATCTTCGGAGCACAGAAGTCCCAAATAATGCTCGCCAAGGGTGGGAACTTGTCCTGGTTTATGCGTTCTTGAAAGATTTAAGAGCGCGAGATCGAATCGTTCGGTGATGGGGGGCAGAGGAAATTCTTTCATGATTCGATCAAAAGGAATCCAAATCTCATTCGGGATATTTACTTGTCCGCTTAGCTCGGCCCACAAAATAACTGCTTTTTTATGATCGAGAGAACGCGCGCAAACATAGGCAGCCAAGGTCGCCCGCTGCGTTTCGGTTAGTCGCCACAATTTCCCATCTCCGCCCATAACTTGAATTCCGTATTCGCCGCAAGCGGGACACTTTATGTAAGCGACAGCCATGTCGGGCGAAGTTGCAAGGATTGTTTCCACCGCGGATTCTAATCGCGCGGTACAAAGCGGGCACTCCGTCATGTCTCTCATATACATTCGATCGGCCTGTTCATTTTTGCCCATTCTAATCCTGCCGGAGATAGGATGAAATAATTTTTTTGCACGCATTAAAAATGGATTCTATCTCCGTCTTGGCCGCTTGCTGTTCCCGTTTTATGGCCGTTCTCTCTTTGCGTTGTTCTCCGTTGCTGGGCACTCCCATTGAAATCAAGTCGGCTTCCTTTTGGTGGACAATTTTAAATTGCTCCCCGATTTTGGCGATGCTCTGCCCAATATCGGCAAACAGGATATCTCCTTCAAGCTCCAAATCCGCGAGACTCCAGTATATTTTGCCCAATGCGGTATTCCCAAAATCGGCGCCTGGAACAGCTGCCGCAGCTATGTCTTGACTGGAAAATTTGTAGCAGATGGTCCCGTATAATTCGCGCAGACGCACCAGGTAGTTAAAACGCTTGTCCCAATATTGGTCTTTCCTTTGCTGGTCGTGCTGCTTCTCGCCGATATAAAGTTGACCGGCCGTTAAAATAAGCGCCGCCAGGGGAAGTCCGAGGTCTTTGATCGGAATCCAACTTGACGAACGCCAAGCCGCGAGGTCTGCGAGAATAAACAGGATGAGCAGTAGCCCCAGCATCGCGAGATAGGCGGTTTTCATGTTCATTATTCGGCGCATTTTAGTTCTCCGGAAATCAACCTGGGCAGCAACGCATCGCGGATGGCGGCGAGGGTGCGGGAGTGATGGATTCCAAAAATCATCCGTTCAATCACGGGGCGTAAGCGATCCGCAAATGCCGCTGCGACAGACTCCGTTGGGATCGTGATTGTATAACGCGCCATCGCGCTCCAGCTTGTCCGAGGCATTTTGGTTCCCGTGGAGCCGGCATTAAGGTGTTTTACAAACGCATCGCTCATCGCATGGCCAAGAACGAAGCCGAACCAGTCTTCCCTCTTCGGAGCTATGACTACAATATCCGTTGAACATACGCCATCGACCGGCGCGATGCCGACCTTGTGGAAATACGGCCTGAGCTTCCCAAACAAAATCTCGCCTTTTTTGAACTCAAACTTATTGCTCTCCAAATTTTCAGCGCCATCCCAATTAGAGATGGCAATGCAATGTCGCGGCATGTGTTCGAGCGCAATATACGGCGTCTCCGGCTCAATTCGATCGGGCTGAATGCTTCGTCGCTGATGTTCTGCCACATTGCCGAATGTGCCGATCTTCCAGCCCTTCGGGATTTTTCCTGACTCGGAATCTTGGAAGCGATCGGGGAATAGATCGGCAATTTCTCTGGGCAAGCCCGTATCGCGGCCCGCGGCTTTGGCGCGGACGGGGTCGAAGTCCACGAACCACGATTTGAATATCGCCCGGGCCATGGCTTCGAGTGTCTCGTTCATGCGCCGGTTGGCCTCGATTTTGTCGTCGAGCGAGCCGAGAATCTCCGCGATGGCGCGCTGCTCGGCAAGCGGCGGCACCTCCAGATCGCTCATGTAAACGGCAACTCGCGTTGTAGATGGAATCGGAGATCCATCATCAATCTCGCCGAGTTTGTAATGCTTGATGGCGTAATAGATCCATCTCATGTCGAACTTATTCCTCGGAACGACGAAGTAAGCGGTATCTATCACGAAGAACGGTTCCGGCGAGTAATGGACTCCGCGGTAAGCCCCCTTACGTCCGAGGATCACACCTGGCCCCTGCGCGAGAGGTTGCGAAGTCCAGCCGATTGGACCGTTAGAACCGAATACGCGGTATTGTCCTCGGTCCTCGCTATAGCCGCGCAAAGCCTTTCCATACTCTAATGAAATCTCGTCGCCCCAAGTTGATGGGCGCCACTCACTTGGCACGGCTATGCTCCTGCGGCGTAGAACGGGATACGCTTCCGGTTCGGAGGTCCAACCGCCATATCGGCATCGACTTAAAGATATTGGAAGCATCCTCGGCATGAGGGTCTTGGATGGAATCGTGCGGGTGGCCGTTGAGCGCCCGCCGGCCGTTCAGGGCGATGACATAACGCGCCTTCTCCTCTTGGAGTTTGCCCTTGCGGCCGTCTTTTTCAAAGTAAAAGTCCGGTTGGCCCTTTCTTCCTCTGGATAAGGGAATGCCGGCCGCGTCAAAGGCTTTGGGCAGATACAGCTCCCAAAAGCTGGCGTGGAAAGTGGCTTCGGTCTTGCCGATAAAATTTTTCTCTAAAAGTCCGCGCTTCTCTGAAAATTCCTTTAACTCGTTCCAATAGGCGCGGCAGCATTCGATTTGCCCCGACTGAAATCCCGAATGGGCCGCCGGCGTTTTGCCAAGGCCTATCCAGAGGTATAATTCCGCGTCGGTTGGAAGGCTACCGTCCATGGCCACCCCGTCCATCCTCGAACAAGCGCAGGTAGGGCTCGAAACGGAAGCGGCGATGGCGCGCATGGCCGGTGATTTCCCGCAGGACGCCGATGTCCGCGAGGCGGCGGACGATGTTGTTGGCTCCGGCGGGCGTGATGCGGAGCCAGTCGCGCACGGTGGACACCTTGATGATCGGGCGGTCGAAGAGCCGGTCCATCACCCGGTGGCCGTTGGCCGCGGCGCGGCCCATGCGTTCGGTGATTTCCGAGCGCAAATTTTCGCGCATAAGCAGGATGCGGCGCGCCGTATCCGAAGCTTCCCGGCCGACTTCCGCGACGCCGGCCAAGAAGAAGCCCAGCCAGCCTTCCCAATCGCCGCGATCGCGCACGGCTTGCAGGCGTTCGTAATATTCGGCGCGGCGGCGCTTGAAATAATGCGAGAGATACAAAACGGGTTTTGACAGGGCTTCGCCCTCCGTCAGGAGAAACGCGATCAAGAGCCTCCCGACGCGGCCGTTGCCGTCCAGGAACGGATGGATGGTCTCGAATTGCGCGTGAGCGAGCCCGACTTTGAGCAGGAGCGGCAAATCCGCCTCCTTATGCAGAAAGCGCTCCAGGTCCGAGAGCTTTTCGGCAATCAGGCGCGGCGGCGGCGGCACGAAAGAGGCCTCGTTCAAGGCGCAGCCGCTTGGGCCTATCCAATTCTGGCTCGTGCGCAGCTCGCCGGGCGTAAGCCTGCTTCCCCGGACGCCGTGCAGCAGTTTCGCGTGGATTTCGCGGATGAGGCGCACGGACACCGGAAGGGTCTTGAGGCGCGCAAGCCCGTAGTTCATCGCGTGGACATAGTTGAGCACTTCATCGACGTCCCTGGGCGTTTCCGGATCCCGCAGGGACGCCTCGGCGGCCAGCACGTCTTGGAGCGAGCTTTGCGTGCCCTCGATTTGGGACGACAGCACGGCTTCCTTGCGCACGTACATGAACACGAAATGATCCGGATTAGGCAGGGTCAAAACGGCCCCATCCAAACGCCCCAGGGCTTGGTCGGCCTTGGAAAGCGCCGATTGTAGGTCGGTGCTCATGGCCAGCGGAGGAACGGGCGGCAGCGAAGCCGGAATAAATGCGCGGTATCCGGTCTGCTGGTTCTGATAGCGGCCGGCGCGGGAGCTAAACTCTTTGTTGAACATGGGATGAAAGACGGTCTATATTAAATACAGCGTTTATTATAGATTTTTTTACGAGCTAAAATCAACGCAGCTTTATGCTTGAGGCCTAAAGCTTAAAGCCGATTTTTTCTAGGTTTTTTCTGATGGCCCGCTCAAGCTTGGCCGATTCGGCGAATTGTTCGCTGAGCCGCGCGGTCAGGCGCTTCATTTTCTGCTCGAAAGGCTCGCCGTCGTCCGCAACTTCTTCCGCGCCGACGTAGCGGCCCGGGGTGAGCACGAAATCGTGCGCCGCGATGTCTTTTTGCGCCGCGCTCTTGCAAAAACCCGCGACGTCCTCGTATTGGCCCGCGCCCTTTTCGCCGCGCCAGGCGTGATAAGTCCCAGCGATGCGCGCGATGTCCTGGGCCGTGAAATCCCGGTGGGTGCGGTCGGCCATGAAGCCGACCTTGCGCGCGTCGATGAAGAGCGTTTGGCCGCGGCGGTCGCGAAAGCCGCTGTTTTTCTTGTCGCGGGCGAGAAACCACAGGCAGGCCGGAATCTGCGTGCCGTAGAAAAGCTGGCCGGGGAGCGCAATCATGCAGTCGACCAGGTCCGCCTCCACGATTTTGCGGCGGATGACGCCCTCGCCGGACTGGTTCGAGGACATGGAGCCGTTGGCCAGCACGAAAGCCGCGATGCCGCGCGGAGCCAGGTGGTGGATCATGTGCTGGACCCAGGCGAAGTTGGCGTTGCCCGAGGGCGACACGCCGTATTTCCAGCGCACGTCGTTGGTCAGGCGCTCGCCGCCCCAATCGCTCATGTTGAAGGGAGGGTTCGCCAGGATGAAGTCGGCCTTCAAGTCCTTGTGCAGGTCGTTGTGGAAGGTGTCCGCGTTGCTCGGCCCCAGGTTCGCCTCGATGCCGCGCAGGGCGAGGTTCATCTTGGCCAGCCGCCAGGTCGTGTGGTTGGATTCCTGGCCGAAAATGGAAAGGTCGCCGATGCGGCCGCCGTGGGCCTTGATGAACTCCTCGCTCTGCACGAACATGCCGGAAGAGCCGCAGCACGGATCGTAGACCCGGCCCTTGTAGGGCTCAATCATCTCGACCAGCAGCCGGACCGCGCAGCGCGGGGTGTAGAACTCGCCGCCCGTCTTGCCCTCGGCGCCGGCGAACTTGCTCAAAAAATATTCGTAGACGCGGCCCAGGATGTCCTTGGAGCGGCTCTCCTGGTCGCCCAGGCCGATTTTGCCGACCAGATCGATGAGTTCGCCGAGCCGCTGCTTGTCCAGGGACTGCCGGCCGTAGTCCTTGGGCAGAACGCCTTTAAGCGTCGGGTTTTCCTTTTCGATGGCCGTCATGGCGTCGTCCAAGAGCTTGCCGATGGCCGGCTCCTTGGCTCGGTCCTGCAAATGCGTCCAGCGCGCGGCCTTGGGGACCCAGAAAATGTTTTCAGCGACGTACTCGTCTCTCTCCTCGGCGACGCGGTCGCGTTCCCCGGGGTTCTTGACGTAGTATTCGCTTTTGGGAATGGCCGTTTCCCGCACCAGGAAATCGCGGCGCTCCTTGAAAGCGTCCGAGATGTATTTGAGGAAGATGAGCCCCAGGACGACGTGCTTGTATTCGCCCGGGTCCATGTGGCCGCGCATCTTGTCGGCGGCCTGCCAGAGCTTCTCTTCGAAGCCCAGGTTGGCGCCGCTGGAGCCGTTTCCGGCTTGCTTGGTTGGACGCGGCATGGACGAATTATGCCATTTTCGATCGCCGCCCGCCCTCCCATTGACACGCGGTTTTTTTAGGCTATACTTCCGCCATGGCCCGGGACGCCTACGGGATGAGCCGCGAGTTGCGCTGGGGCGCGGACCTTTTGGGCGCGGTCTGCCTGGCAAACGCGCTGGCCGAGGGGCTCTCCCAAGGCCGCTGGCATTCCTTCACCGGCATTTATTCCTGCTACTACCTGGTCCTCTCGGCCTACGCCTCGCTGCGCGAGGGCGAAAAATGGAGCGCCTACCGCGGCTCGCGCGAGAAATTGGCCGAGCGCCTGACCGGCGAGTTTTTCGTGCTGGCCTGGATTGGCTTGGCGGCCCTGCTCTGGGCCTGGGACGCGCTGATTTATCCCGTGTGCTGGCCGGGCGATCTCTACCTGACGCTCAAGTGGGTGCTGGCGGTCTTCGCGCTCTCCAAGGGCTCGGCCGGGCTGCGCGCCGCGGGCTTGATAGGCCCGGGCTGGGCGCCGCCCGATCCGGCGCCCGCGGGCGGGGGCAGCGGCGGCGGACAAGGCGGCGGACAAGGCGGGGGCTCAACCGCGGACGGTGACGAGGACGCCAAAAAGAAGGCCGCGGAAATGGTCGCCCAGGCCTGCCAACAACAGGGCGCCTTTTCGACCCAGGATATCGCGCAAAAAACCGGGCTTTCCGCGGACGAAACGCGAGGCCATATCAGCCGGCTCATCGTGGAAGGGTCGGTCAAGAGTTTGGGCGGCGACCGGTACCAATGGGTGGGTGGATAGGGGGTAGATAGGGGTATACCCCACTACTACCCCCGTCGAGGGAGTAGTGGGGGGAGTAGTAGGGGGTAGTGGGGTGTATACCCCCTGGATAGCCGAAAATGAGTTTAAATCGAGATTCTAACTCGACGCTGGCGCGTCTTTTTCCTTCCTTAATATGGGGGCTGGCCCTGCTCTCCGGCTGCGCCAGGCCCAAGCTGGCCTACACGCCCAATGCGCCGCTCATGGCCCGCAACGCCTTTTTCCCGCAGGACGAAAACGGGATGTATTTTGACTTGAAGGCCGGCGTGGAGCCCTTCGCGGACGACACCGATTCGGACTTCACTTTCCGGGCCCAGGGCGCCGCGGGCGCGCGGACCTTTTCGGCCAACCTGGCGCGCGCGGGCTCGGTGGGCTGGCCGCGGCTCTCGCCCGAGGTCCTGGCCCGGGCCTTGGCCGCGGAGCTTTCCAGCTCCAACGTGGTGGACGACGCCCAAGCCGTCATCCCCGAGACGGACGCGGGCTCGGCCGACATTCTGGCCGACAACGCGGGCGACAACCTGCTTTTCCGCGGCCGCGTCCTGGACGCGACGCTGGACTATTCGGACCTGGCCCGCGGGCGCGTGAGCCTGAGCCTGGAGATAGACGCCTACGGGACCTTGCCGGGAAATCCGCCTTTCGCCGACCCGGTTTGGGGCGGGACCTTCACCCAGGCCGAGGACTTAAACGGCCGCCGCCCGGCCGAGGTCATGGCCGACGCCCTGCAAAAGCTCTACGGCCAGGCGGTCAAGAATTTCGCGCAGGCGTTGACCGCGGCCGGGCAGGGCTCCGACCTATGGCGTGCGCTGGATCGCGGCGGGGGGGCCGGATGATGCCGCCGCACGTGCCGCCGTCGTCCCAGCCGCCAAGGCCGGAGGACGGGCCGGACGGGCGCGCGGCGCGCGCCGCTTAGCATCGCGCCGCGAATCCGTTTCCCGCCAAGGAACTTTTTCGCGGGGTCGGCCGTATATGAGGCATGGGGCATCTTTCGCCGGCCGAGGCCGTGGAACGGCGCATCCTCATCATGCGTGGTTATGTTGCGAGTTCTATTATGTGGCGTGTTGTTGTTTGAAAGCGGGGAAGGAAATCGTCATCGGGTTTAGGCCGCCGGCTTAGAGCCAGTCTTCGAGGTAGTCGAGCGTGCGCCCGACCGCGCCTTGAAGGCTTGCGGCGGCGTCTTGGGCGGCTCTGGCCGCGAGCCGGGCCTTGTCCGGCAGCGCGGCCAGGCTTTCCAACTTCATGGCCAGCTCCCCGGCGTCGCGGACTTTAAAGCCGCCGCCCGCGTCCTGCAAAATGCGCGCGACTTCCTCCACGTGGGCCGTGTGCGGCCCGAAGGCCACCGGACATCCCGCCAACGCGGGCTCCAGGATGTTATGCCCGCCAATGGGAACCAAGGTGCCGCCCACGAAGGACAATAGCGCGCGGCCGTAGAAGGCGGACAAAACGCCCATGGCGTCAAGCAGCAGCGCGTCCGCGGACTTTCGCTCGACGCCGGGCTCCAGCTTGGACCAGACTTTAAACGCGACGCCGCGGCGCTTGAGGCTCTGCGCGGCCTCATGGGCCCGCTCCACGTGGCGCGGGGCCAGCACGAGCTTCAAGGCGGGGACTTTCTCCTTCGCGCCTAAAAAAGCCTCCAAGACCGCGTCTTCCTCGACCGGGTGCGTGCTGCCCGCGACGAAAATGGGGCACTCCGCCCAGCCCATATCCAGGAGCGCGCTAGCCGCGGCCTCCACGGGCCCCGCGGAGGGCCTGACGTCGTATTTCAAGTTGCCCAGGACGCGCACGCGCTCGGCCGGCGCGCCCAAGGCCTTAAAGCGCGCGGCGTGCTCTTGGCTTTGCGCCGCGACGCGGTCCAGGCGCTTTAGAAAAGGGCGCGCGAGAAACGCGAAGGGCCTGGCGCGGGCGAAGCTCTTCTTGGAGATGCGGCCGTTGACCACCGCGATTTTGACGCCGCGGCGGGCGGAGAGTTCAATCATGTGCGGCCAGAGCTCGGTCTCGGCGATGAGAAGCAGGGCGGGCCTAATCTGGAGCAAGAAGCGCGAGACCGCGGGGTAGAAGTCCACGGGCGCCAAAAGCGCCGCGTCCACGCAAGGCAGAGCCTGGGCCCGGTCGCGCCCGGCCGCGGTCGAGCAGGTGACCGCCACGGCGCGCTCGCCGCCGCGGGCTTTGATGCGCGCTATCAACTCCGAGACCGCCGCGACCTCGCCGGCCGAGGCCGCGTGAATCCAAATGGTTTCGCGGCCCGCGAGCTTGGACAAGGTTTCCAGCGGCACAAAGCCCAGGCGCTCGGCCAACTCGGCGGGCAGGTCCTTCAAGAGCGAGCGCCGCCGCGAGAGCGCGAACTTCAAGACGATGGCCGCGCCGACCAGGGGGAAGAGAATGTTCTCGACGGCGAGGACGAAAAGAATCATGCGGCCAGCGCGCGCTCGGCCTCGTCCGTGATGCCGTCCAAGACGGCCTTAACCTCGGCGGCCTTTTGCGCCAAATCGTCGTCGGGCCCGATGACGATGGGCGCGCCGTAGCGGACGACCGCGCGGCCAAAAGGCAGCGGCACCTGGAAACGGTCCCAGCTTTTCTTGAATTCCAGCTTGCGCGACAAGGCGTTGGTGAGCGGAAGGATGGGCACGCCGTTTTTCTGCGCCAGATAAAGAACGCCGGGCTTGATTTGCCGCGCCGGGCCCTTGGGTCCGTCGGGCGTAAAGCCCGCGTCAAGGCCGGAGTTCAGCGCGTCGTCCAAGCCCCGCAGGCCAGCCAGCGCGCCGCGGGAGGACGAGCCGCGCGAGGTGCGGATGGAGAACAGCGCCATGGTCTTGGCGATCATCTCGCCGTCCTTGCTGCGGCTGACCAGAATCGACGAGGGATCGCCGCGGTGGCTCCAGACCAGGAAAATCTGGCGCTGGTGCCAGAACACGTAGATGAAGCGCTTGCCCGCGCGGCGCAGATCCTCGCGGTGATGGCCGTTTTCGATTCTATAGCGCGTGGTCAGGCCCACGAGGGCGATGTAGGCGTAGGCGACGTAGGGAACCAGGCTTCGCCAGGACAGGCGCCGGAGAAAGCTCATGTCATGTCGCCTCGGCTTGCGACGGGGACGGGGCGACGGCGCCGCAGCGGCTTACTTGCCGCGGTCGAGGCCGGAGGCCGAGCGGTCCCGGACGCACTATGGGAAAGTGCGTCAGCGTCCGGGGCCGCGGCTTTTGGCCGTGGATTTGGCCAGCCATGACAGGCTTGCGGCCGAGGAAGGCGCCGGGGACAGCGAACCGTCGCTCATGGAGACGCCGATTTTAGCCGCGTCGATTTTGGCCAGCGCCCGCTCTATCACGGGGGCGTCGGTGAACTTGGAGAGAGGCGAGATTTCGCAGGATTCCTTGGCCGCCTCGTCCGCGATGAGGCCCGACGCGAAGCGAAAAATTTCCTCAAGGCCCGCTTCCTGCACGACGGCCCGCCAGGCGGCGGTGTCGGGGGCGGAGGTTTCGGCCGCGGCCTGGGCCGTTTCAAAGCCCGGCCCCAAGGTCGCGAGAATCAAGCTGTAGGCCAGGCCCGGCATGGAGGAAAGCTGGGCCGAGTCCGGGTCGGTCGGCGGAAAGGTCTCGAAGAGCACCGCGGGGTTGGCGGATTTAATCGCGCCCGCGATGAGCAGATCAATCTTGCCGGAGTCCAGGCCCGCGTCCTCGGGCTTGAGGCCCGCCTTCTTGGCGCGGCGCAGCACCTCATGCGCGCGGATGTCGATGCGAAAGCCGATGATTTTTCTCATTATCGCCCCTTCTTTCCCATGGGCTTGGAGACCGGCTTGGGCCCCGCGACGGCCGGCGCGGCCTGCGGCTTCTTCTTGGAATTGCGGATGTTCCACTCGTAGACCAGGGGCGCCGCCACCGCGATGGAGGAATAGGTTCCGACCATGGTGCCGAACACCAAGGCCAGGGCGAAATTGTGGATGACTTGGCCGCCGAAGAGATAGAGCACCAGCACGACGGTCAAGACGATGCCGCTGGTGATGATGGTGCGCGAGAGGGTCTCGTTCATGCTCTCGTTGATGACTTGATCGAGCGGGGCGTTTCTCATGACGCCCATTTTCTCGCGCATGCGGTCGAAGATGACGATGGTGTCGTGGATGGAGTAGCCGCCGATGGTCAAGAGCGCCGAGATAATCAGCAGGTCCACCTCCAGCCCGCAGATGGAAAACAGGCCGTAGGTCGCCAGCACGTCGTGGAGCAGCGCGATGATGCCCGCGATGCCCCAGATGGGGTTGGAGAACCTAAAGGCCAGGTAGACGATGATGCCCAAAAGCGAGAACACAATCGCCAGGACGGCCTTCTTGAAGAGGTTCTGGCTCACCGCCGGGCCGATGTATGATTTTGAGTCGATGGTGAAGGAATTATTCGGGATGGAGGTCTTCAAGGCGTCTAGCTGCTGCTCCGAGCTCTCCGCGGACTCGCCGGGAAGCGGCTGCACCCGGATGGAGAAGGTGTTGGTGCCGGAATAGTGCTGGATGGCGGGATTGGAGAATCCGCTTTTCTCCACGGCCGCACGCACCGCGCCGATGTCCACGGGATTCTGGAACGTGACCTGGATGATGGTCCCGCCGGTGAAATCGATGCCGTACTTGGCGCCCTTGGTGGCCAGGGAGACGATGCTGCCGCCTAGGAGAACTCCGGAGATGGCGAAGAATTTCCAGCGCCAGCCGATGAAGTCGAAGTGGGTCTTGGGGAATATTTGCATGCTTTCTCTCTAGACGCTTAAGGTGGTGACTTCCCTGTTCATGAGGTAGGTCTGGAAAATCAGGCGCGTGAGCCAGAAGGCCGTGAAGATGGAGATGACCAGGCCCAGGGCCAGCGTGACGGCGAAGCCCTTGATGGGGCCGCTGCCGAATTGGAACAAAAACAGCGACGAAATCAGCGTGGTGATGTTGGAGTCGATGATGGCGGTCCAGGCGCGGTCAAAGCCCATGTCCATGGCGATGCGAATCGGCTTGCCCAGGGCGAGCTCTTCGCGCATGCGCTCGAAGACCAGCACGTTGTAGTCCACGGCCATGGCCACGGAGAGCACGATGCCGGCGATGCCGGGCAGGCTCAAGGTCGCGCCGAAGTAGGACATGCAGGCCAGAAGCAGGACGAGATTCAAGACCAGCCCGAGGTCGGCGATCAAGCCCGCGCCGTTGTAGTAGAGCGGCATGAAAATCAGGATGAAAATGCCGCCGATGGCGGCGGCCAGGAGGCCCTTGTGAATCGAGTCCTCGCCCACGGTCGGCCCGATGGTCTGCTCCTCGATGATGTTGACCGGGGCCGGCAAGGCGCCCGAGCGCAGCACGATGGCCAAGTCGCGGGCCTCGTCGATGGTGAAGTTGCCCTCGATGACGCCGTGGCCGCCGGGGATGCGGCCCTTGATGACGGGCGCGGTCTGCACCACGCCGTCAAGCACGATGGCCATATCCTTGCCCACGTTGGCGGCGGTGAGGTTCGAGAACTTCTCCGCCGCGGCGGGCTTGAAGCTGAAGGCCACCTCCGGCATGCCGTAGTCGCCGCCGGTGTCCACGCGGGCGTTGTCCAGGTTGGCGCCGGTCAGGGGCACGTCGGAGTTCAAAAGATAGAGCGAGCCGTCCTTGCCCGAGGCCAAGACGTCGCCCTTGGGCACGAGCTTGGCCGCCGCCGGGGCGATTTTGCCCTTCACGAGGGGGGCGGGAAGCTCGGAAATTTTGCTCAGCGCCTTTTGGCCGGCCTCCGAGGCGTCGACCATCTGGAACTGCAGAAGAGCGGTCTTGCCGATGAGGTTGGTGGCCTGGGTGGTGTCGGTGATGCCGGGAAGCTCGACCACGATCCAACGGTCGCCCTGCCGGGCGATCAGGGGCTCGGTGACGCCGAACTGGTCCACGCGGTTGCGGATGATCTCGATGGCGCGCTGCACGGCGTCCTTCAAGTCCGCGCCGGGGGGAAGTTTGGAGACGTCTAGCTCCATCAAAAGCGAGGTGCCGCCCTTAAGGTCCAAGCCCAGGTTCAGGAGCCAGTGCGGCCGCATGTGGTACTGATCCAGGCGGGCCCGCTCCGGCGCGGGCGTGCTGTACCAATTGATGGTGGGATAGAGCAGGAAAACAGCCAGGACGGTGACGAGGCCGACCGCGCCCCACTTCATCTGCAGGTTCTTGTTGTGCATGCCTGGGCGAGCGGCCGGTTAAGCGGCCGTTTCCTCCTTGGCCGGAGCGTTTGGCTCCTGGCCCGGCGTTCCCGCGGCCGGCGCCTGCATGAGCTTGGCCACGGCGGAGCGGGCCAGCGTCAGCTTGACCGTCTCTGAAAATTTGACCTCGAGGTCGTTGCCCTTGATGCCCGTGATGACGCCGTAAAGGCCGCCGGTGGTCATGATCTTGTCGCCTTTCTTCAAGTCGGCCAGCATCTTGTCGTGGGCTTTTTGCTGCTTGTGCTGGGGTCGGATGAGGAGGACGTAGAAAATGACGAAGATGGCGACGATGGGGATGAGGCTCATGAACGGGCTGGGCGAAGACTGCATGAAATCTCCTTTAAATAAACCGGCCTCGCAGATTCTAGCAACTTCCCGCCCTTAAAGGGAAGGGCGCCGTAAAAAACATCCAAAGGCCGTAGGTTTTTTACGTCCCGAACCAACGCATTTCGGAAGTTCGGGATGTCAAAAAACGCCGGTTGCTACGCCGAAACGCGGTCCGCCTCCCGGGCTTGCTCGATGGCGCGCTCGGCGGCCCCGTCGGTCTGGATGCGCATCCCATAGAACGACTGGTAGACGAAGTAGAAGGACACGGCGAAAAAGGCCACGGCCAGTCCGTGGGTCAGCGCCGCGCCGCGGGCGGCGGTCAGCTGCACGGCCAGCTCCACGGCCAAGAGGCCAAAGAGCGTGGTGAATTTGATGATGGGGTTCAAGGCCACGGAGGACGTGTCCTTGAAGGGGTCGCCCACGGTGTCGCCCACGATGGTGGCGTCGTGCAGCGCGGTGCCCTTTTGCTTGAGCTCGACTTCCACGAGCTTCTTGGCGTTGTCCCAGGCCCCGCCGGCGTTGGCCATGAAAATGGCTTGGTAGAGGCCGGAGATGGCAATCGAGATCAGGTAGCCGATGAAGAAGAACGGATCGGCGAAGGCGGCCGCCAGCGTCACGAAGAAGACCGCGATGAAGATGTTGAGCATGCCCTTTTGCGCGTACTGGGTGCAGATGCCCACGACCTTCTTGCTGTCCGCGATGGAGGCCTTGTCCGAGCCTTCGAGCTTGATGTTGGCCTTGATGAACTCGACGGCGCGGTAAGCCCCGGTGGTGACCGCCTGCATCGAGGCGCCGGTGAACCAGTAGATGATGGCTCCGCCCGAAATCAAGCCCAGCACGAAGGGCGCGTTCAACAAGGAGAGCTTGTCGACGTTGGCCGTCAAGCCGTCGGTCAGCGCCATGATGGTGGCGAAAATCATGGTCGTGGCGCCCACCACGGCCGTGCCGATCAAGACCGGCTTGGCCGTGGCTTTGAAGGTGTTGCCGACGCCGTCGTTGGCCTCCAAGAGCTCCTTGGCGCTCTCGAAGTTCAAGTCCGCGCCGAAGTCCTTCTTGACCTGCTCGCGCACGTCCGAGGCTTTCTCTATAAGGGAAAGCTCGTAGACCGACTGCGCGTTGTCCGCCACCGGGCCGTAGGAGTCGACCGCGATGGTGACCGGGCCCATGCCCAGAAATCCGAAGGCCACCAAGCCGAAGGCGAAGACCGGCCCCGCCAGCATGATGCCGTCCAAGCCGTGCAGGCTCACCCAGGAGCCGATGGCCATCAAGGCCACCATGGCCAAGCCCAGGTAGTAGCAGGAGAAGTTGCCCGCGGTGAGGCCCGAGAGGATGTCCAAGGACGCGCCGCCTTCCTTGGCCGAGGCGACCACTTCCCGCACGTGGCGGGACTCGGTGGAGGTAAAGACCTTGACCAGCTCGGGGATAAGCGCGCCGGCCAAGGTGCCGCAGGACACGATGAGGGAGAGCTTCCACCACAGCGTCGAGTTGCCGTTGACCACCGGGATGAGCGCGCGGGAAATGGCGAAGGTCAGGCCGATTGAGGCAAACGAGGTCAGCCAGACCAGCATCGTGAGAGGCGTCTCGAAGTTCATCTTCTTGACCTCGGCGTAGCGGCTGGAGACAAACGCGGAGTTGATGTAGTAGGCCGCCGCCGCCGCCACGAGCATGACGATGCGGATGACGAAAATCCAGACCAGCAGCTGCACCTTGACCACGTCCTGCGGGACGGCCAGCAGGATGAAGGTGATAAGAGCGACGCCCGTCACGCCGTAGGTCTCGAAGCCGTCGGCCGTCGGGCCCACCGAGTCGCCGGCGTTGTCGCCCGTGCAGTCGGCGATGACGCCCGGGTTGCGCGGGTCGTCTTCTTTCACGTGGAAGACGATCTTCATGAGGTCGGAGCCGATGTCGGCGATTTTGGTGAAGATGCCGCCGGCGATGCGCAGCGCGGCCGCGCCCAGGGACTCGCCGATGGCGAAACCGATAAAGCAGGGCCCCGCGTAGGCGCCGGGGACGAAAAGCAGGATGACGAGCATCATCAGCAGCTCGACCGAGATGAGCATCATGCCCACGCTCATGCCGGAGCGCTCGGGAATCGAGTAGACCGGCAGCGCCTTGCCGCCCAGGCTCGCGTAGGCCGTGCGGGAGTTGGCGAAGGTGTTGACCCGGATGCCGAACCAGGCCACGCCGTAGCTGCCCAGGATGCCGAGCACGGAAAAGGCCAGGATGATGGCGACGCGGGCCGCGGAGTAGTGCAGCAGCACGCCGAAGTAAAGGATGATGACCGCGGCGATGAAGGCCCAGAGCAGCATCAGGAACTTGCCCTGCTCGAAGAGATAGGTCTTGCAGGTCTCCCAGATGATGTGGGAGACGTCCGCCATCGAGCGGTGCACGGGCAGGTTCTTGATCTGGTTGTACATGTAAAGGCCGAAAAGCAGCCCGAGGCCGCAGAAGATAAGCCCGTACATCAGCAAGTGGTGCCCGGGCACGCCCAGGAAAGCGACCTGAGAAAGGTTGGGAAGGATGAGGTTGGCTTCTCCGCCGTGTATATTATTCATGGTGGCAGATTTTAGCGAACTCGATTGTGCGAGTCAAGGCGGGGGCAGCGGGGGACGCGGCAATAGCGTTGCCCCGCCGCGATAATTTGGTAGGATGGAAATCCGTTTTAACGCCAAATAAGGAGAACGTGATGAAGAAACTCTGCGCCCTCGCCGCGGCCTTTTCGCTCGCCGCCGCCGTCCTGCCCGCTTTCGCCGCGGACAAAGCGAAAAAATCCGCGCCGGATGATTCGGGAAAGCCCGTAGTCCTGGATTTCTTCAAGCCCAGCGAGAAGACCACCGAGGGCTCCGTGACCGTCGAGGGCAAGCGCATCGACTACACGGCCGTGGCCGGGACCCTGGTCGTGCACGCCAAGGCCTGGGACGACGTGCCGCCCGTGCCGGGCTCCGAGGCCGCCAAGAACGATTTGAAGACGCCCCCGGCCGAGTCCTCCATGTTCTACGTGGCTTACTTCAAGAAAGGCGCCGATCCGGCCACGCGCCCCGTCACCTTCCTTTATAATGGCGGCCCCGGCTCCTCCACGGTCTGGCTGCATATGGGCGCCTTCGGGCCCCGCCGCGTGGTCACCTTGGACGACGCGCATACGCCGGCCGCGCCCTACAAGGTGGTCAACAACGATTGGAGCCTGCTGGACGCCACCGACTTGGTGTTCATCGACGCCCCGGGCACGGGATTCTCCCGCATCGCGGGCAAGGACGCCCAGAAGAATTTCTACGGCATGGACCAGGACGCGCACGCCTTCGCCCAGTTCATCCTGCAGTTTCTCTCCAAGTACGGGCGCTGGAACTCGCCCAAGTATCTTTTCGGCGAGAGCTACGGCACCACCCGCTCGGCCATCCTGGTCGACCGCCTGGAGACCGACGACGACGTGGATTTCAACGGCGTCATCCTCTTGTCCCAAATCCTCAACTACGACTTGAGCGTCGACGGCCCCGAGACCAACCCGGCCATCGATTTGCCCTACGTCCTGGCCCTGCCGACCTACGCGGCCACGGCGTGGTATCACCACAAGCTGCCCGCGCGGTATAAGGATTTGGACGCCTTATTGGGCGAGGTCAAGGCGTTCTCGACCGGCGGCTACGCCCAGGCCTTGAACGCCGGCTTGGGGCTGGATCCCAAGACCAAGCAGGCCGTCGCGGAGAAGCTGCACGACTACACGGGCCTCCCGGTCTCCTATATCCTCAAGGCCAATCTGCGCATCGACGGTGGGGAATTCGAGAAGAACCTGGAGGGCGACTCGGACGATACGGTCGGCCGCTTGGACACGCGCTTTTCGGGCCCCACGCTCGATCCGCTGAGCAAGGAGGCGAACTACGACCCGCAGGGCGCCGCCATCAGCTCGGCCTACGTCTCCGCCTTCAACAATTACGCCCACAAGGTTCTCGACTACAGCACGGACGAGATCTACAAGCCGGAAATCGACAGCATCGAGCACTGGAACTTCACGGTTCTCCAGCCGCCTTACGGCAACGAGAGCTCCACGCCCAACGTGATGCCCGACCTGGCCGACGCGATGAAGCAGAATCCGGACCTAAAGGTTCTCTTGAACGCCGGCTACTTCGATCTGGCCACGCCCTTCGAGGCGGCGGTTTACGAGATGCGCCACCTGCAGATTCCCAGGAAGCTCTTCAAGAACATCTCGTTCCGCTTCTACCAGTCGGGCCACATGGTCTACGTGCACCAGCCGGCGCTCGTGAAGCTCCACGACAACGTGGCGGCCTTCATCCGCGCGACCGACAACCAGGGCAAGTAGAGCCGTCGTTAGGACTTGGCCGCGCGGAAGACGGACAGGAAGCGCTTGCGCTCGTCCGTGAACCGGCCTTCCACGATGGCGCGGCGAATCTGCGCGGCGACGTCCGCCATGAGCTGCAGGTTGTGGAAGGTCAGGAGCCGCAGCGCCGCCAATTCCTTGGCGCGGAACAGGTGGCTTAAGTAGGCGCGGCTGTAGCCGGCGCAGACAAAGCACCCGCAGTCGGGATCCAGCGCCGAGAAATCCTTCCTAAAAGGGCTGTTGCCGATGTTGAACTGCCCGCGCCGGGTCATCACGCCGCCGTTACGGGCCACGCGGGTGGGATACACGCAGTCCATCATGTCGATGCCGCAGGCCACGGCGCTCCACAAATCCTCGGGCGTGCCCACGCCCATCAAGTAGCGCGGCTTGTCCTTGGGCAGGAACTCGGTCGTGCGGCTCAGGATGTCCCAGGTCATGTCCTTGGGCTCGCCCACGGAGAATCCGCCGATGGACACGCCGTCGGCGGGAATCTCGCCCATGTGCTCGGCCGCGCGCCGGCGCAGCTCCGGAAAAAACGAGCCCTGCGCGATGGGAAAAAACAGGCACTCTTTGCCGCTCTCGCGCGCGCGGTTGAGCGCCGGCACGGAGCGCTCGGTCCAGCGCAGCGTGCGCCCCAAGGCCGCCTCGGCTTCCTTCTCGGAGGACGGATAGGGCGGGCAGTGATCCAGCGTGGTCCAGCAGTCCGAGCCCAGCGCGGACTGAATCTCGATGACTTTCTCGGGCGTCAAGCGGTGCGCGCTGCCGTCGATGTGCGAGCGGAAGCTCACGCCGTCGTCGTCGATGTCGCGCAGGCCGGCCTGGCTCAGGACCTGGAAGCCGCCCGAATCGGTCAGGATCATGCCGTCGTAGCCCATGAATTTATGCAGGCCGCCCGCGGCCTTGACGGTGTCCAGGCCCGGCCGCAGGTAGAGGTGGTAGCTGTTGGCCAGAATCGCGCGCACGCCCAGAAGCTTCAAGTCCTCCTGCGAGACGGTCTTGACCGAGGCCTGGGTCGCGACCGGCATGAAGACCGGCGTCGGCACCTCGCCGCGCGGCGTGCGCAGCACCCCGGCGCGCGCCTTGGACGAGGAGTCCTGGGCGAGAACGGAGAATACGGCATTACCCTCACCCTGCCCTCTCCCTAAAGGGAGAGGGTTAAAGTGAGGGGGCAAGTTTTCAGTCATTTTAAAATCAGCATCGCGTCGCCGTAGGAGAACAGGCGGAAGCGTTCGCGGAAGGCTTCCTGGTAGGCCTCAAGGAGCTTTTCGCGGCCCAGAAACGCCGAGGCCAAAAGCAGCGGCGTGGATTTGGGCCAGTGGAAATTGGTGATGAGTCCTCGGGCGATTTTAAACTCGTGCCCCGGCCGGATGAACAAATCCGTCCAGCCCTCGCCGGGGCCGAAGCCCTCCGGGCGCCGGGCCAAAGATTCGATGGTCCGCATGCTGGTGGTTCCGACCGCGACCACGCGGCCTCCCGAAGCCGCCGCGCTGGAAATCTTTCGGGCTTCCTCTGCCGGCAGAAGGTAGTGCTCCGGCAGCATCTCGTGCGCCTCCACGTCGTCCGCGACGATGGGGCGAAACGTGCCCCGGCCGACGTGCAGGACGAGCTTGGCGACGCGGACGCCGGAGCGCTCCAAGTTCTCCAGGAGCCCGGGCGTGAAATGCAGGCCGGCGGTCGGCGCGGCGATGGAGCCCTCTTTTTCCGCGTAGACGGTCTGGTAGCGCTCGCGGTCGCCGGCAAATTCTTTTTTCCGCTTGGAAATATACGGCGGCAGGGGGGCGAGGCCGCGGCGGCGCAAAAACGCCATGAGGTCGGGGGCGTCGAAACGCAGGACGTATTCCCCGTCGTCGTTCAAGGAGAGAACCTCGGCGCGCGCGGAGTCTTCGCCCTCCGCCCCAAAGACCAGAGCCGTTCCCGGCTTCAAGCCCGAGGAAAGCGCCGTCCAGGTTCCGGCCTCCAATTCCTTGACCAAGAGCACGTCGGCGCGGCCGCCGGTCGCCTTCTTGCCCAAGAGGCGGCAGGGCAGGACCTTGCTCGCGTTCACGACCAGGCAGTCTCCGGGCTTGAGCCACCGGGCCAAGTCGCTAAAGACGGCTTGCTCGCGGCGGCCGGTGCCGGCGTCGACCACCATGAGCTTGGCCGAGTCGCGCGGCTCCGCGGGCTCGGAGGCGATGAGCTCCTCGGGGAACTCGAAATCGTAATCCGCGAGGCGGCGGCTCACTGCACCACCACCGCGAGGTAGGATCCGGGAAAATAGAATTTCAGGATGCGCTGGTAGCTGCGGCCGAGCTTGGCCAGATCGCGCGCGCCCCATTGGCTTAAGCCCACGCCGTGGCCCAGGCCGTGGCCCTCGAACTCGACCGAGTCTGAGAGCACCCGGATGCGGTAGATGCGGTCGCTCTTGAGCCAATAGGCGCCGATGCGCCGGCGAAACTTGCTCGCCGCGATCGGGATCGGATCGCCGTCGATGCCGGCGACGAAGTTCTTCACGTAGCCGTCCCAGTATTCGTGGCCGATGCGGAAGGACTCCAGGGGGCCGGCCAGCAGGCTTCCGGGCTCGATGGCCGCGAGGACCTTGGACAAGGGGACGTAGGCCTTCCAGTCGTAGTCGGGACAGCCGCGGCTGTAAGGGTCGCGGACCCCGCGCAAGGGCGGCGGCGGCTCGGCGCCGCCCCATATTTCGGCCTCGTCGGCGGTGTGTCCGCCGGAGCAGGAGTGGTAGTAGACGTCTAGTATCCGCCCCTTGTAGCCCAGGACCTGGCCCGAGGTCTCGTTGACCGCTTCGCGGACGCTTAAAGGGACCTGGCCCAAGCTTCCGAACATTTGGGAGCGGGTGTCGCCGGTCAAGTCGTAGCCCTCGTCCTCGTACTTGTCCAATTGGGTGTAGGCGTAGGTGCGCGCGACGACGGCCTGGGCCTTCAAGGCCTCGAGCGGCCAGGAGGGGTCCATCTCGCCCGGGAGCACGCCCATCAGGTAGTCCTCGATGTCGAGCACGTCGACCGCGGTCACGGCGCCGTCCGCGTCGCGCCGCAGCACGAGCTTGCCGCGGTAGCAGCGGCCGTTCAAAAGCGCGCAGTCGGTCATCCTCTTGGTCAGGATGGTCGTGCGGGGGCCGATGACGAGGCCGCCGAGCTTGAGGCCGTCTTTCAAGGCCCGCACGTCGTACTTCTTGCCGGGAACGAGGTAGTAGAGCTTGCCCGCGGCGTCGTCGAAGGTGCAGCGGCCCCGGCAGGCGAGGCGGATTTTGTCCGCGTGCAGGATGACGCCGATGCGGATTTTGCGGATGGAGGGCCGCGTCGCCGGCACGAAATCGGAGCTCAGGATGCGCAGGCTTTTCTTCGCCCGGGCCGGGGACGCGAAGAGAAAGAGACCCAGGACGCCGAAGGCGGCGAAAAGGCTAGAACAGCTCCCGGGGTTTGGGCGGCGGTGTGCGTTCAAGATGGGCATAAGCTCTGGAGGTGGCGGTGCGTCCGCGCGGCGTCCGGGAGATGAACCCGGACTGGATGAGGAAGGGCTCGATGACGTCGGTCAGGGTGTCGATTTCCTCGCTCACCGCGATGGCCAGGCTCTCGACGCCGACGGGTCCGCCCTCGAACTTGTCGATGATGGCCTCCAAAATTTTTCTATCCATGGCGTCCAAGCCCAGGGGGTCGACCTCCAAGCGGTCCAAGGCATAGCGCGCGGCAGGGGCGGTGATGCTGCCCTCGCCCCTGACCTCGGCGAAGTCGCGCACGCGGCGCAAAAGCCGGTTGGCGATGCGCGGGGTGCCGCGGCAGCGCCGGGCGATTTCGCCGGCCCCGTCGCCTTCCGTCGTGATGCCGAGGATTTGAGCCGAGCGCCGGACGATGTCCGAGAGCTCCTTCTCGCCGTAGAAATTGAGGTTGCCGATGATGCCGAAGCGGTCGCGCAGGGGCCCGGTCAAAAGCCCGGCGCGCGTCGTGGCGCCGATTAAGGTAAAGCGCGGCACCGCGAGCTTCAAGGTCTCGGCCGTCGGCCCTTTGCCGGTCGAGATGAAAAACGTGTAGTCCTCCATGACGGGATAGAGCGACTCCTCGACCAGGGGATTCAAGCGGTGGATTTCGTCGATGAAGAGCACGTCGCCGTCGGAGAGGTCGGTCAGGAGCGCGGCCAAGTCCCCGACGCGCTCCAGGACCGGGCCCGAGGAGGTGCGCAGATTGACGCCCATCTCGCGGGCCATGATGTTGGCGAGCGTGGTCTTGCCCAGCCCCGGGGGGGAATAAAACAGGCAGTGGTCGAGCGGCTCCTTGCGGTTCTTGGCGGCTTCCAGGAAAACCTTGAGGTTTTCCTTCAGGTGATCCTGGCCGATGAACTCGTCCAAGGTCTTGGGCCGCAGCGCGCGGTCCAAGGGCTCGTCGCTGGGCTGCTTTTGGGCGCCCAGCACGGCGTCCGCCTCGTTTTTAGCCGTCACAGTTTCTTGAGCGCCAAGCGCACCATTTGCTCGACCGGCAGGGCGCGGCCTCCCGTTTCGCCGGCCACGGCTTCAAGCGCCGCGCGCGCCTCGGAAGGGCGGTATCCTAAAGCGGACAAGGCGCCCAACGCTTGGGAGAGCGCGCCGCTCGCCGGCGCGCCGTCGCCGTCGGCCCGGGCCAGGCGCGCCTGGCCCGGCACGCTGATGGCCTCCATGTTGTCCTTGAGCGCGGCGATGAGCTTGTCCGCGGTCTTCTTGGTGAACCCGAAGACCGCGCAGAGCATCTTGGAGTCCTTGTCCAGCACCGCGCGCCTGAAATCCGGCAGCGACTTGGAGGCGCGCTCGAGGTACTCGAGCGCTTTTTTCGCCCCGGTCGAGGGCACTTGGTCCCGGAACGTGGAGAACATGGCCTTTTCGACCGGCGCCAAAAATCCGTAGAGAGTCGGTCCGCCGCCGTACATGGCGAAGGATTCCTCGATGAGAACGAGGGCCTCCTGGCCGGCTTCCGGCAGACGGGCCAGGTCGGAGGACGTCATGTAGACCTCGTAGCCGACGCCGCCCACGTCCAAGACGACGCTTTCCTTGGTCCGGGACGAGACGCTGCCGCGCAAGGACGCGATCATGGCTTGGCCGCGCTCATGCCCGGGCTCCGTGCCGCTCCAGGACGCGCAGGCGCGAGGAGCGCTCCGAGCGCAGGTGGCAGAGAGCAATGGCCGCGGCGTCCGAGACGTCGTCCGGGCGCAGGATGTCCGAGAGGCCCAGGGCGCGCTTGACCGCGCTTTGAATCTGCGGCTTCTTGGCCTGGCCGCTGCCGGTCAGGGAAAGCTTGATGGTCCGGGGGTTGTATTCGCGGATGGGAAGCCCGCGCTGGGCCGCGGCCAGAATGAGGACGCCGCGGGCTTGGAGCGTCTTGCGGATGGTGTGGGCGGCCTTCATGAAAAACATTTCCTCGATGGCCATGGAGGACGGCTCGTGCTCCTCGATGAGCGCGGCCAGCGAACTGTGCAGGAAGGTCAGCCGCTCGGGAAATTCGGTCTCGGGGTAGGTCTTGACGAGCCCCGAGGCCATGAGGCGCGGCGCTCCGTCCGCCGCTTCGAGAACGGCCCAGCCGGTCTCGGAGACTCCCGGGTCGACGCCCAAAACGGAAGCGCTCATCCCAGTTTGGAGAGCACCTCGTCCGGGATGTCGAAATTGGCGTGGACCTTCATCACGTCGTCGTTCTCCTCCAAGGCGTCGATGAGCGCCAAAACCTTTTGGGCGTCCGCCTCGCCCAGCGGAACGCGCGTCGACGGGTTCATCACGATTTCGGCCGACGCCGCGGTCAGGCCCGCCGCGGCCAGGCCGTCCTTGACCTTGTCCAGGTCCTTGGGGTCGGTGTAAATCTCGTAGTTCTCTTTGTCCTCGGCGGAGAAGTCCTCCGCGCCCAAATCCAAGGCCCTGGACATGACCGCGTCCTCGTCCGGGGCCGCGCTCTTGGCCACGGCGATGAGGCCCTGGGCCTTGAACATCCAGCCCACGCAGCCGACCTCGCCTTTGTTGCCGCCGTTTTGGGTGAAAATGAGAGCGATCTCGTTGCCGGTGCGGTTGCGGTTGTCGGTGGTCACTTGGACTAAAATCGCGGTGCCGCCGGGGCCGTAGCCCTCGTAGACCAGCTCCTCGTAGGCCGCGCCTTCGAGCTCGCCCGTGCCTTTCTGGATGGCGCGCTTGATGTTGTCGGAGGGCATGTTGGACGCGCGAGCGTCGTCGACGGCGCGGCGCAGGCGCGGGTTGGCGCCGGGGTCGCCTCCGCCCATGCGGGCCGCCATCGTGATTTCGCGCACGATTTTGGTCCACACCTTGCCCTTCTTGGCGTCGGTGATCGCCTTCTTATGCTTGATTCCGGCCCAGTGAGAGTGTCCGCCCACGGTGATTCCTCCTGATAATAAATCAGATCATATCAAAAGCCGGCCGCGCCTGACTACGGCCGATTATTATTGTAGAATCGCCGGACGGGCCCGTAGCTCAATGGATAGAGCACGTGGCTTCGAACCCGCCGAAAAGTTGTCGCCTGCCTTTGCCCGAGTTGGCTTTTCGACGATGAAGACTTTAGGCGGTTTTGGGGAGTTTTAGGAAGTTTGCCCGGCTTGCCTTGATTTTGGCCACCACCCAGGCCACCAAGCGGCGGCTTAAAGCAGTTCCTGAAATTGGTGATCGGTCAATCCGGCATGACGAATTATGGCCTTGACGGTGTAGGGATTGAGCCTTTTGTGGCGGGGAATGGTGAGCCGATGGAATCCGTCAGAAAGTCCGACGTGCTTGCCTTCTTGGATAACGCGAAAGCCTGCCTTGTGCAGAGCGCGGATGAGGCGCTCGGAAGAGAGATCGGTGAAAAGCACTCAGACGGCAACTCGCACTTGCGCGGTGTCTTGGGCGCGGGTTTCTTTCCGTATCATCATCAGGTAGGCATAGATGGCGTCCTTGATGTTTTCCAGGGCTTCCGCGCGAGTAGCGCCCTGGGATACGCAGCCGGGGAGCGCCGGGCATTCGACATGATAGCCGTATTTGCTTTTATGGATGACGATCTGGTAAGTCAGGCTCATGCTTTTAGGATAACAGAAGCGGCCAATGAATTCAATGGAAATCTTCCGCTGGCTGCTCCCGTTGCGCCGCTTCGTCTTATCGGAAATCAAGGCCGAGGAAGCCGCCGAAAGTGTTCCAGGGCGTGAACTTGCTTCGGCCGAAGCCGACATAGCGCAAGCCCAGGCTGAAATCCTTGTAAACGAGGGCGGGCGAAAGCTCCCAGGTCAGCCATCCGTAGCTGGTCTCCGAAGGAGATCCAGCGTCTCCGCACGCTCCGGCGACCGCTTGGCCTGTCGGGGAACAGTCAATCGTTTGATTATCCACGGCGATCCCCAGTCCGGCCCCCAGGCGTAAAGCCAAGCCATCATAATGGAGATTCCAGGTCTTACGCGCCTCGCCTAAAAGGCGCACAGTGCTGTCATGTGCGGCGAGGTTGGCTCCGGCGTTGTCGTTCAAACTTATACTTCCGCTTCCGACTCCCTGCGGGCCGCCGTTTAAATATCCGATGCTGGCTCCCCAATCTACGCTTCTGGAATAATCGCGGAAAGCTCCTATGCGGAATCCTTCCGCTCCAAATACAGTCGCGGAATCCGAGCATGAGGTCGCCGTTCCTCCATGCGCTTGATCGTATGCCAAAGATGCATTACACACCGGACCTAGTCCATCCCGGGTATTTTTGGCGGTGTTGCCGGTTCCCAGATAATCAAAGCCGAGGAATAACCGCCAGCGGCCGCTGTTTGGGTCCGTGTTTTCCTCATCGGGGTTTGAAAATTCCGATTGATCGCCGCTCTTATTCCATCCGTGATCCCCATAATTGGGGGCGTTGCTGTAAGTCCCGGACATGGAAAGTCCGCGGGTGGGCAAGGGAGATGCGGCGTTAGATACAATAGACGAGCCGACACCCTGCGTCTGGGAAACGTTCGAGGCGGCGGAAGGCGCGGCGGGTTGGGCGGCGCTTTGTAAACCAATGCGTCGGATATGGTCCCACTTCACGAAAAACATTCCCCTATCCGGCGTTGAGAAGCGCAGGCCTTCGGCGTTTTCATAAACGACTTGCGCGTTCAATTCTGTTCCTGCGGGGATGGACGTGCCGGAACCCATGACCACGATAATATTCTGCCCCGGCGATACTTCCACGGGCTGAGCCGCGCCCATGGCAGGAGCGGCCAACGCGGCGGCTAGAATTAAAGCGAAGGGACTGAGTTTTTTGGGCATGACGTTTTTCCTCCTTAATTCGTCCGCCCAAAAAATGAGGCGGACGTCCAATCCCGAGCCACACGAGTAACCCGGAAAAGTACGCCGCCCGTTCCCCATGCCGAAACATGGGTACATCTGGCGGCTGACTTTCCGTACTCGTGTGTGCCCTGTCCCTTTGGGACAAGAGCGCAACCTTCCCTGAATGAAAGGCTTACGGGCTTTCAGCCAAAACGACTTAGAGCATTCTACCCTTCCACCTGTTTAAAAATCAATACCAGAAAAACAGGCGAGCCGCCGATCCTCGTGTGGAACCCGGGAACGATGTCTTGGCTCTTCCCGGGCCAGACCGGCGGCTCTGTGAGTTCAAAGAGAGCCGTCTTCAAACTCGGATAGGACAATAGCGGGACGGGCTCGCGCTTGTCAACTGGAATTTGCTGTATTGTGCTTATGGCGCGTAAAACTGCCCTAGACGTGGAATGGGAGCGAATCATTCGCGCTTTGACGGCCTGGGAAGCGGTGCGAAGTTCCCCCGAGTACCGCAGGGATTGGGAAGCAAATAAAAAATTCGTCGAGTGGTGGGAAAAACTGCCCTCGAAAAAAAAGACGCTTCCGGCTCTTTTCGGCGATTCTGACAGTAGAACTCCCGAGGTCCAAATATGGCGCTGGCTGGTTAAGCTGGGCCGGAAGTGGAATTTTAAAACGCAGCTGTTTTTGACTGATCCGGCCTTCTCCATTCCGTTTAAGGAGCGGAAGGATTATGCGCAGGAGAAAGCCGCTTTAGATCGAGAATGGCCCGAGGCGCAGAGGCGAATATGGCCGTACCCCAGGTTTCCGAAACTCTCGCGGGAGGCCAAACGCGCAGCGCAATGGCTCTGCCAAGTGAACAAATGTCCGTATGATTACGTGGACGCTTTGGGCGTTTTTCTTCAATGGCCTCTACGGGCCTGGGCCGAGAGTCAACCGGAACTTTGGAAAAAACAGAAACGGACCGGGGAAATGCGCTTTGATGAGAAGGAACGCGGGAGGGGGCGTATTGTTTTATGGATTTCAAGAAACATCTCCCGCAAAGTAGCCGAAGAGGATATTAAACGGCAATTAAATTGTCAGTGGGAGAAGGCGGAAAAATCTGGTTTGCGAGATCCGCGTCAAGTTAAAACGAAAAATGCGCTCAAACATCTTCGGAGCGAGGAATTCTTGATTCTAAGCGTCGATCTAAGAGCAAGCAAGCGGCAGGTTAAAGACCAACTTCAACCCTTGCTTGAGCGTTTCCCCAATTTGCCCGACTTTGAGGCTCATGTTTCGCGGCTATGGCAAGGGTTAGAAATTTATCGTTACGGCGATGTGGCGCCATACGCAAAAAAATATCTTAGTAGAAGAACGGCCGAGCAAGAACTTGAAAAACACCGGCAAAAAAGAGAAGAGGGCGGGCGTAGCTCATTGATCAAGCAATACCAGCGCTCCATGGAGTCGGCAAAGATTTTTATTGAAAAAAAGAGCTACCGCAAACTCATTCAGGCACACGACAATTCCTTATGGCAAAATCTTTCGCCGAAAGAGCCTCCCAGGCTTTCATCCTAGTTTAAGCTAATTTCCGCAAATCTGGTCCTTCCCGGTATTCCCGTCTGGGAATGCCTTCCCCCTTTTTGGGCCTCCTTGTGCTCTATCTCTTTGGACTAAACTAAGGCTGCTCCCGCAAACTGGGCGATATTTCGTACACAAGGAGGTGAGAAACATGGCCGATGACTTGGAACTGCTTCGTCTGGTCAAGAGAGTCCGTAGGTTCGTAAAGGATTCGGACGAGGTGAACGACGACAGCAGCGTCGCCGAACTTATTGAAGCGCTGGAAGATGAAGCGCTCGATGACGACGAGTGAGAAAACGGTTGGGGGCCGGGGCGACCCGGCCCCCACTTTTAGGAGGCTTGTTTTTTATGGAGATTGAAATGTCGGAGATTCTTCCCCCTGCGGAGTGCGCCGTCAATTATCTTCGCAAGGGCTTCTCGGTGGTTCCCGTGGCGCGCGGGGAAAAGCGTCCTTTGATTGCGTGGGCCGTTTTTCAAAAGCGCCGTGCTTCCGAAGCCGAGGCGCGCGGATGGTTCGAGAAATGGCCGGACGCCGGCGTGGGCATCGTCTGCGGGCAAGTCTCCGGCGGCTTGGCCGTGCTGGACATAGACCCCCGAAACGGGGGCGTTGCTTCCATTAAAGGAAAACCGCTGCCGCCTACCCCCTGCGTCAAGACCGGCGGGGGCGGCTGGCACTATTATTTCCGCGGCGCGAACATTCCGAAAAAGACCGGCCTTTTGCTTGGCGTTGATCTGCAAGCCGAAGGTTCGTTCGTAGTCGCGCCGCCGAGCCTACATCCCAGCGGCGAAATTTATGAATGGACCGGCGGCCTGGGGCTGGGGCAAATCGAGATCGCCGCGCTTCCGCCATGGGTGCATGATAAAATCGCCGGGCAGCTCCCAAGGCCGGGCGGCGCGATTGGTCAAGGCTTACGGAGCGAAAACATTTTGAACGGCGTTCCGGAAGGAAAACGGCATGACGCGCTGGTCAGGGAAACGGGGCGATTGCTGGGCAAGGGGCTCGGCCGGGAGGAGGTCCGCGTTATGATTGACGCGCTCAACCAGAAGAATCGGTCGCCGCTGCCGCAGGCCGAAGTGGACGGGATCATTGAGTCCCTAGCGAAGAAACAGGCGGCCAAGCCGCAGCAAGGCGGCTGCCGCTATACCGCCGCTTTTGACGGGCTGGTGGAACTGGTTGAGTTGCGCGGCAAAGCCGTTTTCTTGGTCAAAGGGCCGGACGGAGGGCCGAATCTGGTTGAAGAGCGCCGAGATGAAGCGGGCCAGTCATGGCGACCGCCGGAAAAAGAAAATCTGCCTTGGCTCCTGCCCCGCGCCGAGGAGGTTTTAAAACGCCATGAAGAGGCAACGGCCGCCGGTTATGGAGCGGCGGATCAACGGCTCTTTGACGATCTTGCGGCCCATCATGAATCCGTATCGGAGCTGCCGGGGCCGGAATACTACCGCCTCTTAGCCGCCTTTGATTTGCACACCTATCTTTTGGAGCCGTGCCAATACAGCCCCATACTGGCTTTCTATGCCGTGCCGGAACGGGGCAAGACCCGCACGGGCAAGGGGCTTATCTACGTGGTCCGCAGAGGCATCCATGTCGAGAGCTTGCGGGATTCCTACCTTATCCGCGCGGCCCACGATCTCGGGGCATCCATCCTCTTCGACGTGCGCGATCTATGGGGCAAAGCCGAGAAAATGGGCTCGGAGGATATTTTGCTCCATCGTTTTGAGCGCGGCGGGAAAGTGCCCAGGGTCAACTGCCCGGAAAAAGGCGCTTTCCGCGACACCACCTACTACTCCGTTTTCGGCCCTACCATTATTTCGACCAACAAACCGCTCCACCAAATCCTGGACACGCGCTGCATTCCGATTCAAATGCGCGAAAGCGCCAAGCGCTTCGAGCGGGACGTGACGCCCGAGGCCGCCTTGCCGCTTAAGGAACGCTTGACGGCTTTTCGTTTGCGGCATTTGGGCGAAGCCCTGCCCGAGGCCGATAAACCCGCGCGGGGGCGGCTGGGAGACATTACCCGGCCCATTCTTCAGATCATCCGCTTGGCTTCTCCGCGGGATGAGGCCGGATTTTTGAAGTTGATCCGGGCCTTGGAAGAAGGCCGCAAAATTGAAAAATCGGATAGCTGGGAGGCGCAGGTTATAGCGGCCGTTGAAGCTGCCGCCGGGGAGCATTTGGCGAACGGCCTCGTTGCGGCCAAGGACATCCTGGATGAGTTCAACCAAGGGAAGACGGAGCGGGAGCAGTGGACGCCCCACAGAATCGGAAAGACGCTGGCCGGGCTGGGGTTCAAGAAAGGCAAAACTTCCAACGGCTCAAGCGGCGTTCTTTATGATGAGGGCTTTTTAAAGCGTCTGAAGACCTCCTACGGGCTTGAACAAACCTCAGTAACGCCAGTAAGCCCAGCATCATCCGGCGGCGATCCTGGCTTTCCTGGGCTTACTGAGGATACTTTACGGGTGGAAGAGCGCTAACGGCCGTCTCTATCCCTGTTTTTTCCATCGGAGAACCCGAGGAAAATCCAAGCATGACAGCACTACGCATCCAAGTAAAATCCAAGCGAACATCGAGGAACAGCCAATGAAAATCCAACAAACAGCCAGTCTGAAATCTCCACGCATCCAAGCAAATTCCAAGCGCGCGGCCTATGTGGGAATCGGTGAGGCCGCGAAGATGCTGGGCGTTTCCCGCTGGGCGCTCTTTAACGCCGCCAAGGAAAGCCGCCTGCGTCTCGTGAAAAATCGCAGAGGCTTCTATTACGTTCGGAAAGACGATTTAGAGGATGCTCCTATCCTCACCTTGGGCAAGGCGGCGCGGCTCTCTGGCCGTCATTATGAGACCCTGCGCCGCGCGGCCAAAAGGGGGGAGCTGAAAACGATAAGGCGGATCGTCAAGGGATGGAACGGCAAGCCGTGCTCTGGATATCGGCACGTCAGCTTGAGGGAGGCGGCGCGATTCTCCGCCGCCCGCAGGCGGTTCGCAGGAAGGAGAGATCGGTTGTCATGATTCAAGGTTCCTTTGTAGAGGCGCATTCTTCGCAAAACATGCCGGAGCTTGAAACGGCTTCGGTCCGCCTGGTTTTGGAATCCCCGCCGTTCGAGCGGATGCACGCCTGCTGCCAGGACACGGACTGCCTGGCCTGCTATCAGGGCGAGGCGTTCGTGGATCGCTTCGCGCAGTTTTTGCCGGAGCGGCTGCGGGTCCTGGCCGAGGATGGAAACTACGTCCTTAATTTCCAATCTCAGGTCTTGGACGGCAGACTCTCGCCGACGGCCTACCTGCTGCCTAAAATCATCGTGGAAGCCGGTTTCCGGCTGATTCAGGAGCATACCTGGGCCAAGCCCAACGCTTCGCCCATGGCTCCCGAAAAGCGGTTAAAAAATTCATCGGAGCGTTTTTGGCATTTCGCCAAAGGCGCGGGCTATGTTTTCAACAAGGACGCCGTGCGCGAGCCTCATCTATGGGCTGAGAGGGATTCGCGGACTCGCAAATATCATCCGCTGGGCAAGGACCCCGGCAACGTCATTATGGATTCGGACTGCTTTTCAGTCCCGAAATCTCAAGACCAAACGAGCTTCAATCACCCCGGCAAGATGAGGGACGGCATCGCTTCCCGCTTCATCAAGCTCCTGTCCAATCCGGGGGATTTGATTGTAGACGGCTTTTGCGGGACGGGACAAACGGGCGTCGAAGCTCTGGCCTTAGGGCGGCGATTCGCGGGCTATGAACTGCACGGGGACCGCGCGGATCGGATTCGGGAAAGGCTGGGAATTATGGAGGATACGCAAATGATGAAGCCATGGCTCAACGCCAAGGAAGCGGCGGAGTATCTGGGGCTATCTCAAGCCACCATCTACTCGAAGACTTCGCGCAAGGAGATTCCGGCGCACAAGCAGGGGCGCATCGTGCGCTATCACCGGGAAGAGCTGGACGCTTGGCTGCGTGGCGCGGCATTGCCTTCCAGCGCGCCGACGCCCGCACAATAGCGCAAAAAGGAATTGACAAAAGAGGCCCCGGCCCGCTATTGTCCTGTCCAATCTATGGCTAACGGCATTTGGATTCGTAAGCGTCCGAGGGGGAAAGAAGTCTGGATTGTCTTTCGGGAATCATCGGGCAAACGGCGCAGGGAGAAATTAGGTTCCGACACGCCGCAGTTTCGCCGCCTTGCCAAAGAGGCTCTGGCGAAGCGGCAATTCGAGGTTTCTCAGGGGAAATATTTCCCGGAAAGAGCGGCGCAAAAAACAACATTCGGGCAGCTTTGCGAAAAATATGAGCGGCTCTGGCTCCCTACGCGCCGTAGCAGCTTCGCCGAGGATCGCTTGAGGAATATCCCTGAAAGTTTTAAGGCGAAACGCGCCGCAGATATCACTCCTGCGGATTTGCAGGTCTTCTACAATCAAAAAGCGCTGGGCACTTCCCCGACGACGGCGAACCGATATTTGGAGGTTATCAAATCGGTCTTTAATCGCGCGATTGACTGGGGCGATTTCTACGGCGAGAACCCGGCCCGGAAGGTCAAGACGAAGCCCGATAATCCGTATAGGATGCGTTTTTTATCTCGTGAGGAAATGGAGAAGTTTCTTAAGGTTTGCGACGCGCGTCTTTATCCGGTCATTCTTTGCGCCTTGACTACGGGCATGAGGAAATCGGAAATCTTGAATCTTGAGTGGCAAAACGTGGACATGAGCAACGAGATTATTTATTTGTTGAAAACCAAATCCGGCAAGCCGAGAGAAATTCCTATCTCTTCAAAACTTTGCAGAGTGCTCGAAGGACTTGGGCCTCAAAAAGCGGGGAGCGTGTTCGGCCTTCCGCGCATTACTTTTGAACGGCTTTTCAGAAAAGCCCGAGAGGCGTCGGGCGTGGCTCATTTCCGGGTCCATGATTTGAGGCATACTTTCGCCTCTCATTTCGTCATGAAGAACGCCGATTTGCGCGCCGTGCAGGAAATACTGGGCCATTCCACGCCTCACATGACGATCCGCTACGCCCATCTTTCGCGGCCGCATCTTCGTTCCGAAATGGAAGTGCTCGATTCGGTCATCCCAAGTTTGCCCGAGTTGGACGGCAAGGGCGAATTGGCCACCAAGGAAGCCACCAAGCCCGGTGCTTTTGCCGCCGCATCGCAAAAAGTTGTGTAAAATAAACGCCTTGGGCCCGTAGCTCAATGGATAGAGCACGTGGCTTCGAACCACGGGATCCGGGTTCGATTCCTGGCGGGCCCACGCGCTTTCCCCGGAGTCTTAACTGAAACGTTATCTGGGCGAAATATTTCCGTAAAGCGGCGGAAATACCATAGGATTCTCATGCGGCTTACCTCATTGAAGATAGGCGCCTTGGCGCTTTTGTGCGCGCTCCCCGCCATGGCCGCGCCGTCTGCGCGGCCCAACGCCCGCGCGGCGTTGGGCCGCGAGGCGCTGGCTCTCCTAGTTCAGGCGGGAAGAAATTCCAACCCCGAGGTCCGCGCGGCCGCGGCGACGGCCTGGGGAAAAATCGGCAATCCGGCGGTCCTGCCGGTGCTCAAGAAAATGGCCAAGGACCGCGAGGAATCCGTGCGCTTGGCCGCGGCCGAGAGCCTCTATTCGCTGGGCGACAAGGCGGCTTTTCCGATCATTCTCGATATCGCCAAGGCGCAGCCCCAGGAACCGGCTGACCCCACGCCCATCGACGAGCTCAAGCTGATGGTCAAGGAGAGGCTGCGCATCGACGCCATCGACGAGCTGCGCTCCATCGGGAAGGCCGACCCGAAGCTGGGAGAAAAGGCCGTCAAGGCGTTTGAAACCACCCTGGACGATCCCTACGGCCCGGTGCGGGACGCCACCGCCATCGCGCTGGCCGCGATGGGGTTGGACGAGTTCACGCCCCGCTTCCTGAACGCCGCCCAAAGCCAGGATGCGGGCGTGCGCGTCACGGCGATACGCGCGCTGGGCCAAATCGGGACGCCCGCGGCGGTGGAGGCGGTCTCCACCGCGACGGCTGATTCGTCCGCCGACGTGCGCTCGGAGGCCATGTCCGCCGCCGCGCGTTTTGCCGCGGCGGACGCGGTCCCCTTGCTCGAGAAGGGCCTCAAGGATTCCGACCCGGGCGTGCGCGCGCAGGCGCTCCAGGCCCTGGCCGGTTTCGATGACGAGCGGAGCTCCGCGGCCGTCCGCCAGGCCTTCGACAACGCGCCGGATTTGTCCACCGAAATGGTCGCGATGGCCGGGCTTTTGCGCCGCGGGCAGAAAGTCGATTTATCGGCCGCCCTTCCGGCGCTTAAAAACTCGGACGAGGACATCCGCAGGCTGGGAATCGACGTGCTGGCGCTTTATCCGGGCGGCGAGTCCCTGGCCCTGCTCCAAACGGAAATCGAGAAGGACAGTTCGACGCTGCTCAAGGTGGCCGCGGCCCAGGCCGCGCTGGTGCGGCTTGAGTCCAAGCGGGGGAAGAGGCGGTGAGCGGCCCGCGGCGCCGGGAAACCATTTTTGCCGCGGCGGTCCTTCTGCTCGCCGCGTGGCGGCCCGCGCTGGCCATCCGCGCGAATGTGGAGAGCAGCCGGGACGTCCAGCGCTTCCATCTGCAGAGCCTTTTTCCGGTCCATAAGCCTGCGGAGTACGGTTCCTTGCGGACCTTCAACTCGTTTAATCAGGCGCGGCAATGGAAATGGCGGGCGCGGTTCAGCGCGCGCAACGGGGTCCTTTCGGCTCTCGTGGGAGGGCATGCCGCCCCCGTCTCCGGCGGTCCGCGGCGCGCGGCGTTCGAGTTTTTATCCCAGAACGCCGCCATGCTGGGAGTCGATCCCGACTCCTTGGTCCTGACCAAAGAAGTTTCGGCGGCCGGCGTCGCGCATCTGCTGTTTTCGCAAACCTATCAGGGCCTGCCCGTGGAGTTCGCCCAAGTCAAGATGGACGTCGACTCGAAGGGCTCCGTGTTCAATTATCACTCCAGCTATGAGCCCTCCTTGAATCTCGGCGCCGCGCCGTCCGTGCCGGAATTTCGGGCGGCTCAAATAGCCGTGGCGGACGCGGGCGGCAACGCGAAAGCGAGCGCCGGCGCGCTGGTGGTCTGGCCCAACCGGCAGACCGGCGGCGACAACCTGGCCTGGCGGGTCCTGGTGCAATCGCCCTCGGCCGCGTGGCGCTACTACATCGACGCGAACACGGGGAACATCCTTTTCCGCTACGACGACTACCAGTCGGTCACGGAGGGGGGGACCATCAGCGGCTTGGTTTACGCCATCGACCCAAGCTCGACGCCGGCCTCCGTGCAACCTTTCGCCCACGAGCGCGTCTGCGCCGGATCCTCGGCCAATTGCACCACGACCGATGCGAGCGGCGCCTATTCCGGCCTTGCGGGACCCGCCGAAGTTTTCACGACCCTTCAGGGCTCCTACGTCAGCGTGGCCAATTTCCAGGGTCCCAACGCCCACTACGAGAATAACGGCGCCTCGTGGCAAATCGTCTCCACGCCGCTGTCCTCGGCGCACCCTTACGCGCCGTATTCGATTTCCTTCGCCACCATCAACGTCAGCGCCCTGGCTCCCAACGCGGTCGAGTTTCTGCCCGTCTTCTCGGAATTGAACGTGGGCATTTATTCCAACCAGGGGTTTAGCAGCAGCGGCAGCGGCGGCGAGGCCAGCGGCATCCTTCAAGACGATCAGTTGACGGCGTTCGACTCCTTCGGGAACCCCATCTCGGATTACGTGGGAACTTATTCCGCGTCGTTCAAGGGCGCGATGGGAGTCGGCCAGAAGATGGTCCTGGAGTTGAACGCCGCCGGCGGCGGCTCGGGCGGCTACGGCTTCGACGTGGCGACGTCGAGCTGCCTGGTGCTGAGCAATCCGAATTCTTCCGGAGCCTCGGACAACCTGACTTGGTGGCCGTCTTCCTATACCTACAACGGCATGCACAGCGAAATCAGCCTCTACTACCAGTTGAACGAGATGCACGATTATTTCGCCAACACGATGGCGGCTTTGGGGGCGACCGGCATCACGCTCAAGCCGACCACCGCCCTGGCCCTGGTGAACAATCTGACCGACGCGTTCTACGATCCGACCCACGACGACATGTTCTTCGGCGACAGCCTGGACTCCCTTCCCTCGGACATGTTCGCGGACGACGCCACGGTCCCGCACCACGAGTACACGCACTACGTCGTGCAGAAGATTTGGAACATCCAGAATTTCGGCCAGGCCGGCGCCATCTCCGAGGCCAACGCCGATTATTGGTCCGCGAGCTCCTTGGGCGATCCGAACATCGCGGCCTACGTGCTCCAGCAGTTGGGCTACGGCTACACGCCGCTGCGCGAGCTTGACGACAATTCCACGCAGTGGGGCAACTGCCCCGGCTCGGCGTCCTGCGTTTCCTGCTCCGAAGGTCCCCATTGCGACGTCCTGACTTCCGGATCGAGCAACGATTGGACCGGAGAAATCCACACGGACAGCCTGTTTTTGAGCCAGGCGCTTTGGGACATCCGCCGCCATCTGCTGGGCGCCAGCGCCGCCTCCGGCGTCGGCTGCGCGAACCAGATGGAGTTCACGGCGCTGCTGTCCTACCCCGAGAGCTTCGGCGAATTCCAGGACGCGTTGGACGCCGCGGCGCAGAACTACGGCTCTGTTTCGGCGTCCCTGCCGGCCTGCGCCGCCGCGGGAGTCAGCGCGGGCAATCTTCAGGGCTATGTCGACAACGCCTTTGCGGCCCACGGGATCAGCGGCTTGTCCGCCGGCCAAGGATTCGAGAGCGCGGTCGACGTCTCCACGACGCCGACCGTCCAGGGGAGCATCGCGACGGCCGGGCAGACGAACTTCTACACCTTCGGCGCGGGCCCCGGTCTCGTGGGAATTACGCTGACGCTGCCGGCGTCTCCGGACGGCCAGGGCTATTACTCCGCCTATGGAATCACGCTTTTCGACCGCGATCATGACGTGGTGGCCGACGTTCAGCCCACCTTGAACGGCGTGGGCACGGGATTTGCCGGCGGCGTGCAGGTGTGCAGCTCCCAGGACTGCACAACGACCCAGCAGCAGGTTGTTCTCTCCTATACCAACCCAAGCGCCAATCATTTCTACGTCCGCATCGCGGCTTCTCCCACGGGAAACAATTCCAACAGCGGAGTCAATAATTCCCAGCCCTACACTCTGATGGTTTCCTACAGCGCCGCGGGCGCCTTGAACAGCCAGATCATCAACGCTTCATACGACAACGACGTCATCAGCTTCGACGTGGCCACGCCGGTTTCCGGCTCGACGCCGACGTACAGCTTCGCCTACGCCCAGCTGCGCGACCAGGGCCAAAACATCATGGCCGAGACCCAGACCAACGAGAATCCCTCCTATTTGGCGGTCATTTCCACCGCGGACGCTTCCGGCGCCATGAGCGGGAAGCTGCAGATCCAGCCGGGGTTCGCGGCGCGCTACCCCGCGGTCGGCTCCGTTTCAGTGGAAATATTCGGGACCGACAGCCTCAACGACACGGTTTCCTTCGGCCTTTCCGACGCTCTTAATCTGGCGGGCAACACGACGGACATGCAGGCCTGGAACAACGTTTTCGATCCTTTGCAGGGGCAGAAAACCACGGTTAAATACCAGCTGCAGAGCCCCGGGCACGTTTCGCTCAAGCTCTACACCTTGAGCGGAACGCTCGTGGAGACGCTCTTGGACTCGGACGAGCCCGCAGGGCAGGGCTCCGTCGATTGGTACGGCAAGAACCTGCGCGGCTCGACCGTGGCCAGCGGCGTTTATCTTCTCCACATCAACGGTCCGGGGATTTCAAAGACGCAGAAGATCGTCGTCGTTAAGTAGTCGTACAGCACAAACGTTTGGCGCTTGCATGGCATCATGAGAACACGACAACTTGTTTGGGCGGCGCTGGCTCTTCCGGTTCTGGCCGGAGGCTTGGCCTTTGGCCAGGCCAACCCCGGCGTGACCGCGGAATCCGTCCTTGAGATTCCGCTGGGCGCGCGCGCCCTGGGCATGGGCGGGGCCTTTACCGCCGTGGCGGACGATCCGGAGGCGCTCTACTACAATCCGGCCGGCATCAGCCTGCTCCGGTCCCAAGAAGTGCAGGGGACTTTTTACTCGGGCTTGGCCGGCAACAGCCTGCAGAACCTCGCCTACGCGGCGCCCATCTCGTTTTCCGGGGTTTCCGGTTCGGGCTATGCCAGCGTGGGCGCCAACGTCGTCTATTCCCAGGACGGCACCATCCAGGTCAACAAGACCAATCCGGACGGTTCGTTCTTGAGCAGCAACTCCATGAGCGCGGGCTCGGACATCATCGCGGGCCTTTCCTACGCCGAGAGCATCGGGCAGGTCTCCTTCACTTCAGGGCAGGACGACACGACCGAGCATGAGATGAACAATTTCCTGGGCCTGACCGGGAAATTTGTCCGCTCGACCTTGGTCCAGCAGTACCACGCGCAGACTTTTTCCGGCGATGCCGGATATCTGGGCGTCATTCCGGACTGGGGCCTGAGCTTCGGCCTCTCGGCGCTTAACGTGGGGGGGAGCTTGAAGTACATCGCGGCCTCCGATCCCCTG
>DATLUA010000065.1:0-13228 GCA_035533295.1 Elusimicrobiota bacterium | reverse complement strand
ATTTATGAGGTCGCCATGACCCCGGGCTGACGGGTCGTCGAAAGTAGCGCGCGGCCGGCGCGCCTCAACAGAGGCGCCGCCACGACGAGGATTTCAACCTCGGCCCAGGACGCGCCCAAATTCTACTTTCGATTTTTCTGCGGCATCGGGCGCGGTGTTGACAAAACGAAGTCGAAGTGTTAACCTAGTGCGCAAGGATTTCGACACCGATGAGTGAGGATCAGTTAAAAACTTCCGCCTCTCCCAGCCCAGTCGTTTCCCCAGCCGAGCCGTCCCCAGCAAAAAAAACCTCTTCCGGAATGAGCCGCGGCCAGTTTTTGCTGGCGGGTTACGGGGCTTTGGCCGCGTTCGGCGCGGTCATCGCGGGCTCCGCCGGACGATTCTTCTTTCCCAACGTCATCTACGAGCCCTCCGCCATCTTCAACGCGGGCCCGATGAAGGATTTCAGCTCGGGCGTCTCGCTCAAGTGGATCAACAAGCAGGTCTGGGTCGTGCGGACCTCCAAGGGCGTCTACGCCCTCATCGCGATTTGCCGCCACCTGGGCTGCACCCCGAACTGGTTCCAGGATCAGCAGCTCTTCAAGTGCCCGTGCCACGGCTCGGTCTACACCAAGGAAGGCCTTATTATCGCGGGCCCCGCGCCGCGCAACCTCTGGCGGCCGCACCTTGAGGTCGCGACCACCGGGGATCTGATCATCGACAAGAGCATCGTGCAGGACACGCCGCCCATGTATTACGAGCCGCCGTTCTTCCTGCCCCTCTCCTAGGCTCGCGAATGCCAGATATCGAAGATCTGAAAAAAGAAGTCGTCAACTCGCAGCTCTGGCGCAGCATTTTCCGCGGCGGCGCCTGGAGCGATACGCCGCGCGACCGGGCCAACCACATGATCGGCAACGTGTGGCTGCACATCCAGCCCACGAAGGTCCGCAAGCGGGCGCTGGAGTGGACCTACACGTGGGGATTGGGCGGGCTCTCGTTTTTCCTGTTCCTGGTCCTGGTGGCCACCGGCGTGCTGCTCATGTTCTACTACCGGCCCGTCCCCGGCTTGGCCTTCCGCGACATTAAGGATCTGACTTACGCCGTGACGCTGGGCAAGTTCCTGCGCAACATCCACCGCTGGGCGGCCCAGGCCATGGTCCTTATCGTCATCCTGCACATGCTGCGCGTGTTCTTGACGGGCAGCTACAAGCGGCCTCGCGAGTTCAACTGGTGCGTGGGCGTCATACTGCTGACGCTGACCCTATTCTTGTCCTTTACCGGCTACCTGCTTCCTTGGGACCAACTCGCCCTCTGGGCCGTGACGGTCGGCACCAACATGGCCGGCGCGACGCCCTTCTTGGGCAACGCCGGGCCTTTCGGCACCTCCTTGATGCACATGCAGATGAACAACGACATCCGCTTCGTGCTTCTAGGCGGCACCACGGTCGGCGCCAACACCTTGGTCCGCTTCTACGTCCTGCACTGCGTCGCGGTTCCGTTGCTTTTGGGCGTCCTCATCATCCTGCACTTCTGGCGCGTCAGAAAAGACGGCTTCTCCGCCGCGCCCTACGGCGACGTCACTGAGCCCAAGATCGACACCTGGCCCAACCTCATCAAGCGGCAATACATCGCCGCGGCGGCCTGCCTGCTGGTCCTCATGGTTTGGGCGCTGCTGGTCAACGCGCCGCTCGACGTCATCGCCAACCCGCACGCCACGCCCAACCCGGAGAAGGCGCCTTGGTATTTCGTGGGACTCCAGGAAATGCTGGTCTATTTCGACCCGTGGATCGCGGGCGTCATGGTCCCCAACTTGATCATCGTCGGCCTGATGGCCGTTCCTTTCATCGACCCGAGCCCCAAGGGCGTCGGCCGCTATGCCTTCCGTGAGCGCCCCTTCGCCAATACGATGTTCCTGCTGGGCATCATCATGTGGTTCTGCTTCATCTTCATGGGAGAGTTCTGCCGGGGGCCGAATTTCGTGTGGTACTGGCCGTGGCAGTCGTGGCTGCTGCAAAAGCCCGTGCCGCCGCCGACCTGGAATCTGTTCGGTCCATCTGGTGTGGGCAAGTTCCCGCTGCTGATGGGAGTGCCGGCGCTCGGGCTGCCCGTCCTGGCCATCATGTTCCTGCCCAAGCTCATCCAGAAGAACTTGAGCCTCGTGAAGGCCACGTTGGCCTGCTTCGCCGGGTTTGTCGCGCTCGCCTTGGCGCTGCGCTACGGCGCGCACGTCCCTTTGAGCCAGGGCGCTTGGATCGTGTTCTTCGGCACGTTCGTGGCGTTCTTCGGCGTGCTTATTCCCCAGCGTCACATCCGCGGCCTGGACTGGGCCCGCTACCTGGTGACCATGGTGCTCGTCGTCTGCACCATGGGCCTTTTGGTCAAGATTTGCGCGCGTCTAGCGTTTAACGTCAAGTATTTGGTGACCATCCCGTCCGTGTTCTTGAACATATAACCCATGTATAGGAAACTTTTCGTTCTTTTCAACTTCGCTCTCGTGGCGGTTTTAGGCTACGCGCTCTGGCGCAGCAGCCATCCGATGTGGATGGTTTACCAGCGCAACTACTACAACATGGCCGCAAACGCGATGGAGAAGCAGGCGGCCGAGGCCAAGGATGCCAAGGAAGCGGCGAAGTTCCGGAAGCAGGCCGAGAAGCTCCGTCACACGCCGCTCCAAATCAAGCAGATACTGACCGTTTTCGGCGGCGTCGACCGCTGCACCACCTGTCACGTGGCCATGGACGAGTTCGTCAACCCGACCATGAAGAACGATTTCACGCAGCAGCCCTACGCCGCCCACCCGCTGGTCGACGGCATGGACCTCAACAAGACCCACAGCTTCCAGAAATACGGCTGCACCGTCTGCCACCAGGGCCAGGGCATGGCCACGACGGCCAAGGACGCCCACGGCTTCGTGGACAACTGGCAAAAGCCGCTCCTGAAAGGCAAGTACATCGAGGCGGCCTGCGCCCGCTGCCACGCCAATTTCGAGCACGCCAAGGGCATGCGGTTCGTAGCCCTGGGCAAGAAGCTTTTCTACAAACACGGCTGCCAAGGCTGCCACTCCATCAACGGCGTGGGCCAGACCGTCAGCGTGGACCTGGGAAACATCGCGGACAAGCCGCTGGAACGCATCGAGCCGTACAACTTTTCGCTCATCCGCATTAACGGCAAGCCGTTGCCCAAGAGCCAGTGGACCCTGCAGAACTGGATTTTCGCTCACGTCGCCAGCGATCCGGAGTCTTTCGTCGTCAATGACCCGTTGGCGAAGTACAACCCGCAGCCCATCGCTCCCAGCGGAATGGTCAACTGGACGGCCGATGACGCCGCAGGCCACCGGGAGTTGAGCGAGCAGGACGCCCAGGCCATCACTACCTTCCTGCTTTCCTTGACCCACGAGCAGATCCCCTATCAATACCACGTCGCCGGCGTCGGGCCGATGCCGGACCCTGATCCCCATTTCAGCAATCCCGTCGCGCACGGCAAGTACGTGTTCGAGAAATACGGCTGCGCCGCCTGCCATGGACTTCTAGGAACCAAAGGCCGGCGTAATTTCAACGCCTTGGGTCCCGGCCAGGTGCCCCTGGATCAATACGCCAAGCTTTCCGACGCCCAGAAAATCGCGGAGATGGCCAAGGGCCGCGAACCGACCTTGACACAGGTGGTGGGCACTTACGATCGCCAGGAACTGGCCAACAAGATATCCAACGGCGTGCCTGAAACGGCCGTCGCGCGATATAACCCCGATGGGCCGATGCCGCCGCTCTACATGCCGGCCTGGGAGAAACGCGGATTGCAGGGCAAGGAATTGGACGATTTGGCGACGTGGCTCTTGACCATCGGGCAAAGCAATCAGTCTCAGGGAGGATTCTAGGCATGAGAAACTATTTCAAGTATTTGGGTTTGGCCTTGGGCGTCGTGGTCGCGTTCGGCCTGATGGCCCTGGTCAACACGATTTCAGCGTCGGCCGCCGGCAAGAGCGCGGCCGAGCTTCAGAGAGAGCAGGCGCTGGCCAATCCTTATCCCAACGATTTGGGCCCCGAACGCTTGGACGCCGCGACGCTCAAGGCCTACCCGGCGAAATTCTCGGTCGGCTTGGCCGCGGCGGAAAAGCTCATCGCCAAGGACGACCACACGGGCGCGCTTCCGGCCGACACCGGCGGCTACGCCTTGATGCTGGTGCGCTGCTCCACCTGCCACAGCGCGGCGCGGCCCTTGAACAGCCGCTTCGTCGAAGTTCCCGGCGAAGGCAAGCCCGGCACGCCGGCCTACATCGCCTCGGCGGCGGACGCGATGAAGAAGCTCAAGGCCGGGCATCCCGAGTTTTTTGACGCTAAGAACTCCGGGGTCTGGCAGGTCGGGGATCACATCTGGAGCCGCTACGTGCACCGCATGATGAACAAGCCCGGCTGCCCGGTCAAGGGCGTCGAGGGCAAGAAGATCTGGGAGTTCCTGGTCTACGACGGCATGAACCGCAAGGTGGGCGCCGATTCCGCGGCTTGGAAGGCTCGTCGTGAAAAGCTCATTGATGAGTTCAAGGCCAAGTACCCAGCGCGCTACGCCACGCTCAAGCAAGAAGACGACCTTTAGCCTCCGTCTTTCCTCCGTTGTCGAGGAGAGCTGAGGGCCGGGAGCAGGCCTAGCCTTCACCGCAAGCATGCGCGTCGCCGTCGTCTACGGCCGGAGTCCTTCCGGCCATGCGTCCGCCGCCGCCGCCCTGGAGAATGAATTTCGCGCGCGCGGCCTCGAGTGCTTCCGGGTTAGCGCGGCCGCAGACATCAATCCCGTGCTGGGGCCGTTCCTGGACGCATCCTACATCCGCGTCCTGGAATTCTGCCCGTGGCTGTGGCGCGCGGTTTATGACCGCCGGGCGGTTCTGCCCGTCGCGGCCTTGTGCCGCGCGCTTTATTGGCGGGTCCGCGCCGCAAAAGTCCTCGCCGCCATCGAGCGGATAAAGCCCGATGTCATCGTCTGCACGCACGCCGCGCCGCTTTCCATTCTGGCGCTGGGAAAAAAACGGGGCGCGGTGCGGACCCGGCTCGTCGCCTGCCCGACGGATTACGATATCCATTCCTTCTGGATGTCGCCCGAGGTCGATTTGTACCTAGCCTCTTCCTCGCTCGCAGCCAAGCGCTTGGCCGCGGCCGGCATCGATAGATCGCGCATCGCTCAAACGGGAATTCCCATCGATCCGGTGTTTTCTCAATCTGTGGACAAGACCCGGGCGCGACGGGATTTGAGACTGGATCCGCGGGGCGTGGTTTTCCTTCTTTCGGGCGGCAGCCGCGGGTTGGGCCGGGTTAAGGAGGCGGCCGTCGCTTTGCTGGAGAGGTTCCCGCGCGCGGAGGTCGTCGCCCTCTGCGGGGAGAACGAGATGCTTTGGTCCGCGCTGCGCTCCGCCGCTCAGCCGAGGCTTAAGGCCTATTTGGGCGCGGACAAGGGCACGGTTCGCCGGCTTATGGCCGCCGCGGACGCGCTCATCGGCAAGGCGGGAGGGGTGACCCTCGCGGAAGCTTCGGCCGCCGGCCTGCCCATGATTTTTTTCGGCGTGCTGCCGGGCCAAGAGGAAAGAAACGCGCGCCTTTGGCTCAGCGCCGGGGCCGCGCGAGAAGCCCGCTCGACGGAGGAACTGCTCCGCATCGTTTCCGCCCTGGTTTCCAAGCGCTCCGAAAGGGTCGCCCTGATTAAGAGGGCCGCGATCTTTTGCCGCCCGCGCGCGGGATGGGCGGCGGCGGATGCCGTGCTGGGCCTGGGGACGTTCGCGATGCGTCCTGTTTCGCGGGCGTCAGCGGCCGGCGAATGCCTGGCGGGCGCGCTTTAGAACCCAAAGCGCCAAGCGCGGATCGGGGGTCAAGGTCTTGTCGTCCCAAGCGTAAGGCAAGCCGCGCAAAATCCTGACGATGTGGGTTTCGACGCCGCCCCGCGCGATGAGTTCGGGAACGACCAGGGCGCGACCGCCGTTCTCATCGGCGCGCCGGACCATTTTCCGCAAAACGGCGTCGGCCTTGGCCTTGACCGGCGGGGGAGCGTCGTCCCGGATGGTGGCGGCCCACGCGGCCTCGTAGCCTCCGGCTTTCTGGATTTGACGGCATAGGCTGCGCATGGTCGCGAGCCACATTTTATTATCGGCGTCGTCCACCGGTCCGTGGCCGACCAGGATGACCGTTTCTTTGGAGGGCTGTCGGCTCATATCCTTCGCGCGGTCGATAAGGATGTCCGCGACCATGGGGTCATCGTCGAGCGCCGTGGTCATGACTATTTTAGCCCGCAGCGCGACGCGCTTGCGGGGATCGAAACCCATGCCGGCCATGTGCAGGATAGCGGGGGGAAGTTTTTTCATGGCCCGGATGAAGAGCATTGACGGCGCCGAGCTAAGGTGCAACGCATATCTGGTCTGATCCATCACCGAAGAATGGGAGTTGATGAAGAGCGGGACCACGGCGATTCTCGTGATTCCACGGGCCTCCAGCCGATCGACGCCGGCCTGCATGGCGCCGGGGGCGGCCATGCCGAAGGCGACCTCGGCCGGGACGCGCGCGTTGACGGTCCGCCGGATGCCGGAAACTTGGGAATCCCATTCCTTGCCGGCGCCGTGGGCCAGGATTAAGATGCCATAGGAGGGCGCGGGAGTTCGGGCGGGCTGCGCCGCAAAGGAAAAAGGCGCAAATAACATAAGGAGCAAGGAAAGGATCATGAGATTCTAGAGGGCTCCTGAATGTCGGAGTGCTTGAAGCTCGCCTCGCGGCCGCTGCCCAAGGATTTTTCCCACAGGCCGAACTCCCGGACTTTTTCCGACACGATGCCGCGCGCGCGGTCCAATTCCACGCCGCGTTTCTTCATGTTGTCTGCGACCACCGACTCCAGATCCTCCAAACGGTAGACATAGACGTGGTCGATGCCGTGCGCGCCTTCCTCGACGTTGCGGGGCATGGCGATGTCCAAAATGAAGAGCGAGCGCCCCTGGCGCGTCTTGGCGGCTTCCTGGATCATCTCGCGGGTCAAAATAGGGCGCTCCGCGGAGGTCGACGCGATGACGATGTCCGCGCGCTCCAGCGCCGAGGGGAGAGAGTCCCAGGGGACGGCTTCCGCCAGGAACTGCGCCGCGAGGGCGCGGGCCTTTTCCCACGTTCGGTTGACCACGGTGAGGCGCAAGATTTTTTGGCTGATCAAATGGCGCGCGGTGGTTTCTGCCATGGAGCCGGCGCCGACGACCAGGGCCGTGGCGCCTTGGAGCCCGCCGAAGATGGTGTGCGCCAGCTGCACGGAGACCGAGGCCACCGAGGTTTGCCCGATGGCGACGCCCGTTTCGCTGCGCACTTTCTTGCCCACATAGAGCGCCCGCTGGAACAAGACGTTGAAGTATTTCCCGGTCATATCCGCCGCGCGCGCCGTTTCGTAGGCGTCCTTGACCTGGCCCAGGATCTCGCTTTCCCCGACGACCAGCGAATCGAGCCCGGAGGAAACCTCGAAAAGGTGCTTGACGGCGTCCTCACCGCCGAAGCGGTAGGCGTAGCGCGAGAGGGCGGCGCCGGAGATTTGCTCAAGCAGCGCCGTGATGCGGTTTCCCACGGTTTCCACGGCTTCGCCGGCGGGCATGAAGTAGACTTCGAAGCGGTTGCAGGTGGAGAGAACGGCCGCTTCTTTGGTCCCTTCGGCCTTGATCCGCTTGGCCAGCTCGGAGGCGGAGAGAAGCGCCAAGCGCTCCCGGATGTCCAAGGGAGCGCTCTTGTGGTTCAACCCCAACAGGGCCAGGCTCTGTTCCATGGCAGTTCAGCCGCGCCTATGCCGCTTTAGCCTCCGCCGGAAAGGTATCCGTGGAGCGGGCTCAGGTAGTTCACGCCCAGGAAGGTGAAGAGGACGCACGCGAATCCCAGCATGGAGACGTAGACCGCTTTCTTGCCGCGCCAGCCCTTGACGAAGCGCATGTGCAGGTATCCCGCGTAGACCAGGGCCGTGATGAGCGCCCAGGTTTCCTTGGGATCCCAGCCCCAGAACCGCCCCCAGGCGCTGTAGGCCCAGATGCCGCCCATGATGATGCCCACGGTCAGCACCGGGAAGGCCCAGACGATGATGCGGTAGTTGAGGTCGTCGAGATCCTCGATGGAGGGCAGGCGGTAGCAGAGCTCGCTGGGTTTGCGGGATTTAATCTGATGCTCCTGGATGAGGAGCGCCACGCCCACCCCGAAGGCGTTGCCGAAGGCCGCGTAGGCGGTCATGAGCACCACCGGATGGATGTTGATCCAGTAATTCTGCAGCGCCGGCACCAGGCCCTCGGCGGCCGGGTTGGCGAAGATGATGGCCGAGCCCGTGCCGACGACGGCCCAGGGGAGCACGAAGGCGCCCAAGATGCCCAGCTGGTGCCGGCTTTCGATGAGGAAGAACACCGCCACGGTGGCCAGGGAGAGGAAGGAGAGCGCCCCGAAGAAGGAGTTGATGGGGAAGTAGTACCGGTTGTCCGGAATCTTCCAGAAATAATGCATGCCGAAGCCGAAGCTCACGAGATGCAGCGCCAAGCCGACGCCGACCAAGCGGAACATCCAAGAGCTCCACTTGTCGTCCTTGTTGTACAGGTAGACGAACGCCGCGGCCGTCGCCAGGGCATAGAAAGCCAGCGCTCCTTTAAGGAAAACAACCTCGTAATTCATCTTTTAAGAAACCTCCACGATCGGATTTTCCGTCATTTGGAAATTGTCCTCGGATTTGAGTTCGGAACGAAGCGACTTGGCCAGGGCCCCGAACTCCGCCTCGTATTCCCGCGTGCCGCGCGAGCTCCAAGCGCCCAGGCTGGCCCGGCAGGAATTTTCTCCGGCCGATTCGAGCAGTATCCAGACCCGGCGCCGGTGCATATAAAAGAGGGCGATCATGCCCAGAAGCCACATGAGCGCGCCCAAAACGACGATGGGAAATCCCGGATCATAGGCGACCTGGATGCCGGAAAATAAAATCGGATCGATGGCGGCCAGTTGGAAAGGCGGCGCCGGGGCGTGGGTCAGCTGGCCCTGGGCGTCCTCGGTAAAGCAGATGTCCGGATAGTTCTTGAGAAGCCAGAGCGGCGAGGTCTTGTGCGGCCCGACGCTGAACATCAGGCGCACGGCGGGGTTCTTCAAGTCCAGGGACGCCGTGTCCGCCTGGCCGTCGGTGACGGTGAAGTTGGGGAGCATCATGTCCGCTTCGACGGTGAAGGGAGTTCCCGGAATCTTGACGGGCGTCCGTTGCGGCAGCTGGAGCGTCTCCTTGCCCAGCTTCAAGGTCACGCTGCGAAACATGCCTCCCGCGCCCCAGGAGGCTTGGTAGAAGCGCACGCCGTTGACGTCCAGAGGGTGGTTGACGCGGATGACTTTCTGCCCCAGGAGCTGGTCGCCGGACATCACCCGCGCGTCCGAGGCGAAGAGCTTGGGGTTCATCGTCCCGGGGTAATATTCGATGGTGAACTTGTCCACGTAGACGTCGACGGGCTCCTTCATGGTCCAGGGGTGGCCCCAGAACAGCTCCCGGACCCGTTCCGAAAACGAGCGCGGATCGAAGAGACGTTGCATGCGCCGGGAGCCGCCTTCCAGGACCGGCACCATCTCCACGAAGCCGAAGAGGCTGCGGATAAGCGCGCCTACGAGGATGACGACGAGGCCTATGTGGGCGAAGTAAGAGCCCCAGCGCTGGATCCGGTGCCGGGTGCCCACGAAAGCGCCCGCCGTCCCGGGCAGGAAAAACTCCTCCTTGACCGCGTAGCCCTCGCGCTTCAAATGCCCGCGCGCCGTTTTCCAGGCGTCGTCCAAGCCCATCTTGGAGGTGAAGAAGGCTTGGAAGGGCTTAAGCTTCAGGGCGGCTTCCTTTTTGTCCAGGTGGGTTTCGAGATCTTCCTCGTTGGTGAGCTCCGGCGGCAGGGCGACGATGCCGGCGTCGGGCGGCTTGTTCCAGAGCTTGCACAGCACGATGTCCACGGCCATCAAGGCCAGGATGCCCATGAACCACCAGCTGTGGTAGAGGTCGAAAAGCCCGAAGAAGCTGAGAAACTTGGTCCACAACGGATGCGCCTGCATGAACGCGTTGGCCCGTTCCGGCTCCTGGCCTATTTGGGGCAGGATGGTGCCGACGGCGGAAAAAAACGCGATGAGGGCCCCTAGGAAGATGTTGAACCTGATGGAGCGAAGGATGCGTGTCATCTAAGGCAAAACTCTTAGGATATTCTACTCTTTTGAATCCGGTTTGTCCCGGGGGGTATGCGGGGAGGGACGGCGCCCTAGGAGATCATGAAGCTCCAAGCGGCGAAGCGCCCGGAGTGGGACAGCGACACGCCCCAGTCCTGGGCTTTGCCGCGCAGGAGCACTCTGGGGATGCCGCCCTCATCCGCGAAGGCCAGCAGGCCGGGCGAGGAGATTTCATCCGAGGATTGGGCGATGAATTCCAGGCATTTGCCGCGGGCGAAGTCGTGGGCGTCCTGGCCAGGTGGAACTTCCGCGACTTCCCACAGGACGTCTCCGGGCGTCTCGTCGTCCCCGATGAACCCGCCGCGCAGGACCGCGACGCAGTGGATTTTGTCCTCATCCTCGTGGGTGAAGCGGATGTCGAAGCGCGCTCCGGTGGGAAGATGGACGATTCTTTTTCGAAACAAGTCCGCTTCCAGCATCCGGAAGGCTCCGGACGGCGTCCAGATGCCGGATTGCGCCAAAGCCTTGTGCGCCGCTTCTTTGGCCGCGATGAACTTGCAGACCTCCGCGAAGCGCGCGAACCCCGGCGCGGTTGTCTCCAAGGATTTTATTTCACGCTCGGTCAGATGCCGCGCGGTCCATTCAGTATCCACCTCGCCGCTCTCGGAATCGAAATGCTCGGCCAGCCGGGAGGATTTCAAGTCCAATATGTCGTTGCCGCCGCAGTTTTTCGGCAGCGGGCTCGCCGCGAACCATTCCTCCTGCAGCTCGGCCAGCGCGTCGAAGAGCCGCTGGGCGACGGCGCGCGGCGAGGTTTCTCCCGGCAAGACCGCGGGGATGAGCCGGCCGTAGGAGCGAAATGTCTCGCCGCGCCGGGGCGTCGCCGTGGTGTAGAGTTGGTTTTCGCCGCGCGCGTAGACGCAGAGGAACTTGGCGTTGGGCGCCTCCAGAGCGAGCCGGCCCAGAAAATCCTTGGGATGGTGGCGCTCAAGCCAACCCGAGCGCGCGCGGCTCGCTTCCGGGTACATGAAAACGGACTCGCCGCGCTTCAAGAGCCACTCGCATTTGGCGAAGACGTTTTTGCGCCAGCGCTCCGAGGCCTCGTCCTCGCCTTCGCGCAGAAACGGGATGCAGCGGCACAGGTACATCAGCGAGCGGACCGCGATTTTCTTGGGCCAGGATCCCAGGTGGTAGTAGTTGCGGTATTCCGGAGTGGACCAGGGAATCAGGCGCGTGCGGTGGAGCTTGCGCCAAGGCACCACGGCCACGAAGACCAGGAAGGAGTCGATAAGGGTCAGGTGATTGGCCGCCCAAAACAGGGGGCCGTCGTGGGCGTCAAGCTCTTTCCAGATTTTTTCCTGGAACTCGCGGGCGTTGGAGAAGCGGTAGTTAAAGCGCCAACGAAAGACGACGCGGATGAAGGCGTAGAGAGGGTAGGTGGCGAGCAACGAAAGCCGGCGCTGCAACCGCAGGCTTGCGACGTCCTTGGATGAGAGCAAAGCGGCGGCTTTAGGCCAGGACGCGCTCGGCTTCCTGCAGGCTCTGCCGGAGAATCGCCCGGATTTCCTCCACTTTGGCCAGGATGACGGGCGTGCGCTGGGCCGCTTCGCGGGCGACCGCGCTTGAGACCGCGAGCTTCTGCGCGCTCATCTTGAGGCGCGTGCGCGCCTCGGCCTCTTCGGCGCGCAAGGAGGCCAGACGCTCCGCCTCGTTGGTCGCGGAGACGCCCTTGATTTTGTCCTCGATGACGCTCAGCTCTTGGCGCAGCGAATCATAGGCGGCCTTGTCGTTTTGGCTGATTTTCTGCCGGGACGCGGTGAAGGCCGCGGCGTCGCCGATGAGCGTCTCGTAAGCTCCGGCCTGATCGCACAGGGCCTTCAAGTTGGCCTTGGTCTCGTCTTTCTCCGGTCCGGAGAGCTTCTCGATGCGGCCGATGAGTTTTTGGAGCGCGTCGTTGGCGCGGTAGCCCTCGCCCACCGAGGTGACGTAGGCGAAGGAGACGACCTTGGACAAATACGCGTCGTTCTTGGTCATGTGGCCCAGGTCCATGAGCATCTTGATGGAAAGCCCCGGCGTCGCGGCCGTGGCGTCCTGGCCTTCCAAAATGCGCAGCTTGCCCAGCTCGCCGTCCTCGAGCTTGAACTCGGCGCTGCCCTCCGCGACCGGCACGCGCTTGGTCTTCTTGGTCAAAAACTGCCGCTCAATGGACATGGTGATGTCGGCCAAGTTGGAGGACTCGATGCCCATGCCGATGATGTGGCCCAAAAACGGCGTGTTGGCGTCGGCCTTGGACCAGTTGGCCTCGTTGGTGGCGTACTTCTTGACGCCGGCGATGACGCGCTTCTCGGCCTCTTCCGGGGCGATGGTGTTCAAATCCGTCGCTTCGATGGTCGCTTCCTTGCGCTTGAATGCCATAACTGCCTCCTAAAAATAGAGTCCTTCTCCTTTGGCAATTTTAGCAATTTGCGGGCGGATATCATCGCCGTACTCCATTTCTCGGCGCCCCTGCGCCGCAAATAATGCCCTCCGAACGCAAACGCTTATAATCCGCCTCGAAGTTGTCGGTATGCAAAAAGAACAGAACCCGGGCGCTCGAGAACCCATCTCTTATTAGGCAACAGCATATCCTCGACGACTTCAAACCTCAGCCTATTGCAGTAAAAGTCTTTTGCCTCGTCATAATCGCGGACCAGGAGAGCCGTGTGCGCCAGGCCGGCAATCATAGGGTTCTCGAGTTTATGCCTTTAGCACGGGGTCGATGCGGACGCCATGTAATCATTGGCCGGATTTTTAAATATCATGGCGCCTCCTTGCCGGGCAGGGATTTTACTTTATTGGTTGATGGTTTCAAAAATCGCTTTTGCAAACTTCTGGAAGTTAGAGTTATAATGAGCAAGGTTGATTAACCTTTCATGAAAACCTTGCGGGAGTTCGCCACGGTGAAGGAAGCGGCGAATCTCCTTGGAGTGAGGGGCTCCCCGTCTGTCCGACCACCGTGGACCTGATTTAAGGTAGCCGTTGTCGTTCGAAGAGAGGAAGATATCCGTCGTCGGCCGTTCCTCTTTTCTTTTTGCTTCTTTTTCTTTTCTGTGAATTGCTGTGGACAA
>DATLUA010000064.1:0-18480 GCA_035533295.1 Elusimicrobiota bacterium | reverse complement strand
CGGTAGATGAACTCTCGTTCTTCCGCCGTCACGCGCTTGTAAGCCATCTCGTTCTCCTCGTGTCATCCAACACGAAGAATACAGCTTACCGCGTGAGAGTCTCACGCTACGAGTGTTGCACTAGCCGGTGGAACGCGGGAGCGCATTGAGGAGGAGGCAGTTTCCATGAAAAATAAACTCATATCAATAGCAGCCGTCGTCTCAGCCGCGCTGGCCTCGGTCTGCTGCATAGGCCCCCTCGTGCTCGCGGCTCTGGGCCTGGGCAGCCTGGGGGCGGCCGCCGGACTGACCCGCTATCGCCCCTTGTTTCTGGTCCTGACGACGATCGTCCTGGCGATCGGCTTCTACCTAGCCTACCGAAAACGCCCCGTCGCCTGCGCGGATGGGACCTGCGAGCACCGCTCCGGCAGCAGGACGATGAAAGCAGGTCTGTGGGCCGTCACGGTGGCGGCGGCGGCGCTGGCCACTTTCCCGAACTGGGCGGCGGTTGCGCTGCGGCGCTCCCAGCCCGTCGCCGCGGCTAACGCCCAGACGATCGAGCTATCCGTCTCCGGCATGGACTGCGCCGCCTGTGCCGTCGGCATCAAGAACTCGCTCGAAAAGGTTCCGGGCGTCAAGGACGCCTCCATTGATTTCGCCAAAGGCGAGGCCACCGTGGTCGCCGGGAACGGGAGGGTCGATCCGTCGGCGCTGGTTCGCGCCGTCGAGGCCTCCGGCCCTTACAAGGCGCAAATCAAGAAGATCAACTGACATGTCCGACTCGCCTGAGACGCACGAAGCCTGTTGCCATGCATCCGCCACGCCCTACCCATGCCCGATCTGCGGCAACGCCGGACGCAAAGTGAGCGCGCTGACGCTCGACCATCACCTGCCGCAGCCCCTGCGAGCCGAATTCAGAGACGAAGGGACTTTTTGCCTGAGCCCGGAGTGCGAGATCGTTTACTGCAACCCGGCCGGGAGGCAGGTTCGCAGGGGCGAGACCGTTCTTCCGGTCACGATCAAGGACGCCGGCGACGACGTCCATGTCTGCTACTGCTTCGACTTCAAGCGCTCCGACTTGCGCCGGGAGCTGGAGCAGAAGGGAAGGACCGAGATACCGAACCAGATCAGGAAAGGGGTCAAGGACGGACGTTGCGACTGCGAACGGAAAAATCCCCAAGGGGCTTGCTGCCTTGGCAACGTCGCCGCCGCCATCAAGGACATTCAGAAAGGCGTCAAGCGGTAAAGAGGGACGACGATCTGGCTTGGATGGCCGGGATTGCTCGCGCTTGCGCTGGCGGCCGCTCTTTGCGGTTCCGCCATCGCGGCCAAATACGCGACAAGCGAGGAAATATCTGCTGCCTGGCCAAGGGAGAGACCTATTCCGCGCCCATCACGGGCATGGTCTGTCAGGACTGCGGCAAGGCCATCGCCGACGCATTGCTCAGGATCAAGGGAGCCGCAGAGGCTTCGGCCTTTCGATGCCCAAGGCCCGGGGTTATATCATCCAGCTCATTATCGAAGGCGTTGTCCTCAAGCTGGGCCACGACCACTTCCAGTGGAAGGGCTGGCCTATACCCCACCCATATATACCCCCATATGGGTGTATAGGTATACGGGGTATGGATAGCGAGTTTCCAGCCATTTGACGGCCTTTTTTGCGGCGATTTGAAAACGCGATATAACGCAGGAAAAAATCCTTTCCTTAATATGCGACCCAACCGCGCCGCTCCATGCTATTTGTCGGAATGAAATTATTATAAAGGAAGGCGGAGGGAGGCGGGTTGCACGGCGTAAGGATCGGGGCGCAGTCTAGTAAAATAGACGACATGAAGGCACTGGATGCTTTCGGCCTTTTTTCCGTTTCGCTCATGCTGGTGTTCTACGCATTTGAGCGCAAGAGCCGTTGGTGCATCCTCGGTTTCGCGGCGGCTTGCGCGCTGGGCTCCGCCTACGGGTTTCTCCAAGGCGCCTGGCCATTCGGTTTAGTGGAGGCGATTTGGTCGCTCGTCGCGCTCAAGCGCTGGCGGAACGCCTCCGGCCGGAAAATCCTGGGCGGCTAAGAACGGGGCGCGGATTGACGGACGCGCGATCCGTCGGGACAGCGGTGCACCTCAATCGTCGTATGCGCCAGCCCCAGGCGCGCGGGCAGGAGGCCGCGGTAGTAATCAACCGGCTTCGGATCCGAAGCGACGACGGCGATGGAGGCGGCGTAGAGCGCCGGCCCGACCGACCAGACGTGGAGATCGGCCACGCGGCTGTCCGAGTCGCTCTCGATGAGCGAGCGGATGCGGGAGCGCACGGCCTCCGGGGCCTGCACGTCGAGCAGGACCGCGCCGCTCATCCTGATGAGCCCTACGGCCCAATGGGCCACCAAGCCCGCGCCGACTAGGCCCATGATCGGATCGAGCCGGTAAAAGCCGTAGAGCTTGCCCAAAAGCAGGGCGCTGATCGCCAGCACCGAGGTGACGGCGTCGGCCAGCACGTGAAGATACGCAGCCAGAAGGTTGTGATCATGCTCATGGCCGTGCTCATGCTCGTGCTCATGCTCGTGCTCATGCCCGAGGCCCAGGATCAGGGCGGAGACGACGTTGACCGCCAAGCCCGCGCCCGCGATGGGAAGCGCCTTGTTGAAATCGATGGGCGCCGGCGAGAAGAGGCGGCCGAGGCTGGCCCAGGCCATGATGGCGGCCACCATCGCCAAAATCACGGCGCTGGCGAACGCCGCCAGCGAATTCATCTTGCCCGTGCCGAAGCTGAAGCGCTCGTCGTGGGCGTGGCGCCGCGCAAAGTAGTAGCCGGACGCGGAAATGCCCAGCGCCGCCGCGTGGGAGGCCATGTGCAGGCCGTCGGCCAGCAGAGCCATGGAGCCGAAGGCCAAGCCCGCCGCGATTTCGACGGCCATCATCGTCCCCGTGATGGCGGCCACCGCCACGGTCCGGGCCTCGCCCTTTTTGCGCCGGTGCTGGCCGAAGGAATGATCGTGCTTCCAGTTCTCTAGGGATTGGGTGTGCATCGCCGGGTATTATACGAATTGCGCGTGGAGCCGTTGGGGAAGCGAAATCCTACATCCCGCTGAAAACCTGATTTCCGCCCAAAGTCCCCTGGTAAATCAAGGCCGCCAAAATAAGCGCGCCGACCGCAAGATAGAGGGCGCCGGGCCTGCGCCCGCGCGCGTAAAACCGCCGGCGCCAGAGCGCCAAAAGCGGGATAAGCGCCGCAAGAGCCGTTCCTAGCCATTTATGAATCGCCATGCCCGGAACGCCGACGTCGTCCTTCATCCAGAAGAGCCAGCCCGCCGCGGCGGTCAGCGGCGTGACGCATGCGGCGTAGAGCATCGTCCACCAGCCTACCTCTTCAAATGATTTCCTCCCGGACATCCTCGCGGTCAAGTCGCTAAAAAGCGAGACCGGAACCAAGGCCGCCGTGAAGTTCACCAGAATCGGATGGATTTTATACTGCATGACCAGATGTTTGAGCGCGATTTCAAATGACATTGATCCTCCTTCTTGATTTAGAGCTTCACCCGGTTGAGGCGCAGGGCGTTGCCGACGACCGAGACCGAGCTCAGGCTCATCGCCGCCGCGGCGATCATCGGGCTCAAGAGAACGCCGAACCACGGATAGAGGACGCCGGCCGCGACGGGCACCGCGGCGGCGTTGTAGACGAAGGCGAGGAATAGGTTGCTCCGGATGTTGCGCATCGTCGCCCGGCTGAGCCTTATCGCGCGCGCGACGCCGCGCAAATCTCCTTTGACGAGAGTCACCCCCGCGGACTCCATCGCGACGTCGGTTCCGGTTCCCATCGCCAGCCCGACGTCGGCCCGCGCCAAGGCGGGGGCGTCGTTGATGCCGTCGCCGGCCATGGCGACCCGGCGGCCCTCGGCCTGCAGCTTGCGCACGAGCTCTTCCTTGCGCGCGGGCAGAACCTCCGCCTCGAAGTCGTCGATGCCCAGTCGCCGGGCCACCGCCGAAGCGGTCGTGCGGCTGTCCCCGGTGAGCATCACGAGGCGAACGCCCTCCCGGTGGAGCATCGCAATCGCCTCGGCGGCCGTCGCCTTGACGGGGTCCGCGACGGACACGAGACCCGCCGCCCGGCCGTCGAACGCGACGAACATCGCGGTCTGGCCCTCGCGGCGCAGACTTTCGGCCCGTTCTCCTAGAGATCCAATTTCGATTCCCAAGGACTCCATCAGCGCCGCCGTTCCCACGGCGACCTCGCGGCCCTCGACTTTGCCGCGCACGCCCTTGCCGGTCTCGGACTCGAACGAGGCCGGCTCGGCCAGGGCCAGTCCCCGCTCCTTGGCCGCGGCCACGAGGGCCGAGGCCAAAGGATGCTCGCTGGCGCGTTCAAGGCCGGCCACCAGCCGCAGAAGCTGGTCTTCGCCGCCCGCGCCTTCGGCCGCGACAACCGCCGCGAGCCTGGGACGGCCTTCGGTCAGCGTTCCCGTCTTATCGATGATCAAGGTGTCGATTTTTTCCAATGTTTCGAGGGCCTCGGCGTTCTTGAACAGAATGCCCGCCCGGGCCCCGCGCCCGGCGCCGACCATAATCGACATGGGCGTGGCCAGGCCGAGAGCGCAGGGGCAAGCGATCAAAAGCACCGCCACCGCGGCCAAGAGCGCGTAAGCCAAGCGCGGCGGCGGGCCCCAAAGCGCCCAGGCGGCGAAAGCGAGAGCAGCCGAAGCGACGACGGCGGGAACGAACCAAGCCGCGGCCTTGTCGGCCAGGCGCTGGATGGGCGCCCGGCTGCGCTGGGCCTGGGAGACCATGCGCACGATCTGGGCAAGCAGGGTGGCCGAACCCACGCGCTCGGCCTTCATGACGAAGCCGCCAGCCTGGTTGACGGTCGCGCCGGTCACGCGATCACCGTTCGATTTTGAAACAGGAAGAGGCTCGCCCGTGATCATCGATTCGTCGACCACGCTCTTTCCCTCAACAACCGTCCCGTCGACCGGAACCTTCTCGCCCGGCCGCACGCGCAAAAGGTCGCCGACTTGAACGCGGTCAAGCGCGATGTCCTCTTCCTGGCCGTCTCGAAGCACTCGGGCCGTTTTCGGGGCAAGCCCCAGGAGGGCGCGTATGGCGCGCCCCGTGCGGCTTCTGGCGCGTAGTTCCAGGACTTGCCCCATGAGCACCAGCGTCACGATCACCGCCGCGGCCTCGAAATAGACCGCGACCTCACCCGAGGGGCCGCGGAAGCCCGCCGGGAAAATTCCGGGAGCCGCGACCGCCAGAACGCTGTAGCCGTAGGCGACTCCGGCGCCGAGCGCGACCAGGGTGAACATGTTGAGGCTTCGGTTCAACAGCGAGTCCCAAGCTCGCTTGAAAAACGGCAGGCCTCCCCAAAGCGCCACGGGCGTCGCCAGCGCGAACTCAATCCACTGAGCCGCCGGCCCGGAAACCTCCGCGGCCCACGCCCGCCAAGGCATGAGGTCCGACATGGCGAAAAGAAGCAACGGCAGCGTGAGCGCCGCGCTGGCCCAGAAACGCCGTTCCATATCGATGAGTTCCCCGCTTTTTTTCTCCTCGGCCTCTACGAGCTCCGGCTCCAGCGCCATGCCGCATTTGGGGCATGGCCCGGGGCCTCGCTGCCTGATTTCCGGATGCATGGGGCAGGTGTGCCAAGCTTCGTCCGAACCGGCCGCCGCGGCTGGGACGGCTGATTTTTTTTCTGGATCTGAAAACTTTTCCGGATCCGCCCGGAATTTCTCCAGGCAGCGCGGGTTGCAGAAATATCGGCGGCGGCCCCCGTAGTCGAGCCAATGGCTCGCCGTTTGAGGGTCCACGCTCATTCCGCAGACCGGATCTTTTTCCTTAAGTTCAATCCCGCTTTCCATTCGTGTCCCCTTAAGCAAATAACGGCTTCTTCATGGTTTTACCAATTCGCGTTTCATTATGAGCCTCCACGACCGATTCGCAATATACCAGCGCGCCGCGGCCGATGTCCTTAGCGGCGCTTGTTCCTTCGCCATTCCCGGGCATTTTACAAAAAATGCCCGCGCGCCTCTTGACTCTATACTATAGTATATGGTTTATACTGGTGGGTGGAGGCGGGCATGAAAACAACGCGAAGAACGGCCTTGACGATATCGGCGCTTCTTGCGGCGGCTCTTTCCCCGGCGAGAGCCCGCGCGCTCAGCCACGGCCCGGCCTTCGGGCTCGCCACGCCGACTTTGGGAGAGGGCTCCTGGGTCGACGATGCCGCCGCCATGACGATCACGGACTCCCAAGGAAGTTCCGCGATGTTTCGGGACATGATAGGCTACGGCGTCACGCAGGATCTGCAGGCCAACATAAGCGTTCCCCTCTCTCCGGCGCTCGACAGGCTAGCCGCTCCGCCGCGCACGCGCGGGAGCGCCATGATGGGAAGCTTTGGAGACATCGAGCCGTCCTTGATGTGGAGGTTTCAGCGCCGCGCGCCGGCCGTGGGCGAGCGCTATGAAAGCACGGCCTTTTTGAGCGGCTCCATTCCGACCGAAGAGGCGCGGGAAGGCGTGCGGGTCGGTCCGGGAATGAATGCCGCCCTGGTGACCGGCTACGCCTCGCGGACGATCTACTGGTGGCTGGGGGGCGGCTACCAGCGGTATTTCAGCTCGGGCGGCGACCGCCTGGGTGACCTTCCTTATATCAGCGCCGTTTTCGGCTGGCGGCCGCCGATGTTTCGCGGGGATTATCCCAAGCCGGATTGGAGGCTTTTTGTCGAAAGCCTGGGAGAATTCCCCGGAAAGGACAGGATTGGCGGCGTCTTGAACCCCGATAGCGGCGGGACGAAATTCCTGCTGGGCCCCTCGGCCTTGGGCCTCTATGGAGGCTGGGGCGTCGAGGCCGGCGTTCTTTTTCCCGTCTATCAGGAGTTGGACGGCCGGCAAAGCCGGGAATTGTATCGAACCGTGTTTGATTTCACCTATTGGTTTAATTGAGGGAGGGATGACATGACGAAGAAAAGAGGAAAGCCGGCGCTCCTGGTGGGGCTTGTCCTGGCTCTGGCCGCAGGGTGGGCTTGGCCGGTCCATGCCGAAATGCGCCGGGTCGTGATGAAAATATACGGAATGGACTGCGCGCCCTGCGCCCACAGCATGGAGGAAGGGCTTAAAAAAATCAAGGGCGTCACCAAGGTGGCCGTAAGCCTTAATAAAGGCACGGCGACGCTTGATCTGGCGGCGGGAAACAAGGTGAGCCTGGAAGAAATCCGCCAAGTCGTCCTCAAAGGGGGATTCACCCCGGAAGGGGCGCGGATCGCGCCGGCGCCGGCCGCGAATCAGGAGGCGCAGGCGCATATGAAAACGGTGTTCATTCCGATCCGGGGAATGGTCTGCGTTAAATGCGCGGCCAGAATCGAGAAAGCTCTTTCTTCCATGGACGGGGTCGGAAAGTCCCGGGTCAGCTTGGCCGAGCGCGCCGCGCGCGTCGAGTTCGACCCGAGCCGCGTGTCCGCCGCGCGGATCGTCGAGGTTATCAACGGCCTAGGCTATCATGCCGGCAAACCCGCGGCCGAGTGATGGCTATGTCCGACAGCTCCAAAGCCGTCTTGTATCTAAGGTTGTCCTTGGGGGTCGTCTATTTGTGGTTCGGCGCGCTTAAGCTGGTGGGATCATCGCCGGCTTTGGGGCTGATAAGAGATTTGTCTCCGCGATTGGCCGTTGCGCCGCTCTATTGCGCCTTGATTGCTTGGGAAATGGGTCTGGGCGCGCTGTTCCTTTCCGGTCGGTGGATTAAGCCGGCCGCTTTGGGAGCGATTCTCCATCTGATTGGAACTTTCGGGGTTGCTCTCCTTGATCCTTCCATCGCCTTTCACCCATATTTTCCATTTCTAACTCTGCAAGGCGAATTTTTGGCGAAGAACTTCGTGTTGCTTGCCGCGGCATATGCGCTGTGGTCCGGATGCCATTTCCCTATTGCAGCGGCGCCACCGGGAAGCGATAGAACAAATGGAAAAACTTATGAATAAAAAAGAAACTCTCCACGATAAATTTGTGGCCGTCCTCTCGCTTTTCACTTCCATGGGGACGCTTCTGTGCTGCGCCCTGCCCGTGACCATTTCCGTGATCGCGGGCGGCGCCGCCGTGGGAGGACTGATTTCCGATTTTCCCTGGCTGGTCTCCGTCTCCAGGCACAAGCTCTGGATTTTTTGGATCGCGGGGCTTCTCATCCTTCTAAACGGCGTTCTAATTTTGCGTCCCCAAGGAACGCTCGCTTGCGCCATCACCGGAGGGAAGGGATGCGCGGTCGCGGGAAAATTCAATAAGGCGATGTTCTGGGGCTCCCTGGCCGTCTATGCCGTGGGTTTCTTTTTCGCCTTTCTTCTGGGTCCGATTTTAGGCGCTGGCTAAGGCGGAGGCAATACGATGGAACATGGGCTGACGATAGGACGGGTGGCAAGATGTTCAGGCGCGAATATCCAGACCGTCCGCTACTACGAGCGGCGCGGCCTGCTTTCCCCGGCCGGGCGCACCGAGTCCGGCTACCGGCTTTACGGGCCGGAGGCCGCGCGGATCATCCGATTCATCCGGAACGCCCAAGAGCTGGGATTTGCCCTGCGGGAGATCGCGGAGCTTCTGCGGCTCCGGGTCGACCGCAAAGGCCAGTGCGCCAAAATCAGGAAGCAGGCCTCGGCCAAGCTCGAAACGGTCCGGGAAAAGATCGCTTCTCTGCGGGGGATGGAGAAGGCGCTTGGGCGCTTGATTCGGACCTGCTCGGCGCAGGGCACGACGGAGTCCTGTCCGATCCTGAATAGCCTGGAGGAGAAAACCGATGAAGCCAAGAATTCAACTGCTTTATTTTGAGGGCTGCCCGAACGTCGAGAAAGCCCGCCAAAATCTCAAGATCGCGCTCAGTCGGGCGGGACTAGCCGCGACCTGGGAGGAGATCGACATCCGCGCGGAGAACGCGCCCAACAAATGGCGCGGCTTCTCGTCCCCGACCGTCCTGATCAACGGCAGGGACATCGCCACGGGCGCCGCCGAGGCCGAGGGCTCCGGGGCCTGCCGGTTCGGCGGCGCTCCGGGAATCGATTTGATCGCGGAAAGGCTGGGAAGGCCAAGCGGGAGTTGGCCGGCCGCGGCCGGGGCGCTGCCGGCGCTGGCCGCCGGCTTTTTACCCGTGGGGTTCTGCCCCGCCTGCTATCCGGCTTGGGCCGGTTTGCTCGGCGCCTTGGGCTTGGGCGCGTACGGGGATAAGCTTTTGGCTCCGCTCACCGCCCTTTTGCTTCTTGCCGCCCTTGGCGGCTTGGCCTTTCAAGGCCGCCGCTCCGGGAATTATCGCCCGCTTCTCTTCGGAACCGCGGGCGCGGCGCTCATGTATGCGGGCCAATTCATGGTTGGATCGGCCGCGCTGAGATGGTTCGGAATCGTTCTTTTGGTAGGAGCGTCGTTTTGGAACGTCATCCCAAGGCTCAAAGGCGGGAAAAGCTGTCCCGCTTGTTCGGAGAATGGAGGCGATTGAAATACGTTAAAAGCGCATGCGGACACCGGCGCCGATCCCATAATCCGAGTTCCATTGCCCGATAAGCGAAAAATCCTCGCTCAACACGAACTCAAGACCGGCCCGGTTTTCCCACCGGTCATGGGTGTCGTATTCCATCTCGCCGAAGGCGGAAAGGCGGGGCGTGAGTTGGATTGATTTCGAGAGATTAAACCGCGCGCCTCCGTCCGAGTCCAGCCACAGGCGGGACTCGATTAAAAACGGAAGCGTGTAGCGGATGCCCGCGACCCCCCGCGCCGTGGTCGTCTCGTTTCTGCTCTTCTCCAAGTCCGCGCCGATAAAGGCCGTGAAAAACCGGTTGAAGTAGCGCCCGTAGGTCGGAGTCGCTTCCCAGCGGCGGGACGCGGAAGGGAGCCACCCGGCTTCCCAATCGGCCCTGAAGATATTCCGGGTGTCGGCCAGTTCGGCCGAGCCTTGGGTCATATTGCTCAGCGCGTCGGCATGGCCGTAAAAATAGAACGGATCGCGGTAGAGCTTCGGGCGGACTGCGGCCAGAGCCGGAGAAAGGCGGTAGCCCTCGTAATGGACGACCCGGGCCATGCCGCTCATCAGGTGGTAAAGAATGTGGCAGTGGAAGAACCAGTCGCCCTTGGCGTCGGGCAGGAATTCGATGACCACCGTCGACATGGGAGGGACATCCACCGTGTGCTTGAGCGGCGAGTATTTTCCTTGGCCGTTCATGATCCGAAAAAAATGGCCGTGCAGGTGCATGGGGTGGTGCATCATGGTCCGGTTGATCAGGATAAACCTCGTCACCTCGCCTTGGCGCACGCGGATGGAGCGGCTCTCCGCCAGGACTTTGTCGTTGATCATCCAAATATAGCGATGCATGTCGCCGTCCAAAGTCAGGCGATACGTGCGGACCGGCCCCTTGGGGAATGCCGTCGGCTCGACGGACTTCAGCCGCGCATAGGGCGGGCCGGGACGCGCCCGTGTTCCGTCGACCGCGTAACCGCCGTTCGACGCAATCCTCTTGAGGAGGGGCGCGGAACTTTCCATATTCATGCCTTCCATGTCCATGTTTCCCATATCCATTCCCGCCATCGCCCCCATGGAGTTTCCGGCGGCCGGCGGCGCGCCCTCCATGCTCATGCCGCCCATCATTCCCGGATGGTCGAACTTACCTGCGGCGACGGCCCGGCCGCTCATGCCCATCGTTCCCGCGGGGGTCGGAGCGAAAATCCGCGCCAGGGAGAGCTTGCCCATCATCATGCGGTAGAGATCCGGCTTCGGGACGTCCGGGGCCGGGTGCTTGGGGCCTTGGCCCAGCCAAATGGAGGCCTGCCCGGAGCCGTCCTGGGCGGTGGCGCGAAATTCATAGCTCCCGTCGGACGGGACCGTCAAGAGCACATCGTAGGTTTCGGCCACCGCGATTAAGAAGCGGTTTTCCTCGTCCGGCTGGACGTCCTGTCCGTCCGCCGAGATGATTTTCACGGGGCCGCCCGCGAACTGGAGGAAAAAGTACGTGGAGGCGGAGCCGTCCACCAGCCGCAGACGGACCAGGTCGCCCGGCTTGGCGGCGATATGAATCCGCGGAGCGCCGTTGGCGAGAAACCGATTGTAATAAACGTCGGAGATATCCATGGGCGGCATGCGCAGCAGTTCTCGCTTGAAATACTCGGCGAGCGCTCCTCGCCGCAGGGCGCCCCAAACGCTCTGGGCGCTCCCCTTCTCGATGGAAAACCACTCGCTGCCGCGCTTAAGGGCGCGCAGCACGGCGCGAGGATTCTCGTCCGTCCAATCGGAAAGCACGACGGCTTTATCAACGTCCGGATGATAGCGCCGCTTGGCGCCGGGCCCGGGTTCGATGACGATGGCGCCGTAGAGCCCGCGCTGCTCCTGGAGCCCGCTGTGTGAGTGATACCAGTACGTCCCGGACTGCTTGATGTCGAACGTGTACGTGAACGTCTCGCCCGGTTTTATGGGGGCGTAGGTCACATACGGGACGCCGTCCATGGCGTTGGGAACAAGCATCCCGTGCCAATGCAGGGATGCGTTCATCGGCGCGCGAAAAAAGGCGGCCCCGGGAAGATCGTTGTGAACGCGGATAACGGCGGTGTCGCCCTCTTGAAAATAAAGAGTCGGCGCGGGAATGTCGCCGTTGATCGCCAAGGCGGTTGCGGTTTTGCCGGTGAAATCGACCTTCTTTTCGCCGATGTCGAGATCATAGGTCGCCGTTTTCGCGCAAAGCAGGCCGGTTCGGGCGAAAATGCAAAGGAGAGCGCCTAGAAATAGTTTGCGTTTCGTTTTCATGGGATATCCTCGGTCCGAGACAGCTACATGCCATTGAAGACCTGGGCGCCGCCGAGGCTTCCTTGATAAGCCAGGAGCGCGACCAGGAGCAATCCGATCAAAAGATAAGCCGCGGCGGGCCGCCGGTTTCGCCTGTAAAAATAGGCGCGCCACACGGCCAGGGCCGGAATCAGGAGCGCCAGCGAAGTTCCGAGCCATTTATGAATTTCCATCCCCCTAACGCCGACGTCGTCCTTCATCCAGAAGAGCCAGCCCGCCGCGGCGGTCAGCGGCGTGACGCATGCGGCGTAGAGCATCGTCCACCAGCCTACCTCTTCAAATGATTTCCTCCCGGACATCCTCGCGGTCAGGTCGCTAAAAAGCGAGACCGGAACCAAGGCCGCCGTGAAGTTCACCAGAATCGGATGGATTTTATACTGCATGACCAGATGTTTGAGCATGATTTCCAATGACATTAATCCCCCCTCCCTATTGTTCCCTGCTTCATCTCCCAGCGCCACTTCCAAATCGTGTAGACGGCCGGATAAATCAGCAACTCCATGATGAACGAGGTGAAGATACCGCCCACCATGGGCGCGGCGATGCGTTTCATCACGTCCGCCCCGGCCTCGTAGGCGGGCGCCCACAAGATGGGCAAAAGCCCCATGAAGAGGCAGAGCACCGTCATCATCTTGGGCCGCACGCGCTTGACCGCGCCGTGCATGACGGCTTCTTCCAGGTCCGCAAGCGTTTTCATGCGGCCCCGCGCGACCCATTCGCGGTAGGCGATGTCGAGGTAGAGCAGCATGACGACGCCGGTCTCGGCGTCCACGCCCGCCAAGGCGATCATGCCGACCCAGACCGCGACGGAGAGATTGTAGCCCAGAAGATACAAAAACCAGACCGCCCCCACCAGAGAAAAAGGCACGGCCAGAAAGACGATGCCGGTCTCGACCAAAGAACCGGTATTGATGAACAGCAGGGTGAAAATGATCAGAAGCGTGAGCGGCAGGACTACCATCAGCCGCGCCTCGGCGCGGCGCATGTATTCGAAATCCCCGCTCCAGGATAGGTAGTAGCCGGGGGGAATCTTGACGTTTTTCGCGATGAGAGCCTTGGCTTCCTTAACGTAGCCGCCGAGGTCCTGGCCGGGTTTTAAATCAACGAAGACCCAACCGGTCAGCATGGCGTCTTCGTCCGTGATGGACGGCGGTCCCATCACCAGCCGGATGTCCGCCAACTGCCCGATGGGCACCTGGGCGCCGGTGGGCGCGGAGACCAGGACGCGCCTTAGTTCCTGCACGTTGCCGCGCAGATCTCGGGGGTAGCGGACGTTGACGGGAAAGCGCTCGCGCCCTTCGACCGTCGTGGTGACGTCCATGCCGCCCATGGCGGTCTCGACGACGTCCTCCACGTCCTCCACCGTCAGCCCGTAGCGGGCCGCCTCCTCGCGGCGCACCTTGAAGTCGATGAAGTAGCCTCCCGTGACGCGCTGAGCGTAGACGCTGCGCGTGCCGGGCGCATGCCTCAAGACGCCCTCGATGTTCTCGCCGATTTTCTGGATTTGGGAGAGATCGGCGCCGAATATTTTGATGCCGATGGGGGTCTTGATGCCGGTCGTGACCATGTCGACGCGATTTTTGATCGGCATCGTCCAGACGTTGGTGGTGCCGGGAAACCGCAAAGCCTTGTCCATCATGGAGATGAGCTCGTCCCAGGTCGGGCGCTTTTGATCGGGCCAGAAAATCCTCAAAAGAGGCTTGAGCCATTGGGGCGCGCGGGAGCTGTACCAGCGCGGGTGAAAAACCTTGGGCCAATCTTCCATGGGCTTTAATTCCACCGTGGTGTCGACCATGCTCAAGGGCGCGTTGTCGGTGGCGGTCTGCGCCCGGCCGACGGTGCCGAAGACGCTCTTGACCTCGGGGAAGCTCTTCAAGACCTCGTCTTGGCGCTGGAGCCAAACTTTCGCCGCTTCGATGGAGATCCCGGGCAAGGTGGTGGGCATGTAGAGGATATCGCCTTCGTTCAAGTTGGGCATGAACTCCGAGCCCAGGCGCATAAAAACCGGAATGGCGCTTGCGATGACGAGGGCCGCGCAAACGATGGCCGCGCGGCGCCGGTTCAAGACAAAGCGCAGGGCCGGCTCGTAGACGCTGAAAAGAACCCGGCTGACGGGATGTTCCTCCTCCGAATAGATTTTGCCCGCCCAGAAAAAGTTGACGAACCGGCTCAAGGGCCTGGATTTGATTTTGAGTTCGCGCGCGGGCTTCAAGAACATCTGCATCAATACCGGCACCAAGGTCACGGCCAAGAGCGCGGCGAAGAACATGGAGAAGTTTTCGGTGAAGGCCAGCGGCTTGAAGAGCCGCCCCTCCTGGGCCTGAAGCGTGAACACAGGCATGAAGCTCACCGCGATAACCAGGAGAGAGAAGAAAATCGGGCGTCCTACTTCCTGGGTGGCGTGGATGACCACTTCGGAAAACGGCTCTTTTTTGCCGCTTTTCTCCCAAAGCTCAAGGTGCTTCTGGGCGTTCTCCACCATGACGATGGCGGCGTCGACCATGGCGCCGATGGCGATGGCGATGCCGCCCAAGGACATGATATTGGCGCTCATTTTCATGTAGAACATGGGAATAAAAGCCATGAGCGCGGCTATCGGCAGGGTCAAGACCGGAACCAGGGCGCTCCTGAAATGCCAGAGAAAGAGGATGATAACCAGGCTGACGATAATCATCTCCTCCAGAAGCTTGTGCCGCAGGGTCGCAATGGAGCGGTTGATGAGGCCCGAGCGATCGTAGACGGGCACGAGCTTGACGCCCGGTGGAAAGCCGCTTTTGACCTGGGCGATCTTCGCCTTGACCGCGTTGATGACCTTGAGCGCGTTCTCGCCGTAGCGCATCACCACGATGCCGCCCACGGCTTCCCCCTGGCCGTTTAATTCCGCCAAACCCCGGCGCGGCGCCGGACCGTAGCGCACGTAGCCGACGTCCTTGACGAGAATGGGCGCGCCGTTTTTGTCTATTCCGACCGGGATGTTTTCGAGATCCGACAGGCTTTTGACGTAGCCTCGTCCGCGCACGACGTACTCATGCTCGCTCATCTCGACCACGCCGCCGCCCACGTCGTTATTGGAGCGGCGCACGGCCTCGATGACCTTTTTCAAGGGGACATGATAGGCCAACAGGGCGTCCGGATCGATTACAATCTGATACTGCTTGACGTAGCCGCCGATGGAGGCGACCTCGGAGACCCCGGGCACGGTTTCAAGCCAATAGCGCAGATACCAGTCCTGGAAGGTGCGCAAATCCGCCAGGCTGTGCCTCCCGGACTTGTCGACCAGGGCGTACTCGTAGACCCAGCCCACTCCAGTGGCGTCCGGTCCTAGATAAGGGTGCGCGCCTTGAGGCAGTTGACCCTGGATTTTCGAGAGATACTCCAAGGTCCGCGAGCGCGCCCAATAGAGGTCCGTGCCGTCCTGGAAGATGATGTAGACGAAGGACAAACCGAAGAAGGAGTAGCCGCGCACCACCTTGACCTTGGGCGCGCCCAGCATGGCGGTGACGATGGGGTAGGTCACCTGATCCTCGACCAAGTCCGGCGAGCGGCCCGGCCACTTGGTGAAGATGATGGTCTGGACGTCCGAAAGATCGGGGATGGCGTCCAATGGGATGTTCTTCAGGGCATAAACGCCCCATCCGATTCCGAAGACCAGGCCCAAAAAGACGAAGAAGCGGTTTTTGGCGCACCAGCCGATAATCCCGTTAATCATGGCTTTGCCCCCGTCTTGCCTTTTGGCCCTCCGAAGGCGGCCGCCGCGGCCTGGAAGTCGGATTCCGAATCGATGAGGAAGTTGCCGCTGGTGACCACCTGGTCGCCGGCTTTAAGCCCTTTCAAGATTTCCACCCAATCTCCGGCATGCTCGCCCGCGACGACTTGGCGCGGCGCCAGGTATCCGTTTCCCAAATCCACGAACACGGTTTGGCGGAGTCCCGTGTCCACCACGGCGTCCCTGGGAACCGCGAGCCGCGTTCCCAAATCGACTTGAACGGCGGCGTCGAGATAGAGGTCCGGCCGGAGCACGCCCTCCGGGTCCCGGATCTCGGCGCGCACTCGGGCCGCGCGGGTCTTGGGGTTCAAGACCGGATCGATGGAGAGGATTTTTCCCCTAAAGACGCGGCCGGGCAAGGACGGACTGGTCGCCTCCACCGTCTGCCCGATGCGGACCAAGGGCAAATCCGACTCGAAAACGTCCGCGTAAAGCCAAAGCGCCGAATTCTTGCCCGAGGACAGCAAGAGCCCTTCGTCCGGCTTGCCCGAGCGCCCTAGCGCCCCGATCTGGGCGGCCGACAGTCCCAAGAGCCGCAGGCGCAGATCGCTTGATTTCAGGAGAGATTGGGCCTCCCGCTTCGATTGCGCGAATTGGCTTTTTTGCGCGCTTAGAAACGTGGCTCGCGCGGCCAGGTAGTCTTCTTCCGTTTGGTAGAGTTCCGGATCGTAGGCGATCCAGCCCACGGTCCGGATGGTCTTGACGAGCGGCCGCATCTCCGCTTTCCCGAGCTTCAAGCCGATCTCCTGCCGGCGATAGGGACTCACCTGGAAGGCGCCCTTTTCCGGCGCCGGATTTTGATCGGCGTAAACCGGCACGTAGTCCATGCCCATGGAGTCCTTCATCGGCGTCGGAGAAGTCATGCTCGGGTCCATGGGGGCGCGGTAGTAAAGAATCTTTTTGGCGGGCGCCCGGGATGCGGTATCTCCGCTGGGCTTGGGGCCGCCGCAGCCGGTCAAGGTCAGGGCCGTAGCCGCGGCCAGAATCAAAAGTTTAGTTCTCATGGTTTTTCTCCCTGCGTTTCGGAAAGCGCGCCGCCGGCCGCGCGCTCCAAATCCGCCACGGCGATTTCAAAATCCACGCGGTGCCGCTCCTGGTCCAGCTCGAAGCCCAGAAGGGAGCGCTCGGAATCGAGCAAATCAAGGAAGCTCGATTTCCCTCCTTCATAGGCGCTTTGGGTCGAGTCCAGGGCGGCTTGGGCCTGGGGCAGCACCGTGTCTTCATAGAGCCTGAAGAGCCTCGCCGCCGTGTCCGCCTTGACCGACAAGTCCACGACCTGGTAGCGGGTCTCGTTGATCGTGTCGTCCAGGCTGGACTCGGAGGCCGAGAGGTTCGCCCGCGACTGCCGCAAGGCGGCGTTTTCCTTGCCGAGCCATATGGGCAGATTGATGCCAAAGGTCAGGGCCTGGGCGTCTTGCCCGTCGTAGGGCATGTTGGTGGTCCCTCCGCCGATTTGGCTGTACTGGTAGCCCACCGTCAAATCCGGGAAATAATTCCTGATGGCCAAGCGGCGCTCCGCCTCGCTTCTGCCCTTCAAGGCCGAGAGCGCCAGGATTTCCGGCCGCCGGTCCAGGGCTTGGCGCTCCAAGGCCGCGTCGTCCCATCGGAAAACCGGCGGATCCGGCCGTTCGGGCCGGCCCAAGGGCGCCAAGGGCGGGCGGTTCAAGAGAGCGTTCAGGCGCGCGCGCGCGCTTTTTTGCTCTTCCTCGGCCGTCACCAAATCGTTCTCCAGTTTCGCGAGCTCGACCTGGGCCCGGAACGCCGAAGCTTCCGGCGCGGCGCCCACCGTGTATTTTTTGACGGCGGAGCGGGCGAAGCGGTCCAAGACGCTTTGCTGCTCGTTCAAGATGTCGACGGTCTTGTCGAGGAAATAAAGCCCGTAGTAGGCGCGCACGGTCTCGTCCATGATTTCCAGCGACTTGGCGAGGAAGGCTTGATGCGAGACTTCCGCGGCCATGGACGCGGCTTGGCCGCGCAGGGCGCGCTTGCCCCAAAATGGGATTTTTTGAGCGATGGAAAACTGGTTTTGCAGGGGCCCCGCCTTGGTCTGCAAATCCACCAGCATATGGGACACGTTGATCATGGGGTCGTCGAACGCGGCAGCCTGGGCAGGAACTTGCGCGGCGGCCAGCCAGGCCTGCCTGGCGGCTTTAAGCCCCGGGTTGTCTTTTTGCGCCAACTCCACGACCGCGCCCAGGCTTAAGGAACCGGTGGAGATTTCAAGAACGGGAGCGGCTTGCGGCGCCCGCGGAGCGGGCTCCGCCGCGCTTGCAAGCGCGGCCAACGGCAAGAGCAGTGAAACGATCATTACGCCTCCAGCGATGCGTCAACGCGTCAACGGCGACAGGTCCGGATCAGGGATGCGTCAGGCAGGCTTTTTAGGCGAGCGGAGGCGACAGGCAGGACGGCGCGGGCGGAGGCGACGATTGGACGGCCAATAATGGAGCGGCGCGCACGGCGGCCGCGCGGGAAGGAAGAACCGGCAGGCGGAAATCGCAAGACGCGGCCGGGGCGGTCTGGATTGAGGGCCCGATGGAATTCCGGTTTTGCGCGGCGCTTAAGCGGCAATTCGCGCCGCATCGCGGCGAAGAGGCGCACGCGGATTTAGCCGGATGGGCGCAACAAGAGCAGGCGCATGACGATTGCGGCCCGCACCTCGCGCCCGACGCGTAAGGCAACGCGCCCGCAAAGAGAGCCGCTGCAAGGAAAACCCCCATCACGCGCCTCAACCGGTTCATAATCGTCATTTCGCTTTAACGCAACATATCTGCTATGTATGTAGCAGATTCACGTTAAAAAATCAAGAACGCGGCATCGCAAGCAGAAAAATCGAAAGTAGAATTTGGGCGCGTCCTGGGCCGAGGTTGAAATCCTCGTCGTGGCGGCGCCTCTGTTGAGGCGCGCCGGCCGCGCGCTACTTTCGACGACCCGTCAGCCCGGGGTCATGGCGACCTCATAAAT
>DATLUA010000063.1:0-30076 GCA_035533295.1 Elusimicrobiota bacterium | reverse complement strand
CGCGCCGCTCTCGGCCGAGCGGGCGCTGCCCGCCTCGCCCACGGAGAGCGCCTCGCAATCCTTCCTATCGAGCCTGCTCACCCGGGTTTGGCGGCGCGCCAAGCGCGACGCGCGCCTGTTCTCCTCGTAGCGCAGGGCCGGGCCGCACAGCCATGGAGACGCGCCGACGACTCTCGCTCGCGACGTTTTTGGCCTTCCTGCCCGTCGTGCCCCTGTCCCTGCGCCTGGCCCAACTCCAGGTCGTCGAGCACCGCGGGCTGGCCCTGCGCGCCGACGACGAGTTGGACCGCATGGCCGTGGAGGCCGCGCCGCGCGCGCCCATCCTGGATCGCGAAGGTCGCGTGCTGGCCGAATCGCTTCCCTCCTGGGCCTGTTTCCTGGACAAGCGAATGATCAAGGATCCGGGCAAGATCGCCCAAGAGCTCTCCGGCCTCCTCGGCGTTTCCGTCGCCGAGATTTTATCGCGTTACCAAACCGGACGACGCTTCGCCTGGATCAAGACCGACTTGGACTACGACCAAGCCTCGGCGCTTAAAAAGGCCCGCATCAACGGGCTGGGCGTCGTCTCACGGCAGGCGCGCTTCTATCCCAACGGCTCCCTGGCCGAGAACGTCCTGGGCTTGGTGGGCAGCGACGGACGCGGCCTCTCCGGCATCGAATATTCCAAGAACGCGCGCTTGGAGGCCGCGCCCATCAAAATCCAGATCATCCGCGATGGCGCGGGCCACGCCATCTACGAGGACACCGCCCAGGATTCGCCCGAGCCCAAGCCGCTGACCCTGACCATCGACCGGAACATCCAGTTCTACGCGAGCCAGATACTCGAAGAAGCCGCGAGAAAGCTCTCCATTAAAAACGGGGTCATCGCGGTGGAGGACCCCCGAACCGGCGCCATCCTGGCCATGGCCGATTATCCGCCGACCCCGCTGCGCAACGAGGCCGTCCAGGAGATGTACGAACCCGGCTCCGTCTTCAAGCTCGTCACCGCCGGCGCCGCGCTCAATGAGAGCGTCATCACGCCGCAGGAGACTTTCTTCTGCGAGAACGGAGCCTATCAGATCGCCCCGGGCGTGGTCATCCACGATGTCGAGCCCCAGGGGAATCTCGCCATCGGGGGCATCCTGCGCTACTCCTCAAACATCGGCATCTCCAAGGTCGTGGCTAAACTTGGGCCCGACGGGTTCTACAGCTACGTGCGCGCCTTCGGCTTCACCAACAAGACCGGCATCGATTTTCCCGGCGAGACCTCAGGAGAGCTGCGACCGCTCTCGCAGATGACTCCGGTCAATCTCGCCGCCGCTTCCTACGGCTACGGCGTCGGCGTGAGTCCGATTCAGGTCTTGAACGCCTACAGCGCGGTGGCCAATGGAGGGATCCTCATGCAGCCCCGCGTAGTGGAGGACGGGGCGCCGGAGGAAATCCGCCGCGTAGTCTCGGCAAAAACCGACGCGCTCCTGGTGAAGATGTTCGAGGGCGTGGTCGAGCAGGGCACGGGCGTGCCCGCGCAAATTCCGGGCTACTTGGTCGCCGGCAAGACCGGCACGGCGCGCATGATAGACCCCAAGACCCGCCAATACTCGCGCACGGCCTACAACGCCTCTTTCGTCGGATTCCTGCCCGCCAGCCGGCCGCGCTGGACCATTCTCATCCTCATGGGCGACCCCAAGGGCCCGCGCTATTACGGGGACGAGGCGGCCGCGCCCTATTTCGGCGAGTTGGCTCGGCGCCTCATCGCCCTTTCGGGAGCCGCGCCGGACGCACCGCCGGATCCGCCGGCGCCTCGAGCCCTCCAAGCCAAGCCGCCGTTCGGAGTCCGGGCTCCGGCCGCTCTGCCTGCGGCTCTGCGGGTTTCTCCTTGAACCTGCCGAGCCTTCTCGCGGTCGCCCATCCGATTCTCGTTTCCGGGCAGGCCGACCAGGACGTCCAGGGACTGACCCACGACTCCCGCGCCGTCCAGGAGGACTTCGTCTTTTTCGCCCTGCCGGGCTCCAAGACCGACGGCAACCGCCACGTCAAGGACGCCTGCGCGCGCGGCGCGACCGCCGTCGTGAGCGAACTTCCGCCTCCGCCGCCGCCCTTGGGGCTTTCCGCCGCCTGGATACAGGTGCCGGACGTGCTCGCCGCCATGGGACGCATGGCCGACCTCTACTTCTCGCACCCCTCGGGAGCGCTTAGAGTCTTGGGCATCACCGGCACCAGCGGCAAGACCACCACGTCCTATTTCCTGGAATCAATTCTGCGCGCCGCGGGAGCCAAGCCCGGCGTGCTGGGCACCGTCAGCTACCGGCTTTCCGGGCAATGGGAGGAGCCCGCGGTCAACACCACGCCCTTTTCGCTCGAGACCCAGCGGCTCTTGGCCCGCTTTCGTGACGAGGGCGCCACGCACGCGGTCATGGAGATATCCTCGCACGCCCTGGCATTAAAGCGCGTCGACGAGGTTGATTTCGACGCCGCCGTCTTCACGAACTTTCGCAGCGACCACTTGGACTTCCACAAGACCGTCGAGAATTACTTCGAAGCCAAAGCCCGGCTCCTCGATCTGCTGGGCAAGGCGTCTTCGCTCAAGAAAAAGCGCTTGGCCGCGCTCAACGCCGACGACGCCAAGACTCATGCGCTTGAGCGCCGCGCCTCCGGGGCCGATGTCGTCCTCTACGGCCTGGGAGACAACGCCGCCGTGCGCGCCTCGAACATCGAAGCCGGCGCGGAGAAGACCCGCTTCGAACTTTCCTTCCGCGGCCGGCGCCTTAAGGCCGAAATCACCCTGGTGGGGGAGCACAACCTCTACAACGCTCTGGCCGCCGCGGCCGCGGCGCTGGGCCTGGGGACGGATCCCGAGGCCGTGCTGGCGGGTTTGGCGGCGCTCAAAAGCGTGCCCGGGCGCCTGGAGCCCGTTGAGGCCGGGCAGAACTTCAAGATTTTCGTGGATTACGCGCATACCCAGGACGCCCTGGAGGCGGTTCTCGCCCACCTGGCCCGCCTGCCGCACAAGAGGATCATCACGGTCTTCGGCTGCGGCGGGCAGCGCGACCGCACCAAGCGCGCGCCCATGGGGCAAGCCGCGCGGCGCTCGAGCGACTTTATCATCGTGACCAGCGACAATCCGCGCGGCGAGGACCCGCTTGAAATCATCGCGGATATCGAGGCGGGTTTAAGAACTTCCGGCGCTAAAAATTATAAAATCCAGCCGGATCGCAAAAAAGCCGTCGCGGAGGCCGTGGATATGGCGCGGGAAGGCGACATCGTCTTGATCGCGGGCAAGGGCCATGAGCGCTCTCAGATCCTCAAGGATCGGACGGTCGCCTTCGACGACCGCGACGCGGCGAGGCAGGCGGTCCGGAAAAAACTAGGCGCGCCATGAACCTGAGAATATCGTGGGAGGAGTTGGCCAAAGCCGCGCAGGGGCGGCTGTCCTTCGGCCATTCCGGCGATCCGGTCGAATCGATTTCCATCGACAGCCGGACCTTGAAGCCCAGCCAGGCCTTCTGGGCGCTCAAAGGTCCGCGCTACGACGGCCACGACTTTTTGAACAGCGAAGCCGCGCGCAAGGCCTCTGGTTGGGTGGTGGAGACCGGACGGGCCCAGAAGGCCGCCGCCAAGCCTGAGCACTTGATCGAGGTCCGCGACACGGGCAAGGCCCTGTTGGCCTTGGCCGCGGACTACCGCCGCAAGTTCGAGATTCCCGTGGTAGGCGTGACCGGCTCCAACGGCAAGACCACGACCAAGGAGATGCTCCGCTCCATCTGCGAGAAAGCCGCGCCGACCTGCACCAGCCCCGGCAACTGGAACAACCACATCGGGACGCCGCTCTCGGTGCTGGAGCTCCAGCCCGAGCATCGCTACGCCATTTTCGAGCTGGCCGACTCCAAGCCCGGAGACATCCGGGAAATCGCGCAGGTCGCCCAGCCCACGGTCGCGGTCATCACCAACATCGGGCCGGACCACATGGAATTTTACGCGAACCTGGAGCAGAACTTCCGGACCAAGGCCGAAATTTTGGAAGGCCTGCCTGCGGACGGCAAGGCCGTCATCAACGCCGACGACCCGTGGCTGGAGAGCCTGGAAACGCGCCTGGGCGAGCGCGCGGTGACCTTCGGGCTTGGCGAACGGGCGCGCGTGCGCTTCTCCGGCGCCGATGAGATGCTCATCGACCGCGTCAAGATAGGCGTCAAGCTGCAGGTTTTCGGGGACTTGAGCCGCTACAACGCCTGCGCGGCCGCGGCCGCAGCCGCGGCGCTGGGCATCAAGCCCGATGTCATCCGGCAGGGCCTGGAAAGTTTCAAGTCCTCCGGCATGCGCTTGGAGCGCCTCAAGCACCCGTCCGGCTGCGACATCGTGCTTGACGCCTACAACGCCAATCCGGCGTCGATGCGCGCCTCTATTTCCGCCTTCTGCAGCGAGTTCGCCGGCCGTCCCAAGGTGCTGGTGCTGGGGGACATGAAGGAGTTGGGCGCCGGCTCCGCCGAATTTCATCGTGAGTTGGGCCAATGGCTCGCGTCTCTGCCGCTCAAGGCCGTTTATCTCGCGGGACCGGAGATGGAAAAAGCCGGCGCGGCCTTGAAATCCGCCGCTCCGTTCCCGGTCCACTACGGCAAGGACGCGCCGGAATTGAAGCGCGAGCTTAAATCCGAATTCAAGGCCGGGCAAATCCTGCTCTTCAAGGCGTCGCGGGCGATGCGGCTCGAGGCCCTGCTTGAAGGCGAAGGCGCGGCATGCTCTACTATCTAAGCGCCTACAAAAGCGCCTTCGGGGCGCTCAACCTCTTCCAGTACATCACCTTCCGCGCGGGCGGCGCGGTGCTCACCTCGTTGCTTATTTCGCTGCTCGCCGGGCCCTGGCTCATTCGCAAGCTCAAAGAGTACAAGATAGGCCAAATTCAGAGGACCGATGGGCCGTCGAGCCATTCGGTCAAGCAGGGCACGCCCACCATGGGAGGGCTGCTCATCTTCGTTTCCGTAGTCGCGAGCACCATCTTGTGGATGCGGCCGGACGTGCGCTGGACCTGGCTTCTGATCTTCGCCGCCTGCGCGCTCTCCGGCATGGGAGCCTGGGACGACTACCTGAAGCTCAGCAAGAAAAGCTCGGCGGGCGCCTCCTCCAGGGTCAAGTTCGCCGTGCAAATCAGCACGGCGCTTTTAATCGTCTTCTACCTGGCCGTCTATCCGCCTAACGCGCAGTTCTTGACCCAGTTAAACGTGCCCTACGGCAAAGAGCTCTTTCTGGGCATCGGCTCGCTTTATTTTTTCCTGGCGACCCTCATGATCGTGGGATTCTCCAACGCCGTCAACTTGACCGACGGTCAAGACGGCCTGGTCGCGGGCAGCGTCATCTTCTGCGCCATCGCCTACGGCGTCTTCGCCTACGTGGCCGGCAACGTCAAGTTCGCCGACTATCTGCGCATCGTCCACGTCGAGGGCGCGGGGGAAATCAGCGTGTTTCTCTCGGCCGTCATCGGCAGCTGCCTGGGATTTCTCTGGTTCAACGCCTATCCCGCGGAAATCTTCATGGGCGACACCGGCTCCCTGTTCCTGGGCGGAACCATTGCGGCCGTGGCCCTGTGCGTCAAGCAGGAGATTCTCCTGCCCATCGTCGGCGGAATCTTCGTCCTAGAAACGCTCTCGGTCATCCTGCAGATGGGCTCCTACAAGCTGCGCAAGGGTAAACGCATCTTCAAGATGGCGCCCATCCACCATCATTTCGAGCTGGGCGGAGTCGCCGAGCCCAAGGTGACCGTGCGCTTCTGGATTGTAAGCATCATCCTCATGCTGGCCGCGCTCGCCTCGCTTAAAATCCGGTGACCGGCTTTGATCCGCGGGCGTTCAAGGGAAGGAAGGCCGCAGTGCTGGGACTGGGCAAATCCGGCTTGGCCTGCGCCATGCTCCTGGCTAAAAAAGGATTTACGGTCATTGGCTCGGACATCCGCCCCTCAAGCGAGCTCAAGGAGTCCCTGGGGCGGCTGCCCTCAAAAATATCGCTCGCCGGCGGTAGCCATGGGCGGGGATTGGCGCGCTGCGGCTTCGCGGTCAAGAGCCCGGGAATCAAGCCCGACGCCCCGGCGCTCGCGGACTTGAGGGCCCGCGGCGTGCCGGTGTTCAGCGAGATCGAAGTCGCCCTGGCCTTCTCAAAGTCGGACAACGTCGCGGCCGTGACCGGCACCAACGGCAAGACCACCACCTCCGTCCTGCTTTGGAGCGTCTTCAAGAAAGGGCTGCCCACGGGCAAGAAGGCTCTTCTCTGCGGCAACGTCGGCACGCCCGCCTCCGACGCGGCGCCCGGCGCGAAAAAAGGGGATTGGCTCGTGGTCGAGGCGTCGAGCTATCAATTGGAGGACAGCCGCCGGTTTTGTCCCAAGATTTCCGTCTTCCTGAACGTCGCGCCCGATCACCTCGATCACCACGCCGGCATGGACGCCTACCTGCGGGCCAAGGCAAAAATCTTCATGGAGCAGTCCCGCGCGGACTTCTGCGTCTTGAACGCCGACGATCCGGCCGTGGTCAAGCTCGCCCGACCCTGCCGCGCGCAAAAGCTTTTCTTCGGCCTCAATCCCGGACCCGGCCTCTCGGCCTGGACCGGTCGCGGCAAGATATGGGTGAAGTTCGGCAAGTCTAAGGCCGCGCCCGCGGCGCTGACGCCTCCGAAGCTCCCCGGCGAGCACAATTTGCAAAACGCCATGGCGGCCGCGCTCGCGGCCCGCGCCGCGGGCTTGAAGCTCTCCGCCGTGGCCGCGGCGTTCAAGGCCTTCAGGGGCGTCGAGCACCGCATCGAGGACGCGGGGACATTCAAGGGCATCCGCTGCGTGAACGATTCCAAGGCCACCAACGTGGACTCGACCTTGATGGCGCTTAAGTCTTTCCCGGACGCGCAGAGCCGCCTGCTCCTCATCCTAGGCGGGCGCGGCAAGGGCAGCCCCTACCACCCGCTGCGGCCTCTCGTGGAAGCGAAGGTCAAGGCGATTTTGACCATCGGCGAGGCCGCGGCGAAAATCGAAAGCGACCTGGGGGACTTGAGGCCCCTGTTTCCCTGCGGCACCTTGGAGACCGCGGTCAAGACCGCCTTTCAAATCGGCAGCCCGGGAGACGTGCTGCTCTTGTCTCCCGCCTGCGCGTCCTTCGACCAATTTAAGGACTTCGAGGATCGCGGCCGGCAATTCAAGGACCTCACGCGAAGGTTGGGCCGATGAGCGGACGGCGCCGGGAGATCGATTACACCCTTCTCTCCATCGTCCTGGCGCTGGTGTGCTGGGGCTTGGTCATGGTCTACTCATCGAGCGCCATCTGGGCCAGGGAAAACCTGGGGAGTTCCCTCTATTTTTTAAAGCGCCAGTTCTTTTGGGCGCTTTTGGGTCTGGGCGCTATGTGGCTCTTGAGCCGAACCGATTACAAAAAAATCCGCTCACTGGTCATGTCGATTTTCATCGCCACGGTCCTGGCGCTGGCGCTGGCCCTGCTGGGCCACCCGGTCGCGGGCGTGCGACGCTGGATACGCCTGGGGCCCATGGGCATCGAGCCCTCCGAGTTCGCCAAGCTGACCGCGGTCATCTTCCTGGCCCACTACTTCGACCGCAACCACCGCAAGGTCAAGGATCTCACCGCCGGGCTCTTGGTCCCTCTGGGCATGGTGGGCCTTCTGCTCCTGCTCATCGGCGCGGGGCGGGACCTAGGCACGCCGGTGCTCATCTTCGGCGTGAGCGTCATCATGATTTTCGCGGGCGGCGGACGCGTCTCCTACGTGTTCGGAGCGATTTTGGCCGGCGTGCCCGTGGTGGCCTACGAACTCGTCAAATATCCCTACCGGCGCGCGCGGGTCCTTAATTTCCTTAATCCCTTCAAGAACGCGCGCGGCGCGAGCTACCAGCTGGCGCAGTCTTTGATCGCGGTCGGCTCCGGAGGCTGGTTCGGCAAGGGCCTGGGCGCCTCGCAGTTAAAGCTCATGTACCTGCCCGCGCCTTACACGGACTTCATCTTTCCGGTCCTCTGCGAGGAGTTGGGCCTTTTCGGCGGCCTGGCCCTCATCGCGCTTTTCGCCTGGTTTTTAATCCGCGGCATGCGCACGGCCAGGCGCGCGCCGGATCTCTTCGGAGTGCTTTTAGCCGGAGGCATCACTTTGACCATCACCCTGCAGGCCTTCTTCAACATGGCCATGTCCATCGGGCTTCTGCCCACCAAGGGCATCCCGCTGCCCTTCATGTCCTTCGGCGGCTCGTCGCTGCTCTCGACCTTGATGGGGACCGGCATCCTGCTCAACATCTCCCGCCAGGGCGCGCACGACGCGGAGCCCGCGTGAGAAAGAAAAGAATCCTCATCGCGGCGGGAGGGACCGGCGGACACTTCTACCCCGGCTTCGCTTTGGCTAAGGCCTTGAAGGAACGCGGCTGGCAGCCGCTCATCGCGCTTAAGCCCGGCGGGCCGGCCGACAAGCTGCTCGAGGACAACGGCATCGGGGCCGCGGCTGTCGATTTGGAGGGCCTGCCGCGATCCCTAAGCCTCAAGCTGCCGCGCTTTGGCTTCAAGCTCGTCAAAAGCGCCTGGACCGCGCGCCGCTTGGTCGCCGATTTCGAACCGGGCGTCGTCCTCGGTATGGGCGGCTACGTGTCTGTCCCCTGCCTTCTGGCCGCGAGGCTTGCGGGCATCCCGTCCGCCGCGCATGAATCCAACGCCATCCTGGGGTTGGCCAACAAGCTCTGCCGAAGCTTGGGCGCAAAAATTTTCTGGGGCTTGCCGCCGTTTGGCGGGCTCAAAAACGGGGAAACACTGACCGGGACCCCCATCCGCGTGGAACTGCGCGCGGCGATGCCTCAAATTCAGGCGCGCCAAAGCCTAGGGCTCGATCCGGCCATGACGACTCTCCTCATCTTTGGCGGCAGCCAGGGGGCCGCGGCGCTCAACCGCGCTGTGCCGGCCGTTCTCAAATCCTCGGCTGCGCGGTCCTCTCGGCCGATTTTCCAAGTCCTCCACATCTCCGGAGAGAAATGGCTGGCGCAAACACGCGCATTCTACGCGGGAGTCACGTTTAAGTCCGTCGTCCTTCCTTATATAGGCGCCATGGAGCAGGCCTACGGCGCGGCAGACGCCGTAATTTGCCGCGCCGGAGCCAGCACCTTGGCTGAGCTCTTCGCCCAAAAAAAGCCGGCCATTCTCATTCCCTACCCGCATGCGGCCGCGGGCCACCAATTAAAGAACGCGTCGGTCCTTGAGAAAATCGGCGCGGCCGCGGTCGTGGAGGAAGAGCGGCTTGAGGCCGATCTGCTTCCAGTCATGGAGCCGGCGCTGCAAAGCGCGGAGAAGCGCCGCGCCATGTCCGAAAGCTATTCCCGGTTGGCCCTGCCCACGTCCTCCGAAACCGTCCCCGCATTGGTCCGCGCCATCGAAGCGCTCGCGGCCTAGACAGACATTTGCCCGCCGCGCCGCCGATTCGCTATACTCAAGCGCACTGCGATGAGCCAAACTTTAAGCCCGGATCACGCCCCGACGCCGGCCCTGGACGCGGCCAACCCCTACCGCACTCACGCCTGCGGTGATCTACGCCCGGCCCAAGTCGGCGCCCACGTGCGCGTGGCGGGCTGGGTCCACGCCCGGCGCGACCACGGCGGGGTTTACTTCTTTGATTTGCGCGATCGCTCGGGCCTCATTCAAGTGGTGGCCAACCCCGAGCAATCGGCCGCGTTTCTAGCCGCCTCCAAGCTGGGCTCCGAGCACGTGGTCAGCGTGCTGGGCGCGCTGCGCCCGCGGCCCCAAGGCACCGAGAACCTCAAGATTCCCACCGGCGGCGTGGAAATCGCCGCGGAGGAAATCACTCTTCTCAACACCGCCAAGACCCTGCCCTTCGAGGTGGATTCGGCCTCGGGCGTTTCCGAGGAGACGCGTCTCAAGTACCGCTTCCTTGATCTGCGCTCGGAGCGCATGCGCGAGAACCTGCGCCTGCGCCACCGCGTCGGCGCGATTGTCCGCCGGGAGTTGGACGCTCTGGGCTTCTGGGAAGTGGAAACTCCGATTTTGACCAAGGCCACGCCCGAGGGCGCGCGCGACTTCCTGGTGCCCTGCCGTCTGCGCCCCGGCACCTTCTACGCCCTGCCTCAGTCGCCGCAGATTTTCAAACAGATTTTAATGGCTTCGGGCGTTGAAAAATATTATCAACTGGCGCGGGCCTTCCGCGACGAGGACCTGCGCGCCGACCGCCAGCCCGAGCACACGCAAATCGACCTGGAGATGTCCTTCGTCGAGGAAAAAGACGTCCACGCCGTGGTCGAGCGCTTCTTGAAAGCCGTGTTCAAGGAATCCATGGGCACCGACCTGGAAACGCCTTTCGCGCGCATGGAGTACGAGGATTTGATGCGGCGCTACGGCTCGGACAAGGCTGACCTGCGCTACGGCTTTGAGATTTTCGATTTGACCGAGCTATTCAAGGAGAGCGCGTTCAAGGTCTTCGGCGAAACCGCGCGCGCGGGCGGCGTGGTGCGCGCCATTGCGGTCAGCCACGAGTTTTCCCGCGCCGACATCGACAAGCTGACGGAGATGGTCAAAGGGCTGGGCTTGAAGGGCCTTGCCTGGATCAAATGGACCGCGGCGGGCCCGGAATCACCCATCGTCAAGTTTTTAAAACCCGAGGAGCTCTCCGGCATCGAAAAAGCCGCCAACGCCAAGCTCGGCACGGTGGTGTTCTTCGCTGCGGACAAGGCCGCGGTCGCGGCGCCGGCCTTGGGCGCGCTCAGAAAAGAGCTCATCGCCAAGCTCAAACCCGCGCTTACAAAGCCCTGGGCCTTTTACTGGGTCCTGCACTTCCCGTTGCTTGAGTGGGAACCCGAGGAAAAACGCTGGACCTTCACGCACAACCCTTTTACCGCGCCGCTCGCGGAGGACTTGCCCAAGCTCGATTCCGACCCGGGCAACATTCGCTCGCATCAGTACGACTTGGTCTTGAACAGCACGGAGCTCGCCTCGGGCTCGGTGCGCAACCATCGCGCGGACATCCAGCGCAAAATCCTTTCCCTGATGGGCTACTCGCCCGCGGAGCAGGAAGAGAAGTTCGGTCTGCTCTTGAACGCCCTGGAGCACGGCGCGCCGCCGCACGGCGGCATCGCCTTGGGCTTCGATCGGCTCATCGCGATTTTGCGGGGGGAAGACTCCATCCGCGAGGTCATCGCGTTCCCCAAGACCCAGAAGGGCACCTGCCCGTTGAGCGAGGCGCCCGGCCCCGTGGGTCAAAAGCAACTCAAGGAACTGCACATCAAGCTGGACCTGCCGCCTCAGCCGGCCAAGCCCGCCTAATCCGAAGCGCTCTTTTACTTTTTAGGGTTTCTTTTCGGTCACGACGCGCTCGTAAACGGCCGACGATTTTCCGAAGTTGGAGTTGTCGAGGTTGGTGGTGTTGAAGGTCGTCCGGACGCTGTAGGGCCCGAAGTAGAAAAAGAGCCTGCGATAAAGAGCCATCTCCTCGGTCTGGATGAGACGGTCGCCCTGAACCTCAAGGGATTTAGTCGTCACCACCTGCTCGGGAATTCTTATCGCGTGCGTTTCCGTGCTAACGTTGCGCATCACGAGCTTGCCGTCCTTAAAGGTCGTCGTTGTCTCGCCGGTAATGAGACCTCCCGGCGCGAGAACGCCGCCCCGCCAAGGCTTGTCGATGATCGCCGGGCCGTTTATGTTGGAAAAATCATATCCGGTGTTATAACCCATTTCCGGCCAGCGCATTTGGACCGCGTCGCCCTTGACGACTAACTCCATGAGCTTGGGGCCGTTGCCGGACACCAGGCGCCACGCGCCCTCCAAGGCCTTGAGCGAATTGGAGGGAACGACGGTTTTGCCGCCGGCCGAAATCGGCGCGGTCGCCTGCAAGGAAATAGCCGAGTTTTGAGACGCGGCCTCTTGCGCGTCCATCCCGATGGAAACGGACTTGTCAGCGCTCTTGCCCGCCAGATCGAACATCATCCGCCCATGGGAGACTTGCCCAACCACTCCTTGGGCCTTGCCCGCCGCGCCTGAAGTCTCGCTCTTGACGAAAGCGCCCAAGCGCCCAACCAGGCTCTCTGCGGCTTTCATCGCGCTTTCGGGTTTCGTTTCGGCCTGCGTCCCCGGCGCAGAAGCTTGGGCCGCTCGGCTCTTAACCGCAACTGGAACTTCGGGAGCCGCGAGACCTTGGCTCAAACCGGTCTCAGAGGCAATTCCAGGGATCGTGCCGTTGATGCCGGCGGCATTGAGGCCGCTGGTGTTTAAGCCGCTCATGTCCATGCTCGCGGCGCCAAGGGTCTCGGCGGCGTTGACGGGGATGTTGAGGCCACTGACCGCGTCCACTGAACCCGCTTCAAAATCTGCGGCCCGCGCGAAGCGGCAGGCCAAGCCGGACAACAGGGCGGCAAGCCCCAAAGAAAAAATCGTGGGAATTCCTTTTTTAACGGGCATGGCAAAACCTCCGAAACGGCAATTCAACTGCACCTTCATGACCCTGTTATTATAAAGGAAGGCGGCGGGAGGCGGCATGGGCCAAAAGGGCCCGAAAAACCGGTCTTTAGACCCCCAAGTTTAACGGAACGCGTGGCCCTCCAGGAAATACGCGGGAGGGTTGGAGGTGAAGTCCGTGCTGAAACCCGTCCGGCATAAATCGTAGCGGGGACGATTCGTCTCCTAGGACACGGCGTCGCGGCACTGCACCACGTTGACTTGGCTCTTGGGCAAAAAGCACAAGAACTCCGTGCCGTAGACCCGGTCGCGCGTAAAAGCGTACTGGCTCACGTTCGGATCGTCGTGCTGGCTCAAGGGCACGCTGTCGGCTCCCGCCGCATGCAGGAACTCGTGGAAAAGGAACGCGGACAGGCCCAAATTCTGGCTCTTGAGGCACGGCGCGACGTTTTCGATGACGATGAGATGATCCGCCCCGCCCGCGCCAAGCTCGCCGGAAAATCCGGAATCCTGAGCCGTTTCCTCGCCGCATGGAGTCTCCGCCGCGCTCCAGGCCGGGCATTCGACGGCCACGCGGCGGCTCCAGACTTGCGCCGTCAGCTCCTGGGCTCAGTCCGGATTGTAGGTCCCAAGGCAGCCGCCCTGCGAGAGCGGCGCGACCGGATTCATTTTGCGCGACGCGGTCTTAAGCGCGCCAAGCAATTCGTGCGGGCCAAAGCGAGAATCGCGCAGGCAGCGGGAGTCGACGAGCCAGCCCTCCGGCGCGACATAGGCCCAGACCGGGCCTTCATCTTTAAAAACGGAGACCTTAGCCCAGCAGCCGCCGCGTTTTTTCGCGCGCCAATCGGCGGGGCAAGGCTTGAAGGCGAGAACTCCAGAAGCCGCCCGGCTCATAAAGGACGCCTCGTTGGTAGACAGCGCGGAAGAGCACTGCGCCGGACCAGCCCAAGCCGCCGAACAGAGTTCTTCCGCGGCCTCGTTTGAACCCTTGGCGGAGGCATGCATCGGATAAAAAAACAAGATCGCTAGAACGGCCACGCCTGCTGTCGATTTGAGTTTTTTAAGCGTCCTTATGTCCATTATGAAGGAAGGAAAACTGGTGGACGTGAGGGGGATCGAACCCCTGACCTCCTCGTTGCGAACGAGGCGCTCTCCCAGCTGAGCTACACGCCCAAAGCTCTGGATTTATAAGGCTTTTTCAACATCTGGACGCCCGCCGTTTTTGAGCTGGTGTCCATATAGTGTCCATCCGCGGCGAAATCATGGGATTCCACGGGCATGGACGAGTCAAAAATCTTCATTTCCGCAGCCAGGTGCTCCTGCGCCAAATGGGCGTATCTCAGGGTCATTTGCGGCGAAGCATGGCCCAGAATCTTCTGTAGAGTCGGCAAATCTCCGGTTCTCATCACAAAATGGCTCGCGAACGTGTGTCTTAAATCGTGAAACCTGAACGCCGCTATTTTAGCATCTTTCAGAACCCGCGAGAAGCAGCATATCGCGCTTCGCGGTGTTTTGCGCGGCCTTTATGGTGGGTTTCCCTGTGCTTGGTATTGACAAGAAGGGGTTTCTAGTCTATTCTAACTAAGTAGCAATATTGCTACTTATATGAAATGGATAGAAACCGATCAAAAGCTCACCCAGTCTCGATTCAAGGTTTTTACGGATCGGGAATTTCGGGCCATCGCGGGAGTCAGCCCCATCTCGGCCAAATTCCTGCTGATCCGATATACGCGCCAAGGGCTGCTTTGCAGGCTTAAACGCGGCCTTTACGCGGTTAAAGCCCGGATGCCGTCCACCTGGGTAATTGCCAATAGGCTGTATCGACCGTCATATGTCTCTCTATCCTCCGCGCTTTCCTATTACGGCTTGATTCCCGAGACCGTTTACGCGGTTACTTCCGTGACCACAAAAAGCACGCGGGAGTTCGAGGCCCGAGGCGTGAGCTACTCTTACCGCACCATCAAACGCTCGGCCTTCAGCGGGTATCGCAGCGTAGAGATAAACGGGGAATCCGTCCTCATGGCGGAGAAAGAAAAAGCGCTGGCCGACTATCTATATTTTGTGTTTTTGAAAAAGGAGCCCTGGAACCGCCGCCTGAATACGGACGGCGTCCATCGCGGGAAGCTCAATGCCTGCCTGGAGTTGTTCGATAGCCCGCTATTTATAAAATGGTTCAATAGGGAAAAGCATGATCTCGAAATCCCAGATAGAAGAACTGCGCGATAAGTGGCAGACGCCGGAGCCCAATGTCGCCCGAGAATACGTGCAGCACGTCCTTCTCGCCGCGCTTTTCGGCGGCATCAAAGAAGAAGTCAAGCTGGCATTCAAGGGGGGAACCGCCCTTAGGCTTCTGCGGCAGAGCTCCCGTTTCTCCGAGGATTTGGATTTCACTGGCTGGAGCAAAGCCTTTCATGTGGGGGGATGGATCAAGCTCGCGGTCAGAGAGGCATCCACGGCCGGCTTGGACTTCAAGATTCAAGAGTCCAATCCAACCAGCGGAGGATGGTTCGCTTTGGTTCAAACCAAAGTCCATGAGTGGCCCGTCCAAATCGAATGGAACATTTCTCTGCGCCAGACCAAAAACCTCAAGACAGAGACCGTGCTTGTGGCCTCGCCGCTCTGGACGCCCTACTCGGTCAAATCCCTGGCCTTGGAGGAAATGGTCCAGGAGAAAGTCGAGGCCCTGCTGCGCCGCAAAGAACCTCGGGATTTTTACGACGTCTATTTTCTTCTTCGCGAGCGCCTTGGGGTCAGGAAAATCGTCGCGGCCAAAGACAGCCTCATTAAGAACGCCGCAGGACTAAGCGCGAAGGCCGTTGAGAAAGAATTGAAGCAGTTTCTTCCCCGCAGTCAGTGGGCCCTGGCGCGGCAGCTGCCGCGCCTCTTGCTTCAGGAATTGGAACGGCTCTAAAAACTGGTGTCCATATAGTGTCCATGCTGGGGAAAAACAGCGAAAAGTCGATCAAGGCCGGACCGACAAAATCAAGCTCGGACAAAAAACGAATAAAACCGCCCGAGTCCATCGCGAACGAGGCGCTCTCCCAGCTGAGCTACACGCCCAAAACGTTTTTATAACACGCGAGTCCCGCGACCGCGGGGCACGCCCGTTGGAGTGAATTATACAGCACTTCGCATATGCGTTGAGATTCGCAGAAACTCCCGCGCAATAAAAACCCCCTTGAAAAGATCGCGAACGGCTGTTATACCTAATGGTAGGCGGTAAACCTTCCGGTCAAGGAGATGCGTCATGGAGCCCGTGGAAAACGTGCGCTTGCAGTTGGGAGACGTCTGGAAAAGGCTCTCAGATGTTTGCGGAAAACTTTGGAATGAGAACTCTCCCAGCGCCGTGGCCCTGCAGGCCATCATCGAGGAGTTCAAGTCCGAGGTCAGCCACGCCGATCAGATGCTGATCTCCAGCCAGAAAGCTCTTGTCTCCGACCGCCAGACCGTGGAGAAAAACCTCAGCGCCGTTTATTCCGAGCGCTTGGCGTTCTTGGAGCGGCAGATCAAGGACATGAGCGCGCGCGGCGCCAGCCTGGAAAAAACCCTAGCGGAAAAAGAGAAGCACGCGCAGGCGCTCATCCAGGAACTCTCCGAGAAGGAGCGGCAGAACCGCGAGTTTTACGATCAGTATCTCAAGACCGCCGCGGAACGCGACGAAGTCCAGGCCAAGAAGATGGAAGGCTTCTACGCGGAACTGCGCGAGAAGGAAGATTCCCTGGAGGCCGCTTGGAACGCCCGGCACAAGACCCTGGAGGCCGAATACCAGGCCCGTCAGCAGGCGCTGGAAAAGCGCCAGGAAGAAGCCGGCGGCGAAGCCAAGCGGCGTCTCCAAGAAGTCGAAGGCCAGCACGCCAAGCGGGAAAAGGACATCGACGCCGCGCACGAGAAGCTTCTCAAGGAAATCGACGCTTGGGAGTCGCGTCGGCTCGCGGAGGATCAGAAGCTGCATGAAGATCGTGAGCGGCTGCTCACCCGGGAGCAGGAACTAGCCGCGGAATACAAGAAAAAGCAGGGGGAGCTCCAGTCTATTAAGGAAGGCCTACAACGGGAAATCGCCGAGCTCGTCCGTCAGTATCAGACGAAAATCAAGGAAGGTTCGCCATCACGGCCGGCGAATTACCAAGACGTCCGCTCCGTCCTTTGAGCCTTACCGCGCCTGCGGCGAGTCGGCCGCGCCGCCGTCTTTCTTCGCCCGCTCGAGGCTTTTCCTGACCTCGGCCTTGGCCGCGTTCTGCTCCGCGTTGGTCTCGGAAAAAATGTGCCCGCCCTTGTCGTTGGCCACGAAGTAAAGATCCTTGGTGTCGGCCGGCCGCAGAACGGCCAGAAGCGACATCACCCCGGGGCTGCAGATGGGACCCGGCGGCAGGCCGTAGTGGATGTAGGTGTTGTAGGGGGAGTCGATTTTCAAGTCCTGGACCGTGAGCTCCTTTTTCCAGTATCCCAGCGCGTACTGCACGGTGGGATCAGCCTGCAGGCGCATCCGCAGCTTGAGGCGGTTCAAGTACACCCCGGCGATCATGGGCCGTTCCGATTCCAGATAGGCCTCCCGCTGCACTATGGAGGCCAAGGTGACCGCCTGCGCCAAAGTGAGCGCGGGCTTTGGCGTGAAGCTGTCGTAAACGGAGGCCATCTTGTCCTGGAACTCCTGGGTCATGCGCGCGGCCACCTGGGCCGGGGCCTGGTTCGCGTCGAAGTAATACGTGGAGGGAAACAGGTAGCCTTCCAAGCGGCGCCTTTCCACGTAGCGCATGAAATCGTAGGTCTTGCACACGCCGTTGGCTTCCAGTCGCTCGGCGATCTGCCTGGCGGAAAAGCCTTCCGGCACCATGATGCGAATGCCGTCCGAGCCCCGCTCCAGGCGGCGCAGAACCTCAAGAATCGGCATGGACTTGCGGAAATAATAGAGGCCCGGCTTCAAGCTCCTGTCGGCCCGCAGAATCTTGGACGCGGCGCGGAAAAGCGTCACCGAGCCGATGACGCCGTCTTCTTTGAGCATCTGGGCGGTCTGGGTGGCGGAAAGTCCGGGCGGAATCTCGACCTTGACGGGAGCGCCCGGTTTGAAGAAGCCGGCCGCCGCCGCGAAGAGGACGGCCGCTCCGACGAGAAAGTAGAGCCCTTTTCTCACCGGAACCCAGTCTATCATTTTGTATTGAAAATTTAATAGGGGCCTGTTATAACTATGCCCATGGAAGCGCCCAGGCCGCCCCAGGAGCCGACGCTCGGCAACATCGAAGCCATCAACAACATCGACACGGCGCGCATGGCCCTGCGCTGGGCCTTGGAGCGCCTGCACGCTCTGGAGAAATCCAAGACCGAGGCGGCGCAAAAGCACGCGGAGGAGGCCAAGGAGCTGCGCGAGGCCATGGCTCTGCGCGCCCAAGAGACATTGGAGCGCGAGGCATACTATCGAAAAATAGAGGAATACCTTTCCCAGCACTTGTCCGGCGAAATCGACGCGACGGCCCTGGCCAAGCGCGAAATCGGCCTCTCGCAGAAGGAAGATTTGCTCCGGCGCCAGCAGGAGGAATTGGAGCGTGATTTCTTGGGCCGCAAGAACGCGCTGGAAGCCGAAGCGCGGCGTTATGAGGACGAAACCGAGCAGTCGGCGCAAATTAGGATACACCAGGCCGCGCAGTCCGAGGAGGAGCGCCGCAAGCGCTTCGACAAGGCCTACTCGGACAAAATCATCGAGCTTTCTGAAAAGGAAGTCCAAATCAAGGGCTCCGCCGACGCCCTGGAGTCGCGCCGGCTGCAGTTCGAGCAGTTCTACCAGTCGCAGAAGGCGGAGTTGGAATCCCAAATCAAGGCTTTCCACGATTCGGTCGAAGACCAGGTGCGCTTCCGCTTAAAGCACGCCGAGAATTTCATTACGGCGCGCTACGAGGCCCTGCAGGCCACCTGGACGCAGGAAAAAGCGGTGCTTTTGGGCGAAATCGCGCAGTGGCGCCGCAAAGCCGAGGAGCAGCTGCCCCGGTTTCTGGAACTCGAGAAAACTCTCGTGAGCAAGGAGGAAGCCATTAATTCTTTCGAGACCGGCCTCAAGCGCGCCGGCGAAAAGGAAGGCATTTGGGAGAAAGAAAAATCCCTGTTGCTGGCCGAAATCGCCGAATCCCGCCGCAAGGCCCAGCAGTCTCTCGAGAGGATTTTAGAGCTGGAGCGCGGTCTGGCCGAGGCCGAAATCGATTCGCGCCGGGCCCAGGAAGTCGCGGAAATCGAAGGCCGCCGGCGCGAGGAATTGGAAACCCGCCTCGACGCGACCGAAGAAGAGCTCGCGCGGCGCAAAGTCATGCTGGAAGAGGAATACGCCTCCATGTCCCGGGGCTTGGCCAAGCGCCAGGCGGAATTGGACGCCTTGGAGAGCCTGCTCTTCACCCGCCTCTCCGAGTTCGAGGAGCGCAACCACCTCCGCGACATGGAGTGGCGCAAGCGCGAGGACGGCTTGCGCGTGCGCGATCAGGACTGGCACCAGCGGCTGGCCCAGTGGCAGGCGCACTTAAACGAGGAGTCCGGCCGCATCGAGAAGCTCAAGCACGAGTTGCTTGAATCCATCCAGTCCTACCGGCTGCGCCAGGACCCCGGCGCTCCCGGCTCCAAAGGAATCCAGGCATGAGCCAGCCCCTAAGCGCGCAGGCGCCCGAGCCCGAGTTGGAAAATTCCCACTTGAAGGAAATTTGGGGCCGCTTCGAGATAATCGCGCGCAAGCTCTGGATTGAGAACTCTTCGGCCGCGGTCGGCCTGCAAAGCCTCATCGAGGAGTTCCACGCGGAAATCGCTCGCGTCGAGGAAACGCTTCTGTCCTACCGCCGCAACTACCTGGAGCAGAAGGAGATTATTGAAAAGACCTATTTCGCGGAGACGATCTCGAAGCTCGAATCCGCCCTAGCCAAGGCCCGCGACAAGATTGCCGCCCAGGAGGGCGAGATCTCGCTTAAAATCTCGAAAATCAAAGATTTAGAAGGCTTCATCGCCGTTAAGGAAGAGGACTTGTCGCGCGCGCACGACCGGCACATCAAGTCCACCCTTGAGAACAGCGAGCAGTTCAACCAGAAAATCGAGACGCTCTACCAGGAAGTCATGGCCAAGGAAAGCGCGCTCTTGCCGCTCTGGGGCCGGCGCCTTAAGGAGTTGGAGGATCAATACCGGGCCCGCGCCGAGGAACTCGAACTTAAGAACGAGGCCCTGCTCGCCGAGCACAAGCAGCGGGAAGCTGCGCTTGAGAAAAACTACCAAGACAAGCTCGCGGAACTGCGCGCGTCCCAGCAAAAAGCCCTGGACGACATCACCAACTGGAGCTCAAGGAAGCTCAGGGAAGAACAGGAGCTTCTGCGCCGCGCCAACGAATTGGAGTTAAGAACTCAGGAACTCGAGCACGAAATCAAGAAGAAGCATCTGGAACTCGAAACCCTCAAGGAAAACCTGCGCCAAGAAGTGGCCCAGGTCGTGAAGCGCTACCAGGCCTCCGAAAACCCGGCCAGGGCCGCCTAGCCGGCAAACGCCGGATATTCCCCGAAGACTCCCTTCAGGGACGCCGTGATCTCGCCGATGGTGGCGTAGGCTTCCACGCACTCCAGTATAGCCGGCATGACGTTGGCCGGCGTGCGCGCACAGTCGGCCAAGCGCTTCAAGGCCGCCCGCGTCCTCGCGCCGTCGCGGTCGCGGCGCAGTTTTTTAAGCGCCCGGATCTGTTTTTGCTCCACCGAGCCGTGGATTTTCAGGATGGGCACGGTCTTGTCTTTCTGCGACTTGTGCACGTTGACGCCGACGATTTTGCGGCGCCCGGCGTGCAGCTCCTGCTCGTGCCGATAGGCGGTCTCCGAGATTTCGCGGTGAAAAAATCCGTGCTCCAGCGCCGGCACCACGCCGCCCATTCCCTTGATGCGGTCCATGATGTCCTTGGTCCGCTTGGCGATGTCCGCGGTGAGGCTCTCCAGATAATAAGAGCCGCCGAAAGGATCGGGCGTGCCGGTCACGCCAGATTCATGGGCGATGATCTGCTGAGTGCGCAAGGCCAGCATGACGGCCCCGTCGCTGGGCAGCGCCAGCGCCTCGTCGTAAGAGTTGGTGTGCAGGCTCTGCGTCCCGCCCAGGACCGCGGCCAGCGCCTGGTAGGACACGCGCGCCAGGTTGTTGAGCGGCTGCTGAGCCGTCAGGCTCACGCCGGCCGTCTGGCAGTGCATGGGCAGCATCCAAGATATCTCTCTCTCGGCGCCGAACTCCTCCTTCATGAGCTTGGCCCAAATCATGCGGCCGGCCCGCAGCTTGGCGATTTCCTCGAAGAAATAGTTGTGCACGTCGAAGAAAAAGGAAAGCTGCGAGGCGAAATCGTCCACGTTGAGGCCGCGCTTGACCAGGCGCTCGACGTACTCGCGGCCGTCGGCCAAGGTAAAGGCCAGCTCCTGCACGGCGTCCGCGCCCGCCTCGCGGATGTGGTAGCCCGAAATCGAGATGGGGTAGAAACGCGGGACTTCCTTGACGCAGTACTCGATGACGTCCAGGACCAATCGAAGAGACTGCTCGGGGGGATAAAGGTACTCGTTTTGCGCGATATATTCCTTGAGGATGTCGGTCTGGCAGGTGCCGCGCACGCGCTTGAAGGGGACGCCCTGTTTCTTGGCCAGGGCCAGATACATCGCCAGCATGGCTGGCGCGGGCAAATTGATGGTCATCGAGGTCGAGACCTTGGCTAGGTCGATGCCGGAGAAAAGAATCTCGAAGTCGGCCAGGGAATCGATAGCCACGCCTTCGCGGCCCACCTCGCCCACGGAGCGAGGGTCGTCCGAGTCCAAGCCCATCAAGGTCGGCAGATCGAACGCCGTCGACAAGCCCGTCTCCCCGTGCGACAAAAGGTATTTGAAGCGCTCGTTGGTGTCCTTGGCGGCCTTGTGGCCCGCAAACTGGCGCATGGTCCAATGGTTGACGCGGTAGCCCGAGCTCTTGATGCCGCGGCCGAACGGATACTGGCCGGGGCGCCCGGTCTCAGCGAGCAGGTCTCGGCCCGCGGCGGATTCCGGACCATAAACAAGATCGACGGGGATTCCGGACAAGGTGCGCGGCGGCTGGGGCGGCTCGGCCGCCGACGTTTTATTTTGCGCCGACGCGTTTTTCTCCGCGGTTTTCATCACGAAGAGATTTTGATCCTGTAAAATTTATGTTTGCCCACTTTGAGGGCTAGCGTGGCTGCGTTCTTGCGGGCTCGCAGATACTCATCAATGAGAATATCTTTCTCCAACTTCTCACCATCAATAGTGACCGCCCCACTTTGGATAAGACGCTGAGCCTCCTTGCGAGACGACGCCGCGTCAATAACGAAAAGATAGCTACTCCAATATGTTCTGGAAGCGGGCCCGGATATCCTCACTTCCATTTTTATTTCTTTGGCATCTTCTGGAAATTTCTTATTAGAAAAAGTCGATTCAAAATATTCCCGCGCCGCGACAGCGGGTGCGGCGCCATGGTAACGTTCCACCAAAGTCTGAGCAAGCCTCTTCTTTGCCTCCATCGGATGAGCCGCACGAGCTTCCATCATGCTGAATGTCGTTAAAAGTTCATAGTAAGAAAACATCAGTTCATCGGAAATCTTCATGATATTCCCAAACATTTCATTGGGTTCGTCGGTCAGAGCCACCGCGTTGCCGTAGGACTTGGACATCTTCTTGACGCCGTCCAGGCCGGCCAATAGCGGCACGGTCAGCACGATCTGCTGCTCTTGCCCCGCATCCTGCTGCATCTTGCGGGCGGTCAAAAGATTGGTCAACTGGTCGTTGCCGCCCAATTCCACGTCGGCCTTGACCGCGATGGAGTCGTAGCCCTGCAAAAGGGGATAAAGAATTTCCAGCATGGTCAGCGGAGAGTTTTCCTTCAAGCGCAGCTTGAAGTCTTCGCGGGCCAGTATCTGCTGCACCGTGTGTCGTTTCAAGGTGTCCAGCAATTTTTCAGCTACGAAATCCCTGAGCCACTCGGAGTTCCGGCGCAGTTCGGTTTTGCCCTTGTCCAAAATCTTGAAGGCCTGATCCTGGTAGGTGCGCGCGTTGGCCTCGATTTCCTCGCCAGAGAGCTGCGGCCGGGTCGAATCTCGGCCGGAAGGATCGCCCACCATGGCCGTGTAGTCGCCGATGATAAGAACGGCCGTGTGGCCCAAGTCCTGGAAAGCGCGCAGCTTGGCCAAGACCACGCTGTGGCCCAGGTGCAGATCGGGCGACGTGGGGTCCACGCCCAGCTTGACGCGCAGCGGCCGGCCGAGCGCGAGCTTTTTCTTGAGCTCGTCCTCGCTGACCAGCGACACGCAGCCGCGCTTTAGAATCTCCAACGAATCCTGCAGGGTCTTCATCATTTCGCCTCGCGGCTTATTTTATCAAATGGAGCGTAGGAGTCCGCCGTCCACCACGAACACCGCCCCGGTCACGTAGGATGCCCGTTCTGAGCACAAAAACGCGGCCATGTCGCCGATTTCCCGCGGCGTGCCCATGCGTCCCATGGGCACGGCCTCGGCCTTTTTCTTCAGGAAAGCCTCCTCGCTGATGCCCAAGGCCTTCGAGCGCTCGGCCGCGAGCTCGCGGGTCCGCTCGGTCAGAATCGAGCCGGGAAGAATGGAGTTGATGAGCACGTTTTGCGCCGCCATTTCGCGCGCGACGGTCTTCGAGAAGCCGATGACGCCCGGCCGCAGGGAACTGGACAACAGGAGCCCGTCGATGGGCTCCTTGACCGAGGTGGAGGCGATGTTGACCACGCGGCCCCAGCGGCGCTCGGCCATTGCGGGGACCACGGCCTTGGTCCAGCGCACCACCTGCATAAGGCAGCGCTCGAAAGCCTCGGCCCAATCCTTTTCGACCAGCGGGCTGGCAAACGTTCCGGGCTTGGGCCCGCCGCAGTTGTTGATAAGAATGTCGAGACGCCCGAAGCGCTTTTGAACCGAGGCTAGAAAACGCGCCATCGACGCCGGCTCGGTCACGTCGCAGTCCTCGGCCAGGACCTGGGTTATGGCGGCCAACTCCTTGCCCGCGCGCTCGATTTCGGCGCGCCGGCGGCCGCACACGGCCAAAGAAGCTCCTTCCTCGGCCAAGGCCTGCGCGCAGCCGAGCCCGATGCCGGCGCTGGCGCCCAAAACCGCGGCGACTTTTCCCTTCAAGCCCAAGTCCATGCTAAAACAAATCGTAAGGATCGACGTTGATGCTGCGCTTGACGCCCGAGGGCACGGGGCACGCGCGCACGGCGGAAACGGCCCGCTCGATTTCGCCGAGCTCCGGGGTCTTGACCAAAAGATGGTAGCGCGGCTTGCCCTGGGTCATGCGCACCACGGCCGGCGCCGGGCCCGTGATTTCGTGCCCGGCCTGGCTCAACTTCGCGCGCAGCTCCTCGGCGGTCTTCTCCGCCGCGCCCAAGACCGCTTCTTCCGATTTCCCGCTCCACACCAGGCGAATTAAGGTCGAGTGGGGGGGATAGCCCAGGTGGCGGCGGGACAAAAGCTCGGCGTCCGCGAACGCGGCGTAGTCGCCGTCCACGGTCTTGGCCACCGCATCATGCTCGGGCTTGAGGCTTTGCAGCACGACCTCGCCCTCCTTGCCGGCGCGGCCCGAGCGGCCGCTGACCTGCGCCAAAAGCTGCATCGCGCGCTCGGAAGCGCGGAAGTCGGGCATGTGAATCATCGAGTCCGCGTCGATGACGCCGACCAAAGTGACGTTGGGGAAGTGAAAGCTCTTGGCCACGAGCTTGGTCCCAATCAAAATGTCGGCCTCGCCGGCCTTGAAGCGTTCGTAGATTTTTTCCTCTTTGGCGCGCAGAGTGTCTTGGTCCATCCGCAGCACCCGCGCGCCAGGCAGAATGCGCCGCAGCTCCGCCATGACCTTCTGCGTGCCCACGCCGGCCGCGCGCAAACCCTGGTTCCTGCACCGCGGGCAAGCCTGCGGCAGCGCCTCCCGGTGGGAGCAGTGATGGCAGCGCAGCTCAAAAAACGCCCCCGAGCCCGGGGCCTCGTGCTGGATTTGGGCGACGCCGCAGGACGGGCAGCGCGCGACCCAGCCGCACTTGGGACACAACAGCACGGTCGAGAACCCCCGGCGGTTGACCAGCAAAATGGACTGCTCCCGCCTAGCCAGCCGGATTTTCACGCGCTCCAAGAGTTCGTTTGAAAGCGCCTGGCCCGCGGGAATTGGCACCACCGAGACCTTGGGCCGCGCCGAAGCGGACACGCGCTCGGGCATATCGAGGAAATGGACGGCGCCCTGGCGCGCCATCTTCCAGGACTCCAAGGAGGGCGTGGCCGATCCTAAAACCAAGAGGGCGTTCCAAGACTGCGCGCGGTGAAAGGCCAGCTCGCGCGCGTGGTAGTAGGGCGACTGGCCCTCCTGCTTGAAGGACTCGTCCTGCTCCTCGTCCAAGACCGCCAGACGCAGGTCCTTGAAGGGCAAGAGAGCCGCCGAGCGTGCGCCGACGACCACCTTAACATCGCCGGAAGCCAGCCCCAGCCACGCTTCGCGCCGCTGGCGCGGGGTCAGCCGGCTGTGCCACAAGGCCACCAGCACGCCCAGGGAAGCGGAGAACTCGTCGAAGAAGGGCAGGGTCAGGGAAATCTCCGGTAGAAGGAAAAGCGCCTGGCCGCCGTTTTGGATCGCCCGACGGATAAGGCGAAGGTAGACCTCGGTCTTGCCCGAGGCCGGCACGCCGTAGAGAAGCACGCCCGAGAATTTTCTCTGCGCCAGGCGCCCGCCCAAAAATTCCACCGCCCGGTTCTGGCCCGGGGTCAGCACGAAGGGCGCGGACGGCGCTTGTCCCGTCGCGCCCTGCGGCGAACCGGGAGGCAAGCCGTGGGCGCGGCGCGCGGGCGTCTTGACGAAAGAGGGCAGCACCGACCTGATGCACTCGCCGATGGGCGCGGCGTAGCGCCGGGACATCCATACGGCGCACTCCAAGAGCTCGCCGGGCAAAATGGGCTCCGAGTCCACCAGCGAGCCCAGGGTCTTCAAGGGCCGCTGCGGCTCGCCGTCGAAAAGCGAGACCACCGTGCCCACCGCGATCCTGGGCCCGAAGGGCGCCCGGACCCTGCAACCGGCCGAGACCGGCATGCTCTCCGGTACGAGGTAGTGAAATCCCTTGGGGAGGGGAACGGGGAAGGCGACTTCAGCGATTTTCACGAAGACTCAATTCCTGCCGCAGGGCCTTCATGTCGGTCCAAACGTCTTTTTTCCAGTTGGGGTTGCGCAGAAGAGCGGCCGGGTGGTAGGTGGGCAGCAGCTTGAAGGTTTTTCCCTCGGGCAAGGAGTAGCTCATCCACGTGCCGCGCACCTTGCTTAAGCCCTCGGCCTGCGGAGCCAGCACGCGCAGCGCCGAAGCGCCCAAAGCCACGATGATGTCCGGGGAAATGACGCCCAACTGGCGCTGCAAAAAGGGCAGGCAGGTCTCGGTCTCCTCCGGCGTCGGCGGCCGGTCGTTGCCGCGCAAATCGGGGTTGGTCGGATCCTTCATGGGGTGGCACTTGACCGCGTTGGCGATGTAGACGGTCTCGCGCGAAAGCCCGATGGAGGCCATGATTTTATCCAGGAGCTTGCCCGCCGGGCCCACGAAGGGTTCGCCCTTGCGGTCCTCCTGATAGCCGGGCCCTTCGCCGATAAAGACCACGCGCGCGTCGGGCGAGCCCACGCCGGGGACGGCCTGGAGGCGGGTTTTGCCCAACGGACAGCGGCGGCAGGCCTTGATTTCCACGGCCAGCGCCTCCAAAGCCTCGCGCTTGCCGACGCAGCCCGAAGCGGTTTGAGGGCGCGTCGTCTTTCGGGAAGTGTCCATTTTTGAATTCGCGGCAGCCGCGGCCACGACGGTTGTCGGAGCCGCTTTGGCCTTCGGAGCCGAAATGCGCCCGAAGCTCGCCTCGGCTTCGCCGGGAATTTCCAGCCGGGCGCGCAACTCGCGCGTCAAGTCCTGCAGCTCCCGGGCGGCGTCCTTGGACTCGGCCACGGCAGAAGGCCGGGCCTAAGCCGTCCCGTTTTTTTCCGCGGCGCCGTTGGAGAGCATCTCCGGAGCCTGGGCCGTAGCCTTGTTGACTTCCTTCCAGGTCACTTCTCCCGAAAGCACGTCCTTCAGGGCCATCTCCAGAAGCTGGTTGGCGGTCAGATGCCGGTTCTCCTCCCTGTGGCGGAGCACCTTGGCCCAGGCCGAGGCGACGGGGACGACGGCGTATTTCTCCCCGCGGTAGTCGAGAATGAGCTCCTCAAGGCTTTTGGCCTTGTCCGATCCCTCGTTTTGAGTCTCTTCGTGCTTCGCCGCTTTCTTGCTCATTCGTCCTCCCGCTGAATTTTTAAAGAGAAACCAAATCGGCGGCTTGTCCCCGACCCGCTTTGAGGCTTTCCGCGGTGATGATGCTCTCCACCTGCGCCACGGCCTTGTCCAAATCGTCGTTGACCACGATGTAGTCGTATTTTTCCGCGGCCTCGACTTCTTCCCGGGCCGCGGCCAGGCGCTTCTTGATGGACGCCGGCGCCTCGCGCCTGGCGGCCAGCCGTTTCTTGAGCGATTCCCACGTTGGCGGCTGGACGAAGATCAAGACCGCGTCAGGGATGCGCCGCCGCACGGCGAAGGCGCCCTGCACGTCGATGGCCAGAAGAACGTTCAAGCCCGCCTCCGTCTTCTCATCGATAAAGCGCCTCGGGGTCCCATAGTACTCACCGTGAACCATGGCCCACTCCAGAAACTCACCATGGTGAATTTTTTTCTTAAACTCCTCGCGTTCGAGGAAAAAATAGTGCCGGCCGTGCTTCTCGTCCTTTCGGGGCAGCCGCGTCGTGCAGGAAATAGAGGGGACGCAGTCGCGGCGCTTGCGCAGAAGCTCCCGGCAGATCGTGGATTTGCCTGTCCCGGAGGGGGCGGACAAAATAACGACCATGCCTTTTCGCATTGCTTGGTCCAGCCATTATAAGATATTCGCGACGATAAAGACAAGCCGCGGCGGTGTCCCGTCGAACGCGCGCGAATTGGTAAAATGGCCCAGTGAACGACCGCACTCGCAAAACGATCATGGGCGCCCTCTTCGCCTGCTTGGCGGCCGCAGTCCGGTGCGCCGCCCAGCCCGTTGATTTCATGTCTCCCCGCGCCGGGCAGTGGGATTTGGACGTTTCGGAGATGACGGGATTCGTTGACGGGCACGGCGCGGTCGAAGTGCGCGAAAATCAAGCCGCTGGAACGATTCTGCGTTACGCCAATTTAGGACTGAGCCTTTCCGAGGCTCCGGACGCCCGAATCCGCTACTGGATCAACCCTGGAAACGCGATCTGGTTCGAGGGCCGCGCCGCCATCATCCGGGGCAGCGGAATTCTCGGCGCGCCGGCCGATTTCAACGGCGCGGCCATGTCCGGCGGGCAGACCCTGGACGCACGGGCCGACGTTTACACGTTTCGCGCGGCTTACCAACGCCGTTTTCCCGAAACGGCATCCTGGGACTGGAGCTTGGGCGCCGGTTTGGAATACGACTACCTCAATTTTACCCTCGACAACGGGAAGGCCGCGACTCTTCCCGGCCAGGCAGGGGCGGGCACGGTCGAGGATTTCTACATGCAGGAGCTTCCCGTGCCGTTTCTCGCCGTCTCCGCGGACTGGCGGGCCGCGCCGGCCTGGGTCCTGGAATTTTCCCAGCAGGGCTCCTGGATCGACCGCTGGGACTCCCTGCACTCGGAAGGCGGCGAAGTTTATTTGTCCCAGTCCAATTTGGAGACGCGCGCCCGAGTTTTCTACGCGGGCAGCGCGCTGGGGTCCATTCGTCCCTTCGTCGGATTTTTCCTGGACTATTACTACCAGCTCGAAAACTCCTCCGAGGACGGCAACCGCGTCGCCTTCCTATCCTGGGGCCCCGAGTTGGGCCTGCGCTGGAGCTTCTAGGGCGCCCGCGCGCCGGCGCGAGCTCGTTTTTGAGCGCGGCCTTTTCAAAATCCTTCACCAACCTGTCACGCGCGGCTTCGAACACAAGCCTCAGGCGCACGGATTTTTCAGAGCGTTCCGCCTTGGGGAGTTTTTTAAGCGCCTTGCCGTTGCAGTCGCCCATCGCCCACCAGCGCCACACACCACGCGGCCGTTTTTCGCGCTCACAAGCTCGGCTTTTAGAATAACCGGCGTGAAAAACTTATCAAAGAGAAAAACACCGCCCACATCCTCAACGGTTTCCTGCAGAGCTTCCTCGCCGCCCACGGCTGAGGCCGCAGGCACGCTTCCCGCCGCCTCCGCGACCGTGATTCCCTGGATCGCGTCCTCCACCATCCCCGTGCCCAGAAGCAGAAACATCCATCGGCGCTGAATGCGCCCGTAGCCCAGCACTGTCACGCGCAAAAACGCGTCGGTCTTCAAGGCCTTGCCCAGGGACTCAAGCTCGGGCGCGCCAAGCCGCGCGGCCGTGCTCATAGAAAGCGCGCTCATCGCGCCGGCCACGGCGGCGGAGTCAATGGGCGCGAAAAAATAGCTGTCTTTGATCCTCCCGGCGAAAGAATCGGTGACGAACCGGGAGAGTTCTGCAACCTTCTGATGGACGGCTTCTTTCTCCTGCGCCGGAGACAAACGCTCTTTCGGGGGGACGTTCTCGACCTCCTTGAGACGTCGGATGCGGACCGCGAAGCGCGCAGGTAAGACGGCCACGAAAAGCTTGCGCGGGGGCCGCACGTCCACGCCGCGCTTGGCCCAGATGGCGCAGCCGCCGAGAAGCCCCGCCAACAAGGCCAGCGCCGCGGCGGCCAGCCTTTTCGCGTCTCACCGAAACCGGTAGCGCACGCCGACGGCGACGCCGTCCGGCATGAGGCTCAGGATAAACGGCTCCTTGAGCTTGCGGACCAAGTAGCCGCTCAAGACTCCCACGGCCGCGCCGGCCAGGACGTCGGTCTGCCAGTGGGCGCGGGCCTTCATCCGCGCGGCCATGTCGAAGACGGGCAAGGCCGCTAGGGCGTAGACCGCGGGGTGATCGCCGTGGTACTCCAAAATCAGCGGAGTGACCAGGGATGAAACGGTGGAAACGTCTCCGCTCGGAAAGCTCTGCGAGTGCGGCCCCTTGAACCATTCATTGGGATCTCCTGTCTGGCTGGGCCGCTCGCGCTGGAAAGTGAGCTTCATCGTCTGCACCGTGATTCCGGACAGGGCGTCGGCGTCGAGGCATTGCCAGAGAGTCTTTCCCAGCCGATCGTCGCCGCCTTCCCAAAAAGCGCCCAAGGCGGCCGCCGCCGTCAGGCCGGCCGGGAAATCGGGGGACTTGGCCACGGCCCAAACGCCGCTGTTGTCCTCACTGACGCGCTGATCGATGAACGACATTCCCGCGGCCCGGGAAATCCGCGCCGCGCCTAAAATTAAAAGGGCGGCCAGCAACGCCGCGCGCCCAGGACACTTCACCGCGCCGCTCCGCCAAGTCCTATGATTTCGGCGCTTGGCCGGGAATGGACGCCCAGGCTTTTTTAGCGACCGGGGTGAGCGCGTCCATGTGCTTTAAGAACAGTGCGATCTGCCAAATTTCCGTCGAGCTCAGGGTGCGTCCGAAAGAAGGCATGCCGGTCATGCGGATGCCGTGGTAAACTTTCCAATAGGTATAGCCTATAGGGCTCCCCAAAAATCCGACCACGTGCTAAGGTAGTAAAATGACCTTCAATGGGAAGGAAAAAGAAGATGAACGGCAAGCGAAGGAAGCACGGAGCGGATTTGAAAGCGCGGGTGGCGCTGGCGGCGATCAAAGG
>DATLUA010000062.1:0-12022 GCA_035533295.1 Elusimicrobiota bacterium | reverse complement strand
ATTGCGCCACGACCGATGCGAGCGGCGCCTATTCCGGTCTCACGGGGCCCGCCGAAGTTTTCACGACCCTTCAAGGCTCCTACGTCAGCGTGGCCAATTTCCAGGGCCCCAACGCCCACTATGAGAATAACGGCGCCTCGTGGCAGATCGTTTCCACGCCGCTGTCCTCGCCGCATCCCTACGCGCCGTATTCGATTTCTTTCGCCACCATCAACGTCAGCGCCCTGGCTCCCAACGCGGTCGAGTTCCTGCCCGTTTTCTCCGAGCTCAACGTGGGCATTTATTCCAACCAGGGCTTTAACAGCAGCGGTAGCGGCGGCGAGGCCAGCGGCATCCTGCAAGACGATCAGCTGACGGCTTTCGACTCCTTCGGGAACCCCATCGCGGATTACGTGGGCACCTACCCCGCCTCGTTTAAGGGCGCGATGGGAGTCGGTCAGAAGATGGTCCTGGAGCTTGACGCGGCCGGCGGCGGCTCGGGCGGCTACGGCTTTGACGTGGCGACGTCGAGCTGCCTGGTGCTGAGCAACCCGAACCTTTCCGGAGCCTCGGATAACCTGACTTGGTGGCCGTCTTCCTATACGTACAACGGCATGCACAGCGAAATCAGCCTCTACTACCAGTTGAATGAGATGCACGATTATTTCGCCAACACGATGGCAGCTTTGGGGTCCACCGGCATCACGCTCAAGCCGACTACGGCCCTGGCCCTGGTGAACAACCTCACCGACGCGTTCTACGATCCGGCCCACGACGACCTGTTCTTCGGCGACAGCCTGGACTCGCTGCCCTCGGACATGTTCGCGGACGACGCCACGGTTTCGCACCACGAGTACACGCACTACGTCGTGCAGAAGATTTGGAACATCCAGAATTTCGGCCAGGCCGGAGCCATTTCCGAGGCCAACGCCGATTATTGGTCCGCGAGCTCCTTGGGCGATCCGAACATCGCGGCCTACGTGCTCCAGCAGTTGGGCTACGGCTCCACGCCGCTACGCGAGCTTGACGACAATTCCACGCAGTGGGGCAACTGCCCCGGCTCGGCGTCCTGCGTTTCATGCGCCGAAGGCCCCCATTGCGACGTTCTGAAGTCCGGAACGAGCAACGACTGGACCGGAGAAATCCACACGGACAGCCTGTTCTTGAGCCAGGCGCTTTGGGACATCCGCCGCCAACTGTTGGGCGCCAGCAGCGCTTCCGGCGTCGACTGCGCCAATCAGCTGGAGTTTACGGCGCTGCTGTCCTACCCCGAGAGCTTCAGCGAATTCCAGGACGCGCTGGACGCCGCGGCGCAGAACTACGGCTCTGCCTCGGCGTCCCTGCCGGCCTGCGCCGCCGCGGGAGTCAGCGCGAGCAATCTGCAGGGCTATGTAGACTACGCCTTCACGGCTCATGGGATCAGCGGCTTATCCGGCGGCCAGGGATTCGAGAGCGCCATCGACGTCTCCACGACGCCGAGCGTCCAGGGGAGCATCGCGACGGCCGGGCAGACGAACTTCTACACCTTCGGCGCGGGGCCCGGCCCAGTGGAAATCACGCTGACGCTGCCGGCGTCTTCGGACGGCCAGGGCTATTACTCCGCTTACGGGATCACGCTTTTCGGCCGCGATCATGACGTGGTGGCCGACGTTCAGCCCGCCTTGAACGGCGTGGGCACGGGATTCCCCGGCGGCGTGCAGGTGTGCAGCGCGCAGGACTGCACTACGACCCAGCAGCAGGTTGTTCTCTCCTATACCAATCCAAGCGCCAATCACTTTTACGTCCGCATCGCGGCTTCTCCCACGGAAAACAATTCCAACAGCGGAGTCAATAATCCCCAGCCTTACACGCTGATGGTTTCCTACAGCGCCGCGGGCGCCTTGAACAGCCAGATCATCAACGCTTCATACGACAACGACGTCATCAGCTTCGACGTGGCCACGCCGGTTTCCGGCTCGACGCCGACGTACGGCTTCGCCTACGCTCAACTGCGCGACCAGGGCCAGGACATCATGGCCGAGACCCAGACCAACGAGAATCCCTCCTATTTGGCGGTCATTTCCACCGCGGACGCTTCCGGCTCCATGAGCGGGAAGCTGCAGATACAGCCGGGGTTCGCGGCGCGCTACCCCGCGGTCGGCTCCGTTTCAGTGGAAATCTTCGGGACCGACAGCCTCAACGATACGGTTTCCTTCGGCCTTTCCGACGCTCTTAATCTGACGGGCGACACGACGGACATGCAGGCCTGGAACAACGTTTTCGATCCTTTGCAGGGGCAGAAAACCACGATTAAATACCAGCTGCAGAGCCCCGGGCACGTTTCGCTCAAGCTCTACACCTTGAGCGGAACGCTCGTGGAGACGCTCTTGGACTCGGACGAGCCCGCGGGGCAGGGCTCCGTCGATTGGTACGGCAAGAACCTGCGCGGTTCGACCGTGGCCAGCGGCGTTTATCTGCTCCACATCAACGGGCCGGGGATTTCAAAGACGCAGAAGATCGTCGTCGTTAAGTAGTCGTTCGGCATAGACGTTGCCGCATGGCATCATGAGAACACGACAACTTGTTTGGGCGGCGCTGGCTCTTCCGGTTCTGGCCGGAGGCTTGGCCTTTGGCCAGGCCAACCCCGGCGTGACCGCGGAATCCGTCCTCGAGATTCCGCTGGGCGCGCGCGCCCTGGGCATGGGAGGCGCCTTCACGGCCGTGGCGGACGACCCGGAGGCGCTCTACTACAATCCCGCGGGCATCAGCCTGCTCGAGTCCCAGGAAGTGCAGGGGACTTTCTACTCGGGCCTGGCCGGCAACACCCTGCAAAACATCGCCTACGCGGCGCCCATCTCGTTTTCCGGGGTTTCCGGTTCGGGCTATGCCAGCGTGGGCGCCAACGTGGTCTATTCCCAGGACGGCACCATCCAGGTCAACAAGACCAATCCCGACGGCTCGTTCTTGAGCAGCAACTCCATGAGCGCGGGTTCGGATATCATCGCCGGCGTCTCCTATGCCGAGAGCATCGGCAAGGTTTCCTTCCCGTCCGGCCAGGATGACGCCGCCGAGCACCAGATGAATAATTTCATCGGCGTGACCGGGAAATTCATCCGCTCGACCTTGGTCCAGCAGTACCACGCGCAGACTTTTTCCGGCGACGCCGGATATCTAGGCGTCATTCCGGATTTGGGCCTGAGCTTCGGCCTCTCGGCGTTGAACGTGGGAGGGAGCTTGAAGTACATCGCGGCCTCCGATCCCCTGCCCACCACCTTCCGCGGCGGCGCGGCCTACAGGTTCGCGGCCGGACGTTGGGCCAAGCTGCTTCTGGCCGCGGATGGAGAGTGGCTGATGCACGAGCGGATGTGGTACGCCAACACGGGCCTCGAGTGCGCGCTTCCGCTGGGCTTCGCTTTTCGCCTGGGCTACCAGCTGCACCAGCAGGCCCTGGGCCTGACCTTGGGCTTCGGCGTCAAATGGCGCGACTTTTCCCTGGACTACGCCTGGGCCATGAGCGGCCCGCTGAACAACCTGCAGTACGCCACGCTGGGGTTCCGGTTCGGAAGCGTGGTTTCCTCGGGACGGCAGGCCCAGCCCCGCTCCCAGAATTTCGAGCTTCCCACCGGCAGCCTGCCTAATCCCGCGCCCAACTTGGAGCAGCGCATCCCGGTCTCGCCGCCGGCCAACGCCAAGCCGCAGGGCGGGCCGCTCGACAGCAGCGGCGTCCCCGGCTGGGTCTATTAGGCGCGCCCCGCTTACTGGTTGGTGTTGAAGGAGTAGGACTTGACGGTGCCGTCCGCGTTGAACTTCACGTAGAGGTCGTTGGCCCGCTGCAGTCCCATCACGCTGATCTTATAATCGAGGAAGGTCCACGTGGGGTTGCCGTCATCGGTCCCGGTGCGGGTGGGAGTTCCGAAAATCTGCTGAATTTGGGCCTGGGTGGTCTTGTTCAAGGCGATGGAGCCGACCTTGGAGGTGTCGAAGGAATGCCCGATGGAGACGCATCCGGCGAGCGCGGCGGCCAGGGCGAAAGAGGCGAGCACGGCGATGAGCGGCGTTTTTATTTTGGTCATGGAACCCTCCTTGCTGATGTTCACTATTCCCATGCTACCAATTTTTTAGTCCCGCTCCGAGCGCCGGCGGTAGCCTTCCGCGAGCACTTTCTTGCGCAGCCGGATGTTGAGCGGCGTGACCTCGACCAGCTCCGTGTCATCGATGAATTCCAGCGCCTGCTCCAGGCTCAGGAGCAGCGGCGGGGTGAGCATGATGGCGTCGTCCGAGGCCTTGCTGCGCATGTTGCTCATGGCCTTGGCCTTGCAGGGGTTGACGACCATGTCGTCGTTGCGGGCGCTCATGCCGATGATCATGCCCTCGTAGACGTCCACGCCGGGGCCGACCAGGAGCGTGCCGCGCTCCTGGAGGTTGGAAAGCGCGTAGCCCGTGGTGCCGCCTTTCTCCTTGGCGATCATGACGCCTTGGCCGCGGGCGGCGATGTCGTTCTCCCGGGGCCCGTAGCCGTGGAAGCTGTGGTGCATCATGCCCAGGCCCTTGGTCAGGGTCAGCATCTCGGATTTAAATCCCATGAGGCAGCGCACGGGAATGAGATATTCCAGGCGCACGCGCGTCTCGCCTTCCTGGGCCATATTGAGCATCTTGGCTGCCCGGCGGCCCAGGCTTTCGATGGTCGCGCCTTGGTATTGGGAGGGGACGTCCAAGACCAGGTGCTCGATGGGCTCCAGGACCTTCCCGTTCTCTTCCTTATATATGACCTGGGGGCGCGAAACGGAGAATTCGTAGCCTTCCCGGCGCATGGTTTCGATGAGCACGGAGAGATGGAGCTCGCCGCGGCCGGAGACTTTAAAGCGCCCCTCGCCCTCCAGCGCCTCGATTTTGAGGCCGACGTTGATCTTCTGCTCCTTGGTCAGCCGCTCTTTCAAGTGGCGGGCCGTGACGAACTTGCCTTCCTTGCCGGCGAAGGGGCTGTTGTTGAGCGTGAACTCCATGGACAGGGTCGGCTCGTCGATGGTCAAGGGCTCCAGCGCCTCGGGGTTGTCGCTCGCGGAAATGGTCTCGCCGATGTTGACGTGCTCGAAGCCGGACACCGCCACGATGTCGCCGGCCTTAGCCTCTTGGACCTCACGGCGCTGCAGGCCGAAGTATTTCTCGATTTTGGCGATGCGGCTGGGGACGGTCTGCCCGCCCGCGCGGATGAGCACGGCCGGCTGGCCCTTGGTGATGGAGCCGTTGGCGATGCGTCCGATGGCGATTTGCCCGGTGTAGGAGCTGAAATCCAGCATGGTGATGAGCATCTGCAGGGGCTTGGCCGGGTCCACCGCGGGCGGCGGCACGAACTTCAAGACGGTCTCGAACAAGGGAGCCAAATCGGTTCCGGGCTTGGAGTCGGAAAGGCTGGCCCAGCCCTGGCGCCCCGCGGCGTAGACCACGGGGAAATCCAGCTGCGCGTCGGTGGCGCCCAGCTCGATGAAGAGATCGAAGACCTTGTCCAGGCTTTCGTGCGGCTTGGCGCCGGTGCGGTCCATCTTGTTGATGACCACGATGGGCTTTAAGCCCATGCCCAGGGCCTTGCGCAGCACGAAGCGCGTCTGCGGCATGGGGCCTTCCGCGGCGTCGACCAGGAGCAGGGCCCCATCGACCATGGTGAGGATGCGCTCGACCTCGGAGCCGAAGTCGGCGTGGCCCGGAGTGTCCACGATGTTGAGGGTGATCCCTTTGTAGGGAACCGAGGTGTTCTTGGCCAGGATGGTGATGCCGCGCTCGCGCTCGAGCTCGTTGGAGTCGAGCACCTGTTCCTGGGCTTCCTCGGGCTTGACGTTGAACTCGCCCGTCTGCTTGAGCATGGCGTCGACCAGCGTGGTTTTGCCGTGGTCGACGTGCGCGATGATGGCGAGATTGCGGAGGTCCGTCCGGGGCGAGTTCAGGACGCTATTTTCCGGCATTGGGTTCCTGTGACGAAGGGAATTTTGTGAAGGGGAAGGCGATAGAGTAGTGGACATAGGCTTTTTCTCCCGAGGCGAGGGCCAAGACGATGTAGTAGAAATTGATGTCGCTCACCACGCCGCGCACGCCGTTGCTGGAGATGGAGTCGCCGATGCGCAGCGAGCAGTTGAACCCGAAGGCCCGGCCGAAGCGGACCAGGAACCAGCGCCAGAAGCCGGAGATGATGTTCTGGGTGACCAATCCCACGCCCAGGGAGACAAACCCGAGGCTGGCGCCCAGCGCGCCCCAAGACGTGCCGATGGATTTTAAGGCCAGGCCGCCGGCCAGAAGCCAAAGGACGGCCTGGAAGAGGCCCTTGACCACGAGGGTCTTCTCATCGGACCAGCCAAAGCGCGCCCCGATGCGTTCCATGATGGGCCGCGCGATCCTGGACGTGACCATGGCCGCGCCGCCGATGGCCACGGCCATGAGGCCGGGCAGAACGGGCGCCAAAAGGTGGATGGGATGGAAGAAGCGCAGATAGGCGGCCGCGGCGGCCGCGAGGTAGACCGCGGCGTCCTTCAGGACGGATTTTTTTGGGGCGGCGGGAAGATCCTCCTTGATGGAATCGATGATTCCCGCAAGAATTTTAAGGCCGGCGCGGCCTCCGGAGACCGTTTGGACGGGCGACGGCGCGTCTTTTCGCGCGACGGTCACGACGGAGCCCGAAAGCGTGGTGTAAGGCATGATGGTCTCGGCGCCGTCGGCGCCGGCCAGCCTCAGATCGTGCCAGCCCAGGGCCCCGACTTGGTAGTCCTGGCTTCCGACTTTAATATGGTTTCCGGGCTTGAAGGGGCGGGCCAGCAGCACGCGTCCGGCCTCGAAGAAATTGTTGATGACGTCCCCGGCCGCGATGGAGACCAGCACGCCGGTGACGCCGGCGCCGGCGACGATGTGGTTCAAGGTGACGCCGAGGATGGGAAGAGAGAACAGGACGCCCAGCCCCCAAGTCGTGATGGTGGAAACGGATTTATAAAGGGAGATCTTGTCCTGCGGCCACGAGTTTTTGCTTCCCGCCTTGTCGATGCCTCGCTTGATCAGCCGGTTGGCGAGGTGCGCGGCGAGAAGAATGCCGCCGATCTTGAGATAGGGGGCGAACCGGGCCGCGACCGAGACGGCTTTTGCGGGAATCAGCGGCACGACGGCCGCCGCCGCGAGAGCCGAACGCGGGCCGTTGGATGAAGACGTCCTAAGGCGCGAAATGCTTTTTTCAAATTTGGATGCCGCGGGCGCCTCAACCGGAGAGGCGGCTTCGGCGCGGGCGGCGAGTCCGGCGCCCGCCCAGAACGCGTCCTGGCGCTCTTGCGCGCTCATTATATCCTTACTGGAGCGGCTTTTAAAAAAATATCCGGCTTGGGCGAGCTTGGCGCGGGCCGAGATTCTTTTCACGCGCGCCGCTGCGACGCTTGATTCCGGCGCCGCCGCCCGCGAAAGTTCTTGAGCTGGAAGCGCCGTTTCAATCGGCGGCGCGGCCGCGGTTCGCGGCTCCGTTCCCGGAGCGCTCAGGGGAACTCGTCCCACGGTGGTTTCGGATCGGACGCCAAGCGTCGCGGGGAAAATATCCGAATCCGTCGGCAGGCGCGCGCTAAAATCGGCCAGGCCGGACGTCGAAAGCGGGGAAAAATCCGGAGCCGAGGGCCCGAGCGCCGCGGAAAGAGGGACGGCCCGCGCTTGGTCCGCCTGCACGGAGAATTCCGCGGCGGCCTGGGCGAAGGCGGCCGACGGCGCGGCGATGAGCGCCGCCAGGACGCCGGAGATGATTTTTTTCATTGGGAGCTCCCTATTATAGCGGACGCGCCCGCTCAAGGCGTGAGCCTTATGGCCCAATTCGGGCTGGGCCTTTCAGATTCCAATTCGGGCCGAAAGGGCCCTTACGCGCCGCGTTGGACCGGAGTAGAGTTATATAATAACCGCCATGCACTACGAATCGATCCGCCGAACCTTGATGGAGCGGCTTCCCGACGGACCCATCCTGCTGGCCGGGGGAACGCCCATCGCGCGGAACCACGACGTGGAGTATCCTTTCCGGCAAAAATCCGACTTCCTTTATCTGACCGGAGCGGAGGAAGCCGGCTGCTACCTGCTCCTGGAGCCCAGGCGCAGGAAGTCCACTTTGTTCATTCCTGAAATCGACAACCATCACCGCGTCTGGCTCGGGCACGTCCCGGACCCCGCGGAAGCGCGCCGACTCTTCGGCGTCGCCAACGTCGCCTACGCGAGCGAGTTGGGGCCGGTCTTGAAGCGCGCGCGGGGGGGCGCGCGCCGCTGCTACGCCGATCCCGAGTCCTGGCGCCGCTTCAAAGGCGAGCTTCGCCTGCCCAACGCCGCGGCCGTCCTGCGCGACGCCTTGGACGAGCTGCGCGCGGTCAAGACCGCCGCGGAAATCGATTTGATGCGCGCGGCCAACGAGGTGAGCGGCAAGGCCCACCGGGCGGTCATGGCCGCGGCCCGGCCCGGCCTCTATGAGTACGAGATTCAGGCGGTCTTCGAGGCCGAGTGCCTGAAGGCGGGCTTAAGCCACTTGGCTTACCCCAGCATCGTCGCGGCCGGAGCCAACGCCGCCGTGCTGCATTATTCCCGGAACAACGCCAAGCTCAAGGCGGGGGGCCTTTTGCTCGTGGACGCCGGCGCCGAGAACAAGGGCTACGCCGCGGACATCACGCGGACCTGCCCGGTCGGCGGGCGCTTCACGTCCCGGCAGAAAGACGTCTACTCCATCGTCCTGGAGACCCAGAAAGATTGCATCGCGATGACGCGCGCGGGGGAAACTTCCGCCGATCTGCACGTCAAGTCCATGGCCCTCATCGCCGAGGGCTTGAAGTCGCTGGGCCTTTTGAAAGGGGAAACCTCGGGCCTGGTCGAAAACGGCGCGGTGCGCATTTTCTATCCTCACGGCCTCACGCACATGCTGGGCCTGGACGTGCACGACGTGACCGGCGGCAGGAAGCGCCGCATGAAGAATCCCACCAAGGTCCCGGTGCGCTTCGTGGCCAGGCTCGAACCCGGCTTCGTCGTCACCATGGAGCCCGGCGTCTACTTCATCGCGGCCCTGCTGCGCGACCCGCGGATGCGCCGCAAATATAGGGGAAGCGTCAATTTCACGAAGGCGGAGACGTATTTGGACTTCGGCGGCGTGCGCATCGAGGACGATATCCTGGTCACGCGCGGCGCGTCGATCAATCTGACCCATGTTCCCAAGGAAATCAAGGATGTGGAAGAAGCCTGCGGCCGCTAGCCTTGCCGCGGCCCTGGCCCTGGCGCTGGCGTCATGGGCGGTTCCGCGCGCGGCCCGGGCCGCCGGCGACGAGGGCGTCTCGGTGTCTTTCGCGGGGCAAAGCCTGCCGCTGGCCCTGTCGCTGAGAAAATCCTTCGGCAAGAACCGCGTTTTATACCAGAGCGGCGTAAGCGATGCCATCGGCCCGAGGTGGGACACGGTGCTCATGGAAGGCACCGAGGGGGATTCCAATCTCGTTTTCGAGTTTTCCAAGCGCCTGCCCGGCGGCGCGTGGTCGCCGTGGGTTTCCGCCGAGATTCATCTCTACCAAAAGGGGCGTTTTTGGGGACGCGCCGAATTCCCCGCCGGAGAGGGGGCCCTGCGGCTTAAGATCATGGACGGCGGCATCAAAGGCCACGCGGCGCTCTTTATTTCGGATATCGACGTGTACGACGCCGCGGCGCAGATGGCGGCCGCGACCGCGACGCCGGGCGCGCAAAACCCGCCGGAGCCGGTGATGCCGCCTCTTATCCACGCGCGCCGGGAATGGCACGCGCAGCCCACGCGCAATCCCTACACGCCCATGATGGCGCCTTGGCGCATCACCATCCACCATACGGCTGGACCGCAGAGCATGACCTTGAAGGACACTCTGCGCGAGGTCCGCTTCATCCAGGATTTTCAGCAGGACGGCCGAGGCTGGGACGACATCGGCTACCACTTCCTCATCGACGGCGCGGGGAACATCATCGAGGGGCGGCCGGTCAACGCCGTGGGCTCCCACGTCAAGGGCGATAACGACGGCAACATCGGCATCGCCATGATGGGCTATTTTAGCCCGCCGGTCAACGACCGCCTGACCGCCGCACAGGAAAGCGCGCTGGTCGCGCTCCTCCGCTACCTCCACGCCCGCTACAACATCCCGATGTCGGAGGTGAAGGGCCACCGGGATTACGAGCGCACGGAGTGCCCGGGGAACAACGTCTACAATCTGCTGCCGGAAATCCGCAGGGAAGCCGCCCTGCCCGCGCCCGCCGAGAAGCCGCTGGTCGTCAAGCGCCCGCCCTTGGTCATCAAGTTCCCGGATTCCATCCGGTGGGATGGGCGGACCGCCGTTTCTCCCTGAAAGGTCAAAACGTCTGATTCATGGCCCGGAGTTGGGCCGAGAAAAGCCCCGCCAAGGCCAGGGCTTCCGTGGTCTGCGCGGGGCTGGGCGCGCGCTGAGCGAAGGGATCGGTCGGGAACACCGCCGCCGGGGCCGCCGGCTTGAGCGGGAGCGGCGCGTCCATCACCAGCGCCGCCGCGCCGGGAACGGCCCAGGTTCTCAAGCCCGCCAAGCCGATGAGGGAAACGATCGCGGCGAAGCCCAGCAGCATGAAGGCGCGCAGCCAAACGAAGGATTTTTTCGTCGCGGTTTTCTCGATGGGCGCGGACCAGCGGAAGGGAATTTCCTTGTTTAAATCGGGCTGAAACACCGGGGCCGGTTTGGCCTTTATCTCCGGCTTGACCGGGAACGGCGGCGCGTCCGCTTCGAGCGTCGCGGCGGCCGGCTTGGCGGCCTTAGCCGACGCCGCGGGTTTGGGCTGCTCCAAGATCGCGAAGTCAAATGCGCACTGCGGGCATGTGAGGGCTTCCTCGGCGACCTGCGCGAAGCATTTGGGGCACCGCGGCGAGGCGAGGGAGAGTTCGCTCATGGCCTTAGTATAGCCCCGGACCTTCGGAAATCAAGTAAAAAGAGGGTAAAAACCGTCAGTTCGCGGCGGCGAGCGCGGCTAGGCGCTCCTCGAACTTGGCCCGCACGCCCGTGCCTTCTTCCTTGAGCAGGAAGTACTTGCTGGCTTTCTGGGAGAGGACCACGATGAGGGGAACGGGGACGCCGGCGCGGCGGTAGGCGGCCAGCTTGTGGTGGCCGTCCAGGACGAAGCCGCCGAAGAAAGAGTGGAGGTTCTTCGTCTGTCCGCGCTTGACCGTGGCCGGGATGGCGCGCTGGTAGAAGGCGTAGACCAGCACCCGCGGCCGGTCGCCGCCCTCGATCATGGACTGGTAGAGCTTGACGTATTCTTCCTTGAGCGTGGCGCGGGGAACCAGGGGAATGACGAAATCGTACTGCTTCTCCAAAATGCCGGCGTCCTCATGACGGAAAATTCTGGGGCGCTGGCTTTCATAGTGCTCCCAGCCGGACAAAAGGCCCTCTTCCTTGGGGTCCTCGATGTCCCAGATTTCCATGAACTCGCTGTTGAAGAAATACGAGCTCTCATCGTCGGACTGGTAAGGCCCGGCGAGGTTGACCGAGGTTTCGAAAAGGAAATACTCGCCCCGCTCCATGAGCTCGAGCAAGGGGGCGAGTTCCTGCGCCATGGCCTCGTCCACGGGGCGCGGCATCTGGATGGCCTTGGGCAGGTTGGTGGCTTTTTTCTGCAGGGCGCTGGAAGGATCTTCCACGGCCCGAAACCAGAAGTGGCAGGTGTCGCAGTCGTTGCCGATGTCGAAGGTCCGGCGGCCGTTGAGCTCGAAATAAACCGAGCTGGCCTCGCCGTGGCGCTTCTCGGTGCCGACGCGGAAGAGGCCCTTGCCTTGGACGACCTTGGCTTTGACCAAGCCGGGCGCCAGAAGGGTCAGTTCGACTTTATGCGCGGCGGTTTCCGATTTCATGGCCACTCTGGCTCCATTGTAAAACTTTCCCGGCTTGAGAGCAAGGGGTCCGGCGTTTTCCCAGAAAAATCGAAAGTAGAATTTGGGCGCGTCCTGGGCCGAGGTTGAAATCCTCGTCGTGGCGGCGCCTCTGTTGAGGCGCGCCGGCCGCGCGCTACTTTCGACGACCCGTCAGCCCGGGGTCATGGCGACCTCATAAAT
>DATLUA010000061.1:0-22741 GCA_035533295.1 Elusimicrobiota bacterium | reverse complement strand
CTTGAATCCATTGCCCTGGATGGACGTATGATGGACAAAAAGATCCTTCGAGCCGTCATCGGGGGTGATGAATCCGAACCCCTTCTGATCGTTGAACCACTTCACTTTACCTGTAGCCATTTTGCTTTTCTTATCCTCTTTGATGCTGCATGTGCGTCTTAGCGGGGGTTGTCCCCCGTCCCTTAAAGTATAACACGAAATCGGCCGAAAAAATGGGGAATTTTTATTTCGCGCCCCAGCCGCCCAGACGCGCCCCGGATGAGACGGCGCGCCAGAGACTCTGGGGATCGAGAACCTTGGCCTCCTCCTCCCGCGCGCTTTGGGCCAGCGCGCGATCCCAGGTCACTATGGTGACCCGTTTTTGGAAGTAGCGAAGAGCCCGCGCGCGCTCCAAGATAACGTCATCCGCGCTCGCATGCCCGGAGAAGACGACCCGCAGGTCTGGCGGCGTCCGGGACGCGCCCAACGGGCGCGTCCCGCCGTCGAAGACGACTTCGACGTCCCAGTCCGTTTGTCTGTCGGTCCAATCCGACAGGGCGGCGATAAAATCCTCGGCGGCTAAATTTTGCTGCTCGCGGGTTTCCGGCCAGAACCCGAAAACCGCGTGAACGACGTTTGAGCCATCGATGAGAAGGACCTTCGCCCGTGCTGTCATGGCGCCGCCTTCACGTTACTTCTCTTGGGTTCCGGTGTCAAACGCCCCGGGAATTTCTACAATAGCGGCCATGCCCAAGGGGCGCATCGAAGCCTTCAGCGACGGGGTCATCGCCATCATCATCACGATCATGGCGCTGGGCTTGCGCGCCCCCCAGGGCGCGAGTCTGGCGTCTTTGCGCGCGGTCGGGCCGATGTTCGTGAGCTACCTTTTGAGCTTCGTCTTCATCGGCATTTACTGGAACAACCACCACCATCTCTTCCAGGCCGCCAAGCACGTGGGCGGCGGCGTGATGTGGGCCAATCTTCACCTGCTGTTCTGGCTCTCGCTGGTCCCGTTCGCCACCAATTGGATGGGACGCAACTTCTTCGTGCGTGGACCGGTCGCCCTCTATGGAGTTGTTCTCTTGATGGCGGCGTGCGCCTATTGGGCGCTGGCGCACTGCCTGATGAGCCGTCACGGGCCGGATTCGGCCTTGTCACGGGCCTTGGGGCGCGATATCAAAGGAATGGTTTCGGTGGTCATCTACGTGCTCGCCATCGCGGCGGCGTTCTGGGACGTCCGGCTGGCCTACGCGGGGTACGTCTCGGTGGCGGTGATGTGGCTGGTTCCCGACCGGCGCATTGAAAACGTCATTGCCGCGGGCGGCGCCTGAGCGCTTCGCGCATAGGCGCGGCCCTTGGAGTTCCGTCTGGGATGCGAGCTTTGCTTTCCCCGCGCGCATTTGCTACGCTATCGTCGCGGGGTAGAGCAGCCCGGTAGCTCGCAAGGCTCATAACCTTGAGGTCGCTGGTTCAAATCCAGCCCCCGCAACCATTTGAGTTAGTTTCTCGACGAGAAACGAGCGAAAACCCTGGTCCAAAAGGCCGGGGTTTTTCTTTTTTGAACCCTCGCCACGCCACAAGGTTAATGGGGGTCGCGCTTACTCGAAGAGAATGACCGGGCTCATTTCATGACGAGACGCTTCGATCGCGAGGATGACGGGACAAAGCACCACCTTCAAAGCCTCTGTGCCATGGATCATCTCGACTTCAAGAAAAAATCCGCCAACAGCTACGAGCAGCTGTTCATGACAATGCGCCAGCTCAAGCTCGGCCATGAGGCGGACGTTGAGGCGTTTCGGCGCATGGCCCTAAACGTGATGGGCCGCAACTGCGACGACCACACGAAGAATTTCTCGTTCCTGCTCAAGAAAGGCGGACCGTGGGAGTTTTCTCCCGCCTACGACATCACCTTTGCCCATAATCCGCAGGGCGAATGGACGAGCCAGCATCTGATGTCCGTCAATGGGAAGTTCGCCAACATCGAGAAAGAGGATTGCCTGGCGCCGGCCGATCGCTTCGGGATCGGCGAAGCGCCGTCGATCCTCAAGCAGGTCCGGGAAGTCGTCGAGGCCTGGCCTGACTTCGCGGCGCAAGCTCAGGTCAAGCCGAGCGAGATACAGCGTATCAAAGGACTCCTAAGACCAACCTAATGTTCATCGCACCGCCTCTCTACCTCGTCAGGCGCGACAAACAGACTTGGCTCGATCCTCTCTTCAAATCGAAGGAGGAAGCCGAGGCGGCGGCTGTCGCCCAAAATCTCGATCTCGAGAAAGCGGTCGAGGAGGCTTGCACCACGCCGCATGCCGTGGATGCTTGCGCGATCGCAAGCTGGCTCTCGAAGACGGATCGAGATGGCTTTCTCCCTCGCTATTTTCAGCCGCCCTTCGCTGATGACGAGTCGATTTTCGCTCTTCGCGAAGGATGACTTCCAGGCAACTCAAGGTTGCTTCGCTGCCTGGGTTTGCTGAGCCGTCGCTGCGGATTGCGGACTCGGCTTGGCGCTGCTGACTGCGGCCGGCGCGGGCGTCGCGACGGTTTTTTCGGCTCCGGAACTCTCGGCATTTTGTCCATTGAGGCGGTTCATCGCCGCGGCAATGCCGGCCTGCGCTTGGGCGAGGTCGGACTTCAAGTCCGAGACGAGCTCCGCCATCTGTTTGCGCGCCGTATCGAGATCGGACGAGAGCGCGTCGTTCTGTTTCTGAAGCTTCGCGTTGTCGCTTTGGGACACCCGCAGGCTCTGCGCGGTCTCCTGCTGCCGGCCCTGGAGCTTCCGATAGGTGCTCAAGCGCACGCAGCCGGAGAACGGAATCAACACGGATAAAATCCAAAGGCGTTTCATGGGCCAAGCCTCCCGAGCCATCTTGAGCGACGCGTTTATTCTACAACTTCGCGGCCTAGGACGGATGCCGGTAGGTGCGCAGGAAATCAAGCTCCCGTTCCATGATTTCCAGGCGCTCGCGCAATTCAAGAATGAGCGACGCCGAGAATTCGTCGATGTCGAGCGCGCGGCAAATTCTCTGCAGGCTGCGCATACGCGTCGCGGCGGCGGAGGGCAAATCTCCCTCTTCGATCCAGTTCGCCTCGATGACGATTTCTTCCTCCAGGCAGCGCTCCAAAAAATCCGCGTCGACGCCGAGCTTGGCCGCCAAGTCCGCGATTTTTTCATGCGGCACGTTCATCCGCCGGCCTCCCGCAGCTGTTCGTAGAGCTTGCGAGCTTGGTCGCTCAAGCGTTCCGCGATGTCGATGCGCGCAACGGCGTACAAGTCGCCGCGCGCGCCGCCGCCCTTGGAAAGCCCCTTGCCGGGCACTCGGAAGGTCCGCCCGGCGTGCGTGCCCGCGGGAATGCGGATGCGCAGGGAACTCTCGAGCGTGGAAAGCTCCGCCTCGCCTCCCAGAGCCGCGGTCGACGGCGCCAGCGTGATCGTGGTCTCGACGTCGCTGCCGGAGACCTTGAAGCGCGGGTGCGCCAGCAGCTTGACCCGTAGGAACAAGTCGCCCGCCTCGCGCGCGCCGGCGCCGGGGGAGCCCTGACCGCGCAGCCGCAGCTTGACGCCGTCGCCGACGTATTTGGGCAGATGAACCGTGATGGACTTTTGGCGCTGGGTTTCCCCTACGCCGCCGCAGGTCCGGCAAAAGCTCCGTCCCGCCCGCCCGGAGCCGCCGCAGGCGGGGCACAGCGCCGGCACGGCCATGGAAATTTTCTTGTCCCCCCCCGCGAAGGCGTCTTCCAAAGACAGCGGCAGCTCAGCCTCGATGTCGCGGCCGGTTTCGGGCTCGGTCGCATAGGCGTCAGAGACGCCGAAGCCGCGCCGCCCCGCGCCGCCGAAGAGCTCTTCGAAGAAGTCGCTGAAGCCCGAGAATTGCTCCGCGCGGCCGCCGGAGCGCGGCCGGGGCGCTTCATGCCGCGCGGCGTTGGCCCACTCGGGCCCGACGGCGTCGTATTTCGCGCGCTTTTCGGGATCGGAAAGAACTTCGTAGGCCTCGTTGATTTCCTTGAATTTCTCCCCCGCCTTAGCTTTGTGAGCTTCGCCCTGGAGATCGGGGTGGTGCTCCTTGGCCAGGCGGCGGTAGGCGCGTTTGATGTCTTCCGCCGAGGCGCCCTTTTTGACGCCCAGGATGGAGTAGTAGTCTTTATATTCCATGCGCTCGAGGCCCGGCCGTCTAAATCTTGACCTTGAAATGGCGGGGCGTGGAGACGGCGAATTTTCCGCTCTTCTTTTCCGCGCGCGCCGTGATGACGTGAGAGCCGGGCTTGTAGCCGTGCCAATCAAACCACCAGAGGCCGAGCGATTCGCGGCACGGCCGCCAGTCTCCGCCGTTAACGGAAACCTCCACCTTGGCGGCGTCCGGAGCCGCGTTAATCCTGTAGGTGTAGTGGGTGGAGACGACGATTTCCGCGTCCTGGGGGTAGTCCACGCGGACCTCGTCAACGGCTTTTTTTGAGGCGGCTCTGGTCCGGGCCGTTTTCCTGGTTGTTTTAACGGTTTCTACCGCGCCGCCGGATTCTTCGGCCGCGGGCGCCGCGCGCCGCGTTCCCCTTTTCATCATATCCATGTCCTCCGCAGTCGCAACGTAAAGGCCCTTCTAAAAATGATGCCGCCGCGCAAAGATACCAGTTTTCTATAATCACCGGGCAAAGTTTATAAAAACAGCGAGTGTTTCGGAAGGGCTCATGAAAATTTTCATCGCCGGCGGGACGGGATTTATCGGAAGCCGCCTAGTCGAGCGCCTCGTGCGAAACGGGCATTCCTTGGTCCTGCTAAGCCGCGACGCGCCCAAAGTCCAACCGGCGCGAAAATCCGGGGTGGAAGCGCTTTCCTGGAGCGACCGGCAATGGCCGGAGGCCTTGGCTGCATCACAGGCCGTGGTCAATCTGGCCGGCGCGGGCGTGGCCGACGGCCGCTGGACGCCCGAACGCAAAAGAATCATCCTGGAAAGCCGCCTCAACGCCACGCGCGTTCTGGTCGACGCCATGGCTGGGGTGAAGGACGGCCCCGAAGTTATGGTCAACGCCTCGGCCGCGGGCTATTACGGGCCCGGAGGCGACGAGGACATTGACGAGCATGCGCCTGTCGGTACTGATTTTCTGGCGGAGGTTTGCTCTCAGTGGGAACAGGAAGCCTTCAAGGCGCGGGAGTCCGGCATCAGGGTCGCCGTCTTGCGCCTCGGCGTGGTGCTGGGGCCGGGCGGCGGGGCATTGGCGCGCATGCTTCTCCCCTTCCGCTCGGGTTTCGGCGGGCGTCTTGGTTCTGGGCGGCAGTGGTTTCCCTGGATTCACCGCGACGACGCGGTCGGGCTTATCCAGGCGGCGCTGCAAAATCCCGCGCTGGAAGGCCCCGTCAACGCCGTCGCGCCGGAGGCGGCTACCAATGCAGAGTTTACCCGGACGTTGGCCCGTGTTTTGCGTCGGCCCGCGGTCTTCCCGGTTCCGGCTTTCGCGCTCAAGCTCCTGCTGGGCGAGATGTCGGGGATGCTGCTCACGGGGCAAAAGCTTGTGCCGCGCGCCGCCCAGAGGGCGGGTTATCGGTTCTTGTTCCCGGAATTGGAAGGCGCCCTGCGCGACGTTCTTAAGAAATAGGCGGCGCGGCCGGGCCAAGCCGCACGGCTACCAGGCGGTGGGTTTGTAGTCCTTGAAGAAAATTCCCCAGGAGTGCTCGCCGCTTAAAAGCCCCGAAAAAATCGGATCGCAGACCCGGGCCGCGCCGTCCACGACATCCAAGGGCGGCTGAAAATCCAAATCGTCCTTTTTCCGCGCGGCGTGCAGCGCGGGGTCCTCGTCGCTTACCCAGCCGGTGTCCACCGCGTTCATGAAAATCCCGCTCTTGGCGTAATCGGGGGCCGAGGTGAGCGTCAGCATGTTGAGCGCGGCCTTGGCCATGTTGGTGTGCGGGTGCTTGTCGGTCTTGGTGCCGCGCGAGAAGCTGCCCTCCATCGCGGAGACGTTCACGATGTGCTTCTCGCCGGTGCGGTCGCGGAGCATGAGCGGTTTTAGCTTGGAGCAGAGAATAAAGGGCGCGACGGAGTTGATGAGTTGGAGCTCCAGCATCTCGGCCGTCGAAACTTCGGACAAGGTCAGCCGCCAGCTGTTTTTCTCGCGCAGGTCCACCTGCTGAAGATCGGCGTCCGTTTTTCCTTCCGGGAAAAGCTCCGGCGCGGCTTGGGCGTCGTCCATGGAATACTTGATTTGGGACATGAGCGCCGATTGGCGCAGACCCACGCCCGGGGCGTCCGGACGGCGCGGGGCCAGTCCGCAGACACCGACCGCGGCGTTCGCGCCGGACTCCTCATCCGGTTCGCGCGCAGGCTGGACCGAAAGCGCCGCGACGCACGCGGCGTGGTTTTGCAGCAACGCCTGGATTCGAGGCGGTTCCTCGTCCAAGGGCGAGGTCTCGCGCTCCATTAAGTGGGCGTAAAACGCCGGAGGCCGCCGCACGGTCTGGGCCGCGTTGTTGATGAGGATGTCAAGCCGCTCAAGGGAGCTTGAGAGATACCGAGCGAAAATCTCAACGCTGGGGAAATACCTAAGGCCCAGGCCGTGAATCTGCAGGCGTCCGCGCCACGCCTCGAAATCGGGCTCGCGGCAGTAACGCTGGGCCGCGTCGCGGGGAAAGCGGGTGGTGACGATGACCTGGGCGCCCGCGCGCAGCAGCATGAGCGCGGTCTGGTAGCCGATTTTAATACGCGCGCCGGTGACCAGGGCCGTGCGCCCGGCCAGGGACGCGCTTTGGTGGCGCTTAGCGTAGTTGAACTCCGCGCAGGACGGGCACATGGAGTCGTAGAAAAAATGCAGGCGCCGGAACTCGGCCTTGCAGACGTAGCAAAAGCGCGGGCGGCGCAGCTCGCGATCTTCCTGCGGCGCTTCATCCGGGGAAATGCGCGCGGGAGCGACGAAGACCTCGGCCGCGCGGGTCCGGCGGATGACGGTTGAGGCGCGGGTCCGGCGATCTTGAACTTCGAGTTGCTGCCGGTTCTGGGCGCGGATTTGGCGGGAGAGCTTGATGGATTCCAGGCGGGTCGGGTGGGCGACGCGCCCCGCGGCGGTTAAAAACGCGATGCGCGTTTCCTCGGGGACCTGCGCCAAGAGCCCGCGGTCCTCGAGGACGGCTTTAAGAACTTCGAGGCAGCCTTCGATGTCCAAGGATTAGTCCGGATACGCAAAGGCGATGGGGGCGTCAACGTCGGGGTGCAGGCTCTTGTGCACGGGGCAATGCTGCGCGGCTTGCTCGAGCTTAGCGCGCTGATCCTTGGCGACGCCCGCGGGGAAGCTCACTCGCGCGCGCAAGGAGCCGATGCGGCGGGTCGGCGTTGAAACCATTTCCTTCTCGACTTCGGCCGTGGCTCCCTTGAGCGAGACGCCGTTTCGCTCGGCCACGATGGCCATGGTGGTCAGGATGCAGCTAGCCAAAGCCGCCCCCACTAAATCGGTGGGCGAGAACTTCTCCCCCTTGCCTTGATTGTCCTTGGGAGCGTCGGTTTCGACGCGGGAGCCGGAGGGTTCGTGCGTGACTTCGCAGCGCAGTCCGCCCGTGTAAACGGCCGTTGATTTGATCATGGCGCCATCATTTTGTCTTTAAACGGGCGGCCCAGTCAATTTGCTAGACTAAGGCCGCGTTCAAATTCGCCGTTCGAGGAGGAATCCATGCCTAAAGCCAAAGCCCGACACATCCTGGTCAAGAGCCAGGAAGAGTGCGAGAAAATCAAGAAGGAAATCGAGGGCGGCGCGGATTTCGCCGAGATGGCCAAGAAACACTCCACCTGCCCCTCGAGCCGCCAGGGCGGAAGCCTGGGCGAGTTCGGGCCCGGCGAGATGGTCCCCGAGTTCGACAAGGTGGTCTTTAGCGCGGAAGTGGGCAAGGTGCAGGGGCCGGTCAAGACCCAGTTCGGCTACCACCTCATCGAAATCACCGGCCGGGCTTAAAAAGCTAGGCCCGCAAGGCTTCGGCGATCTCGGCGGCGGCTTTTCGTACGCCGCTTTCGTCGATTTGCTGGTGCGTCACGAACCGAAAGACTCCTCCTTCGGGCGGGAAAATCCGCACGCCGCTTTTTTCCAGGCGGCGGATGAGTTCTTCGGCTGAAATTCGCATCTTGATTCGGGCGAAAACCATGTTGATTTCCGGTCCGCGCGCGATTTCCATGCCTGGAATCTTGCGCATGAGATCGGCCAGCAGCTTGGCCTTGGCGTGGTCTTCTTTTAGTCGCGGGCGAACATCTTTGAGGCCCACCAAACCCGCCGCGGCTAAAATCCCGGCCTGGCGCATGCCGCCGCCCATACGCTTTCTATTGACGCGGGCGCGGTCGATAAATTCCCGGCTGCCGACGAGCAAAGAGCCCGCCGGCGCGCACAACCCTTTCGAGAGGCAGAACATGATGGAGTCGGCGTGCCGCGCCATTTTTTCCGGTGCCGCGTCCAGGGCCTCGCAGGCGTTGAAGAAGCGCGCGCCATCCATGTGGACGGGGATGCCGCGTCCAGAGGCGAGTTCATGAATTTCCGCCAGGGTTCGCAGAGGAATGACCGTGCCGGAACTGGTCGCCTGCTCGACGCACACCAAGCCCGTGCGCGGATAGTGGATATCGCCCGGCTCCCGGATGCGCTCGGCCAAGTCTTGCGGCAAAAGATGCGGGCTTCCAGGGCTTGCCGGACGCAGTTGGACGCGGGAAATAAGCGCGGCCGCCCCGGCTTCGTGCTGAACCACGTGGCAATTTTCGGCTAGTACGACCTCGTCGCCAGAGTTCGTATGGGTCAAAATGGCGCATTGGTTGGCGAAAGTTCCCGAGGGGACGAAGAGCGCCGCGTCTCTGCCTAGGAGCTTGGCTGCGGTGGACTCAAGTTCGTTGATGGTGGGGTCTTCCCGCATCACGTCGTCTCCCACCTCCGTCTCGGCCATGGCGCGGCGCATGGCCGGCGTCGGGAGCGTGACCGTGTCGGATCGAAGGTCAATTAGAGTCATGAACTTTGCCGAAATTATCGCAAATTTATGAAACAAATGTGACTAAAGTCGCCATTGACTTTCTTCGCATTTCCGTTAAACTTATCGGGTGTTCCACTGAATGAAATCAAGCCATACTCGGATTCGGTCTTGGCGTAAGCTCGCGGCAAAAATAATGGCCTCAGCGGGGGTCCTTGTTTTTTCCTGCCTGTCCGCGCGCGCCTCCGCGACCATCGCCGATTATTTCGGCAGCGTCCGGGTGCTCGAGGCCGGCACCCAAAACTGGGTCAAGGTGGAGCAGGCTCCGGCGGTGCTCAACGTGGGAGACGAGTTGAGTACCGGCTTTTTGGCGCGGGCGACGGTTATTTTCAAGGATGGCTCTAAGGTCCAGCTTGGCGGCAGCTCCACGTTTACTCTCGACGTGACCAAGCCGGGCCTCGCGCTCATGTCCCTGCTCTTGGGCGTCCTGCGGGCCGAGGTCACGCACAACCCGGCGCGCAGTTTTCAGGTGAGAACACCCACCAGCGTCTGCGCCGTGCGCGGCACGCATTTCAAGATTCAGGTGCTGGCCGGCGGGACGACCCTCGTGCACCTCTACCGCGGGCTTTTGGCCGTTACCGACCGCAAGGGGCAACAGCTTCTTCTGCATCCCAACGAGGGCACGCGGGTGGGCTTAAAGGGCCTGCCGCGCCTGGGCGGCTTGCCTGGCCGCTCGGCCGCGCGCATGGCCGCGGCCCGATTCCACGCGCGCATGAAGCGTGAGATGAATTTCGAGATTTCGCGCGGACAAATCCAGGCGCAGGCCGAAAAAGAACTCCGGCTGGCCGACTACCAGCAAGGAAAAACCCTCATTGACGTCTCAGGCCACGTGGTGCGGGTCGAGCAGTACATCATGCAGCCTTCACCCGACCAGGTCAAGATGGTGGTGCTGGACGAGCGGCAAAATAGCCTCAACTATTTCTATTACCTGGGGACGTTCAACACCACTCTTCCCCCCGACATCAGCGTGGCTCTGCGCGAACTGCCGGGCACGCCGGACGCCCCTCCGCAGTACTACTTGACCGGCTACCATTCGTATTGGTCCAATGGAACGGACTCTCTGCAGGAAATCACCAGCGGCGGCCACTTGGTCAACCTCAACAACAACTCCAGCGGCGATGCCAGCGAGGCCGTGACCTCATACTTCGATCCGCTGACCAACTCCTATAAGACGCTCACCTCCGGCGAGGCGTTCTATTCGACGCTCTTTGATAATGAGGGCCTCTACGTGGACGGGAACTTAAAATCCGGCTGGAGCGGCAGCGGCATCGAGACCTACCATACGGGTTACGGCTCCTATAGCCCGACGGCGGCGACCACCTCAGACCCCATTACGGGCGCCAGTCTCACGACGGCCCTTCCTTTGGTCACGACCAACGTGACCTTCCCCGACCCCGGACAAATCCACCAGACGGTCTACAATTCCTACGGTGACGGGACTTTCCTTAAGTTCGACAACTACATCATCAACAACGATGGGCTCATCGCCTCCAACTCCGCGTTTGGTTCGACTTCCGGCACGTCGTTTACCCAGAACCTTCTTAATTACAATTTCGAGCAAATCATCACGGCTTCGGAGTTCCAGGGGCGCTCGATTGATCTCGTGGTTTCGCCCAAGATTTTCGTGCAATCTGGTTTGATTCAGTGAGGCGGACCGCGCGCCGTTGGATTTGCGCGGGCATGGCGCTGTGCTGCTGGACGGCTTGGGGAGGGGCCCAAATGCTGATGAGTCCGGACATCTTGTCGCTGCCGCTGGCGGAGCCCATCAAGCGGCCGCCGCGCGTGATGGTGAGCCCGCTCTATGACTTGGAATTCCTGGGCGGCCAGAATTTTTACACCGGCGAAAACAGTTCCCTGTCCACGGACATTAACGGTTTTGTCGCTCCGGCGGTCAAATTCAACGACAACTGGTCGGTTCTGCCATCCTTGATGACGTCCTACAACGGCACCCGCCAGGTGGTCGACTTGGTGGGCGGCGGGACCTTCTTCCAGTCCCAGTGGGACAACGAGGCGGCGGTGAAGGCCATCTACACGCCCGACGGCAGCAACTGGCGCATCAAGCCCTACTCAGATTTCAAGTATGAGTTTTTGCAGCAGAGCACCCAGGAGCAACTGGGCCAGGGGCTTTACGACTACTATCAATGGGACGCCGGCGTTTCCGCGGAGTACGTCTACAAAGACCCCTTTTCCATCCGTTTCGGCGCGGACTACTACGCCGTTCATTTTCCGAACTACACCTCTCTCGAGTCGCAAGCGGCGACCGAGTTCCAAGGGCAAAGCTTAGCCCGTGAGTTGGTCGGCGACTACGTGCTGGACAGCCGGAACGTGCTTCTGACCGTGTCGGCCGACGTTCCGATTAAGGACAAATTTGTGGCGCAAGGGCAGGCGGGCTTTCTTTATGCCGACTACCCCCAGCAGCATCTGGTGGACGCGTCGGGAAATTTGGACAGCCCTTTGCGGACCGACGTCACCACCATTTTGGGCGGCAGCCTCCAGTGCCCGTGGCAAATCGAGGCCGGCGTAAAGGCTTTGGGTTCTTTCGGGGTGAATTATCTCTACGACAGCTCCAACCAAAACAGCTTCGACGCGTCGCAATCCCAATACATCCCGCTTTTCTACAATTACGGGCAGCTCACTTTGACTCCCGGCTTCAAGCTTTTCATCGGACCGGACGCCGACCCCATCTCTTGGGAGATTTCCGCGACGTGGTGGTACGACCGCTATCCCCACCGCCCTATTCAAGACGCGAGCGGCACATACCTGGGTCAGGACCTCTACACCAATAATTGGATGCTGCAGACCACCTTGAGCTACCCCATGGCGCCGCATTTCGGCCTGGTGTTCAACGTGCAGTACGGCCGCGGGACCAGCAACGACCAGTTCCAGGAGTTTTATCAGTACGCGTTCACGACGGCGACTTACATGTTCGGCGTGAGCTATGACTATTAAGGAAGGAAGACGCTGGAGGGCTTCGTGGGCTCTGGCGGCGGCTCTTATCTGCGCCGCAGCCGCCTCAGTTAAAGCCGCGTCCTGCTCCGGAGGCGTCGCCAATGTTCCTTCAATTAGCTCCCCCTCGATCCAGGACGTCATCAATAATCTCCAAGGCGCAACGCTATCGGGAGATTACTGCATCGCCATCAGTTCAAACGCGCAGTATTTTGAGCCGAGCCAAGTCACCATCAATAACATCAACACCAACGGATTTAGGCTCATCATCACTTCGGGAACCTATCCGGTCGACATGTCCTTGCAGAATACCTTGGATACGGCTGTTTTCGACATTCAAAACGCCAGCGTCACCATCTCGGGCGTCACGATAGCGCTCGCCTCTCTTCCCGCTCTCACGGACGGCGTTTTAATCTCATCCCCGAACGTGGTCATCAGCGACGTCGTCATCAATGATTCCTCCGGAGTCATCAGCGGCGCGGACGTTTTGCTTCAGGGCGCCGTCTCGAACACGTTAAGCGGCCTCTCCGTTTTCGGCAATTCCAACGCCCCGGCGCTGTACTTGACCGGCGCCTCCTCCGGCAACATCGTCGCCAATAGTTTTATTTCCAACTCTTACTCCGGAAACGCCGGAGCGCAAATCGACGGCGGCTCGACCTTCAACACCATCAGCTTTAGCACCGTCACCGGGCTTCAAGGCAATAATTGCACGACGGGCGCCCTTGTCATCAAAAATGCCTCCAACAATATGCTCTCGGGTGATTATGTTTCCGACTCCAACGGCAACGGCCTTTACTTAAACGGCGGCGCCAACTCCAATACCGTGCAGGGAAGCACCGTGACCACGGGCGGCGGCCTCTGCGGCGGCTACGCCGTGGCCGTCTATATCGGCGGCAGCAGTTCCAACAACATATCCAATTCTTACATGAGCGCAACGGCCACGGACTTCGCCATGTATTTTGACGCCGGAGCCAACAACAATACGGTCAGCCAAAGCACGATGACGGCCGACGTCAGCGGAGGCTTCGGGATTCAGTTCTCGAACACCGACACTTTCAACACGGTGACGCATTCGTATATCTCCGCCGCGAACCCGGCCAAAGGCGGCGTCACTTTCAGCTGCGACGGCTCCAACGACACGGTGAGCTTTAGCACCGTCGTTTATTCCGGGCCGAACACCACTCTGGACAGCGGAGACGCCAGCACCACGATCTCCAACGATTGGATTGCCAACGGAGGAACCGGTCCCGCCATCACTTTAAACCCCTGCGGCACATACCCGCCGGCCAGCAATTCCACGGTCAGCGCCACAACGGCCACGTCGAACGGGCTGGGCCTCGGCATTTACGGAGTTGCCGGCGTCAGCGTCACGAATTCATACATCCAGGGTTCGACGGCCGCGGTCATCAGCGCCTCAACAGGCACGATGATCAGCGGCAGCACGCTGCAAGGCTCGAGCCCGTCCCCCTCGGTTTACGTTACGGCCCAGAGTTCGGGCATCGCGCTCTCAAACGACGCTGTCCAAGGCGGCTTAAGCGGCATCGACCTGGACGCCGGCAATGCGGGCGTTTTAGGTTTCTCCTCCGTCGCCGTGAGCGGTTCCGCGTTCGGCCTTGACATCGCCGTGCAAGCACCGACGGCCGTTCTTTCCATAGACTCCATGACTTTTGCCGCGCTTACCCCCGGCGCCACGGCGATTAACTTCAATAGCGCAGTCGGCGTCTTCGACAGCACGTTTTCCGGCGTGGATTTCGCGGACACGAGCATCGGCGCGAACATCAACGCGAGCCTCTTGACCGCGGCGTCCTCCCTCGTGATGCGCGACGATTCCGGAGCGCGGACCGGGCCGCAATATGCCGATGACCCCGGCGGCGTCATCCAATGGGCGAGCCTACCGACTTCCGCCGCCACAGCCCCGGTCAACGGCTCTTTCATCAATAGTCTTGCCGCCATTTCCGGCACCGCCGCGAGCCCGACCTCGACCATCGCGTCCGTATCCATCGCGATTGAACAGCTTTCGACCGGCACGTGGTGGAACGGGAGCGTCTGGACGGCGTCCCAGACCTGGATCGCGGCCAGTTTCGTCGGAGCCGATTCCGGCACGTGGAGCTGGCCCGTGGGAGCTCTGAACTCCGCCCTGCAAAGCGGCGCTTCCTATAAAATTGTCTCCCGGGCGGCGGATTCAGTGGGGCAGACGCAATACCCGGCGGCGAATTCGAATTTCATATTCGACAACACTCCGCCGACCTCTTGGATCGGGGTCCCGGGCAACGGCAGCCAAGTTCCGGCCCTGCCGAGCATCTCGGGAACCGCGGCGGATGGCGTCGGCGTCGCCATCGCGGCGGTTTCCCTCAATATCCAGGACCTGAGCATCTCAGTGCCCACTGACTGTTATAACCAGGTAAGCAACAGTTTCAACGCGGCCTGCCCCAATTTTTTCTCGGCGTCGATTTCAAGCGGGATTTGGTCCTATGGCGGCATTGTCTGGGCTGCGGGGCACCAATACCTTATCGTGAGCAGCGCGACCGACGCCGCCGGCAACGCGCAGAATTCTTTCCCGGTCGGCGCGAGCTCCAACACGTTTACCTTCAACGGCCTTGCCGTCGGGAATCCCGGCGACGGGCAAGGCGCGGCGACCATTTCTCCCGCTTCGGCGCCCGGCTGCCAAGTGCTGACGGCCACGATTTCTTTCGTTGTCGGAGGAACCGTTGGCTTGCAGCAGGGAGGCATGATCGCCGTGAACATCCCGCCCGGCTGGAGCAGCCTGCAAGGCGAGGATTCAGCCAACGATCCGCCGCTAAACGCTGGGTACGTGCATGTCGTCTCGTCCGTCTCATACGGCATGCAGTTTAATCCCAGCCAGATCGGCAACACTTTTTTGGGAGCGAATTGGATGGTTTACACCGCTTCGGCCGCGCTGAATGTTGGCGACACGGTCCAGTTCGTATACGAGGGTCATCCAACGGCAGGACTGGCGGCGCAGGGACCGCAGGTTTTCGCGGTGCAGGTCCAGGGTGGCCCGGGTGGAAATTTAAAGCCCATCGCGGGGGCGCTCCCATCCATCAGCCTCGCGCCGGGCCCGGCCGCGAATCTGGCGTTTGTTCCCAATAATCCGCTGGCGCTTGGACCGCTGCAAAGCTCGCCGACCATGTACTTGGCCGTGACCGACGCCTGCGGGGTGTCCACGACGGCCGCTTCGGCCGTGACCGCGACGCTCTCCGGCAGCGTCAACGGCGCGCCGGATTCAAGCGCGATTTTCTTCCCCGGATCTCAGGTTACCATTCCTCAGGGCGCTTCGCAGAGTTCCGGATTCTCTTTTGAGACCTCGACCTCGGCGGCGTATGAAAATTTGTCGGCCTCCGCCACCGTGATGGGAACCGGCGCGTATGCGTACCGCCCTGTCCAACTTTTGGCCTCCAGCGCGGCCATCTCGGGAGTTTCGGTCGACACGGGGACTTTGGGAAGCTCTCTCAATGCGGTTATCACCCAGAACAGTCCTGCCGGCGGAACCGCTTTCATCAACTTCAGCCTATCTAACTCCGCACTGGGTTGGGAAGTCGTTATTTCCAGCAACCCGGCGTCTTTTTCACCGAAAGCGGCGGATTTCTTCGGCTCCGGCAATCCGGGAAGAACTCTCGTTTGGAACGGGCTCAACGATATGGTTTATCCCAACAGCTTCGTCTCTTCCGGCACCTATTACGTCGAAATCATCGCCGGCGGCGGCGCCGCGGTGAACACGGCGCTCTCCATCTCGGTGAGCGCCGGCGCCTCGATTTTCGGAACGGTTAGCAACGGCGCAGGAGCCTCCGTTTCCGTCATGGGGCCGAATATCGGACCGGGCAATTTCGCGGCGGCCGACGCCAACGGCAATTTTGTCATTCCCGGTTTGCAAACCGGAGGAATTTACAATGTCCAAGTCAGTTCCACTCTGCTGGTTTCCGGAGCGCCGGTCAATATCGCCACCGGGACCTCAAACATCGCGGCTACCTCCGCGGGAACCAACATAGGCTCCTTGACCCTGCCCGTGCCCTCCTATATAGCGGTTTCCGCCTCGCTTTCCCAGGCGGCGCCCAGCGAGATATGGGGCGGCGTCTCCGCGCATGACGCGAGCTATTCCAACACCGCCAGCGCGGTGCTGCATTTCGCGCAAGGCAGCGCGCAGTCGGACAACGGCGCCCAAAGCTTCGGCGTGGCCGCCAGCACGTGGACCCAGTTGTTCCTGCCGCCGGGCAGCTACGAGGTGGACGTCAACCTGCCTTCCATCAATGTTTCAACGCGCGTGCTCAATGTGAATTTGTCATCCGGCTCCATCGTCGAACTGCCGCTGGCCTTGAGCAAGCAGGCGAACGTCTACGGCTACGCGATTTTGCCGACGGCGGCCTCCACCGGCACGCAAATTTCCGTCCAAGCGGCTCTTACCGGGGCGTCCAACGGCCAGGGCGGCGTTTACGGAGGCGTTTTTGTTCCCTCCGGATCCTCGAGCGGAGTCTACTCGCTTTTCGGCTTGGCGCCCGGAAGCTGGACCGTCACGGCCCAAAGCCGCGGCTATGTGGGCGTTTCAAGCGAGGTTTTCATTTCCAGCGATGCGGACGTAGGCGCTTCAACGACCGGAGGCTTTGATTTAACTCTGCAAACATGCGGAGTCATTTCCGGCACGATGACCGTCACGGGCGACAGTTCGCAGGAGTCCGCTTCGTCCACGTGCGCGGCCGCGGGAAGCGGCTTTTGCGTGCAGATCAACGCCTACGGCCCGGCCGCGATTTCGGGGCAGGGGATTTCAGTGCACTTGGCCACCAGCACGACTCAGACCTCCAGCACGTTTACCATCTCCGGCCTGCCCGACGGGGCGTACTTCCTGAAGTCTTCGCTTCCCGGCTTCGTCGGAGGCGTCCAGAATGCGGTGGTCGCGGGAGGATCCGGCAGCGCGAGCCTCGTCATGAACCCAGCCAACGACGGTTTGGCGGTCACCCTCGTTGTGCCCGGAGGCGGCTTCGGCAATGTCTCCCTGGGCTACAACGACAACCTGGGAGACGCCAAGTCTTTCGACGACATAACGCAGATTTCCGGGTTCACGTCCTCAGGAGCCACCGCGACCGTGGTCTTTCCGGCCCTGAATCCCAGCCTCTACACCATCGACGCCTTCGATAAGGCCGATGGAATTTTCCGCGAAGTCCCCGCCGCGATTTCGGCGGCCACGACGACCGCGGTCAACCTCAATATGTCCGGAGCGGCTTATTCCGTCCGCGGGTCCCTGTCCTTCTCCGGCGCCTTGAATGTGCCGGAGCCCGGCGGATTCTCCGTGATGGTCAGTTCCGCCGCAGGCTGGCTGTCCCAGGTTTCGACCGTGGCTTACTGCGTGATGGGCTCGTCCAACGGCGTCACGCTCTCGGCCGCGCAGATGCAGCTCCTGCCGGCCGGACCCAACAACGGCGGCTTTTACGGCGGCACGCTTCAAACGCCTTCCAACTGCTCCGACATGATGACCGGCGGGTCCAATAATCAGGGAAACTCAAATCCTTTCCACGTTTATTTGGCGACCATCGGCGCCGATGGAACCTTTGATTTTTCGGGCATTCCCCCCGGGCTCTATCAGCTGCGTAACAACGCCCAAATGGATTCCTCAGGGGATTCCATTCCACAGTTCTCCCAGGTCGTCCTGGTCACCGGCCCCGTTGCCGGGATCTCCTTCCCCGTGGGCAGCGGCTACTCGATTTCCGGCAGCGTCCTGGCCCCGGCGCAGACGCCTTTGAGCCGCCAGATATATCTGCGCCTGACGGATCAAAACAACAATCAGGTCGGGCAGCAATTGGTGGTTTCCTTCAACAATTCCGCCTCGGCGTCCTTCCTTTTCCCCCAAGTTCCTCCCGGCAGCTACCTCATCCAAGCGCAGGACGGCGGCTATCCGCAGGCCTACGCAGCCGCGCCCCTGGCCGTGACGGTGAGCGGACAAAGCCTGATCGGCCAATCGGTGCAGCTCGTTCCCAGCGGGACCATAAAGTTCCGGGTCGCCATCGAGCAAAAGAGTTCCGCCGGAGTGCAGTTCATGCGCGTGACGCAGAACAACGCGAGCCTCCTGCCGTCCTCATTCCAGATTCAGGCCGTCGCCGATCCGTGGTTCAACGGCGGCTATGGCTCCGCCCAGTCGCAGGGCGGGCCTTTGGTCCTGGACTCCAACGGCCAGGGAACGATTGCGGGGCTCCTTCCCGGAAGCTACGACGTGAATATGGCGTTTCAAAACGGCCCCTCCGTCAGCGGCGCGGGATTGGTCGCGTCGAGTATTTCTGGGGTCAAGGTCGTGGGCGGAGTGGTGACGGACGTGGGAACCATCAACGCTCTTCTGGGCGACCAGATTTCCGGCCGCGTCGCGGACTCGAACGGGAATCCCCTGGCCAACATCAACATGATCGCCAGAATTTCCCAGAGAAGCGCCGGCGTCGGATCCCAGGAGATTTCGGCCGTCACCGACGGCAACGGCTATTACGCCTTGAACGGGCTCGATCCCAACGTGCGCTACTACGATATTTACGCCGCATATCGCGGCGACCAAGAGCATCAAGGAGAGTTCCTGCCGCCCTACGAGCAGCAAATCGAGTCCTCCGTGGACGTCAGCAGCGTGACGACGCTGAATTTTTCCCTGGCTCGGGCCGCTTATTCCATCAGCGGTCAAGTTCTCGCGCCGGCGGGCGGACCGTCGCTGATTATCCCCTTCAACAACGGAGGCAACAAGGACGTTCAGGTGTCCCAGCCGGGCGCCGCCGTGTTCCTTCAGAAAGTCGGCGTTCCTCCGACGCGGACGCCCCTGGGGGACATCCAATTAGACACGGACTTGAACGGGAACTTCTCTATTCCAAGCCTCGCGACCGGAACCTACCGCATGACGGTCGTCTCCCAAGGCTACTCGTCGTTCCAGGAGAACGTTTTAATTTCCTCGGCCTTCGTCAATGTCGGTTCTCTGACCCTGTCCGAGGGCTCGACTTTGTCGGGAACCTTGACGACTTCCAACGGCGGCAGCCCCAGCACGAGCCAAATCCAAACCTTAGTGGCGGCGACGCAGAATTTAAGCAGCGTGCTGGTGGGAACCCTGCAGACCAACGCTCAGGCTCAGACGGTCACGGGCTATTCGGTGAGCGGATTCCAAGTCGGAACGCCTTATGAAATTCTGCTGCTTGATTCCAACGGCAATATGGTGGCGCCCGCAGAGGCCCGGAATATCGTCTTCTCCTCGACCGCGCCCATGACGCTCAACATCGTCTACCGCCCTTCGCCGCCGCTGGTCATGGCCAAGGACTTCCGCCAGGGTAACGGCTTCGACATCGAGTTCGACTTGAGCCAGCCTTTGCGCGATGAAACCGCCGATGACGATAATGCGGGCCTCCTTCTCAGCACGGTTTCAGCCCAGGGAGCGTTGAGCGACGTGGCCATTTCTCAGGACCGGAGCGAGGTCACGGCATTTTACGTTCCGGGCGTCTCGGAATCAAGCTTCACGCTGCGCCTGCAGGGCTACAGCAACGTGGCCAATCCCTCCTCTTTGGATCAAAATAATCCGCAATTCGTCGCGCAAAGCACGGTCACTTTCTACGTCGGCGTCGGCGGCTTGAGCCAGTCCAACATCCAGAACTACATCGGCGGCAACATCCTCGCCCAAGGCGAGGCCGGGCGCGTCACGCTGCCGGCCGACGCCTTCAACGTGAGCGTCGCCTCCTCGGTCCAGGTGACCCTGCAGCTGGCCCAGGAGACGCTGACGTCGGGCGCGTCTCCTTCCGGAATTTCTCCCGGCGCGGAAAGAATCGAATCCTTGAGCCATTCGCCCGCGTCCTATCCCGCGGAACTCGTGGCCGCGGTCGCCGCAGTGCCGCCCAGCGTCAATCCGCTTTCTTCCTTCTACAACATCTTCCTCCCCCTGGGCGTCAGCACGCTGCTTTCGAGCCCGGCGCAGCTCACCGTCGCCTATTCGACGAGCGTGACGGACCCAGCGTCCCTCAACGTCTACTGGTATAACGCGCTGGCCAACGCCTACGTGCTCCAGCAGGACGTGACGGGATCGCCGCCCGTCATCGACGCGGTCAACCACACCATCACCATCAACGTGAACCATTTCTCGACCTACGTCCTTTTCGACAGCAACCAGTCGCTCATCAGCGGCGGAACGGGCGCGACCGATTTCTCGGCGCACAACTTCCCCAATCCTTTCGATTTGACGGAAAAAACGGTGACGCCGCAGCATGCCGGCGGTTCTTGCGGCTCGCAATGCACCGTCCGCGGGACCATGATCGCAATTTCGATTCCTCCCGGCATGTCCGGCGCCGCCTCCATCGACATCTATGATGTCGTGGGGACCAAGGTGCGCCACATCGATTTGGGAGACGTTTCGGGCGGGAACTACTACTACCAAAATTGGGACGGGACCAACGACGCCGGGCGGGACGTGGCCAGCGGGGTCTATTTCGGCGAGCTCAAGGTGGGCGGCCAAAAGGCGTTCTTCAAGATGGCGGTCATCAAGGGGTCCGGGTTATGACGCGGCGCTTGGTCCGAGTCTGGCCGGCGGCTCTTCTCCTGGCGTGCGCGTGGGTTCCGGCGTGGAGCTTCGGAACGTCGCAAAAGGGCACCAGCGGCGCGCAGTTTCTGGAAATCGAGCCCGGCGCGCGGCCCTCGGGCATGGCCGGCGCCTTCGCGGGCCTGGCGGACGACGTCAACGCGGTCTACTACAATCCCGCGGGCTTGGGCGCCGTCAATAACGTGCAGGCGGAAGGGATGGAGGACCAGTATTTCCAGGGCGCCAATTACGACTTCGGAGCTTTGGCCGTGCCGCTCTTGTCCTGGGACAAGAAATCGACCGCGCCCAAGAACGAGTTCGGAACGCTGGGCGCGGCGGTCTATAATTTGTCCGTGGGAAGCATCGAAGGCTACGATACGTCGGAAAATCCCACCGGGAACTTCAGCTCGCAGGATTTCGCCTACGCGCTCAGCTACGGCTATCAAATTCCACGCATCGGGCTTTCATTGGGCGCGACGGGAAAATACATCACGTCCAACCTGGACGGCTATGGGGCGTCAAGCTACGCGGCGGATTTAGGCGCGCTTTACCGCTGCGGCGATCAATTCTCGCTTGGCGGCGGGGCGAGGAATCTGGGGCCCAAGTACGGCTTCGCGGGCCAGGGCGATCCCTTGCCCATGACGTGGTACGCGGGCGCGACATACCACGTCATCCCCCAATGGATCGTCACAGCGGAACTGGACTTGCCGCGCGACAACGGTGCGTCCTACGCCCTGGGAACGGAGTACTCAATGATGTTCACTGAAAATCTGGGCGCTGCGGTGCGCGCGGGCTACGCCAGCCGGAACACGGACGCGGGCGGATTTTCCGGCGCGACCTTCGGCGCGGGCTTGAAGTACGAGAATTTCGGCTTCGACTTCGCCTTCGTGCCTTTCGGCGATTTGGGCGACACCTATCTCTACTCCCTCACCTTGGGATTTTAAAAACGGCTCCCCGCGGAGTTCATCTAAAATTTCCAAAGTCCGTAGGTTTTTTAAGTTCGGGACGAATAAGATAAAATAACCCGCGGCATGGATAAATCTTCCGTTTTCAAGCAATACTTCGAGCCGATTGTCCAGGACGTTTCAAATTTCGCCCTCAACCTGACCACCCACCAGCAGCTCATCTTCTCCGGCGTTTTGGTCGGCGGCGCGGCGGGTTTGGCCGCCTTCCTTTTCGAAGAGTTGACGAATTGGGCTGAATTGATCAGTTTGGACCGCCTCGAGCGCCTAAACTGGATGTGGCGCTCCGCCGGATTGATATTTTTCCCGGCCTTGGGCGCGTTTTTGGCCGCCCGCCTCATCCATTATTTTTGCCAGGAGGCCAAAGGCCACGGCGTCAACGAGGTCTACAAGGCGATCAAGGAAAAAGACGGGCGCATCCCGGGCAAAGTGGCCGTGATCAAGCTTTTGGCCTCGGCCCTGACCATCGGCTTCGGCGGCAGCGCGGGACCCGAGGGGCCGGTCATCCAAATCGGCGGCTCGGTCGGCTCTTGGATCGGGCAGAAGCTCGAGGTGTCCACCCACAACCTGAAGATGCTCGCGGCTTCCGGCGCCGCGGCCGGCTTGGCCGTGTCCTTCGGCGTGCCCCTGGCCGCGGTGTTCTTCACGATGGAAGTTCTTTTAAAGGATTTCGCCAACGAGTCTTTTCCGGCCGTGGTCATCGCCTCGGTCTCCGGCGTGGTGACGGCGAGCGTTTTCATGACCAACGCGCCGGTCAGGCCCGCGCTCTTTTATTCCTGGCACGGCCCGCTCGATTTGATTCTTTACGCTCTCTTGGGCCTTGTCTGCGCGCCCTTCGGGGTTCTCTACATGCGCTGCTTGAACGGCGTGGAGCATTGGATGGAGCATGACGAACGGCTGCCCGAATGGTTCAAGCCCGCGTTGGGCGGCATCGTGGTCGGCCTCATCGCGCTTTTCCTGCCCAAAATCATGGGCACCGGCCAAGACACCATCAACGCGGCGCTGCAGGGCCAGCTCTTGAGCTGGAAATCCGGAGCCCTCACTCTGGGAAAAATCGCCGCGACCTCGGCCACGCTGGGCTCGGGCGGCTCGGGCGGAGCCTTCACGCCGGCGCTTTTCATCGGAGCCACGGCCGGAAGCGCTTGGGCCGCGCTTCTGCACTCCTGGCTGGGCGCGTCAACGACGCTGGCCGGAGGCTTCGCCATCGTGGGCATGGCGGCGGTCATCACCTCGTCCTATCAGGCGCCGGTCACCGCCATCGTGCTCTCGCTGGAGATGTCCCGCGACTACAACATCCTGATGCCGGTCATGCTGGCCTGCGTTGTCGCCTACCTCACCACGCGGGCGCACAAG